>NZ_MUHX01000004.1 GCF_002007215.1 Pyramidobacter sp. C12-8 | reverse complement strand
AAAAATTTAACGGAAAATCTCCTGCAGAGATCTTTATCAACCTGTATGGCGAGGATGTATTGCATTTACTCGGACTCGAACTTATTCCGCCACAGGATATCTGTTTAAAGCGGACTCTTCTCGCCGGTAAATAACGGCTCCTTTTTAATTTCTTGATTGCATTAACTCTGAACTGAAAATTTTGCTTTCAGTTGAGGATCACTTTTGTATGCACTTTTTTCGGACAATTTCCTCGTAACAGCTTTTCATCCCCTTGAATTTGTTCCGTTAGCGCAATCTTGATCGTTATTATGTGTTCGTAATGACTGCTTGCTGCTTTTGTCCTGTCAAAGTAAATGCAACCCCGTCGCATTTACTTTGACGAGGTTGCATTTACTCTGAAAATTTACCTTGTAAAATATCTTCCTGGAGCGCTTTGAAAAACTCCGCCTATTCTATCAGAAAAACACGGTGATCGCATGGAAGATTTTTTCGGTCCCGAAGGGATTCTCAACGCGCACCTTCCGAATTTCGAATATCGCCGGCAGCAGCGCGAACTGGCTGAAAAAATAGAGAATTTTTTGCAGTCGGACCGGCGTCTTCTGGCGGCGGAAGCGCCCACGGGCGTCGGCAAAACCTATGCGATGCTGGTCCCCGCCATGCGGTGGGCCGTGGCGAACAACAGCACCGTGCTGGTGCTCACGTCGGGCATCACGCTGCAGGAACAGCTGATCTACAAGGACATTCCCGCGCTGCTGGACGTGCTGGGGCTCGACCTGCCCTACGGACTGCTCAAAGGCCGCGGCAACTACGCCTGCATCCGCAAGGCCCGCGAGATCGGCGCGGAAGGTTTTCTCGACTTCGGCGGCGATAAGGGGCAGGCTTCGCGCGACATCAGCGGCTGGCTTTACGCCACCGAAACGGGCGACCTGAGCGAGCTGAGCCTGGGCGACACCCATCCGGCCCGCGAGCGCATCGCCTCGTCCTATCTGACCTGTCTCGGTCCTTATTGCCCGCATCACGAGCGCTGTTTCTACAACAAGGTGATGCGCAGCCTGTCGCATTGGCGCGTCATCGTCGCCAACTATCACGTCTATTTCTCCTACGTGCTGGGGCAGCGCAAGCCCTTTCCGGCTCCTTTCGGACTGCTGATCTGCGACGAGGCGCACAAGATGGAGGACGCGGCCCGCGCGGTCACGCAGGTGGGCGTCGACGTGCGCGACTGGCAGCGCCTTTTGCGGCGCGCGCCCCGCCTCGACAAGGTGGAGGCGTCTTTGCTGCGCAGCGTGGACTGCCCGGCCGATCGTTTCGCCGAGGAAGTGGCCGATCTGAGCCGGGTCTCCGAGAGCGTTTTCGATCAGCTCGCCGCGCGGCTGCCCGACGGGAAAAGTTTCACGGCCTATCCGCCGGAGCTGAAAAACGACACGGCCGAGCTGCTGGTCAAATGCGACCGGATCATCGGCCATCTGGACGAACTTCAGGAAGCGGCCGCAGGCGGCGGGCGCGACGCGAACGCTCTGCAGGACGACGGCAGGATCGCCGTCTGGAACGGCGAACTGACGGCGTTCCGCGACTCGCTGCGCTGGTGCTGCGACACGCAGAACTATCCCGAATGGGCCTATTGGCGCGAGGGCGGCAGCCTGAAGAGCTCCTGCGTGAACGGCAGCGACCTGATCCCGCCGGCCTTCGACGGCGACGAGATCAAAGTCATCGCCCTGTCGGCGACGATGACGGTGGATCGTTCTTTCGAATACTGGGCCAATGAAACGGGACTGGCCCCCGACGAGACGGCGGTGCTCGATTCGCCGTTCAATCTGCCTTCGCTGATGGAGATCGACGTCGTCGATCTGGGGCTACAGGTGATGTCGCCGGGCTACGCCGACGCGGTGGCGCGGGTGTGCCGCAAGTACGCGCGCGAAAACGGCGGCGCGACGCTGGTCCTGCTCTCGTCGCGGCGGCTGCTGACGGCCGTTTCCGCGTATCTGAAGATGAACGCTGAAAAGGACCGGCTGAACATCCTCGTGCAGGGCGACCTGCCGCGCACGGAGCTGCTGGAACTGTTCAAGGAAAACGAGCGCAGCGTGCTGGTGGGCATGGCGTCGTTCCGCGAGGGCATCGACGTGCCCGGCGAGGCGCTCACGCAGGTGATCATCGACCGCATCCCCTTTCCCCATCCCGACGATCCCGTCGGCGAGGCGCGCGCCAAGCTGGAAGGCCGCGAAAATTTCGTCAAGGTGGTGCTGCCCGGCGCCAAAATGCAGCTGCGCCAGGCGGCGGGACGGCTGATCCGCACCGGCGCCGACCGGGGGCGCGTGGTGATCCTCGACGGGCGCATCGTGACCCGCCCCGACTGGAAAATCCTGAACAGTCTGCCGGCGGTCCCCGTGAAAAAATACCGCCTGGTCGGCGCTCGTAAATGAATTTGCGTATTTACAACTTCGCCCCGGATGTGATATAGTTCGAGGGCTGAATTAACTATCCAGAAAAGTATTTTCGTGCTGGAGTTCCTAGATGAGGAGGTGTACATCGGATGAAGCAGACTTTTCAGCCTCACGTCAGATCGCGCAAGAGGAGCATGGGATTCCTCGCCCGTTCCCGGTCCCACGGCGGACGCGGCGTGCTCGCCGCGCGTCGTGCCAAAGGCCGCAAGCGCCTGGCCGTCTGATCCGCAAGCCTTGGTCTTCCCATATCCCGCTTCATTACGGCTTAAACAGGGCTGGGAATACGACACACTATTCCGCACCGGCAGTCGTTTAAAAGGCAGGCTGGTGCGGTTGTTGTTTGTTAAGGCGCCCGACGGCAAAACGCGCTTCGCCATGGCGGTCGGCAGAAAGGTCGCCAAGGCGCACCTGCGCAACCGCGGCCGCCGCATGCTCAAAGAATCGCTGCGCCGTCTCCATCCCTGGATGAAAGAGGGCTGGTGGTTCGCCTGCATGCTGAACGAGCAGGGGCTTCGGGCGAAAGCCGACGAGGTGTATGCCGATCTTGGCGCTTTGTTGAAGCGCAGAGGCTTTATGAAAGATGACTGGCCCGGTGCGATCTGGTATCAGTAGGTTCTTCGTCTGGCTCCTGGTGCTGCCGATCCGCGGCTACAAGCGCTGGATCTCGCCGCTGCTGGGCCATCACTGCCGTTTTTATCCCAGCTGTTCAAGTTACGCCGTCGAGGCGCTGAAAGTCCACGGTCCCGTGAAAGGGCTGGCGCTCGCCGTCTGGCGGCTGCTCCGCTGCGGCCCCTGGAGCGAGGGCGGTTTCGATCCGGTGCCGCCGGCGCGGAAAAAAAGCTCCAGGTTCTTTCCGTGGTTCACAAATTTACTGAGAAGGTGACTTGATTTTGTGGAAAGCTCTGAGTGATTATCTCTTTCAGTTTTTGAACTTCCTTTACAGCATGACCGGCAACTGGGGCTGGGCTATCGTCGCCCTGACGGTGATCGTCCGCCTGGCGCTGCATCCGCTGAACGCCAAGCAGATGCGCAGCATGCAGCAGATGCAGCGTCTTCAACCTCGTCTCAAGGTGCTTCAGGAAAAATACGCCAATGACCGCGATACCCTCAGCCGCGAAACGATGGCGCTCTACAAGGAGAACAAGGTCAATCCGGCTTCGGGCTGTCTGCCGCTGATCATCCAGCTGCCGATCCTGATCCTGCTGTTCAACGTGCTGCGCGACGCCAGCGCCCAGTTCGGCGAGTCCACTTTCTGCGGCGTGCCTCTGGCCGGCACGGTGCTCTCCTCGATTGCCAAGGCGGTCGGTTTCAGCGGCGATCCTCTGACGGCCGGCTTCATGGACACGTGCCGCGCCGTCGGCGCCAATCCCGCAGGACTTTCCGCCGTCGGCGTCTGGCTGCCGATCACGTTCCTGTTGCTGTTCATCGTCTTTTTGACCTGGTATCAGCAGAAGCTCAGCGCGCAGGGCAATCCGCAGATGGCGACGATGAACGTCGTCATGCCCATCTTTATGGGGTTCATCTGCCTTTCGATGCCCGGCGGGCTGCTCCTTTACTGGATGCTGTCCTCGCTGTTCGCCGTGATCCAGCAGTGGTTCACGGTGCGCAAGGTGGCCAAAGAGGAGAAGCCCGTCCTGTTCAAGGACAAGCCCCGCGAGGGCGAAGCGCCCGCTCAGAAAGCCGTCTTTACGCGCCGTCCCGTCAAAGAGAACCGCCCGGCTCCCCGGCGCGAGCTCGGGGAAATCCCCTCCGCTGCCGTGCAGAGCGGTGAAGCTTACGATGATTTCAGCGACTTCATCCCCAAACGGCGTAAGTAAAGCCTGACGTCGAAGGAGGTTCCCGCACTATGGAAGAAAACATTCTGAAGACTCAGGACGACGAAGTGCTGGTGCTGGAAGTTTCCTCGGAAGACGAGGCGCGCGACCGCGCCGCGTCTCGTTGGAACATCGCCAGGGAAGATGTGCTCCTCACCGTCGTCGGCGAAGAGAAAAAACTCTTTGGGCTTTTCGGCCGCAAGCTGAAGGTCGAAGCGCGCCGCCCCGCCGCCCCCGCGGCGGGACCGGCGGGACCGGCGGGACCGGCGAAAGCGGCCGAAGCGGACGGCGGATTTGTCGTTTTGCTTGAAAGAGTCCTGAAGGCGGCGGGGCTTGACCTCGAAGTCAACGTCCAGTCCGACGGCTCGGTTAACCTCTCCGGCCCCGACAGCCGCATCCTGCTGGCCGGCCGTCAGGGCGAGGGGCTGAAAGCCCTCGATTACATCGTCAACCTGATGGCCCGCAACGACGGTCCCGTGCCTCACGTGCGCATCGACTGCGAAGGGTTCCGTCGCAAGCGCGAGAAGGATCTGGAGCGCATCGCCATGGACGCCGCCAAGGAAGCCATGAAGACGCGGCGCACCGTGTACCTTCAGCCCATGTCCAGCTGGGAGCGCCGCATCGTCCACCTGACCCTGCGCGAAAGCGCCAACGTGGAAACTCATTCCATCGGCGTCGAGCCCGGCCGCAAAGTGGCCGTCCGCCTGATCAGCGGCGGGCGTCCCGAGCGTCGTTACGAGGACGAGGAGCGGCGCGAACGTCCCGACCGCCAGCGCGGCGAGCGCTCCGGCAGCCGCCGGCCCCGTCGCCGCCGCTCTCACCGTTCGGACGCATCGTCGGGCGGAGCGTCTCAGACGTCCGCGGACGACAACGCAGAGTAACGAAAAAATCCATCCCGATGTCTGAAAACATCGGGATGGATTTTTTCGTTCAAGGGATCGTCCTGTCCGTGCCAATTTGCGGACAGGACGATCTTTTTGTTGCGGGGTGACGGATTATTCGCCGTCGCGGCCGAGTCCCAGATGCTCGGTGAGGAACGCGTCCATGGCGCGGTAGAAGTCGAAGCGGTTTTCCTCGTTGTGGAAGCCGTGGCCTTCGTTGTCCTTGACCATGTACTGCACTTTCACGCCGCGGCGGCGCATGGCCTCGACCATGGCGTCGGACTGCGCCTTGACGACGCGGGGATCGTTGGCGCCCTGGGCGATGAACAGTGGCGCTTTGATTTTGTCGGCGTGGAGCGCGGGCGAGGTGGCTTCGAACTGGGCTTTGTCCTTTTCGGGATGGCCGATGGTTTCGTACATCTGTTCGAGCAGCGGCTTCCAGTATTCGGGGATGGACTGGAAAAGCGTGAAGATGTTGCTGACGCCCACGTAATCGACGCCGCAGGCGTAGAGTTCCGGCGTCTTGATCAGCCCCATCAGCGTCGCGTAGCCGCCGTAGGAGCCGCCGTAAATGGCGATGCGCTTGGGATCGGCGATGCCCTGATCGATCAGCCATGCGACGCCGTCGCTGATGTCGTCCTGCTGTTTCAGTCCCCACTGTTTGAAGCCGGCTTCCCAGAAGGCTTTGCCGTAGCCGGTGGAAACGCGGTAATTGACCTGCAGCACGGCCAGGCCGCGGTTGGCGAGGAGCTGGGCTTCGGTGTCGTAGCCCCAGGTGTCGCGGGCTTCGGGGCCGCCGTGGACGACGACGATCGCGGGCAGATTTTTCGCTTCCACGCCGACGGGCAGCGTCAGGTAACCGTGGATGGTCAGGCCGTCGCGGGCGGCGTAGCTGATCGGTTTCATCTCGGCGAGATGTTCTTCCTTGAGCCACGGGTAGAAATCGGTGACCTGCGTAAAGGCGCCGGGCTGGTCCTTGTCGTAGTAATACAGCCGTCCGGGCACGCGGTCCGAACCGACGGCGACGAACAGGCGTTTTTCGTCTCTCGACATGTCGCTGACGCCGACGCGCAGGCCGGGGAACCGCGCCTGAAGCGCGTTGTAAAAGGCCTCGGCTTCCGTGTCGAAGTAGACGCGGTGCAGCTTGTCGGTGTAGTAGGTGGCTCCGAGCAGTTTTTTGTGCAGGTTGGACCAGATGATGCCGCCGACGCCGGCTTCGCCGTTTTCGTAGATCAGTTTCTGCGTGCCGGCGGCGGGATCGTACTCGAACAGCGCGCCCTTGTCGCGGCCGATGTCGGAAATGATGTAGAGGCGTTTGTTGTCGGCCGTGAAGACCTGGGGCGAGACGCTGTCGCGAAAATCGGTCTCGAACAGCGTTTTCCACGGCGAATCCTCGCTGTCGCGATAAAGCAGTCGCGTCGTGGTGCCCACGTATTCGGTGGCGAGGCGCAGTTTGCCGTCGTGGTCGGTGCCCCAGCCCACGATCGTGCCGGGATTTTCGGCGATCAGTTCGAGCGCGCCGGTGAGCACGTTCAGGCGGTAGACGTCGAAGACGCGGCGGTCGCGTTTGTTCATCTCGATGAGGATGTGCTCGTCGTCCTCCTCGAGCTGGTCGACGATGCCGCTTTTGACGCCGTCGAACGGCGTCATGTCCCTGACGTCGGAGCCGTCCCTGGCGACGGAGTAAATGTGGTGGTTCTCGTCGCCGCCCTTGTCCTGCATGTAGACGAGGCGGTCGTTGCTGACCCAGCCGTAGCCGGCGATGTCGCGCTTGGTGGCGGAGGTGACGCGCGTGCCTTCGCCCGAGCTGAGCGCGTCGACGGCGGCGACGTAGACGTTCATGCGGCCTTTCCAAGGGGCCAGCCAGGCGTAATGGAGCCCGTCCGGCGCGATCGTGAAGCGCGCCTTGTCCGGCAGGCGGAAAAAATCCTCGACGGGGATCAGCGGCGGGCGCTGGGCGGCGCCGGCGCTCGAGGCAAGCGTCAGCAGAGCGGCGATCAGAAGCAGAAATTTCAAAGCGATCAGTCCTTTCGGTAGCGTTGAATTTGGAAAACACCTTTGTAGTTTAGCAGAATCGGCGGGAAAGAACATGGCGAAACGCACAATATGGAATTTTTTGCGGCAGACCGTCGAGGGAATGATTTTGACTTTCGCCTTTCAATCTTTTGCCGCCGAGTGTATAATCAAGGCATAAAATCGCGCTGGAGGTCTTTTCTCCTGTGGCGCAAATCATCCAAGGAGGAATTTTTATGGAACAGCTTCGCAGTCTGAGCGCGCTTCTGGATTACGCCAAGCAGATCACCGCCGCCAAAGGTCCCAAATGCATCGCCGTCGCCAAAGCCGACGATCCCGGCCTGTTCGAGGCCATGGAAGACGCCCGCAAGGCCGGCATCGCCAGGTTCACCCTCACCGGCGAGCGCGCCAAGATCGAGGCCGCCGCAAAGGCCGCCGGCGCCGATCTGGCCGACTACAACGTGATCGAGTGCTCCGCCAGCGAGGCGGAAATGGCGATCAAGGCCGTCACCGAAGTTTCCTCCGGCAAGGCCGACATCTACATGAAGGGGCAGCTGCACACCGCCAACTTCCTGCGCGGCATGCTGAACAAGGAAGTGGGCCTGCGCCGCGGCAAGAACACGATCTCCCACTGCTTCTTCCACCACATCAAGGGCTACGACCATCTGTTCTTCGTCACCGACGCCGCTTTCAACATGTATCCCGACGTGGCCCAGAAGGCCGACATCATCCGCAACGCCGTCCAGCTGGCCCATTCCTTCGGCATCGAGTGCCCCAAGGTCGCCTGTCTGGCCGCGGTCGAGGAAGTCAACCCCGACATGCCCGCCACGCTCGACGCCGCCGCTTTGACGGCCATGAACAACCGCAAGCAGATCAAGGGCTGCATCGTCGACGGCCCCTTCGCCCTCGACAACGCCGTCAGCGAAAAGTCCGCCCAGATCAAGGGCATCGACTCGCCCGTGGCCGGCAAAGCCGACATCCTGCTCGCGCCCAACATCGAGGCCGGCAACGCCCTGTTCAAGGCCATCGTTTATTTCTCCGAGAACGAAACGGCCGGCCTGATCATCGGCGCCGCCGCTCCCATCGTGCTCACCAGCCGCGCCGATTCGCCCCGTACCAAGCTGCTTTCCGTGGCCGCCGCCGTCGTCTTCGCCGACAGCCTCAAAAAGTAATTCCCGCGCGCCCCGCCGCGCTTTCCGAGCCGTTCGACGCCGCGCGTCGGGCGGCTCTTTTGGGATTCGGAACAAAATTTTCTCCGCGCAAGGAGGAACCGATATGATCCGTTTCAACTGCGATTACAGCGAGGGCTGCCATCCTTCTCTTCTCGAAGCCCTGGTCCGCACCAACATGGAGCAGACGCCCGGTTACGGCGAGGACGCGCACTGCGAACGCGCCGCCGCGCTGATCCGAGCCGCCTGCGCCGCGCCGGAGGCGGGCGTGCATTTCCTCGTCGGCGGCACACAGGCCAACTTCGTCATGATCGCCGCGGCGCTGCGCCCGCACCAGGCCGCCGTCTGCGCCGACACCGGGCACATCAACGTGCACGAAAGCGGTGCCGTGGAGGCGACCGGGCACAAGGTGATCGCCGTGCCCGGGACGGACGGCAAGATCTCGGCCGCCCAGGTGCGCGCCGTCGTCGAAAACCATTGGGACGACGCCACCCACGAGCACATGGCCCAGCCCAAGCTGGTCTACGTCTCCAACCCGACCGAGCTGGGCACGATCTACAGCCTGGCCGAGCTGACGGCGCTGCACGATCTGTGCCGCGAAAAGAATCTTTTCCTTTACATGGACGGCGCGCGCCTGGGCTACGGTCTGGCGGCCGCGGGCAACGACCTGACGCTGGCCGACGTCGCCCGCCTGACCGACGCCTTTTACATCGGCGGCACCAAAGTCGGCGCGCTGTTCGGCGAGGCGCTGGTCATCGCCAACGAGGCGCTGAAGGAAGACTTCCGTTACATCGAAAAACAGCGCGGCGCCATGCTTGCCAAGGGACGCCTGCTGGGCGTGCAGTTCGAAACGCTCTTTACGGACGATCTGTACCTGAAAATTTCCCGCCACGCCGTGGGCATGGCCATGCTGATCCGCGACGCCTGCCGCGCCAAGGGCTGGGAATTTTTGATGGAGTCGCCGACGAACCAGCAGTTCCCGATCGTTCCCGTCGAAGCGCTGAAAAAACTCGGCGAGAAGTACGCTTATTCGCCGTGGGCGAAAATCGACGAACGTCGCGAGGCCGTGCGCTTCTGCACCAGCTGGGCGACCAGGGAAGAAGACGTTCGCGCGCTCGCCGCCGACATCGCCGGATCGTAGAGAATTTTGCCGGCACAATGTTCCACGTGGAACACAAAACGCCGCCTCGAAACGATGATCGAGGCGGCGTCTTTTTTGCGATATATCGAAAAAACTTGCGGCTTTTCTAATCGGCGTGCATCCTGTGCCAGCCGGGATCGCCGCGGTGCTGCTGGTCGAGCCGGCCGACCATGCCGTTCCAGATCGCGCGCAGCTCCTCGACGGAACGGCGCACCTTGCGCGCGTATGCGGGGCCGCCGGTGGAGCTGTACGAGGGATCGACCTTGAAGGCGTCGGGGGCGACGTTCTTGTTCGTGCGCAGCGGGGTCAGTTCGGGGTCGCGCAGGACGACGATCTCGGCGATCGCCTGTGCGGCCAGTCTATCGACGTTGTCGAGGATCTGAGAGTCGTCCACGCCTATGGTGCCGAGCGCGTCGGCGCCGGGCAGTTTCGACACGGCGTCCACGGCCTTGTCGTAGAAACTCCTGGCGGCTTTTTGCTGCCGATCCAGCTCCGCGAAGGACTCTTCATATTCTTTCAGCTTGGCGTCGCTGACGGCCATGACGTGATTGTCGATGATGCGGGCGAGGTTGGCGATGCCGCTGCGAGCGCGTTTGCCGTCGACGTTGACGTATTGAGCGAGGCCGGAATAAAGCAGCACGTCGTTGAAAAGATAATTGTTCGGGTACGCGCCGCTGCGGGAGGCACGGCCGGAAATCCCCTGCCCGCCGCGCAGCGATTCCACCATGGAGAGAAAAGCGCGGTAGGCGGCGTTGTACTCTCTAAGCGTCTCGGCGTACTCCGCGTCGTACTTGCGAAACCACTCGAAAGACTCGTGGAGCCGGTTGGCGCGCAGCACGATGCTGTTGGCCATGATGCTGGTGACGAGCTGGTTCATATATTGTGTGAGGCCAGATTTTTTGACGTAAATATCGTAGGCCTCGATGATTTCCTTGACGCGCTGAACGTTCCGGGCCGTGTCGCGGATGGCGGTCCGCTCGTCGAACAATTGCGCGCCGTCGTGTAGACCTGGAAATTCCTGAGGGCGAATTCCATGGAGGGGTCTTTGAAGACCGTGCCGACGGCCAGCGGACGGCGGATATCGTGCATCTGCTCCAGCAAATCCATCGCGACTTTCAGGTTCGGTCCCTCGGGACTGATTTCCGGCACCGGGAGCCGAGGCGGATCCTGATCGGCCTCGGGCGCCGCCGCGGCCAGCGCGGCGGTCCTTGCCTCTTTCATGATAAAGTCACTCTCTTGCAATAAAAATTTAAAATCAATCCCTTGTGTTCATTACATCAGGCGCAAAGATTTCCACAATCGCCGCGGGGGGACGTTTTCGCCGTTGAAAATATCATAACCGTTTCGTGATGTCCGCGCCTCACCCGAAGAGGTGATTCCACGGCGGCGTTGCCGACGACCCGGTGGACCTGGCGCCCGGAGCGCGCTCTGATGCCGGCGTCTGGTCCGGGAGCTTCTTCTTGCCTCTGCTCCGGGGCGGCATCGGGGCCTGTGGACTTTTCTCCGTCGGCGGGGGCTCTCCGTCCTTCGCGCATTTTCCGCTCAAGCAGACGGCTGAACTGGGGTTCCCTGACGAACAGTTCGGCGTCGGCGCCGTCGAGGCCGGTCATGGTGATATTGAAGACGCCGAAAGCGTCCATCGCGTCGACGGTCTCTTCGGCGGCGCGGCGTCGTTCGTCGTCCATGTCCGGCGAACCGAACCGGTCGATCAGTTTTTTCAGCTCGGTCCTGAGGGCGGGGAGATCCAAACTGAAGGCGAAATAGCCGGGCTTGTCCAGCGCGTTCCGGATGTCGTCGGCCGGCGAGGGCGTCCGTTCCAGTTCGGCGCTGTCCTGAAAAGCGGCGATGAAGCCCCGCGGCGACGAAGCGGCGTAGCCGGAAAAGAGCAGATTGTTCGACAGGCGCAGTCCTTTCCACTGTCCTTGGGCGAACGGCTCGGTCTTGGCGGCGGCGCGGGATTCAGTCTGCTTTTGGAGAAGCCCCAACAGCAGATCGCAGACGCGCCGGTTGGCGCCGCTCAGATGGATGTAAAAACCGGGATAAGACCCCAGCAGCCCGCTGGATCTCCCTGATACGGCGATGGTGATGCGGCCGCGCAGCGCTTCCGCCAGATCGCTCATGGTCAGACCGAAATTTTCCAGCGCGGGGAGCAGCTTCTGGCGCAGCGATCTGTCCAGAGCGTCTTCGCTGGGCAGCAGTTTTTCAACGCTCAGCAGCGCCAGCAGCGGTCCGCCGCCGACAAGAAACGGCTTTTCCTGAACGGGAGGGAGCACGTATCCCGGACGAGTAACGGCGCTGCCATTGGCGGCTTCGAACGCCCCGGTCCCGCTTGCGTTGCTCCACAGCCGGGCGCGCAGCGAACGCTCGGTGTCGCTGATGCCCACTTCGAACGCAAAAGGAGCCTTAAGGAACCTGCCGGGCAGGTTTCTCTGTCCGAACAGGAGCGGCAGCTGCGACGGCGGCACGAAAAAGGCAAATCCTATGGGCGCCGGCGCGTGCTTCGGCTCCAGCGGCTCGGTATCCGGCACGGCGGCCATCGTTTCGAGCAGGGTGGAATCGTCCGAAGCGCCGACGATGAAGCGCTGCCCGCCGCGCGTCAGCAGCGCGATATAGACGGGCGACTCCGTGGAACCGGCCACCGCCAACGTCTCAAGCGTGGTCCCCGGAGGCGCCGCGTTCAGATGAAGAGGAAAGGTTTCGCTCCCGAAGGGCAGCTGAAATCCGTCGTCCAGTTCGACGGCGAAAACTCCCGCGCCGACGCTCCGCGCGCCGACGTCGTAGCGCCACCGGCCTTCGACGCTGCCGGCGTGCAGGACCAGTTCGCGGAAATCGGGGTCTTCGTCCAGTTCCATGGCGGCGGCCGCCGCTTTGCTGAAAATCCGTTCCAGCGGCCTTGCTCCGTCGTTGAAAAGCGCTTTCACGTTCTCGCAGCTCATGGAGAGCCGGCTTTCTTCCTTGAAAAAAGGCGAAACCAGCTGCGCCGTGGTCACCGCCCCGGCGGGAACGGCTCACAGCGCGGCGGCGAGAAGCAGCGGCGTTGTTCGGTACGATATGAAAGACATGCGATCGCTCCTTTTATGGCAGATAGTCAACACGAATAGGATGGATTCAATATAATGAAAATGTTTTCCGAAATCAAGCGCATTTTTGAAAACGCCGCGCCGCGTATTTTTGACGGGACCATGGCGCTGTGGTAAAATGTCACGCTATCCGGCGAGGCGTTCCCTTTCGGAAAAGTCTCGCGGGCGGCTCTCCGCGAACGGGCGGCCGCTGATTTTTATCATCCTTTAAGGAAGAGTCGATCGAGATGTCGTTACTGGATATTGTCGGCCCGGTGATGATCGGGCCGTCCTCGAGCCATACCGCCGGCGCCGTCAGGATCGGCATGCTGGCGCGGCGTCTCTGGGGATGGGAGCGTCCGCTGCACGCGGCTAAACTGTTCCTGCGCGGTTCCTTCGCCGCCACTTATTGGGGGCACGGCACCGACCGCGGGCTGGTGGCCGGCCTGCTGCGCATGCGGCCCGACGATCTGCGCATTCCCAGATCGTTTGAGGTCGCCCGCGCGGAAGGGCTGGATTTTTCTTTCGACACGGAAGAGATCGACGGCGCGCATCCCAATTCCGTGCGCGTCGTCATGTCGGACGGCGCGGAACAGTGCGAGGTCGTCGGCGCTTCCATCGGCGGCGGCGCCGTGGAACTGCGCGCCGTCGACGGTTTCCCCATGGTCGTGCCGTTCGATCAGCCGGCGCTGATCGTCATGCACCGTGACCAGCCGGGCGTCGTCTCCGCCATCACCGGCGAATTTTTCCGCCTGGGGCTGAACGTGGCGCGCATGGAGATGGAACGCCGCGTGCGCGGCGGCATGGCCGTTTTCGTGTTCGTCCTCGACGGCGCCGTTCCCGCCGATCTGGACGAGCGGATCCGGACGATCGTTCCCGCCTGCCGGCGCGTGATCCTGCTGAAAAGCGCCGAGGAAGGAGCGTCCGCATGAGATCCCTTGAAGAATTGGTCGTCCGCGCCGGCGAGCGCGGCTCGCTGCCGGAAGCCGTCCTCGCCATGGACGCCGAAGAGCAGATGATCGACGCAGCCGCGCTGCGTTCGCGTCTGCGCGCGCGCCTCGAGGTGCTGCGCGAAACGGTCGCCGCGGCGCTGGCCGGGCGCTGGCAGCCGAAGCTGATCGGCGACGACAAGGACAAATACGCGGCTTTGCGGCGCGCCCCGATGTCGGGCGAATTGGTCTGGCGCGCCAGCGAGATCGCCGTGGCGCTGGGCACCTGCAACGCCTCGATGGGGCGCATCGTCGCCGCGCCGACGGCCGGCAGCTGCGGCATTCTGCCGGGACTGCTCTTTGCCTGGCAGGAAACGCGGCATGGCGGCGACGAAAAACTTCTGGAAGGGCTGATTGTCGCCGCGGCGGTGGGCGAGATCGTCTCCCAGCGCGCCACGCTGGCGGGCGCTTCCGGCGGCTGTCAGGCCGAGTGCGGCGCGGCGGCCGCCATGGGTGCGGCCGCGCTCTGCCACATGGAAGGCGGCTCGCCGGAAGCCTGCGCCCACGCCGTGGCGCTGGCGTTCAAGTCGATCCTCGGGCTGGCCTGCGATCCCGTGGCGGGACTGGTGGAATCGCCCTGCGTCAAGCGCAACGGCACGCTCGTTTCCATCGGCGCGATTGCCGCCGACATGGCGCTGGCGGGGATCCGCTCGATCATCCCGCCCGACGAGGTGATCGACGCCATGGGCGACGTCGGCCGCGCTCTGCCGCCCTCGCTGCGGGAAACGGCCCGCGGCGGCTGCGCGCTGACGCCCACGGGCAAGGCGCTGACGAAGAGGCTGAACGAGAACCGCGCGGAAGCGGGAGCGGCTCTCGCCTGAAACGCTCGGAAAGAATCCAGTTCCCCGGGCGAAAAGCCCATGTTCGATGCTCTTCGTCCACAATACGTTTTCAACGATGGAAAGAGGGCGGCAGCGCTTTTGGCTGTCGCCCTCTTGATTTTTGATTATTCCTTTTTGGCGATGGGAATCCACAGTTCCATCGTGTACCCCGGACTGTACATATCGCCCTTAAAATATACTTCAAAATCAGGTGTTCCCGCGTGCATGTATCCCTGTTCCGGCAAGAACACTTCCATGGCGTATTTCCACCCTTCGTGAATGCAGTCGGGAATCGCTCCCTCCAATGACAGAACGGCATATTCAGCTTCTTTGATCTCTACGACCTCCAGTCCCATTTCCCGTGCCTTGGGGATGTCGTTGACATGGTAGCAGGCCATATAGTTGATCTTGTTCCCATTTTTCATGTCAAAGCACATCCCATAGCTTTGACCGTTCCCCAGGCGGGAAAGAGTTTCGTGGCTCCACTTTGCGAGCAGTTGATCCCAAACCGCCGGGCAGGAGGCCGAATCGATATTCTCCAATTTGACTCCGGCCACGGCAAATCCGCTTTTCTTTTGGATTTTCACATCCATGCTTTTTCCTCCTCTTATGCTGAGCGTTAATTGAATGGGAGAAAACACCCGGTATGCTTCCCCGTTTCGTACTTGCGTAGGCGTGACGCGATGAAAATTCTTAAAAGCGTTCGTAAAGGAATTTGATGATTCGTAGCCGTATTTCATGGCAATATCTATGATTTTGCCGCTTGTTTCCTTGATCTCCACGGCGGCCTTCGTCAGCTTCCTAAGCCGTATATATTCCGACAGCGTCATATTTGTCAAAATAGAAAACAATCTGCTGAACATGGCGTAGGAATAACTTGACAGACAGGTGACTCTGCTTTCGTCGATTTCGCCGCCCAATACGCTTTCGATATAGCGTATGGTTTCGTTGAACGCTCTTATCATCTGCATGGCACGCCCCCCTACGACACATATTTTAGCCGAGTTCTCTGGCGAATACCCTATATTTCCCGTACAAAAAAAGTATCGGCCGCTGATTTAGAACATCATTCGTCTCCATCATTTTAACCCGTTGTCGAGCAAACAGGCTCTTGCGCCCATCGGTATTCTGTGATACTATCCAAAAATCCGAATAATCGGTTTTCCTTTATCCAGAGTCAGGGGAGAGAGTCAGCTCAACGATCCTGCGCCAACCTGTCCGCGTCGTGCGGACGTGGTGGTCCTGCTGACAGCGATAAGCCGCTGGGGCGAGAAAATTTTGCAGCCGTCTTGTCGTGAACAGGGCGGCTGTTTTTTTATGGAAATTTGAGGTAAAAGGAGTCGTGTCCGAATGAACAACGCTTTTGAAGAGATGCTTCCCAATTTCTCCTTTGAAATCTTTCCCCCGAAGAGGACCGGCAGTCTGGAGTCGATTTACGACACGGTAGACGCGCTGGCCAGCCTGCGTCCCGATCTGATCAGCGTCACGTACGGCGCGGGCGGTTCGAACCGCGACAACACGATCGAAATTGCCTCCACGATCCAGAACCGTTACATGCTGCCCGCCGTGGCTCATCTGACCTGCGTGGGCAGTTCGCTGGAACAGACCGACGCGCTGCTGGCGGAGCTGAAAGAAAAAGGCGTGCGCACGATCCTGGCGCTGCGCGGCGACCGCCGTGCCGACGCGGATTTCGGGGACGGTTACTTCAAGCACGCGGCGGAACTTGTGGCTCACATCAAGAAAAATTACGATTTTCGCGTGCTGGGGGCCTGTTATCCGGAGAAACATCCCGAAGCGCCTTCGCTGGAAGCCGATATCGCCCATCTGAAGGAGAAGGTCGACGCCGGCGTGGACGCGCTGATCACTCAGCTCTTTCTGAACAACGACGATTTTTATCGTTTTCGCGATCTGGCGCAGAAAGCCGGTGTCAACGTCCCGATCATCGCCGGTATCATGCCGATCACCCAGGCCAGCATGCTGGACAAAGTGGTCTCCCTGTGCGGCGCTTCGATCCCGCCGGCAGTGCGGCGCTTTGTAGACGCCTACGGCCATAACGCCGAAGCCGTCCGGGAAGCGGGGATCGCTTACGCGGCGTCGCAGATCGTCGATCTGCTCGCGTCGGGCGTGGAGGGCATTCACATTTACAGCATGAACAAGGCCGGCGTCACCCGCCAGATCGCCCAGAATATCCACGGCATCCTTTATTCGCTGCGGGTGAAGAGATCCTGATGGAGCCGACGCGCAGACAGCTGGAAGAAGCGTTGCGCTATCTCCGCGTGCCTGATCGGGGGCGCGAGGAAGTGTTGGAAATGGCGCGCGCCGGTTTCGCGGAGCTGGGCGGCTGCGCGCATCCGCGCAAAGTCTGGAAACGTTTCCCGCTGACGGTCGGGGAGCGCGGCATCGCGCTGGGGGACGGTTCGGTGGAGTGCGTCTCGCGCGATCTGTCCCGGCTGTTCAAAAACTGCCGTTCCTGCGTCGTCATGGCGGTGACGCTGGGACCGGAAGTCGATCGCCGCACGCAGCTTCTCGGCCGCGGCAGCATGAGCCGGGCGCTGTGCCTTGACGCCTGCGCGTCCGTGCGGGCCGATTCGCTTTGCGACGAGATCGAAGACGAAGTCGGGGAAACGCTGCGCGAAGGCGAGTACCTGACGCGGCGCTTCAGCCCCGGTTACGGCGACGTTCCCATGCAATTTTCCGGCGACCTGCTCCGGCTTGTCGATGCGGAACGCCGCATCGGCCTGACGATGACGCGGCAGGGCATGATGATCCCCATCAAGTCGGTGACGGCGCTGATCGGGATTTCCAGCGTACCGGAACGGCGGCGGCGCGGCTGCGACGACTGCTCCTTTGCGGCCTGCCAATACAGAAGAGAGGGCGGTTTCTGCCATGATGAAAGAATTTGATCATGTCGTCATGTTCGACGGCGCCATGGGCACGATGCTTCAGAAAAAAGGCCTGAAGCTCCGCGAGATTCCCGAAAGCCTGAACGTGAGCCGGCCGGAACTGATCGAGTCGATCCACCGCGAATACTTCGCGGCCGGCAGCGATTTTGTGCAGACCAACACGTTCGGCGCCAATCCGTACAAGCTCGAGGGAACGGGGTATGAAACGGAACAGGTCATCGAGGCGGCCGCGAAGATCGCGCGCCGCGCCGCGGACGCTTTTTCCGGCAAAGGGATCCTGCTCGACATCGGCCCTTCGGGGCGCGCCATGGCTCCCGTCGGCGACGCCGATTTCGACGAGATCTACGGATCGGTGGCCCGTCAGGTGCGCGCCGGCGCGGAACTGTGCGACGGCATCCTGCTTGAGACCTTCACCGATCTGCTGGAGGCGAAGGCTTCCGCGCTGGCGGCGCTGGAGAACAGCGACAAGCCGGTGTTTTTGACCATGAGCTTTCAGGAGGACGGACGCACGTTTTTCGGCACGCCCGTGGAAGCCATGATCATGACTTTCGAGGGGCTGGGCCTGTCGGGACTGGGCGTGAACTGTTCGCTGGGGCCGGCGCAGCTGGCGCCGATCGTGAAAAAACTGACCGCTCGTTCGCGAGTGCCGGTCATCGTCCAGCCCAACGCCGGCCTGCCGGTCGTGCGCGACGGCGTTTCCGGATGGGACGTGAGCCCCGCCGAGTTCGCGGACTGGCTCGGGCAGTTCGTCGGTTGGGGAGCGGCTTTTGTCGGCGGCTGCTGCGGCACCACGCCGGAATTTCTGGCTGCCGCCAATGACGCGATCGGAAACCGCCGCCTGCGTCCGCGCAAGGTCACGCCTCTGCGCGGCGTATGCAGTGCCACGCGCGTCGAGCCGTTCGATCGCAGCGTGGTCATCGGCGAGCGCCTCAATCCCACGGGCAAGAAGCGACTCAAACAGGCGCTGTACGAGCACGATCTCGACTACGTCGTGCTCGAGGCGCAGAAGCAAAAAGAACAAGGCGCCGGGGTGCTCGACGTCAACGTGGGACTGCCCGACGTCGACGAGCCGGCCATGCTCCGGGAAGTCGTCACGGAGCTTCAGGGCGCCGTCGATCTGCCGCTGCAGCTCGACTCGGCCAACGCCGCGGCGCTGGAAGCGGCCGCCCGGCGTTACGCGGGAAAGCCGCTGCTGAATTCCGTCAGCGGTAAAGAGTCCAGCCTCGCCGCCGTGCTGCCCGTGGCGAAAAAATACGGCGCCTGCGTGCTTGGCCTCTGCCTTGACGACGGCGGCATCCCCCCGACCGCCGAAGCGCGGCTCGCCGTGGCGCGGAAAATCGTCGGCCGCGCCGCGGCGCTGGGCATCCCCAAAGACGACGTTTTTATCGACTGTCTGACGCTGACCGCCTCCGCGCAGCAGGATCTGGCGCTGGAAACGATCAAGGCCGTGCGCCTGGTCGGCGAGCGCCTTGCCGTCAAAACGACGCTGGGCGTGAGCAACGTTTCCTTCGGCCTGCCGCGCCGCCCGCTGATCAACCGGACGATGCTGGCCGCGGCGCTGGCGAACGGACTCAGCGCCGCCATCGTCAATCCCGGCGAGAGGAACGTGCAGGAGACGCTGGCCGCCTGGCGGGTGCTCAGCGCTCAGGACCGCGACGCCAAAGAATATATCGATTACTGCGCCGCCAATCCCGAAGAGACGGCGTCCGCTCCGCGTGCCGCCGCCGTTTCGGATCGGGGAAAGTTTTCCGGCGGCCTCGGCGAAGCGGTCGCCCGCGGTCTGAAAGACGAAGCCCGCGCCTGCGCGGCCGAGCTCGTCAAAGAACGGCCGCCGCTCGAGATCATCGAGAAAACGCTGATCCCCGCGCTCGACGCCGTGGGGCGCGATTACGAGGCGCAGAGAATCTATCTGCCGCAGCTGATAAAATCGGCCGACGCCGCGAAGGCGGCCCTCGAAGTGGTGAAGGCCGTGCTGGCCGGCGGTCAGAGCGGCGTCCCCCGCAGCGGTCCCAAAGTCATCGTCGCGACGGTCTACGGCGACGTGCACGACATCGGCAAGAACATCGTCAAGGTGATCATGGAAAATTACAATTTCGACGTGATCGATCTTGGCAAGGACGTGTCCGCGGATGCCATCGTGGCCGCCGTCAAGGAGACGGGGGCTGCGGTGGTCGGCCTCAGCGCGCTGATGACTACCACGGTCGCCAGCATGAAAGAAGCGATCGCCGCGCTGCGGCGCGAGTGTCCGGAAGTGCGCGTCATCGTCGGCGGCGCGGTGCTCACGCCCGATCTGGCCCGCCACGTCGGCGCCGACCGTTACGCCCGCGACGCCATGGAGACGGTCCGCGCGGCGGAAGAGTTTCTGTCGCAAAAATAAAAACAGGGATCTGAGCTCGGCATGAGTTCAGATCCCTTTTTGATTGCTTTTGCCGGCGGCGACGTGCGGAAAAAATTCGACGGGCGGCGCTCGCGCCGCGCCTTTTACCCGAGCCGCGGCGTCCAGTATTTTTTGCCGGCGGCGCGTTTTTTCGCGTCGCGGACGCAGAGGATCTGGATCGCCCGGTTGCAGGCGGCCATGGCCGGTTCGAGCGGCGACGAGACCATCTCGTCGGTGACGCGGTTGGCCACGGCCACGCAGAGGCAGCCGCTGCGGAAGCCGTACAGATTGCCCATCGTGAAGAGCGTGGCCGCCTCCATCTCGAAATTGAGCACGCGGGCGCGGCGTAGGTCCTCGACGACGTTTTCGAAGAACGACTGCCGGTAGCCGCGGTAACCGGGGCGCCCCTGACCGCAGTGGAACGAGCCGGTGGAGCAGGTGAGCCCCACGTGATACGTCAGGTCGAGTTCCTCGCAGGCCTCGATCAGCGCCAGCGTCACCTCGTGATCGGCGGAGGCCGGGTAACGGTCTTCCACGTACAGGTTGCTGGCCCCGTCGTGACGCACCGCCGCCGTGTTGACGATCAGATCGCCGCAGGCGATGTCTTCCTGGATGACGCCGCAGGTGCCGAGGCGGATGAACGTGTCGGCGCCGACGCGGAGCAATTCTTCCACGGCGATGGCAGTCGAGGGGCCGCCCATGCCCGTGGAAGTGACGGAAACGGGCGCGCCGCCGGTCGTCCCCGTGAACGTGCGGTGCTCGCGATTGCCGGCGACGAAACGCCGCTCGTCCCACGTTGCGGCGATCACGTCGGCGCGGCCGGGATCGCCGGGCAGAAGCACATAAGGCGCCACGTCGCCGGGCGCGCACTGGATGTGGTACTGCCGCCCCTCCATCTCCGGCGCGTCGGCGCTGGATTTCCATGCGTTCACCATAGTTATATCCACCTCGTTTAGGACACTGTTTAGGGCACTCAAGAGATTGTGTGGAAGATTTTTGCCCTACGCGGAAGCCGCGAGAGTCGGCTTTAATACCCATAGGGATTCTTGGGGTATTTCTTGTAACCTTTTTCCCCGGTGTAGGGGTTGCGGTTTCCGGAACTGGAATAGTTGTCATAAAAATAATCATTGCTCGGGGATTTGTAATGTCCTTGGACGTAGGTACCGTCCTTGCGGTAATAGCCGTTGACGTAGGTGTCCTGAGCAAACGCCGTGCCTGCAAAACCTAATACCACGCAGATGATAAACAGGAACTTTTTCATGGGACTGCCTCCTTTGGATTTAATAAATTCTTGTTTTAAAAATAGCAAGGGGATACTGGTAATAGCATAAGAAAAAATTCCCAAACATTAGACTCTGAATAAGTAACGTGAGAAAGAGCATGAAGTGATAGAAGAGAGTAAAAACAATAATAAACGATAATGTTAGACAAAAGCTCTGTTTTATTCTCAAATTCTTTTCTTCCTTTGCGGATAGCCATAAGCAAATTAAATATGACCGCAAAAAATGTAAGTCTTGTTCCATTTAATAAGAGATAAATACTGCCTATTCCTGAAACAACTGACGCACAGGCAATTAAAAAATTTAATATCCCCATTTGGTGTTTATAAATAGACTACTCTCCTTTTCTGGGAATCGTCATCCCACGGCACACTTTGCCTACATATCTGAACCGTCCAGTTTCAACGTCTTCCTTAGTAAATCTCTTAACGGGGTATTTAAGGGAAGCGGAACGCAATTCCCCTCCATCACAATGACGATTCCAGTAGATCCATTTCACCATCCAGTCACCGTCAAGTTCCGCGATAATAACGTCTCCGTTATCCGCTTCGGCAATGGGATTCACTAAAACCTGACAGCCGTCGGGAATGCCAGCTTCTTCCATGGAGTCACCGCTGATGCGTACAATAAACGGGCTTTCTCCCGGCTCCGTGGAATATTGGCCGCCCAGTAGCCACACAGGGATTTCAAGCTCTTCTCTTACGACACCTTCCACCGACACCGCTCCCATTCCCGCGCAGGCGGACATAAAATCTTCATATACGGGCACTTTAATGCTGCCGTTCATTCCATAGTGTTCAACAATCTCAACGCGCTCTTCCTTCGGGAAGGGCGCGGTTTTTTGTTCTTCGCGGTCCATCAAATCAGAAACTGAAACATTAAGCGCAACTGCAAGAGCTTGAATTTTTTCTAGGCTGGGTTCTCGTTCTCCGTGTTCCCAACGCCAAATTGTATTTTGCCCCACATTAATAAGTTGTCCTAATTCCCGGCGAGATAATTTTGCGGTTTCTCGAATTTTTTCAAGGTTTTTGCCCAACATAACGATCCCTCCTTAATGAATTGTACCAATTTGGTATAAAAGTGCATTTGTCGTTTCGGGATAATATATTTCCCGAATCGGTATTTATGCCCTTGACATTTTACCAAATTGGGATAAACTATTTTCGTGAAGACAGGAGGTGATCCAGTGCTCAATCTAAAACAAATGCGTATAAAAGCAGGGTTTAAGAGACTTTATGACGTAGCAAAGATCATTGGTGTGGGGGCGAATACTTTGTCTCGTTGGGAAACTGGGAAACGAGAGCCGTCTTTGGAACAAATCAGGAACCTTGCACAAATTTATCACTGCACTCCTAACGAGCTGCTGGGTGCAGACGAAAAAAGCCCCGGCGAGTAGCAGAGGCAAGAAAGGAGGACACTGCAAAAATGGCGGCATCCGGGATGCTCGATCTGGGCGCGATAGCGGAGATGGCGGCGACGCTTCCGGCGATAGTAAACAGCCTCTTAAAAGAAGTGCAGGCGCTGCGGAGCGAGCTGGCCGCCATGAATAAACAGAAACACGAGTACGAGCGGCTGATCGACCGCCGCGAAGTCTGCGAGGCGCTGAGAATCAGCCGGCCAACAGCGGACAGGCTGGCGACTGACGGGCACTTGCCCGAGGGGTTTATATGGCAGGGCAAGAGGGTGATCCCCGAGCGCGAGTTCTCGGCGTTTATGCATGAGGTCATCGAGTCTCGGGGCAAACTGCAAGAGTAGGAGAGGAGGCGAGGGCACATGGACACAGAGCTTAATCGGATCATGTGCGAGATCTTTGTGGAGTCGCTGGCTGTGGCTGGCGTCATGATTGCGGCTTACTGGGTAGTAAGCGCGTTGTGGAAAAGAAAGAGGAGCTAAAAATGGATATGAAAAACATCTGGTACTGCATTGGAGCAGGGACGGTCACGCCGGAGACACCGCTCCCGGAGCTTCCGGAGATCCCGCGCGGGGCGCTGGTGATCATCGAAGGGCGCGCGCCGATCTGGCGGTACGGCATGGCCTTTCACAAACTGCACGGGCTGGCGTCGGCGGTGGCTGTGTATGACCCAAGGCTAGGCGCGGTGGTCGTGGCCTCGCACACGACTGAGTACTGCGAGGGCGACATCATCGACGTCGCTCCGCTGACGGACGCGTAGACGATGACTCTCTACGGCCCAGAGTCGCGCTACGGGCGGCGACTGAGATGGTGGGAGGTGCTGCGGATGGCGCTGGAGGCGCTGCTGGGATGACGACTGGGAAAGGAGACGGGAAAAATGACTAACGATGAGTACGCGCGCTTACAGGAAATGTGGCTCAATGCCACAGGAGTCAAGGAGGGCAGCTGGGTGAAGGTGGCGCGAGCTGCCAAAAGCCATGAAAGCGGTTGGAACAATTCCTGGATGTCTGAAATGAATGCGCTCGTAGGGCGAACCGTGCGAGTGAAAGACAATCGCTTCGCACAAGGCATCTGTTTGGCCATAAGCGAGCACAGTTCTCCGTTTTATGCCTTTCCATTCTTTGTCCTCGAACCTGCGGAAGAGCTAAAGCCGGAAAAGTATCGATTCGAGCCATTCGAACGGGTGCTCATGAGAGACACTGATGATGAGGCATGGCGAGCCAACGTGTTTGGCAGATACATCAAGGACAGTCGGTTTCCTCACGAGTGCGTAAATAATGCGTGGAAACAGTGTATCCCCTACGCCGGCCATGAACACCTGCTTGGCACATCGGACGAGCCCGAGGACTGGGAGAAGTACTACGACAAGGAGTAGCGGCATGAGCGCAAAAAAAGCAGAGCCGCTCTGCTGGCGGGCAGAACGGCTCACAGAACAGGCGAAGACTGAAGTCCTCGCCTCTGATTATAACACAACGGAGGTATCAGCATGACAGTGCGTAAGTGTCGAGGTTTTTCGACGAAAAAAAATAAATGGTTGTATAGCGAATTACATATGAGTGATTTTATACCCCCGGAAAGTGTCGGTCAGTACACGGAGCTGAAAGACAGCAAAGGTCAAGAGATCTACGAAGGCGATATCCTAGATTTTGAGCGTATGCCCGGAAAAAACGCTCATGGATACGTCGCGTACTGCGACGAGAAGGCGCGGTACGTGGTGCGGTTTCAACGAGAAAAGTACGAAAGGGCGCTTTCTTGGATATGCGCGGTGGGCAAGCCCGTCGTCATCGGCAATACCTACGAAAACCCCGAACTGCTGGAGCAGGAGCGCCCTAATGCCTAACCTCGACCTCTCCGCCCTCACCGAGGACGAGCTGAACGACGTGTACGAGGACGCGACGCCGGACGGCAAGCGCGCCATCGAAGCTGATATGCGCGAGGCGCGCGAAGAATATGAACTGTACCTGGCGGATCAATACGCCGGGGATGAAGAATGGAGGAAAAATAATGGAATACAAGAAAGATTTCGACACTGACGTTATGAAAATCGCACTTTGCCCGGACTGCAAAGGAAAAGGCTTTAACTACAACGAATTTGGAGCGAAACTCAAATGCTACCACTGCAACGGTTTCGGCCGAGTCGTGAGGAATAAGAAACTGACCGACATACCGCTGTCTGAGTTTTATGACTTTGACGACGAAAACGACTCCCAGATCAGAATCAAAATAGACCCCCAAGAGGAGGCAAGCGAATGTCCATCAGCCTGAAAAGCACTCAAACCTACGCCCAAAGCGGCGTGAAGATCCTAGTGTACGGACAGGCGGGCGCGGGCAAGACCACGCTCATCAAGACGGCCCCCCAACCGATCATCCTCTCCGCCGAGGGCGGCCTGCTCTCGCTGCAGGACAGCGACATCCCCTACATCGAGATCCACAATCTCGACGAGTTGGGCGAGGCACTGACGTTCCTTACCCAGTCGCAAGAGGGGCGGCAGTTCCGGACGATCGCGCTGGATTCCATCAGCGAAATCGCGGAGGTGGTGCTGAGCGCCTCCAAGATCGGCCTGAAAGACGGCCGCGCCGCCTACGGCGAAATGAACGACATCATGGCGAAGGTGATCCGCTCCTTCCGCGACCTGCCGAACCGGCACGTTTATTTCAGCGCCAAGATGGACAAAACCGCCACGGACACGGGGACGATGCTCTACGCCCCATCGATGCCGGGCAAGACCCTCAGCCAGCAGCTGCCGTATTTTTTCGATGAGGTGCTGGCGCTGCGGGTCATCACCGACAAGGACGGCGCCGTGCAAAGGGCGCTGCAGTGCCAGAGCGATCCGCTCTGGCTGGCGAAGGACCGTTCCAGCCGGCTGTCGATGTGGGAACCCGCCGACCTCGGCGCGGTGATCGAAAAAATCTCGGGGCGCGCGGCCGCCCCCGCACAGGAGGAACAGTAAATGGAATCGACGGAAATTATTTCCCTCACGATAAAACTCTACGAGGCGCAAAACGCCGAAAAGAAAGCCAAGGAACACCGGATGGAACTCGAGAACCAGATGGCGAAAGCCATCGGCATGCCCGACAGCTGGGAAGGCTCCATGACCAACAAGGTCGGGAACTACAAAGTCAATGTCTCGCGCCGCATGAACGTCAAAATCGACGCCGACAGACTGAAGGATCTGGCGCGCGAAAACGGGCTGGACGCCCAGCTGCAGACGCTGTTCCGCTGGAAGCCGGAGATCGCGAAGGCGGCCTGGGACGAAGCCGATCCGGAAACCATCAAAGTACTGTCCCCAGCCATCGAACGCACGCCCGGCAAGGCGTCGTTCGCGGTCGAACTCATCCCCAACAAAAAATAACTAATAATTTTTAGGAGGTCATCACAATGGCAATTCTCGATCAGCGTTTCACTCAGGCGTTCCAGACGGCGGAAGCCAACAGCGGTTTCGACCCGATCCCTCCGGGCGACTATATCCTTCAGGTGTCGGAGACGGAGCTGAAAAACACCAAAAACGGCTCGGGGCAGTACATCAAGGTAGCTTTTACGGTAATGGGGCCGAAGTACGAAGGGCGAAAAATCTTCACCAACTTCAACATCCGCAACGCCTCGCCGGAGGCTGAACGGATCGGCGTCAGCCAGCTCAAGGCGCTGGTCGTCGCCGGAGGCGTGGCCGAACCTCTCATGGATACGGACCAGCTGGTCGGCGCGACGGTAAGCGCCCGCGTGACCGTCGACAAGAGCGACGACCCGCAGTATGACGACCAGAACCGCGTCAGCCACTACAAGCCGGTCAATGCTCCCGGGACCGGGGCGATGCCCGGCGTCACGCCCATGTCGACGCCGGCGAACGTCCCAAGCGCCGGTACGTTCAGCCAGGCGTTCGGCCGTCAGGCGGCTCCCGAGCCCTCGCCCGTCCCCCCCGGACAGTCGTGGTTTAAATAGAGGGCAGAGCCATGACGGCTCTGTCCGAACCGCGGATTGTGGCGGGCGGCTGGAATGGCGGCGAGCCTGCCACGACGACGCAGAGCCTCATCGACGCCTGGTGGGAAGACCAGCAGGAGAAGCCCCGACCTCATCTCGGGGCTTCTTTGCTCGGCCATCCCTGCGAACGCTGGCTCTGGCTGTCGTTCCGCTGGGCGGTGCGGGAAAAGTTCAGCGGCCGCATGCTGCGTCTGTTCGACCGCGGCCGGCGTGAAGAAGAATCCATCGTGCTCAACCTGCGCCGCATCGGCATCAAGATCCACAGCACATGCCTCGACGAGGACGGGCAGTCGCGCGTCGATTTCGGCTCCCACGTCTCCGGCTCCGTTGACGGCATCATCGAAGGCGGCGTGCCCGAAGCCCCTGCGGCGCGCCACGTCGCCGAATTTAAGACGCACAACCTCAAAAGCTTCAATGAACTGAAGCGGGTTGGCGTATTCGAAGCGAAGCGCCGGCACTGGTGTCAGATGCAGGTTTACATGATGGGCACGAAAATCAACCGGGCGCTGTACGTCGCCGTCTGCAAGGACAACGACGAGATGTACACGGAGAGGATCCACTACAATCCCCAGGCGGCGTACGAGATCGTCGAACGCGGCAAGCGGATCGCTCTTTCGGAGCGGATGCCGCCGCCCCTCTCGGCTGATCCGACGTGGTATCAATGCCGTATGTGCCCGGCGCACGAGTTTTGCCACATGACGCACCTCATCGCACCGGAATGCGTCAACTGCCGCACCTGCGCCCACTCCACGCCGCTTGCGGACTCGCGCTGGAAATGCGAGTTTTTGGGCTGCGCCGTCGATCCCGACGGACAGCTCGCAGCGTGCGCGTCGCACGCGCTGCATCCCGACCTGACGCCGTGGAAGTTCCTCGGCGGGGACGGCGAAGGGCGCTGCGCGCTGTACGAGATCGACGGCGTTAAAGTGCTGAACGGGTCCGGCCCCGGCTCGATCTCCACTGGCGATCTGCTGCGGGGCGTGCGAGTCGCCGCGGCAGACCAGACGGACGCGCCGTTTTGATCCCCCAGCTGCGGGATTACCAGCAGCGCGCCATCGTCATGCTCTACGGTTGGCTGGCGCGCAACGCGGGCAATCCCTGTATCGTCGCCCCCACGGGCAGCGGCAAGTCGTGGATCATCGCGGCGCTGTGCGAGGACATCCTGCGGCAATGGCCGGACAGCCGCATCCTGATCCTCTCGCACGTCAAGGAGCTGCTTTCCCAGGACGCCGACAAGATCGTGCAGGCGTGGCCGGACGCGCCCGTCGGGCTGTACTCGGCGGGGCTGAACCATAGAGACGTGGACCGTATCACGGTGGCCGGTATCCAGTCGATCTGGCGGCGTCCGGAGGAATGCGGCAAGATCGACCTGGCTATTGTCGACGAAGCGCATCTGATCAACCACAGCGACAGCGGCATGTACCGCTCGCTGCTGAAAGACCTGAAAGAACGGAATCCGCTGCTGCGGGTCGTCGGGCTGACGGCGACGCCCTACCGCCTCGGGCACGGGCTGATCACCGAGGGCGAGAACCGCATTTTCGACGGGCTGATCGAACCGGTGACGATCGCCGAGCTGGTGGCGGGGGGGAGCCTGGCGCCGCTGCGGTCGAAACTGCCGGCGAAGACGCTGGACGTCGAAGGCGTCCACAAGCGCGGCGGCGAATATGTCGAAAGCGAGCTGCAGCTGGCGGTCGACACCGACGCCAACAACGCAGAGATCGTCAGAGAGACGATTTCGCGCGCCGGAGACCGTAAAGCCTGGCTGTTTTTCTGCACAGGCGTGGAGCACGCCTTCCACATGCGCGACGAACTGCGGCAGGCTGGCATTCCTACGGCCACGGTGGTAGGAGACACGCCCGCCGCCGAGCGCGCGGAGATCCTTGAAAATTTCAAATCGGGACAGCTGAAAGCCCTGACCAATGTTGATGTATTGACAACGGGCTTCGACTATCCGGGCATCGATCTGCTGGCCATGTGCCGTCCGACGCTCTCGCCGGGGCTGTACGTGCAGATGGCCGGAAGGGGCATGCGCGTCGCCGAGGGCAAGGCGGACTGCCTGGTGCTGGATTTCGCCGGCAACGTAGCGGCGCACGGCCCGATCACGAGCGTGGCGATTCCCAAGAGGAAGCGCGCGGCGGAGAAAAAACCTGTGCGCAAGTGCCCGGAGTGCGACGAAATCGTGGCAGCGAACGCCAAAATCTGCCCAGCCTGCGGGTACGAATTCCCCGCGCCGGAACGGAAACCGCAAATCATGGCGCTGCACGGGCGCGACGACATCATGGGGTTGGAGCCGTCGGAAATGGAGCTGCGCGGCTGGTTCTGGAGCGTGCAGCACAGCTCCAGGAACGGCCTGCCGATGCTGCGGGTGGACTACGACTCGCGGGATTTCGTCAGGTCGATCAGCGTCAGCGAGTATCTGTGCCTGATGCACGGAGGCTTCGCCGAGCAGAAGGGATTCAAGACGCTGCGCTATCTGATGCGGTGTTCCGGCATCGCCGCCAGGTATCCCGACGCCATGACGCTGGGCGTTATCAAAAATGAAGACGAGCTGCGCGAACTGGCGCAGCTTATGAACGAGGAATCGCGGTCTCCGGCGAAGGTGTACTGCGTCAGGGAAGGCAAGTACTACCGGGTCGTAAGCCGCGAATGGAAGGTGGTGGAAGCAAATGGCGACGCTGCCGCGGAACTGGGACCAGATGGCGCCGGAGAAGCGCCTGCCGCCGGAAGCGCAGGCTAAGGAGGCGATGCTGGCCGCCGGCATCGGCGTCGAAGAGGCGCCGGACGTCGTACTGGATGGCAAGCCGCACCGTTTTCGCGTAGCCGGCGACAAGGGACGCGAAAAATCGGGCTGGTACGTGCTCTTCGGCGACAACCTGCCGGCGGGGCGTTTCGGCAACTGGCGCGGCGACCTGTCGGTGGCGTGGCACGCGACGCCCGACCACGCGCTGACGCAGGCCGAACGCGAGCTGATCGAGCTGAGCTACGAGCGGGCGCGCCTGATGCACGAGGCCGAGGCGAAAAAGAAGCACGAACAGGCCGCGGCCCTCTGTGCGGAAATCTGGGAGAAAGCCGCCGAGGCCGACGGTGAGAACGGATATCTGGTCCGCAAGCGGGTCAGGAGCCACGGGCTGCGCCAGACGGGCGACGGGCGGCTGATCATGCCGATCTACGTCGGCGAGCGGCTGGCGTCGCTGCAGTACATAAGCGCCGACGGCATGAAGGAGTTCCACGCCGGCGGCGAGGTGTCCTGCGGATATTTTTTCATCCCGCCGACGGGCGCGGCGGCGAAGGCCGTCTATATCGTCGAGGGGTACGCCACGGGAGCCAGCGTCCACGAAGCTACGGGCGCGGGCGTGGTGGTGGCGCTCAACGCGGGGAACCTGTCCAAAGTCGGGCAGTTTTTGCGCGGTAAAATGCCGCAGGCACGAATCGTTTTCGTGGCCGACAACGACAAAAGCGGCGTCGGCCAGCAAAAAGCGCAGGCGGCGGCGGGGCTGATCGGCGCGCAGGTGATCGTGCCGCCGGAGATCGGCGACGCGAACGACTACGCCGTCGCGGGGCGCGACCTGAAAGCACTGCTGGACGCAGAGCCCGACCCATGGCTGGTGCCGCTGAGCGAGTTTTGCCAAAAGCCGCAGCCGATCAAATGGCTGATCAAGGGGTGGGTCCAGGAGGAGGCTCTGATGATGGTTTTCGGCGCCTCGGGGACGGGAAAGACGTTCGTGGTGCTGGACCAGGCGCTCTCGATCGCCTGCCCGCAGATCAACGACTGGCAGGGCTGCCGCGTCAAACACGGCCCGGTGGTCTATCTGGCGGGGGAGGGGCATATCGGCTTGAAGGCCCGCATTGCCGGCTGGATGGCCCACAGGGGGGCAAACTCGGCCGAGATGTTGATCAGTACCTCCGCGGAGGACTTGAACACGCCTGAGGGCGTTGGCAGGGTCGTGTCGGAGATCGGACGCTACGAGACGAAGCCGGTTTTGATTGTCGTGGACACTCTCAACCGGTTTCTGTTCGGCGACGAGAATACGGCCAAGGACACGAAAACGTTTCTCGACGCCTGCACGCGGCTGATGAACGAATTTCACTGTTCGGTGCTGATCGTCCATCACACGGGCGTCGCGCAGGAGGCGCAGAATCGTGCCCGAGGGTCGTCGGCGTGGAAAGGCGCGATGGATCTGGAAACGTGGGTCAACAAGGAGCCCGGCAGCGTGAAAGTGCTGGTCAGGCAGACCAAAAGCAAGGACGCGGAGCTGCAAAGCGATCTCTGGCTGGAACAAATGCAGATCGCGGTGCCGGGCTGGACGGACGAGGACGGCTCGCCAGTGACGACGGTCGTCATGGAGCGCTCCGACGGCGGCGACGAGCCGAAGGAAAAGAAGCTCACGAAAAGCCAACAGTTCGGGCTGCAGACGTTCCGCGAAGCGGCGGAGCACTTCGGGAGGCTGGACGCGGAGGGGAATTTCGCGGGGCTGAATATTGATGATTGGCGTACAGTATTTTTCGAACGAAGTGCAAGCGACAACGAAAATACAAAAAGAGGATGTTTCAGCAGAACTCGATCAGACCTCTGCGAAATCGGAAAAATCAGAGTCGAAAATGGACTTTGTTTTTTAAATGGGGTGACAGCTGAATTAGAACATAAAGAATTTGTGAAGAAAATTCAAACTTCTTGATGCAAAAATTTTTGCATCAGCAAAAAAACTAAACTCGCCTAAAAAAATGAACTCGGCAATTTTGATGCAAAATGTTTTCAAAAAAATGCATCAGTAAAAGTCAGCAAAATCAATGGTTGACGATCCGTGATGCAATTGATGCAAAATTGATTTTGAGTAAACTTGCATCGCGCCCAAAGCCTGTTTCTGCTGATGCAAATTGCCCCCCCCCCTTTAGGGGGGGGCATCATTGCATCAGCATCAGGATGGGGAAAAATAAACTCGGCAAGGAAGTGATTAAAATTAAAAATAAAATTCGTGAAATTCTGAAAAATGATTTTGCCAAGTCGATCTCGAAAAACACTGACGAATCGTTTGAATTGGAATTCGCGTTCGCCGCGCCGGAGCGTAGGTGGCGCGCAGACATTGCCTTTCCCAGGGTAAAAGTCGCGGTCGAAATTGACGGCGGTACGTGGACGTTGGGGCGGCACAACCGGCCGGGAAGCGTGCTCAAAGACATGGAAAAGGGGAACGGCTACGCCACCCGGGGCTGGCTGGTGTTCCACGCGCCGTGGGAGTGGATCGAAGACGGCGAAAAGGTCAGCGAGCTGAAAGAGGCGGTCTGCAAGGCAATCGAAAAACGGCAGATCGAAATATTTTACGGATTGGGGCGATGACTTTGAAAATTCTCGACGCCTGCTGCGGCAGCCGCATGGCGTGGCATGATAAAAACAACCCGCTGGCCGTGTTTATGGATAACCGCCAGGCCGACGAGACACTGTGCGACGGGCGAAAGCTCGTTGTATCGCCGGACGTCGTGGGCGATTTTCGGCACATGCCGTTTCCCGACGAAAGTTTTTATCTGGTTTTTTTCGACCCGCCGCACATGTCGCAGCTGGGTGCGGACTCATGGACGGCGAAAAAATACGGCGTGCTGCTGCCGACATGGCGCGAGGACCTGCGTGCCGGCTTTGAAGAGTGTTTTAGAGTGCTTAAGCCCTGCGGCACGTTGGTTTTCAAGTGGTCGGACGTGCAGATTCCGTTCGACGACGTGCTTCAGCTGGCGCTGCCTTACAAGCCGCTGTTCGGGCATCGCCGACGGCGCGGCAAGCACGAGACGATCTGGTCGGTGTTTTTCAAGGGAGACTTAAATGACTAACGATCTAAGTGAGATCAAGCGCGTGCTGCGGTCGGTCTGGTGGACGCAGAAGAGGCTAGACGCCGATCTCGAACGTTTGGCGTGGCTGCGGGCCAAGGCGGAAGGCGTCCGAGGCTTGGAGTACGACCGGCAGACGGTCCACGGCGGGGAGGAGCACAGCGCGCTGGAGGACGCGGCATGCGCGATTGCGGATTGCGAGGCCAAAATCGAGGCGGAGGTCGCGCAATGGCGGGCGGCGCTGGATCGGGTGACGGGGATCATTCATGACGTCCCCTCGCCAAAATTAGCGGTGATTTTACAGATGCGGTATCTCAATCTGTGGCCGTTTGAAAAAATCGCGGTCGAGCTGGGCTACACGTGGAGGCACGTCAATCGGATGCACGTGTTGGCGCTGAAAGAAGCGAATATGGTTTATCAGGCGCAAAAAGAAAAGATGTCATAGAATGTCATAGTCTTGACGTGATATGATGTAGACTGGGAATTACGGGGAAAAAGAATAACGACAAAGGCGAGGCCGCGAAGGCCCCGCCTTTATTGTTGTTCATTCATGAATTTGTTGTCGGCGTTCGTTTCGTGTAAACGGCGCCGGAAAGTCGCGCTGTGGGGAAGGGGGCTGTCGAGAAATGAGATGATTTTCGCCGTGTCCTCGCTCGCCCAGCGTATATGGGGCGTTGTGTCGTCTCTCCCCAGGACGAATCGTGTTCTTAGCCGGCATCCTGTTTTGTCATGCAGGACGCGGGAAATGTATTCGAGCAGTTCTTGCGCTCCCGACAGGCAGAAATAATAGGCTGAAGTGCCCTGCCGGCGGTTGACGTTTTCGCCGGACCAGCCGTGCATTTCGGCGTAGCCCTGCAAAAACTCAGCAAAGCGGAATTTGATTTTCGGCACGCCGCGCGAATAAAAAGGCGCCGAAAAATCGATACCGACGCGCGAAGCTTCGCGTGTGATGTGTTCGACATCTTTTTGTTTATGTATCCTGAGTTTGTAATACCCACCGTGCGGTCTGTCCATAACCGCATCGAGCGCAAACCCCTTTGCGAGATTACATAAGGTGTCTTTGTATTTACAGCCTACGACGACGCTTGTCACTCGCGCGCTGGGCGCGAAGGACGTCCCCGCCCAAAGCACGCCTAAAAGATAACTTCCCCATTCCGTGGCGGGGTCGAGGATTGGAGCGTGGGGCTTCGTCCCAAGTGCCGGGCCTTTTGCCATGCAAAAACCTTTGTTTTCGAGGTCTTTGATGGCGTTTCTCAAAGTTTTTTCAGAAATGCTGATCTTGGCGGCGATTTTTTTTGTCTCGATCCGCTGTTTGCGCTGTTCCTGCAACTCGGCGATTTTCACAGTCCGGCTGCCGGACAGCGGTAAAAAACGCTTGCACGGGTGTCCTGAGCAAAAAGTGATCGTGTCGTCGGCGATTTTATACGCGCGGTCTGCGCCGAGATGGTCCCGCATTACGTAATGGCGGAGCGTAAGCCCCGCGGCCAGCATGACGTCAAGCGCCGCCGAGCCGGTAAAAACAATTTGATTGTAGGCGACTTGCCCTAGGATGCCTTTTTTTCGCAATTCGGCGTCTATTGACGCCAAAATTTCGTGGTCGCCCCTCAAAATAGCCCGCGGCGGGGTTTCGGAGCAGCTGACCAGCAAAGCGCGCAGATCAGCCGCAATCGTGTCAGCCATTTAACACCAGCCGTCCGGGGCTATGACTACAACGTCGCCGATCGTCCAGGCGCGTCCGGACGTGATTTCGGCATTGTCGGCGTACAGTTCGGGAATGTCATCGTTATAGTCGTAAACCACGTCCATATCTTCGGGATCGGGCAAAATTTCGCGAATGTCGTCGACATGGACGGCGTCTGACGGCGTCGCATCGGGATCGGGGATCCCGATGATAGTTCCCGCGAATACTCGCGGCAGTCCTTGTGGGCATTGCACCCACCAGTTGACGACGATAACCGAATTATCATAGACAATAATTCCGGACTCCTGCTGGGTGAGGTTTGTTAGAGAAAGCATCTTTACTGCATCCTTTCTTTTGGGGGTGTAGTTTTTGATCCATTCAACGGGGATCATCCAATCCCGGCCGATTTTTTGAGCGCCGGGGACGGCATGACGGATGCAGAGCTGTCGCAGGGTTGCGGCGGAATAATGGCCGAAGCGGGCGGCGAGGATCGCCGCCGCTTCGGCAGTGCCGATAAAATCAGTTTGGGACATGGATAAATTTCCCCGTCCCATAGCTGTCGGCGGATTCAAATTCAATCGCGGCCGCGTCGTTCGTGTCGTAATACACGGTGACGTCGCCAATAAAAATTTCCCTGTACTCCGATTTTGTTTCGGAGTCGTAAAACCGGCCGACGCCGCAGGGGGTTAAAATTTTCCCCGATTCGAGGACGACATATCCGTCCTCGCAATTACCCCGATAGACGCCGGGTTCGGCCCGCAAAAATTCCTGCGCGGTCACGGGGTAGGACATCCCCGCGTCGTCGGTGTCGGTGCGCAAATCATTCAATTTTACTTCGTATTTCATTCAATTGTCCACCTTTCTTTTTATTTTGGGGGGCGGCATGAGCTGCCCCCCGTCATTCGAACGGAACCCCGCGAGTATTACATTTCCTCCTCTGGGAAGAGAGCTTCCCAGCGCCGCTGGAGTTCTTCGACATTCGGGCCGTTGTATCCGACCCAATTCTCGTGGTCGTCCTCCCATTCGCGGGCCCACCCGAGCTGGGCCTGGATAGTGTCTCTGACAGCCTTTTTTACATTTTCCGGCGTGGCGGGGCCGTAATCAACGACGTCTCTCCAGCCCACTGCAGAGACGTCGCCGGATTCTACTCCCACGTAGATGCCGCAGGAGTCCGGGTCGTCGTATGCATAGACGGGGCCGTCGGGCATGACCTCGACGATATCGTATACATCGTCCAAAAACTTTTCCGGGTCGGGACGCAGCGCTTCGGGACCGGCGGCGCCCCACTCGTCCCAGTCGCGATAATGGTTGTTTTGCGCGGCTTCGTCGAGCCGCTGGCGCTCGAAATCGGCGTGACTCTCGTATCCCGCTTCGCGGGCCACGGCGTCGAAGACGTCGATTTCAGAAGCGGCCTGCCAAAACCCCCAATCCGTGCCGTTAATCCAAAGGCGGTAATTTTTCATTTTTTCCTCCTATTTTTCGAGCCGCAGCGGCTCGTTTTTTGTTCTGGCCCCATTATACTACGCTAGCGTAGCATGTCAAGGGGGCAAAATAAATTGCGTAGATTCAGCTATTGCAATAGTTTGAGCCGTTTTTAATGGCTTGAAAAATAAAGACGAAATATTCAGATTATTTGGAAGCGAGGTGATTTGCGTGGCGGACGATAAAAAATTGACGGCGAAGCAGCGGCGGTTTGTCGACGCCTATGACGGCAACGCCACGGCGGCGGCGCTGGCGGCGGGGTATTCGGCGAGGACAGCGCAGCGCATAGGGTCGGAAAACCTCTTTAAACCTCTGATCGCAGCAGCCATCAGAGCTCGCGAAACGAAACGCCGCGGCTCTCTTATCGCGACGCGCGAGGAGCGCCAGTCGTTTTGGACGGCGACGATGCGGGACGAGCGCGTGGAGATGAAGGACCGGCTCAAAGCCTCGGAGCTGCTGGGCAAATCCGAGGCAGATTTTATCGATACTGTCCGGGCGTCCGGCCCTGATGGCGGCCCCCTGCTGGTGCTGGGGGCGGAGATGACGGCGGAAGCGGCGCGGCGGGCGCGGCAGATCGCGCAGGAGATCAAAAATGGATGACCTCAAGTCTTTGCCGCCGGCACAGCGCGAGATCGAGCTTGCGGCGCGTCTGGCGGTCAGCCGCGACTCGCTGGTGGCGTTCCGCTCGGCGCTGCTGGCGTCGCCGGGAGACGTCGCGCCGATGGAGGCCCATCATAGATGGAGCAATATCATTCTGCACAGCGATAAAAATGTTGCCATCGAGGCGTTCCGCGAGAGCGCTAAAACGCAGATCGCGCTGCGGGCAAACCTGCTTCACGCTTTGACGTTTCCGAGCCCCGAGCGCAGTTTTATCGTTATCATCCGCGCCACGAAAGAGCTGGCGGCAGCGCTGCTGCGGGAGACATCGCGAGAGTGGCAGGCGCGCCCGGAGCTGATGATGCAGGCGGACGGGCTGCCGGATATCCTCGAGGACAGCGGCAACGCGTTCCAGGTGCGGTACAGGTCGGGGCTGCAGGTGCGCCTCGCGGCGTTCGGCAAGGGCGGCGCCATCCGCGGCCTGTCGTGGGGCGCGAAACGGCCGGACCTGATTGTCTGCGACGACATCCAGGATTTGGATGACGTAAGCAGTGAGACGGTCTGCGAGAGCGACTGGAAATGGTTCATGTCCGACATCTATTTCCTCGGGCATGAGTCGCGGATTTTCATGATCGGCAATAACCTCGGCGAGCGCAGCATTATCGAGCGGATGATCAAAGACGCCGACGTCTGGGGATTCGAGGCGGAGCGTGTGCCGAAAATGACGCAGGACGACGCCGGGGAGTGGCGCTCGTCGTGGCCGGCGCGGTATCCCGTCGAGTCGATCCTCGAGCAGAAAGAGGCGTTCGCGCGCAAAGGTATGTCGGACGTCTGGTACCGAGAGATGCTGTGCGAGGCGCGCAGCCCTGAGCAGCAGCGGTTCCGGCGCGAGATGTTCCGCTACTATGACCCGCGCACACTGCGGCGCGACGAGCTGAGCGTCTACATGACGGTGGATCTGGCGTCGAGCAAGGCGGCCAGCGCCGACTACTCGGTGTGCTGCGTGGTCGGCGTGACGCCGGAGGGGATGTGGCAGGTGCTCGACTGCTGGTACGGCCGGGTGACGCCGGTGGAGCACATGGACGAGATTTTCCGGCTGGTGCAAAAATGGCGGCCGATCTCGGTCGGCATCGAGAAGGTGCAGTATCAGGCGGCGATGCTGGCGTTCCTGCAAAAGGAGATGCCGCGCCGCAACGTGTTTTTTACGATCAAGCCCCTGATCGCGGGCGCGAAAAAGGAACAAAGAATCGACGTGCTGCAGCCGCGGTTCGCCGTCGGGGGCGTGTGGTTCCCCGTGGGCGCGCCGTGGCTCCAGGAGATGGAGGGCGAGCTGCTCGCCTTCCCCACTGGGCAGCACGATGATCTCATAGACGCTCTCGCATATGCGGAGCAGATCGCCAGCGCGCCGGTTGCCGGCTTCGCGCGGGCGGATATCGAAATCCCGGCATTCGGGTCAATGTAGGAGGTAGTACGTATGGTGAATCTGGAGATCACGCGCGAGGGGTACGAGGGCATTCCGGCGATGGCGGAGACGCTCACGGAGGACGATCTGCGCCAGGTGGCAAGAGGCCACGACGTGCAGCTGATTCCTCATCTGGTGGCGGCGGTCAAAAAGGCGCAGGAGGGCATTGTGGTCACGGGCGTAACGGTGACTGATGAAAACGGAAACACGGTCTCGGGGACGCTGACGCTCAAAGTCGGCGATGAGGTGACGCTGACGGGCAAACACGAACCCGCCGAGAGCACGGCGGCGACCGGCTGGACCAACAGCGGCCCCACCTATGCGGCGATGATGGTAAACCCCGACGATACGAGGGTGATCACCGTCAAAGCGCTGGCGGCCGGATCGACGAATCTGGCCTGCACGAGCGGCGCCGGCAGCGCGACGATCGCGGTCACGGTGCAGTAATGGCGGCGCTCAAGCTCTCCGCCGAGGCGCGGGAGCGGGTGCGTATGGTCGCCCTGCGCGACCTCGCCAGAGCGGAGGATTTTTACCGGCAGACGACGGAGCCGCTGCTGCTGAGGCGGCGGGAGATCTACCAGGCGGACAAGGAGCTGTACAAAAAGATGTTCCCCCGCCTGGGGTTCTCCGACTACACGAGCCACGATTTTTACGCCTGGGTGCAATGGGCGCTGTCGCAGGCGCTCGACTCGTTTTTCGGCACGACGAAGGTCATCTCCATCGTCGGGCAGGGGCAGGGCGACGCTGAAAACGCTCAAGTGATGGAAGAGCTGATCAAATGGCAGCTGGAACAGGGCAACAAAGGATTTATGTTGTTTTCCAGCTGGTTTGAGGACACGCTCGTCTACGATCTGGGTGTGCTGAAATGCTGGTGGTCGCGGGTATCCCAGCCGCGCGAGGAGACGGTGACGGTGCCGCAGGACCGGCTGATGGGAATGGCGCAGACGCCGGGCGTCGAGCTGCTGGACGTCGGAGCGCCGGATTTTTACGGCGACTGTCAGGTGACGCTGCGGCGCATGGTGACGACGGACAATCGGCCGGTGCTGGATCATGTCAGTCCTTTTGACATGCGCTGGCTGCCGGAAGCGCGCCGTATGGAGGAGTCGCTGTTCGTGGCGCAGCGTCAAATCGTTACGGGCGACGTGCTGCTGCGCGGCGCGAGGGAAGGCGTGTACGACCGGGACGAGGCCCAGATGGCGGTAGACGAGGGCGGCGCAGTCGACTACGAGATGGCGGACCAGGTGCTGAACCCCGATCTGGAGATGTTCCCGGCGCAGGAGGACGATGCCGCCCGCCGTCGCGTGGAGATATTCGAGTGCTATGTCAAACACGACGTCAACGGCGACGGCGTGCTCGAGGATTTGATCGTGACGCTGGCGAACGACCATCTGCTGCGCGTGGAGCTGAACCCACTGGGGCGGCTGCCGTTTTTCGTGTTGTCGGCGCAGCATGACTCGTCGCGTGTGCTGTCGCAGTCGTCGATGGCGGACATCGAGGGCGAGTTGCAGGCGCTGCGTATTGCTTTCGTGCGCCAGATACTGCTCAACATCAGCACCAACAACACGCCGCGCTATTTCGTCAACGAGAACATGGTCAACATCGAGGATTTAACAAAAGACAAGATGATGATCCGCTGCAAGGACGATCCGCGCAGCGTGGCGACGGCGTTTCCTTCCGCGCCGCTGGCGCCGTGGACGATGCAGTTCATCGAGTATTTCCGCGGCGTCGAGGAGGAATGGACGGGGCGCACGCGCTACAACCAGGGCACGGACGCGAACACGCTGAACAAGACGGCGACGGGGATTTCGCTGATCATGAAATCCTCGGCGCAGAGGATCAACCACATCATCAAGATTTTCGCGGAGACGGGCGTGAGCGAACTGAACCGTTTCCTGATCCGCCTGAACCAGACGTATATCGACCAGGCGCAGGTGGTGAGGCTGCTCGACCGTGCGCTGACGATTCAGCCGGACGACCTCGACGGCAATTTCGACATCGTCGTCAATTCGGACGTGGGGCTGGGCGAAAAGGAGCAGAAGGTCAACTCGCTGACGAGCTACCTTCGCGAGGTGTACCCGTTCGCCATGCAGCTGGGGATCGCGGGGCCCGCGGATTTCTCCCGGGCGGCGATCCGGCTCTTGGAGCTGCTGGGGTGGAAGGACGCGCGCACGTTCCTGCGCACGCCGGAGGAGATCCAGCAGCAGCAAATGCAGCAGCAGATGATGATGCAGCAGGCCGCGCCGGCTCCGATGCTGGCGGCTCCGCAGGTGGCGGGGAATGCCGGTGTTCAGGCCGGCGCGGCCGCGGCCATGCAGATGTTACAGGGAGGTGTTCCCCAAGGTGGATTTGGACAGGGGTAAGTTAGAGCAGCAGGCGTTGAGAGGACAGCAGGCGAAGACCTGTCTGTCCTTTTTTGATGACTTCGAGAACGACATGAAAGATCGTCTCTGGCAGGCGACACAGAGGGACGATAGGGCTGCGAAAGAAGCACTGGCCTATGTTGCCGTGACGATCAAGATGTTCAAGGCGTTTCTTCAGTCCGCCGTCGGCGACGGACTGGTTGCAGAGAAAGAATTGAAGGGAGCGGAAAACAATGGATAACGACAACGTGGTAACGCAGGGCGCGGAACAGCAAGAAGCGCAGCCGCAGGTGGACAACCGCGGCTTCGACGAGCTGAGCGACGAGGAGCAGCAGGAAGTCCTGCGCGCGTCTTTTTTCGGAGAGATCGAGGACGAGCCGGAAGATGAAGGCGGGATCGAAGGGGGAAAAGACGAAGAAGAAAAAGATGGAACTCCCGCAGACGGTGACGGAGCTGACGGCGAAGGGAAGCAGCCGGAAGGGGCGCCCGAAGGCGAAAAAGCGGCGGGTGAAGATCCCGCAGCGGCTGCACCGAAAGGCGAAACCGGGAACGAATATACGCCCGAGGAATTTCTTCTTCTCACGCCCGACGAGGTAGACGCTTCCCGTCTGCCGCAGGCGGCGCGGATCGTCCACGAGCGAGACATGCAGTACTACCGCGACACGATTCAGCCGCAGCTCGACGAACTGAAGCAGTTGCGGCAGTTTCGCGAGAATGTGCTCAAGGCTCAGCAGGCGGGGCCTCAGCCGCAGGCGCCGGCACAGCCGAAAGCGCCTGACTTCAACGCTCAGGTCAAGGCCGAGGCAATGCGCCGTCTTGGCGTGACGAGCCTGGACGATTTCAACGTCGACCATCAGATCATGGTGGCGCGGGTGACTGGCGAGCTACAGCAGATGGAGTTTCAGCGCGCGCAGGCAGAGAGTATGCGACAGGCGCAGGCGGCGCAGACGCAGCAGATGTACGGCGGTCTGATGGGCGATCTGCAGCGGGAGTACGGCGCGGATTTCGCGCTGATCGACCGCTACGCCATGGCGGAGATGCAAAAGATGCCGTATCAGAGTGTCATGCAGACGATGGCGGAACTGCAGTCGGGCGACGCGGCACGCATCAAGGCGGTGTACAAAGGCTTCGCCGACCGTTACAGGGCGTCGAAGCAGCCGGCCGCGCCTGCGCAGCCGCCGGCGAAGAAAGCGGCGGAGGCTCCGCCCAAGGTGATCGGGGGCAGCGGCGGCGACGCCGGGGCCGGGATGTCCTGGGGGGAAAAGGATTTCGCGCGCGCCAGTCAGAAAGACCAGGTGCGCATGCTTCAGGACGCGTTTTTCAAAAACTAGGAGGACATAACATATGGCACTTACGCAGTACAACGCGACGGGAAAAACTTTCGATCTGGGTAAGCTGATCACGATCATCTCGCCCAGCGACGCGCCGATCCTGAACCGGATCGGTTCGGCGGGGAAGGCGACGCAGGTCGTCCATCACTGGGAAGAGGATGAGCTGCCCAAGCCGATCGACAACGCGCACGTGGAAGGCGAGACGTTCAACGTCGAGAACCCCGGCGAGACGACGATCAAGGACAACGTCTGCCAGATTTTCCACAAGGGTTTCGGTGTCACCGACACGAATCTCGCGGTGAAACGCTACAACATGAGCAACAAATTGGCCTACGAGATGCAGAAGGCCATGAAAGTTCTGGCTCTCGACCAGGAGCGCGCCATCATCCGCAGCAGCAAAAAGGTGCTCGGCAACAGCGCCACGGCGCGCCGCATGGCCGGCCTGCCGTACTACATCAGCACGAACGTGTTCAAGAACAACGGCACGGCGCGCCCGCTCACGTACGAGCTGCTGAACGACGCGCTGGAACGGGTGTACGAGTGCGGCGGCGATCCCGACGTAATCGTGGCGTCTCCCCGCAACAAGCGCGTGCTGTCGCTGCTGCTGCCGCTTTCCACGGAGCGCAGCCAGAAGGCCGAGAGCAAGAAGATGATCGCCACGATCGACGTATTCGAGGGCGACTTCGGCACGCAGCGCGTTATCACCGACCGCTGGCTGCCGAACTCGGACGTCTACGTGTTGTCTACGCAGTATCTTGGCATGGTACCGCTGCGCCCGTTCGGCAAGAAAGAGCTACCCAAGACCAAAGACGCGACGGAACAGGTCATCGTCGGCGAGATCACGATGGAGGTACGCGCCGAAAAGGCCAGCGCCCGCATCACCGATCTTGACGGCGTGCTGCCGACGGCTCCTTAGTATGGGCGCGCTGGAAATCGACGACGCCGTCCGGACGTTCCTGCGCATCAAAAGCGGCGACGAGTGCACGATCACCAAGGTCATCGACGATGACGCGTACCGTCGTCGCTGTCACGAACTGAGGACGGCGCTGGGCGGCACGCGGGGGTTGATCCGCAACAAACGCGGATCGGCCCTCGCGCAGTTCCGCTACTCGATCCCCGTCGACGAGTTCGACGCCCTGCTGATGGCGGGCGACCCGGACGCGCTGGCATGGAGCGTGAACAAAAACGATAAGCGGGCGCTGCATCGGCTGGTGCAGCGCTATCCGCACTGGAGGGTGTACGCATGATCGCGGCGTCTCAAGTCTGTCAGATGGCGCGTTACAACGTAGGCGACGCCGGGCACACGACGTACAGCGACTACGAGGTGATGACGGCGCTGCAGTCGTCGCTCGATCTGCTGGTGACGAGCTGCGACGAGTGTTTCTCGCCGCTGCTGGTTAAGTCGGCAGAACTGGAGCTGTCGGATTGGCGCGCCGCGCTGCCGGAAGATTTTCGCTCGGTGGTCTCGGTACTGGGTCCCCGCGGCGTGCCGCTGGAATCGAATTACGAGACGGGCCCGTTCCGCGGCGAATTCCGTTTCGAGAACAGCGAGATCGTCTCGCCCGAGTCGCCGGTGACGCTGGTCTATCGCTACCGCCCGGCGCGGCTGACGGCGGTCGGCGACGAGATCGACGCGCCGGAGACGCTGCTACTGCCGCTGGCGCGCATGACAGCGTCTTTGCTCAAGGGCGATTTCGAGACGGCGCAGGCGGTCTCCGACAGGACGGCGCAGGCGGGCAAGGCGCAGCGCTGGGAAAACGCCGCGGAGCCGCGGTTGTGGGGGGGGTACGTCCCGCAATGAGATATGTAACTCAAGCCGTAGATGTGATCCGCCAGCGCGTCAACGATGTGCTGGCGGTAAATTACACGAGCGAAGAGATTATCAATAACATCGACACGGCGTGCCGTTTCCTGGGATTGACTCTGATCGCCCGCCGGGCGCCGGAGATGATCGCGTCGGAGCCGGTCGTCGATTATTCGGCGGCGCCGAAGGGCTTTCATAGTTTTGTCGGGCAGTTCCCCGTCTGGCGCGAGGGGGCGGTGCTGCGAACGTCAACGGGGAACATTCCTGTTGAGATCCGGTATTTCTGTACGCGCGAGGGCGTTTCGCTGCTGGAAGACAAAATCCCTTACAGCGACGACTATTTCGACGTGATTGTCACAGTGGCGGCGTCGCTGCTGCTGAACCGCGACGAGTTCGACACGTCGTCGGAGAAAGCGATGATCGACGCGATCGGTACGTTGCTGCCGAAAGGCTAAAGGAGGTGAGCCCCGTGCGACGGGCATCGAAACACGCAGTCGAGGGGACGATCCTCGATTTCAGCGATTTTTCCGGCGGGCTGAACCTGCGGACGGCTCCGGAGAATATTGCGCAGAACGAATTGGCGGAATGCAAGAACATGACCTACAGTTCGCAGCCGGGGCGACTGAGGACGCGTGCTGGAGTGGGGCTACCGCTCCATACGTTCGACGCGCCGATCGACGCGCTGTTCTGGCATTCCGGCGTATTGCTGACAGTTGCCGGCGGCGTGCTGTACAAATACGCTCCGGCTCCTGCCGGAGCTGTGGGGACGACAACGCAGATCGGCACGCTGACCGGAGCGGTCCGTCCGCAGTTTTGTGTGTTCGGCACGGACGTCTTCATCGCCTCGGGCGGCAAGCTGCAGAAATATGACGGTTCCGCGCTGACGACGGTGACGGATTCGCCGGCCCATGCCGTAGGGCTGTATGCCCGCGCGGGGCGGCTGTTCTGTTTCGAGAGCGATTCCGACATGCTGCGCGGCTCGGCCGTCGGCGACGCTTCCCGTTGGACGATCCCGTCCAGCGCGACGGACGCCGATCCCTGCGAGACGCAGATCGGCTACAAGGTTGCCGGGAACATCGTTGCCGCCGTGCCCTCGTTGACGAATGTGATTTTTTTCAAGGATCGCGCGACATTCCGCCTGGCCGGCGAGTATCCGGAATGGAAGATCGTCGAGATCAGCCGCGACGAAGAGATCGTGAACCGCGATACAGCGGCCAACGTGGCCGGCTACCTGTTTTATCTGGAAAAAAGCAAGGGTATGCGGCTGCTCCAGGGCACGGACGGGTATGAGGAGATCGCGCCCGGCGACGCGCTAATGAGGGTCAATCCCTGGTTAAGAGGCAAAATGATCGACACGTGGGCTCGCGTCTGGAACCTGCGCGGACGAAATATCCTGCTGATATCCGCAGGGAAAAACACACTTCTGCCGGTATATTACGAATATGGTATAACCTCCATGCCGGCGCTGATGTGGGAATTTTACGGCGACGTCCGCGACGTGGCGGAACCGGATCGAGACAACTTGTATATCGCCATTGGAGCGAATCTGCACGACTTTTCCGGCAGGACGAGCGGGGATTACGACTCCGCGGCGGGATCCCATCTGTCGCCGGTATCGTGCTCGTTCAGCACAAAAAAGATCATCGGCGCATCTGAGTTCCTGACCAAACGTCTGGGAATCTCCGCCAATTCGTTGAATTTGCTGGTGAATGCTGTCTCCGACGAACCTTTGCGCATTTCCGTCGCCGGTGTGCCCTTGATGAACGTCGTTTTCGAGGTAGATGAATCGCCCTACATTTACGATGACACCAGATTCATCTATGACAATGAGGATTATGTTTGGGGCGGTTTGCAGACTTATCAGGATTTCTATACGCACAATGTTTTGCGAAGCAAGTACGTCCAGGTATGCTTCGAAAGTTCCGGAGTGCCGTTTCAACTGACGCGCTTCACGCTGGAAACGGTTCCCGTGGGGGTGGTGTCGTGAGTGAGGTCGTAATGCGCCCTGTGGTATCGGTATATCTCGAACCGGGGCGCCCGATCGGGGCGCACGTCGCCGTGATGGACACGGTAATCGTAGACGCCGTCCTGAAGGATTCGGAAGGGGTGACGGTCGATCTCGAGGGGTGTTCCGTAATCGTCGCGGCGACCGACCGGGAGAAGACGACATTGTACGCTGGAGAGATTCAGTCCGCCGCCGACGGTTCTTTCCGCGTGGCGGTACAGCCCGACGTCTCCGGGCGTCTGGCGCTGGAAGCGAAGGTCACGTCGGACACGGACGGCGGAGTTTATACGTTTTTTCTCGGCGCATTGTCCGTCGCGGCGGAGAACGGCGACGACGGCCCCTCTGCGGCGCTGGTCAGCCTGACGCGTCAGCTTATGGGCGCGAAAGCGGCGTGCGAGGCCGCGACCGCCGCCTGTTTGGAAGCAACAAGCTTCGTGAATGAGGCGACCGCGGGCGTAGTGGAGGCCGTCAACGCCGCGAACGTCGCGGCGAATGCGGCAAACAGCGCCGCCGGTCAGGCGCGTAACGCCGGGGAGGCTTGTTCTTCCGCAACGGCGAACTGCGTTGCGGAAACGGATATTTGCGCGCAGAGATCGGCTGCGTGCCTGTCGACAACGGACGCATGCTCGGCCGCGACAAGCGCTTGCGATTCTGCGACCGCCGCGGCCAATCAGGCGGCAGGGAGCTGTAATGCCGCGGCTAACGCTGCGACAGTCAGCGCGGATTTATGCCAAACAGCAAAACAACAGACGGAGCAAGCGACCACGGTCTGCCAAAATGCTACGCAAAACGCCGCAAGCTCCGCCGGAGCGTGCCAAAGCGCGACGGCTGCATGTAATGCCGCTGCGCAGCAGGCAACGGCCTCGACAAGTAACTGCCAGTCCGCAACGGCGCAATGCTTGGCGGCGACGCAGGCGGCAGAAACGGTGGTTGGCGCGGGTCAGGAGGGGCAAATCCTGTTCACGGGTGCTTCGGGCGTTTTTTGGGACTGGCCGGGGAACGGCTATATGTACGTTCCCGAATGATGAAAACGAGGTGAAACAATGGCTAACAGATACGGATGGGGAGACAACGAACCTAAAATTTTGCCGGGGACGCAGGGCGGTGACCGGACAAACTTTTTCGGAATCAAAATCAAGGCTCTTTTCACGGACTTGTTCGCGAAGCTAAATGTCGACGCGAACAAGTTGGACGGTATTCAGGCCGGCGCGGAAAAGAACAAAAACGCCTTCGCGAAAATCAAAGTCGGCTCGTTGCTGATTTTAGCCAATAACCAAGAAGACACTTTTGAGATAGTTCCCGGAAGCAATGTCATTGTCACGCCGGATGCCATAAACGACAAGGTAACGATCGGACTGCCGCCGTCGCTTGACATAAACGTCACAGGCTCGGCGGCGAAGTGCAACGGCTGTGGAGAAATTATGCCTACAGAACTGACAAACAGCAACGAAGGATCGTTACGGATGAGTGGTTTTTATCAAACATCCCAAGGGGTTGCTAATGGCTCTTCCGCTGGGATGAGCTATGCATCGATTATCCAAGCGTCCCGCAACAATAGTCGAATCAATCGAATAATTTTACGCGGTGATACGTCGAAACCTTTAGTATATCATCAAGCTTATAACGAAAACACGTGGGGACCGCTGACCAGGTTTGTCATGGAGGGCGACAACATCACCGGCAACGCGGCCAGCGCGACGAAATTACAGACGAGCAGAAGAATCAACGGCGTTCTGTTCAACGGCACTGGGGACATCACGATCACAGCCGCGGCCAACGGCGGCACGTCCGCCGCCTGCTCCGGCAACGCCGCCAGCGCCACCAAGGCCACGCAGGATTCCCGCGGACAACAGATCGACTCGACGTATATCAAGGGTTTGTCGGTCAGCGGCAGGACTGTGACCTATACAAGGGGCAACGGGACTACGGGTTCGTTCCAAACGCAGGACACGAACACGACGTATACGCTGGCAAGCCTCGGCGGCGCGCCCAAGCCCCAAACCGCCGCCGGTGTGGGACAGTGGATAGACTTTAGAACCCTTACCGACGGCAATCTTCCCAGCGGTGGGACGTGGGCGTACTTTTGCAACGGCCAAAAAACTTCCACGGTAACCCCGATTGGCGTCGCTGCTGGCGGGACGAAAGTAGCATTTCAATGGACTTTTGGTTTTGGGTGGCGCATCGCATAGGAGGTAAGGCATGTACGAAAACTTGATCCGCAATCTCGACGGCAGCTACACGTTTTTGAAAAACGGCTATCCTTACAACTGCCCGAACATGGGCGAGTGGCTGGAAGAGTATGCTGCCGTCCACGCCTACGCGATGACGCATCCCGACGAAGTGGCGATTGAGCCGGAACCGGAGCCGCCGACGCTGGAAGAAGCAAAGGCGGCGAAGACGGCGTGGAACCACGCCTACGCCGACGGCCTGCTCGCTCAGGCGAAGGCGGGCTACACGCTCGGCGAGATCGAGAGCTGGGACGTGCAGAAACACGGCGCGGCCGACATCCTCGCGGGCAACGCGACGAGCGAAGACGCGCAGGACGTGACGGCGCTGTACGACCGGCGTATCGCCGTCGGCGGCGAGACAATGACGTTAGAGCAGTTTTGCCAGAGAATCCTCGCCAACGCCGCGGCCTATCGGGCCTACTCCGCGAACGTCAACGGCATCATGCAGGGTATCGACGCCATCATCCGCCGTTGCGAAACGGTGGAACAGGTGCAGGCCGTTGTCTGGCCGGAGATGTAAAACCCCAGTCAAGGGGCCCCTGTCGTTCGGGGCGTGGGTAAACATCTACGAAGCGCGCGACGAAAGCCGTTTCGAACTGGACAACCGCGAAGAACTAACGTTCAATCGCGAGCACGGCTTTTTCACATGGATGTTCGATTTCGAAACGCGATACCTGCTGATCCCGAAAATGTGCGGGGATGGCCGTTACTGGCGCCCGCACATTTTCGCCATGGTGAAAGCGCTGAGGAAATCCCACGGCTGTATCGGCGCCTACTGCGTCACGAAACGCGATCCGCGCGTTTACATGCGGGTGCTCGGCGGCGAACTGGTCAAACAGGAACATGAAGACGGCAAAACGTATAGTTATATTCTGGTGACGCCGGAAAATACGCGGGTAAGGGAAGGTGATATGGATGGGCAGTAGATCGTCCACGACTCAGGTACGCAAACGCGACCCCGAGTCGGCGGAACTTCAAAATATGCGGACGAGCATTTACAACATGCTCGCGCCGATCACGGGCGCGGCGCCGATGAGTACTGTCGTGCCTCAAACCGGAGGAGCGTCCGCGGGGAACGGCGCGGACGCCGCGGTTTCCCGCGGAAAGCCTTCGCAAAGTTTTGCGAACGGTCTTCCGCAGGGATATACGTTCGACAACCGCGGGCAAATCGTCAAAGGCTACAAAAACGGCGGCGACAACGAGGGCGCGCCGATTTACATGCGCAACGCCGACGGCTCGATCGCCACGGTGTGGAACTACAATTCCGGCGGCGGGACGGCAGGACAGACGGGGATCCCGTCGGCGGGGCAAGGCACGAACTGGAGCGATACGGCTTTCGGCTCCGACTGGCTGGCGAACCGTGTCCGTGCGGCCAACGCGCTGAACCAATACGACACGCTGTCGCGAAACACGCAGCCGTTGATGGACAGAATCACGGGGACGGCCGACAGGATCATCGACACGGCGAACGGGAATCTTCCCTATACGCAGAAAATCGCCGGACTAAGCGCGTTGATCCCGGGACTGTCGAACAAAATTTCCGGCGTGGGCGACAGGGCGTTGGAGGCGACGGAAACAGCGGCGGCGGCGATGAAGCCAAACACGCAGAACATTTCCAACCTCTCGGGGAAGATCGAGGGCATTGGCGACCGGCAGGGAACGCTTGCGGACGAGGTACTGAATTTCACGCGAACGGGGAACATCCCTGACGCCGTAACGGAGAACCTGAACAGGTCGGTAAACTCAGAGCTGAACCGAAACACGGGAAGCGCTTTGAACGATCTGGCCACTCGAGGGGTAATGAATAGCAGCGTGGCGAACCGGTCGCTCGGCGGCCTGGCGGACAGCGCCGCCGATGCCTATGCAAAAAATTACCTGAACGCGTACAACTCGGTACTGTCCGGCTACGGGCAGACAAACTCCACGCTGGCTGGCGCCGGCGACACTTACGCGAAGGCGATCAGCGGATACAAGGCGGCGAACGACGATCTGAGGAGCGGGCTGAGCGACCAGCTGGCCGGCTTCACGGCGGCAGGGAACCTGTACGGCAACGCAATCAACGGCTACAACTCCGCAATCAGCGGTTACAACAACGTTATCAACGGGCGAAATGCTACAATCAACGGCTACAATACGGCTATGTCAGGCTACGGCAAAGCGCTTGACTCAAACACTGATCTGATGAAGCAGGCGGCTTCGATGCCGCAAACGCTGAGCCAGGCGATGATGTCGCAGTACGCTCCGGCGTATCAGTTCTGGAAGGACCTGCAGAACAGCTACGACAATCGCGAGGATTACGACACAGTCGTCAAGCAAGGGAAGTAGAGGTGTTTCGATATGGCAGTCTATACGGTAGGCGGCGGAGGCGGCCTGTTCGGTTCGTTTTTGCCGCAGCTTCTGGGGCTGGCGGGGCGGACGCTCGGCGGCCCCGTCGGCGCGGGCGTCGGTTCGGCGCTTGGCGGGCTGGCGGGCGGACAGAACGTCGGCGGCGCGCTGCTGAACGGCGCCGGTTCGTACTGGGGGAGCGCGCTCGATCAAAAGGACTGGGCCGAAAAGCTGATGGAACAGAACCCGCTCAAGCCGCAGGGCTGGGGCGGCGGTTTCCGCTCGGGAGGCAGCTGGTAAATGGCTGTCTATTTCGAGCGGCAATACAAGCCGTGGTGGGCGGACCTGGCCACGGCGACGCTGTCGGGGCTGGTCAAGGGCATGTTCGACCGCGACGCGGCGGCGCGGGCGCAGCGCGTCAACGCCAACCGCTGGGGCGAATTCGAGAAACTGTACGACGAGGCAAGCGGGCAGTACGCCGCCCCGCAGGAATCGCCGCTGACGATCCAGGGCGCGCCGGAAACGAAGAAGCTAAGCCAGCTATTCGCGCCGCAGCAGAACGCTTTCGGTTCCGACCCCTTCGGCGGCGTGCCGGAACAGTTCCGCCCCCAAGAAGGCGACGGGCTTGTCGGCACGGCAGTCAAGGCGTTGCAGAACAACGCCATCCGCGGACGCACGCCGACGATCGACGACGTTTACAAATGGGGCGCGCAGTCGGGAGCGATCAACGACCCGAACTTCCAGAAATTCGTGGAAGCGCGGTTCGGCAGCCGTTTCAAGATGCAGGACGCCGACCGGCTGGCGAGCAGGCTCGGGAACATGCCGCAATACAACGACCGGCAGGGAACGCTTAATTACGTGGGCAACCGGGCCTTGTACGACCCCGACGGGGCGAAGACGGTGGGCAATTTTATTCAACACTTGAACCCGGGCTTTAACAACCAGGCGGTCAATCTCGGCAACCGGCAGGTGGTGCTGTCGCAGGACAAGTACACCGGGGAGACGACGCCGGTCTTCGGCGGCGCGGTGGGCGTGTCGCCGGATACGGCCTACGCGCAGAACGCGGCGAACCGGCGCCAGGAGATGGCGCTGGAAGCGGCGGAAAAGCGCAGTGCGAACGCTTACGCCCCTGTCCGCGACGAACAGAGAGCGATCCGCGACGCGTGGGGGAAAGCCGGAGAGATGGCGGGGATGTTCGGCGGCTCGCCGGCCGAGTTCGAACAGGCCGTGCGCGGCATCGACCCAACGCTGTCGCCCGCGGCCGTGGAGCAGCTTCTCGGAGATTTGCGCAAAATACCACAACTCGTGGATTCCAGGGGTCTGTTGTCCAATAATCCCTTGTACGGGTACAATCCCGCTCCGGCGCAGGCTGGGCAGGGAAACAGCATTCCTCCGGCCGTGCTCGAAAAATATCCGGAGACCACGCAGCAGGAGTATGACGAGCTTGTACGCCAAGGGCTGAAGATGGGGAAAACGCTCGAAGAGATTGAACGCGATCTCTTGGGGAAATAGATAAAGCCGCCTGTATTAAGGCGGCTTTTTATGTAAGGAGAGCATGTATATGTCGAGTTATGAAGAGATGCTGAATAGAATCAAACGTCCTGCGCCGAGCGGTGATTACGACAGCATGCTCGCGTCGATCAAAGCGAAAGCCAAGCGGCCGGAAGTAGACGAATCCCCGTCTTTCGACGACCTCATGCAGATGCAGACGCAGGTGGGGACGCCGGAACAGGAAGCCGCCAATCAGGCGGCCCTTGCCGAAGGCGGGGAAAACATCAAGCGTTTTATCAACGATACGTATCACGCCGGGATGGGCGGCGTCGAAACGGGCATGGCCAACATGAGCGACGCGCTGGCGCACGGCGTGCGGGCTGTCCCGCTCATGGGCGGCGTTGCGGACTGGATCGGGGGAGGCTCGAACTGGTGGGACGCCCGGGCGAGAGAACACGCTCAAAAAGTCGGAGCGAACAACCTTTGGACGTCCAGCGTGAACGCTCTTGGTTCGACGGCCCCGTCCATGGCGGCCTCCCTCGCCCTTGCCGCGGCGGGGAACCTGGCGCCGGCCGGACAAATGTTGATGCCGGAAGGACTGATGAGTCTCCCCCAAAAAATGCTTTCGGCCGCGATGATGTACCGCAGCGGCGAAGAGGCATTGGGCAACGCCGGACGCACGTACCGCGAAGCCGTTCGGGAAGGACGCACGCCGGAGCAGGCGCAGAGCCAGGCGAACAGGCAACTCGCCGCCGAACTCCCCATGAACGTGTTCTTCGACAAGGCCGGGATTTTCGGCGACGCCTGGGATGGCATCCAGAGCTCTTTGAAACGCGGTTTGGCGATGACTCTCAGCGAAGTCATAGGCCAGGGCGGGCAGGAAGTCGGGCAGGACGTGATCGGCGACGCCGCGGCGGCGACGAGAAACCGGGGGATCCTCGAATATCTCCGCGCCATCGGCGAGAACGTCATGAACGCCGAATACATGAAGCAGAAGATGAAAGACACTTTCCTGCCGACGGGCTTGTCGTCTATTATCGGCGCAACGCTGGGACTGGGCGTGCGGTCGATGCGGAACGGCCGCGGCGGCAACGTGGACAATTTTGCACGCGGAGTGCCGGACGTGGGAACTCAGCAGGCGGTCGCCGAGATCATGCAGCCCGTTAAAGAAGAGCAGCAGCGGGAAGAGTTGAACAACTGGGTACCGCAGTCCGCGGGGACCGTCCCCGGCAACGTCGCTCCGCAGATGCCGGAGAAGATGAGCGACGTGTTCAAGCCCGTCGAGCCGCAGCCGGTCGTGCCGGAAACGGCAAAGCCTTTGCCCGGCGCGATGCCGGCGGCGGAGACGCCCGCGCCGACGGGCAGAAAGGCGGAAACAATCGCCGCGGCGAACATGCAGAAGGTCATGAAGATGCAGACTACTGTGCCGACAGTCGGACAGACTGTGCAGGAAGAGGTTATCCCCGAGGACACCGGGGAAACGCTGGACGACCTGCGCACGCAGATGGCGGAGGAGTATCAGAACATCCGGCAGATGGACGCCGAGGAACGCGAAGACCTGCCGCCGTCTACGCTCGCTGACCTGATGGAGCAGTCGGGGCGGAGGTACGAGCAGAGCCCCAACGTACAGGACGTGATCGGGCGTGCGCCTGCAAAAAACAAACGCCAGCCCTTCTCCTTGGGGACCGACGTCGAAAACGCCTTGCAAACGCTGGGAAATATTTACACAGCGGATTCAGGGCGCGATATGAGGATCACCGGCGAGAGGTCCCTGCCGCGAATCAGCCGGGAGGCCGCGTTTATTGAATCGGCTCGCGAAGCGCGGGAACGTATAGCACAGCAGCTTAAGGCCGCCGGGGGCGATGACGAGACGGCGAACGCCGGCGGCGAAGTCTGGGCGAACCATCTGCTTGCCCGCGCCCGCGCGTTGGGAACGGACGAACATGGACAGCTGCGCTCCGACGCTCTGACGCCGGCAGAACTGGACAAGCTGAACGTCCGCGGCGAAGAGGACGCGGGACCTGATTGGGGCGGCGACGTTTACGACCAGGCGGTGCGGGATGGGCTGAATATGGACGAGCGTGTGCCCGTCGTCGATCTTTCCGGGGTGGCGGACGGAGCCAAAACCGCCAATGTCAAGACTCTGACAGAACATTTGAAAACACTGATTAAAGACGGCCCTAGCATCTCACGGGATGCTCTTGCATTCCTTAATCTTCCTAAGGATTCGTATCATTTAGGCCATATCGCCCACTCAGGCGCTCCGATTTATCGGAAAGAGAAAAGCATTCGCAACGCATCTGTTTTGTCTCTTCCGGAGCTGATGAAAAACGCTGTTCTCGTGGAAAGCGGGCCGAACAGGAAGAAGAACAAGAAACCCGGCGTTAGAATGTATCACCGCTTTTATGTCCCTGTGGTAACGCGAGAAGGGATAGCTACCGTCCGTATCGTAGCAGAAGAGAAAAATAACAGTGACCGGCTTGTTCCGCTCGATGTCCGCGTTTATGACGTAATTATAAACAAAAGAATCCCCCGCACACAGCCGATTGGTGCTTCGGCGTCAACAGCGGAGGATTCTTTTTCTGGGATCACTATACGCGAAATGCTCCGCGGTGTCAAGGGGATGGACGGAGAATATTACGCGCAGAGTTCTCTGCTGGACACGGAAACCGAGCGGGAGCGCAGCGCCATCGTCGAAGCCGCCAAAGCGAACGGCACGTACCTGAAAACGTCTTACGGGACGGAGACCAATCTCACGCCGGAACAGTGGGTGCTGGTACGGACGAAGCAATTCAAGGAATGGTTCGGGGACTGGGAGAACGATCCCGAGAACGCCTCGAAAGTGTTGGACGGGAACGGCGAGCCGCTGGTGGTGTACCACGGCAGCACGCACACCGGGTTCTCGACTTTCAGCACAACCGGCGTCGGCGACACTACCGGAGCGGGGGCGTTCTTCTCGGGGCGAAAAGACGTAGCCGCGACGTATTCCGGAAGCGACGAGCTTGTTTCGCGGGAGCCCGGGACTTCCGAGCCGGATCTCTCCGGCGAGGGAGTTTATCCCGTCTTTTTGAACCTTCGCAATCCTTATCGCATTGACGCCGAAGGCAAGGACTGGACGAACGTCGGCGAGATCAGCGTTTACGACAACGAGACCGGTGAAAGCGTTTACGATCGCGACGGCGAACCGTTTAGGACTCCCCGCGAAGCGGAAGAATACATCGAGCGGGATCTGGACGACTATTCCGGGCGTTACGAGGTGTCGTATCCCGCCGGCGAGATGACCACCAACGAGATCGCTCAGAATGTCGGGGAAGGAAACTACGGCGACGGATTCGACGGCGTGATCTTCGAGAATGTCGTCGATGAAGGGCACTGGGGCAGCGTCGACGCCCCGGGCGACGTATACGTCGCGTATGCACCGAACCAGATCAAGGCCGTCGATAACCGAGGCACATTTTCCTCTACCGACGCGAATATCTATAACCAATCCGCCTGGCACGGTTCGCCGCATCGGTTCGACGAATTTGACCTCGGCACGATCGGAAGCGGAGAAGGCGGACAAGCGCACGGCTGGGGGCTATATTTCGCACAGGACCGGAACGTGGCCGCCGGGTATCGCGAAAGGCTGGGAAGAGTAAGCAAGCAAGCGACCGTCGACTACGATGCTGTGGAAGAATACCAAGCACGCTATGGTGAAGGGACGCCGGAGCGCAAAGCGCTCGATACGGTTCTTGACGTGTTCCGCGACCTGGGCGGCGAAAAGAGGGACGAAGACTCTGTCGCGGCTTACGAAAGTACTCAGGCTAAAATCGGCGAACAAAGATTGAACGTCGAAGAGAAAATATCAGATCTCGAAATCCGGAAAAAAGAAGGCAAGCCCATCAACGAGGACTATTTTGCGAGACTGAAAGCCGAATGGGAACAGATCAAATTGGAAGAAGCGGCACTGGACAAGTTCTTTAGCGTAGGCTGGCTCAACTCCGGAAGCTTGTTTGAGGTGAACGTGCCGGAAAACGATGCACTGCTGGACGAAGACAAACTTCTTTCCGAACAGCCTGAGAAAGTACAAAAGGCAATCGCCGATCTTATTCGAGATATGTCTGACGCTCAGTTTAATCAATTCAATAAGGACATCGACGACGACCTTAACGAAATTGATAGGGCAGAGCCTATGACACGGGAGGACCTTATCGAATCGTTCGCCGCGGAAAAAGGGCGTCTAATTTACGAATCACTTGAATCCGTTTTTTTTGGCGCTAGAGAGGCATCGGAAGCTCTGAACAAACACGGCATCAAGGGCATCACCTATAACGGTCGCCAGGACGGCCGCTGTTTCGTGGTGTTCGACGACAAGGCGATCAGCGTCATCAACCGGTTCAATCAGAGAGAGAACGCGATCCGTCGCGGCCAGATTCAGATCGGCTCGCACGGAGAAGGGCTAATCACGCTCTTCAAGCACGCCGATCGCTCCACGTTCTTCCACGAGATCGGGCACATGATGCTGGACGATCTGATCGCTGACGGGCTGCTCGAAAAGGCGAACGCACGAACCAAAGCCGACCTCGATACGGTCAGGAGATACCTGCATATCGAAAACATGGATTTATCGAAACGGCACACGTTCGACGGCGCGGAAAAGGCGCGCTACGCCGAGGCGCAGGAGCGCTTCGCCCATGCCTTCGAGGCGTACCTGATGGAAGGCAAATCGCCGACGGCTGAGATGCGGAGCGTGTTCGCCAAGATCAAGCAGTGGCTGATCAACATCTACCGCGACATCAAACGGCTGGGCGTGGAGCTTTCGCCGGAAGTGCGCGAGGTGTTCGACCGCCTGCTGGCGACGCCGGAACGCGGCGATTTCGGCCCGATCTGGCGGGGGTACGAAGGCGAAGCGGCCGTCGAGAAGCTGCTGGAAGAACGGCAAGGCGAGGTTGTCGGAGCGATGTCCGATCCTCGCCTTGGAGAGAACTCAAGCATTGATTTTGTTTGGGGACAGGAAGGCGACCCGCAAAAAGGATATAAAGGCGGTTACGGCTTCGCGCATATAAAAGCCAAGCATGGGGATAAAGCCGTTCAGGCAGTACCTCAAATTATCCGAACGGGATCGTTTGCCCTGGAGAAAACAACAAACTCGGCTATTTATATTTCAGCCGAAGGAAAAGTAATCCTGCAAAGGGCATGGAAGCACGCGCCCAAGAATTGGGTGTTGACTTCCTATCTTCCGGATACAAAAAAAGGCCCTCGCCCCGCACAGGACGTTCAGATTGGCGGGCAAGTCGAGGAATCTCTGTCCTCCTCGAGCGAAGGTCTTTCTAACGCAAGGATACCACAATCCTCAAACGGAAGCAACCGCGACTTCTCCGTCCATGGCAGCCTGCCGCAGGTCACGGTGACGGCGGAACCTGGGAGCAAGTCCGCCGGCACGCTGATCCGAATCAAAGACATATACGACAAGCTGCGGAAGATCGCGCCGGTGCGCAAGGGCGTGAGCGCGCCCGCGAACGTGGCGGGGTACTACACGCCTGAGACGGACGTCGCGCGCGAGCGGCACTGGGGGGATTTCCCCACGGCGCTGCACGAGATCGGGCACGCGCTGGACTACAAGCTGGGGCTGCGCGAGAACGTGCGCGACGCGGAAACGTCGCGGCAGCTGTACGACGAACTGTGCGAGCTGGGCAAGGCGACATCGCCGCAGAACGTGACGGCGCTCTACGAAAAGCTCCACGGGCGGTATATGCACGCTCCGGGCGCCGAAACCCATGGCCCCGACGTGAGCGCGGCGGCGCTGAAATTCGAGGGAGCGCAGCGGTACCTGATGAAAGAGGGGATCGCTGAGTACTTCCGCGGCTACGCTTTTAACCCCGACCTGATGGAGATCGTGGCGCCCGAGTACACGAAGCTGTTCCGCGAAACGCTGGAAGCGCACGAGGAATACCAACAGCCGGTGAGCGAGCTGTTCGACGCGGTGCGGAGCTACAGCGAGCTGACGCCGGAACAGAAGCTGCGCGCCGGCATGATCCGCGGCGACGAAAAGGTCAGGAACCAGAAGGGAACGCGGGCAGCTGTCGCCGAAGCATGGAACGGCTTCCGCCAGAAGTTCGACGATCAACTCCGTTATCTGGAGCAGATGCAGAACCTCCTGCGCGACCGCGTGAGGGAACTGGCGAAGAAACTCGGCGGACGTTACGCCGACATGCTCCAGCACGGCGAGCTGAAAGACGAATTCGCCGTCTACGACATGCTGCGCACGATGCCCGGCTACATGGGCAAGGCGAAGCGCGACGTCCTGGCGCTGATGGAGCCGGTCAAAAAGCTCGGCGACGAGGCGTATGCCAAACTGACGGGTTACATGAAAGCCTTGCGCGCGCTGGATTACTGGGACAACGGGCTGGAACCGGGCATCGGGCTGACGCGTGCGGAAGTGAGCGCGGTCGTGAACCGCACCCGGCACGAGAACCCCGAACTGGCACGGATCGCCGAAGACATCGCCAAAGCCTACGAGGCGATGGTGGAGCGGACTCTGATCGACTCCGGCGTGTGGAGCCGCGGGCAGTACGAGGAGTACAAAAAGCGCTGGCCGCACTACGTGCCGTTCGTGCGCGTTAACGAGGACGGCTCGGTGACGTCGCCGACGCGCCGCGGCAAGGGCATCGTCAACCTGTCCAACCAGGTGAAGCAGGCGACCGGCGTCGGCGCGGGGGACGCGGTGATCGACACCAAAGACCCGTTCGAGATGATGGTCAAAAACGCGCTGGTGTTCAACCAGCTCGCGGAAAAGAACCGCGCTGCTCAGGCGCTGGTCCGCGCCGCGCTGGCCGACCCGGCGCTTTTTGCCGACATGATCGAGCCGGTGCAGGGCGGCGAGCGAGCCAGCGACACGTTCACGGTCTGGTTCGACGGCACGCGGCGGGCGTTCACCGGCGACAAGAAACTCATCGACGCGCTGGCGGCGATGGAACAGGCCGCGGGCATCAGAAACCCGATCTTCGGCAGCCTCGACCGCGCCGCGCAAGGCGCCGCGAATCTGCTGAAACTGGGAGCGACGCGGGCGAACCCGGCGTTCATCCTCACGAATTTCATTCGCGACGCCATGTATTCGAGCCTGACGAACAGCGCCAAGGGCGCGCGGTCGATGCCGTTTTTCGGCACGGTCAAGGGGCTGCTGATGCAGACAGCGAAGGACGAGACTGCGAAACAGCGGATCGCCGACGCGCTCGACCACGGGCTGGCCTATTCGGGCATCACGGAACTGGGGCTGAATGCCTCGGAAAAAGGGATCTCCAAATACGTTGGCAAGGCCGTCCATGGGGACAAGGGCTTCCTGCGAAAGCTCGCGTCGACGTGGGACAACACGATCGGCAAATACAACGAGATGGTCGAGCTGGCGCCGAAGTTCGCCGAGTACGAACGGCTAGTGAAAGAAGGCTATCCGAAACGCTACGCCGCCCGCATGGCACGCGAGGTCAATCTCGATTTCTCTCGCGGCGGCCAGTGGGGCAAGGTGTGGAACCGCTATACGGCGTTCTTCAATCCTGCCGTGCAGGGGACGTCGAAACTGGTTCGCACGGCGGCGGCGCATCCGGGCCGGTTCGCGGCGCGCACGGCGATGTACGTGATCCTGCCGTCGCTGATCTCCTGGATGGCCGGACGCGACGATGACGAGTACAAGCGCATCAGCCGCAACATCAAGGACCGCTACTGGGTCTTCAAGGTCGGCGGCACGTGGCTGCGGCTGCCCAAGCCGGAGCTGGCGGGGCTGTTCGGCTCCGCCGTCGAGCGTGTGCTCGACGCGGCGTTCGAACACGACCCCATGGCGTTCCGCGAACTGGGGCGCAGCGTGTGGGAGGGATTCAGCCCGAACCTGCTGCCAACGTTTGCCGAACCGATCCTGGAGCATCGAATGGGGAAGACGTTTTTCTACGATTCGCCGCTGATCCCGCCACAGCTGGAGAACTTGCCGCCGGAATTGCAGTTCACCAAGAACACGTCGTCGATGGCGAAGTTTCTCGGCAAAGCGTGGGGCGTGTCGCCAATCCTGATCGACCACTACGTCAGCAGCTATGGCGGCGGCGTAGGCGAGTACCTGTCCAAAGCGCCGGACATATTTTTGAAACCGCAGGAAGAGGCGAAGAAGCTCAGTGAAAAGCCGCTGTTCAGCCGCTTTACGGTCGACCCGAACCGCAACAGCGAATCGCTGGCGAAGTTCTACGACCTGCGCAAACAGGCGACGGTGGCCAAAAACGCCTACGATGTGCGCCGCAAGATGGGCGAACAGCCGGAATACTCGGCCGGCGTCCATATGGCGAAAGCGTTCGACCAGTCGGCACGCAAGCTTTCCGACTGGCGCAAAGACATCGCCGCGATCCAGCAGTCGAAGAGCATGACGCCGGAACGGAAACGCGAGGTCATCGACCGCATCCGCCTGAGAATGAACCAGGAAGCGGAAGCGGCGGTCAGGAACTATTTCACCGTGAAGGAAAAGCTCAATCGACGCGAACGGTAACACAAGAGGAGGCTGTTCAAAACAGTCTCCTCTTTATTTATGGAGGTGATCTCATGGAACAAAAAATGCTGTCGGAGCATTTCAGCCGGGGAGAGTGCGCGTGCCGCGATTACTGCGGCTTCGATGCGCCCGACCCGCGTCTGCTGGAACTGGCGGAAAAGGTCAGGAGCATCCTGAAAGAGCCGATGCACGTCCATTCGGTCTGCCGGTGCAAGGCACGCAACGCCAGGCAGGGCGGTTCGCCGACGTCGAAGCATTTGAAGGGGCAGGCGATGGACTTTCATTGTGAACGCCTGTCGCCGCTGGCGGTCTATAACGTCATCGCCAAAGCGTGGTACGACGGACGGCTGCCTGAACTGGGAGGCGTCGGGCTGTACGACTGGGGCGTGCATATCGACATCGCCAAAGCGCCGGACGGACATCTGAGGACGTGGGATCGAAGAAAAGCGAGGTAGCTATATGCCGGGAGAGGAACAGCACGAGCGGACGTTAATCGACATCGCCATGACGGGAGGTGTGGGAGCGATGCTGGCCATGATTTTTCAGGGGGTGCGCGCCGGCCGGGAACATCTTGGAGAACCTTTCGACGGCTGGCGTTTTACAGTGGGACTGATCAGCGCCGGGGCGCTGGGCGCAATCGTCGCGTGGGGGCTGAACGAACTGGGCGTAAGCCGACAGCTGAGCGCGATCATTATCGCCATGTGCGGCTACGTCGGCGGCCCGCTGCTGGACATTGCTTATACGGAGATCCAGGAGACGGTCAAAGCCGCGTTCGACGGCCTGCAGGAATGGCTGCTGAAGGGGAAGTGGGATCGACATGGTCATGATGAGTGACCTCTTTGCTAAGGCCCTCGAGAAAATAATCCGCCGCTGGCCGTTGTGGCTGGCGGCGGCTGTTATCCTGCTGGCGTTTATCTATTGGCATCAGTATCGGGGATGGCGTGAAACGGACGCGCTGATCGGCCGCCTGCGCGAGAGCGCCGCCACATCCGAGCGCCGGGCGGATGCCATTGTGGACGCGACACGCCAGAGGGAGGTGACCGCCCGTGCCCAAGCCAAAAAGCGGACTGATGACCTGCCTGCTGACCGCCTCGCTGCTGCTCTCGACGTTCTGCTCGCAGAGTACCGCGCAGGACGTTAAGCGCGTCCAGGGCGGCTACCTGCTGAGCGAGCAGGCCATGCGCGACACGGTGGCCGGCTGGACGGCGGATCGCGAGAGTGTCCGCGTGCTGCGGCGGGGCATAGATGAGCTGCGGGCGGAGATCGCCGCGCAGGCGGAGGACACGCGGCGGATGGTGGACGATCTCCGGCGCGAGCTGGCGGCGGAGCGGGCGGAGTATAACAGACGCATACGGCGCGGAAGGGCGCAGGGGCTGCTGCTGGGGCTGATGATCGGAGCGGCCGGCGTGGCGATAACGAGATAGGGTGTACGAAAATGGCTGAAAAAATCGGTGGTTTTTCGATTGTTTAGAGCCGAAAAACATCGAAATGTACGAGAATGTACGAAAAGAGCGGGCATCGTCTTCAGCGACGGTGCCCGCTTTTTTGTTTTGTGAAGATATCCTGTTTTTCGGCTTTTATCTTCTAAAATAAAAAACGCCGATTTTGACAAGATAGTGACTCACAAGATAATCACGAGATACGCACAAGTATATTCTATTGCAATTACTGAGTTTATGCCGTCTTCGAAAGGAAATCGCAAGAAAAAGCAGAGGATCTATATTGCAATAAAATCGACATAACGGCATTAATACGGTTCTTATTGCAAAAAAACGGCAAAAATAACAATAAGCCCCGACCTTTTAGGTCAAGGCTTATTGCCAGCTTCGCAGCAAAGGATATAGATGTAACAAATGTCAATTCAACATCGCTGTTCGCGAGACTGATAACTGTTTGTTCGTTTAAATTCAACGTTCACCGCGTTTGCGGTTCCCGACAGGTGGTGCGTCTTTGCATGGCGAAGCTAGGCATAGTATAAACGATTTCCGTTATTTTGTAAAGGGAAGGCTTATTTATTGTGCTTTTGCCGCGGCTGGTAGGTCTCTGCCCACTCGCGCGGGATGCACCAGTCACGCCCAATCTTCTGCGCCCCGGGGATTTTGCCTTGTCCGGCAAGGAGCTTTACTGTGTGCGCACTGTAGCTGCCGGCGCGCGCAGCAAGGATCGCCGCCGCTTCGACCGTGCTGATAAACTCAGTCATTTTTAGCCTCACAGTAATCGGAGGCCCTGAAAATCTCGGCTCCGTCCTCATTATAGACGATAAACTCTATTATGTGATCGATGTCGCTGTCGAGCATCATCCCGTCGATTTGCCCGTCCTCGGGGCGGTCATACGGTTTCCACTCATCCTCGTCCCAGTAAAACTGGACGTTGACAGCCCCGCATGGGAGTTGGAAGCGGTTCCAAATACTGAGGCCGCCATTAACGTCGTAATCCCAATCGCTGGCGCTTTCGACGTCCCCACACTCCAGAACGTAACTCAACATGGTCAAGACCGCCTTGAACATATCGTTGCCGGTAATACCGTTTTTCAGTGTGAGCATTTTTTTGTTCTCCTTTCTTTTTTCGCGTCTTCTTCCGCCCACTTCCTGGCAAGCGGCGCAAGATATTTTTCTTCGGCATCCTTCCGCGCGACGACCGCCTCTTCGAACGTTTTAAAGCGTTTGCGGAGCAGGATCTCTTTGCGAAGGATGAGTTTTGCCTCATAGGGGTACTCCTTATCGTCGACTTCATATACACCGCGAATGCCGAGTTTGCTCTTGGTCTTTTTACTCAGCACCTGCACGTTAGTGCCATCGCGTAGGGCAGCGTCAAGCATGAGCGGCACGTTGGCACGTCCTGTATCTTGCGCGAGGCACCCGCAGCTGCGGGTATTGCCGTTGATAAGATTGCCGGCGGTCACGACGGTTTCTTTGCCACAGTCGCAACGACAGAGCCATGATGTGTCACCGTTGCCGTCTTTGACGTACTCGATCACAACGAGCCGCCCGAAGCGCCGTCCCGCGAGGTCAGTTCTGCGGCTATATCGTATGTCTTGCGCCAAACAGCCGCAGGATTGGATTTTGCCGGAGCGCAAGGCCGTGCCCGTCACGATGGAGGTGTGCCCGCAGTCACACCGGCATAACCAACGGGCATTGCCGCTTTTGGCGTTGTCGGCGCGGCGGAGTACTGTCAGGCGGCCGAAACGTTGTCCCGTTAAATCTTTCAAGCGGTTGCCTGTATCCTGTGCCAGACATCCGCAGCTATTGACACATCCGCTGCGCAGTAGCTTGCGGCTGCGGACGACGACGTTGCCGCAATTGCATCGACACAGCCAGCGCGCGGTCGTGTCCTGCGGCGTCTTGGTCTGGTCATCGGCCAAACGCAAAACGACCAGCCGGCCGAAACGCCGGCCGGTCAGGTCGATTATTTTAGACATCTTCTTCGGGATCAAGCGAGCCGAAGGAGTCTTCCAGCGCCGAGATTGTGGCGGAGGGCTGATCCTCGAGGTCGGTGGGGGTGTCGTATTGAGCCAGCGCATCCTCCACTGCGTCCGCGCCGTATTTCTCAATGTACTTCTGTTTGACGTCCTCAGCGTGCTCCAGCTTGTCAATCATGTTATTCCACCAGTCGTAGCTGGCCTGGTCGGTCTCGTAGATCTCGCGGTCGCGATTGTACGTGATGCAATCGTCGTCGCCAACCAGATCGGCCGTCCACTCGCAACCAGTTTTTCTGTCGATGATGGTAAGATCTTTGACTTCGCCGGTTTCTTTGATCCTGATTTTCATTTTTTTTTCGTCCTCCTTGGTTTTGGGCATGCGCCTTTTTTTGTTCTTGGGCTCATTATAGACGCGTGAGTCTATAATGTCAAGGGGGTAACTTTAACGCAAAATAAAAAGGGCCTTCTCCTTGGTTAGAGAAGGCCCTTTTGCTCATATGTCAGGTTTGGGAGGTATCGGGGTGCCGTCCCGCAGCGCGTCGAGGTAGTCGGCGTACCATTGCAGCATCGCGCGCCGCTCAGGTAGGTAGTCATAATGGCGATAGCTGTCGCGCGTTTGATCGGGATCGATGTGGGATAGCTGCAACTCAATCCACGTTCCGACGAACTTGAGGCGGTATAGAGTCGTTGACGCCATGGCTCGCAGTCCGTGCGCGACGAGCCCGTCAGTGCAGGCCTCTATGTGAGACAGTAGCGTTTGCGCGGACAAAAACCGTCGGCGCCCCGGGAACACAAGTCCTTTCCGAGCTGGATAGTATTTGGCGACCGCCTCGAGGATTTCGATCGCCTGGCGTGACAGCGGCACTATGTGCTCACGCCTTTTTTTCATGCGCATCAGAGGGACGATCCATATCTTCTTGGCCAGGTCGATCTCCGACCATTTTGCGCGCCGCGCTTCGCTGGGGCGGACAAGCGTCAGCGTCTGGAAGCGGATCAAGGCGTCCGCGCCGACCATGGGTTTATTCGAGATGTTGCGCCAAAACGCGGCAATATCCTGCTCCTCGGTCAGTGTCGCGTAATGTTGTTTCGGCAGCGGTTCGGGCAAATTCTCTGCGATCATCAATGCGGGATTCGTACGGACTTTTCGCATCACAATCCCGTAGGCATACATCCGCGCATTAAAAGACGCGATCCGCCGCGCGAGCGATCGATATTTTTTTGCGATCGGAGTGTAGCAATCCATGAGATCGGGGGGCGTTATTGTGTCGGCCAAACGCAGTCCCAGTTTTGGGTACATGTAGTTTTCTTGCCGGTGGCGCAGTTTCAGCACATATGGCTCCGAGCGGTCCAGCGAAATATGATCCAGGTAAAACTCGGATAAATCCTGATAGGTCATGCGCTCCATTGTGCCGGATTGGTCCATATTCAACAGTTCCCAATCCCGGCGCTCGCGCGCCTGCGCCAGGGTCAACGCGGGGTATTTGCCCAGGACTTTTTTGTGATTGCGCCCGTCCCCGCGCCTGGTCCGTATTTGCCAGACCTTGAGCCCCGTAGGATGCACGACCAGGTACAAACAATCGCCGTCGGCCACCGTGTAGATTTTTTCACGGGGCTTCAAACTTTTTATAGATTTATCTGTAAGCCTGATATTTTGCGAATCTTTCGGCATGGCGACTCTCTCCCGTAGATAGGACACGAATTAGGACACACGAGCATGATTAAGCGGTTATACCGTGTTATATGCCGTTACATGCAAAGCCTTGCAAGCGCTAACTTTGTTCTGTGAGATTTAATGCCTTTATATGGCATTTAGCGCAATGACCGGTCTACTGCCGCCCCTCCATCTCCGGCGCGTCGGCGCTGGATTTCCAATTTCCCGTCATGGTCAGGTCACTCCTTCTGCGCCGTTGGAATTCAATGACAGCGCGAGACTTTACAAAAAATTATAACACGGCGGCGGCACGACGACACAAGACTCCGCAGTTATTCCGGCTGCGGAGTCTTGTGTCGTCGTACAGGGGGCGAAACGCTTATTTCTTCCTGCCGTTCCTGTTTTTCGCTTTGAGCTTGGCGGGATCGGGGCCGACGGGAAGAGGATAACTGAGAGAGTAGCGCTGATACGTTTTTTTCTGCCCGGCGTCTTCGGTCCAGTCGGTGGTCGCCACGTCGGCATAGCTGCCTTCGCCGCCGAATTTCATCAGGCCGATGTTGAATTCTCCGTAATTTTTGCCGGAAACTTCCAGATCGAAGTCGCGGAACTGCGCGGCGAGGCTGCCGCCGATGAATTTTTGCAGAAAGTTGGAGGCGAGGCTCTCGGCGGAAACGTTGCCCGACACTCCGGCCTGCATGACGGCGCCAAGGCCGCCCAGCAGACCGTTGAGAACGCGCATGTTGACGCTGCCGCTGACGAACATGTGATAGACGGTGTCGCCGCGTTGCAGCAGATCCTTGGGGATCATGGCGGGATCCAGTTTGGGGAGCGTGCGCGCCCGCTTCCATGCCGTGCCGGTGAAGGAAACGAAGTGGAAGAACGTGTCGTCGGGCCATGCCGTGATGGCGCTGCCGGGCAGGACGAAAACTTCGCCGTCGTTGACGTTGAAGAAAACGTTGCCGTGCTGGATTCTGAACGGGGCTTTGCCGGTGACGGCGAGCTGTCCCGGATATTTGTCGACGACAACGTCCCGGACGCGGATCCTGCCGTCGCCCTGTACCAGCGTGGTCAGTCCGGAACGGACGGTGCCCCTGAAGCTGACTTCGCTTTTTCCGGCGATCTGTGCCGGAGGCGCGAACGGAGCCGCGAGACGGTCCAGGTCGATGTCCTTGCCGTTCAGCTGCACCGAATAAGTCCCCTTGGCCACGTCGCCGTCCGCTTTCACATGGAACGCGCCGCCGCCGAGTTCGAACTGTCCGTCGGGGATATCCACTTTGTTCTGCCTGAAAGCGAAAGGGATCAGCACGTTGCTCACCGGCACCTGTGCGGCGGTGATAAGCGGCGAAGCGGCCTGTCCTGTCACGCTGATATCGCTGCCGTCGATCTCGCTGTGGACGGTGAGCGAAACGCGGCCGTTCGCGACGCCGGCCAGAGAGGGATCGAGCGCGTCGAGGCGGACCGTGGGGGCCGTGACGTCGAACGCGCCTTTCAGTCCCTTTTTGAAATCCACCGTGCCGGCGATCTCGGGGCGGCGGTCGCCCACGGCGATCGAAGCCTTTATTTCGACGCGGTTCTCTTTCAGCTCGGCTGCGCCTTTGGGATTGACGATCTTGAATCCGCTGAGCTGGATCTCTTCGCTTTCCAGTTCGGCGCTGACGTGCGGTTTTTCCAGAGATCCCTTGACGAGAAGAGAGGCCGTCACGCTGCCGGCAAATTTCATCGTGTGGGGAAGGATTTCCGTCAGATCCATTTTCTCCACGTCGAGCCGCAGGTCGAGCGATGAACGACGTCTGTCGAGCGGCAGGACGACGGTCCCGCCGCCGCCGAAGGGCGCGTCCCGTTTGGTGCGCCCTTTCATCTCCACGTTCATCTTTTCGCGGCCGCCGCTGACGTTCAGGGCGACTTCTTTGACGCCGAACTGACCCGCGTCCAGCCTGTCGATGCGGGAATCGAGCGCGAGTTCGAGCCTGGCCGCCGTGCCTTTCAAATGGAATTTGCCGTGAAAAGTACCGGCGACGGTTCCGCCGGGAACGGCCGAGCCGAGGTCGAGGCGTTCGGCCATACCGTTCAGATCGAGCGCCGGCGTTTTGCCGGTCAGGCCGACGGTCCCCTGAAGCTGGACGCGTCCCTTGAAGACGTTGGCGGACGCGTTCTCTATCGTCAGCTCTGTGGGGCTGACAAACACTTTGGCGGCAATGTCGGAGACGACGTATTGTTTTTGGACCGTCAGGCGCGGCAGGTGCGCGAGCATTCGGACGCGGGGCTGCGCCAACGTGCCCGTGATGCCGAGCTCGGCGTGGAGCGTGCCGTCAAGTCCGGCGCCGGCCGTCTCGGGGAACCATGAGGCGAGGTGCTTCAGCGCCAGCGAGGGAATTGTGGCTTTCATGTTCAGCGCCGCGTCCGGCGTCAGTCCCAGCGAACCAACGACTGAGAGCGACGAGCCCAGAAGATTGGCGGAGAGAGCCGCCTGAACGTTGGCGCCGTTCAGTTCGACGACGCCTTCTACGTTGTCGGCCCGATACTTTTGGTAAGCGATGTCGCCGTTTTTCAGGGCGATTTTACCGGTCGGCCGGGCAAGCGTTCCCGCGATATGGGCCTGAAGGCTTTCCAACGTGCTTGCCCCCAGTCCGGGGACCCACTTGCGCAAAGGCTTGAAGTCGACTTTTTGCAGCGTCAGGTCGGCGGCGATGCGCGGATCTGCCGGCGCCGCGTCGATGGAAGCGCTGCCCGTAACGGAGGCGCCCAGTAGCGTGCCTTCGAGTTTTTTCAGCGCGATCTGTCCGTCTTTCAGCGACGCCTGCATCTGCACGTCGCTTTGCAGCGCGCGGAGGCGCAGGTCGAGCCGTTCCGGCAGGCCCGTTTCCGCGACGGCGAACGTGCCGTCGAGGCGGATCCGCTCCTTTAAATAATCGGCGTCGAGTTCCAGAGTGTAAGCCAGTTTGTCCGGTTCCGGCTGTTCGACGTTCAGGCGTTCGACTTTCCAGCCCCGGGAGCCGGACAGATCGCTGGCGGTGAAGCTCCGCGGCGTTACGATCGAGAGGATGGGCAGGCCTTCTTCGTCCGGGCGGGAGGCTTTCCGCGAGGGAAAAAACTCTTTTTGCGCCGCGGCGGCCAGCCGCGCCAGCCGGTCCTCCGTGACGCGCAGCCCCTCCAGCTCGCCGCGCAGGATCACTTTGCGCTGCCGCCAGCTTTCTTCGGGGTCGACGGCGACGAAGATCCTTCGCACGGCGACGATGGCGGGATCTTTTTTATCGCCGACGGTCAGCCCGCGCAGTTCGTAACCGTCGAACGGATTGCCGTCGAACTTTTCGAACGCGGCGCTGAGGTACTGCATTCTCGACAGATATTTCCCCGCGCCGAACGCGATCGTGTCGGTGGCCAGCGGCCCTCCCCAGATCGCGAAAGCGGTCAGCCCGACCATGAGCGCAATCAGCGCCAGCAATATCTTGGAGACAAGAAACCAACGAGATCGTCCTTTGCCGTTTCGCTTTTGTGGAAGCGGCTCTTTGCTTTTTGTCGCGTCGATGATCATCAACCCCATTTCAGCAACGCCCCGGTAAATGTCCGTGAAATTTTTGATCCTGTAATTTTCATTGTAATATCTTGAAGGAACTCCGGCAAGAGGGCATCGCGAGAGTTTCTCGTGATTCGTCATGCAAGACGTTCCGTCGTCCGCGCGGCGGAGATCGGTTTCAGCGGATGAAATGGAGCCTGCGACAAAATCGGAACGACGTTCGGTTCTCTTCGGCGTCGCCGATACGCCGGAGTGGTGTATAATAAACGAAACGGTGAGCTGTGCTGGATTATATGACGATCATGCATAGAGGTGGAGCAGAGTGGACAGAACTTTTAAAGAAAAAATGGCCGCCGCGTGGGAGTGGATTCGTCTCTTTTTCTGGGGCGCTTCGTTTGACAAGCGCATGGGCGTCGTTCGCAAGGAAGCTTACGACGTCAACGACGAGTTGATGCTGCTGCTTTTCGGCGATTATCTGGGCATCCCCAATCCGGTCTCTTACTATATGATGGAGCTGCTGCCTTACCTTGCGAAGGATATTCCCGGCTGGGAGCGCCGCATGATGAACCGGCAGATGCTCATCGCGGAAAAAGCGGGACAGTACGGATTTGACGGCTAAGGAGAAAATCATGACTTATAAACGGTTCACATTCTTCGGCGGCAAGGGCGGTACCGGCAAGACGACGTGTTCGTCGGCTTATGCGCTTCATCTGGCTCGCCAAGGCGTGCGTACGCTGGCGGTGTCCACCGATCCGGCTCATTCCCTGGCCGATGCGTTTGGCACCGGAATCGGCAGCTCTGTGGTCAAGCTCGAGGAAAATCTCTGGGGACTGGAGATCGACGCTGCGCTCGAAGCGAAGAAATACATGGAAGGCATTCGCGAACAGATGCGTCAGATCGTCAGTCCCGCAATTGTGGAGGAGATCGACAAACAGCTGCGCATCGCTTATGTGTCTCCCGGTTCGGAGGAATCTGCGATCTTCGATTGTTTTGTCGATCTGATGGAGCGCGCGGGGGAGAAATACGACGCGATCGTTTTCGATACGGCCCCCACCGGGCATACGCTGCGCCTGTTGACGCTGCCCGAGGTGCTTGGCATGTGGATGGAACATCTGCTGGAAAAACGCCGCAAGGCTATGGACATGATGCGCTTGGCCTCCCATTACGAACGCGACCTGCTCGAGAAACTGAAAGAAGATCCCGTCTTCGATCTGCTGACTCGCCGCCGCGACCGTTTTCAGCGTGCCCGCGATTTGTTGACCGATCACGAACTGACAACCTTCCACTTTGTACTCAACGCCGAGAAATTGGCAGTCCTCGAGACGGAGCGGGCCGTGGCCCTGATGAACGAATTCGAAATCGCCGTGGGGCCGCTGATCGTCAACCGCGTCATGCCGCCGGAAGCGGGGAGTTTTTTCGAGAAAAGAAGAGCTCAGCAGGCTCAATATCTCGAACAGATCCAAAAGGAGTTCGGAAAGTATGGCGTCGTGCAGCTGCCGATGCTCGACGGCGACATCGAAGGCATGGGGGAGCTGGAAAAGCTCCTGCCCCTGCTGGCTGCGCTTGAGGCGAAGAAAAGCGCAGCTTCGTAAGACGACGGCATAAAAGCGGACGAAAGGCACTGGGGCCTTCCGTCCGCTTTTCTTGTGCGAGCGCGCGCCTACAGCCAGGGAAGGATGGCGCCGTAGGCGGCGCAAAGCCGTTCGAAGGATACGGCGCAGTTGGCGGGGCTGGTGGAGGGCAACGTTGTTGCCGGATGCCCCGTAACCGGTTCGATCAATTTGCGGTAGAAAGCGGCTGATTTTGTGCCAGTGCAGAAAATGGCCTGAATCGGGGCGCGATCGAGAACGACCGATAGATCGTTGGGCACCGGGCGCTTGATCGAGGCGTCGCTGGCGCCTTCGATCTCGCACGAGCGCAGCACGTCCCACAGCGCGATACGACGGCGCAGGACGAACTCTCGCCGAGCCTCCCGGCCGAAAGGAACCTCGCTCTTGAAAAGCGCCGCCAGAACCTTCCAGAAACGGTTCTGCGGATGGGCGTAATAGAACCCGGCCTCCCGCGATTTCGGCGAGGGCATGGTGCCGAGGAGCAAAACGCGGGATGAGGCGTCGAAAACAGGTTCCAGAGGATGAACGATGAGCATGTGATTTTCCTCCTGCGCAACGACGTATGACCCTCATTGGAGGGGCGGTCTCTCGTCGGATTAAAATGGAACGCGCCGGTTTGATTCGCACCGTGCAAAAGAGTACAATAAAAAACATGCCGCCGCGGGGCGGCTCTTTTATCCGAAAATTTTCAGGGGAGGTTGTGAGGCGATGACACCGACACCGCAGGAAGCCTATGAACTGTTGAAAGAGTACAACAACGGGGAGTTTCATCTCAAACATGGCCGCATCGTCGGCGACGTGATGCGCTGGTTCGCCGTCGATCAGGGGTTCGGCGATGAGGCCGACTTTTGGCAGACGGTGGGGATTCTTCATGATCTTGACTTCGAAAAATATCCGGAGCAGCACTGTGTCAAAGAAGAAGAGATCATGCGCGAGCGCGGCGTCGACGAACGCATAATCCATGCGACGACCAGCCATGGTTTCGGTCTGACGGGGATTGCGGTCCAACCGGAGCACCAGATGGAAAAAATTCTCTTCGCCGCCGACGAACTGACCGGTCTGATCGGCGCTGTGGCGGTCATGCGTCCCTCCAAGAGCGTCGGCGATCTTGAAGTGAAGTCCGTGAAGAAAAAATTCAAGGACAAAAGCTTCGCCGCTGGCTGTTCACGTGACGTGATCCGTCAGGGAGCCGAAATGCTGGGCTGGGAACTCGACGAACTGATCGGCAAAACGATAGAGGCGATGCGTGCCAGCGAGAACGTGGACTGATGCTGATTTTCAATCAAAAACCCGACACTATTTCTTGATAAAACGCATTCACATACGAAGCGCCGCGAGGTTCGATCTTCCAACTGAGACATAGTATGAATCAAAGATCTGTATCAAGTCAAGTGCCGCCTGTGTTATGAGAACCGGAGCTTCAGCGAAATGGTTTCCGTCGTCGGACTTCCCGCGGCAAGAGCGCCGCGGGAAGTCGCTGGCGGAAAACTGCAGCGTGACGCGGGCACGAAACGATGATATACTTCAGAACCGGAGTGGTCCTGATAGTCGCTGCCGTGCAAACGGGAGAGGAAAGTCCGGGCTCCACAGGGCAAGACGCTGGATAGCGTCCAGTTGGCGCGAGCCACAGGAAAGTGCAACAGAGAGCAGACCGCCCGGTTTCCGCACCGGGTCAGGGTGAAAGGGTGGGGTAAGAGCCCACCGGACGACAGGCGACTGTCGTGCCTGGCAAACCCCGTCTGGAGCAAGATCGAATAGGGAGGGCCGAGGCTGCCCGCTGACCTCCGGGTACAGATCGCTCGAGACATGCAGCAATGCATGTTCTAGATAAATGACTATCCCAGACAGAACCCGGCTTACGGGCCACTCCGTCATTTCCTCAAAGCATGACCTGTCTGAGAAGTTCTGCGTCGGGCGGATAATATTTTGAATTATCTGTATTATTTTTGTAATTAGTAATTCTACAATTTAGACAATTCATTGTGGATCTTCCCTGGATGGGGGAAGATCCAATTTTTTTGCTTTCGGCGTGTCATCCTTTTTTTTGTTGGATGTTTAAATCGTAAACAATTGTACCAAAGGTTCATTTTGCTACGATTGATAGGATCTTTCAGCTTATTGACCCTCTTCCAAAAAAACGATATTCTGGCCGTGGTGGAATAAAGTGGTAGAAAGTGGGGAAAAATGGACATGTTCATGGGAAGCTATGACCATCGCATAGACAACAAGGGGCGACTCGTCATGCCGGCGAAGTTTCGTTCCCAGATAGGGGACACCGTGGTCTGCACGGTGGGCCTCGACAACTGTCTTGCCGTCTACCCCATGGACGCATGGAGCGTATATCTGCAAAAGCTTCAGTCTCTGCCGTTCACCAAGGGGCAGGCCCGTCAGTTTATGCGCACGCTTCTCGGCGCGGCGGAGGAACTTCCCGTGGACGGACAGGGACGCATCCTTCTTTCCGTCAAGCTGCGCAAATACGCGCAGTTAAGCGACGCGGTCGTCGTCAATGGCGTCAATGATCATTTGGAAATCTGGAACAGCGAGAAATGGTCCGCCAGCAATGACGAGATGCTGGAGAATTTCACCTCCCTGGCCGAAGGGGTGTCGGACCTTGGAGTTTGAACATGTCCCCGTGCTCCTGACGAAAGTCGTCGAGTGCATGGACCTCAAAGCCGACGCGTTGATCGTTGACGGCACGTTGGGACTGGGCGGTTATTCGGAGGCGTTTTTAAAGCGCTCCTCCCGGTGGCGGGTCGTCGGCATCGATCGCGACGAACAGGCGCGAGACATTGCCTGCCGGCGGCTGGCTCCTTTTGGGGAGCGTTTTCTGGCTCTCGACGGAGACTTTCGAAATATGAAGGAACTGTGCGTATCCGCCGGGATCTGTACGGTTGACTGTGTGGTACTCGATCTGGGCGTGTCGAATATGCAGCTGGCCGACGGCCGGCGCGGTTTTTCGTTCCGCGAGGACGGGCCGCTAGATATGAGGATGGATCCCGCTGCGGGAACTCTCTCGGCGGCGGAATTGGTGAACGATCTTTCACGGGAAGCTCTGGCGGAGATTTTCAGGAAATACGGCGAAGAACGTTTTGCCTGGAGCATTGCCGGCGAGATCGTCAAGGAACGGCTGAAAAGGCCGATAACGACCACGGCGGGACTGGTGGAAGTGATCCGCCGGGGGATCCCCGCTCCGGTAATGCGGAAAATGAACGGGCATCCGGCGCGGAAGGTGTTCCAGGCCCTGAGGATTGCGGTGAACGACGAACTGGGCGCGCTGGAACAGGGATTGAACGAGGCGTTTTCGCTCTTGGCTCAGGGAGGACGTCTGCTCGTCGTGACGTATCACTCGCTGGAGGATCGCATCGTCAAGCGGCGGTTCAAAGAATGGAGCGAAGAGGGAAAAGGCGTTCCGGAGCCGCGAAAGGGACAGGTTCCGGACGACGAGGAGATAGAGCGCAATCCGAAGTCGCGCAGCGCACGGCTTCGCGGTTTTTTCAAGAAAGATATGCCGAATAAGGCGGAAGGGCGGATCGGACCATGGCGCAAGGTGTGAGATATTCGAGAAGGAATTCCGGAAAGTTTGGAGAGGCGTTGGTGACGTTCTTCATCACTTCGATCATGTGTCTGGGGCTTCTGTCGATGCTGAGGAACGATTCTCAGCGGATGGACGACGCCATCTCTGTAGTTCAGGGACAGCTGGAAGCGTGCGAAAAAGAATGCCGCGATCTGGAGCGCGAAGCGGCGGCCATGATGTCGCCCCGTGCGATTCATACCTATGCGGCCCGTCAGCTCGGGATGACCCAGGTCCATCTGGCGGGGGCTGTCCGTCTGGATGGTGTGGGACGCTCTGGCGGCACGATGTCTGCTTCTTTGACCAATTCGGGAATAAGATTGCCCAATTGATGATGGATCGTTTGTGACAAAAAACGGGTGATGCGGAAAAATGCCGGAATGGGGAACGAATGAAACGGAGAAAGAGCCCAGACGCAGAAAAATTCAATGGTGTCTCGTCTTTCTCGTGATGGCCTGGTATCTGGGCGCGCTGGTGAGGGTCCATATTTACCCGGACCGGCGGGCGGTCGAGCAGCTCGCCAAGCAGTATCAGCAGAGCGAGCGCAAGGCGATGGACCGGGGCAGCATTTACGACGGCCGCGGCGAGCCGCTGGCTCTCTCCATTACGATGTACAGCGTGTTCCTCGATCCGGGAGTGGAAGGCTTTGAGCCCGGAAGCCTCAATAATCTGACGCCTTATATCGGTAAGGAGAAAGTTCAGGCTCTGGGGGAGAAATTGGACCGCCGTTTTTATTGGATCAAACGTTATCTCGAGCGCAGCGAAGCGGAAGAGATCGTAAAGAACTGCGGCAAGGGATTTTACATCAGAGAGGAACGCAAACGGATCTACCCGAAAGGGAATATGCTTTCCCACCTGCTGGGATTTTGCGATCAGGACGGCTGGGGGCTTGCCGGCATCGAGCTGATGTGGAACGGCACGCTGGTGGTGCCAGAAAAAATGCACACGGGGTACCGCGGCGCCTCGGTCGCTGCGGGCATGAAACGGGAATCGAGAAACCGCAACGACACCCAGGGGCTGTATTTGACCATCGACTCTGAAATTCAGTACGCGGTAGAACGCTTTCTTGGCGCTCAGGCCGCCGAGATCAAGGCTCCCTGGGCGGCGGGAATTTGTCTGGAAACGAGGACCGGCGCCGTCAAGGCCATGGCCAGCTATCCCGTTTTCGATTCAAACAATCGTTCTACCTTTAAGAATCTGAAGGCTTTGAGCAACAATGCCGTAAACCGGGTGTACGAACCGGGTTCGACCTTCAAGCCCATCATGGTCGCCATGGCGCTCGAACAGGGACGGGTGAAACAGAGCGACTCGTTCCGTTGTCCCGCGCATCTGAAGGTGGCCGACGGTTATATCAGCGATTCCCATCCAAGGGACAACGGCGTCATGAAGGTAGCGCAGATCATCGAGAAATCGTCGAACGTGGGCATGGCCCAGATCGGTATGAAAATGCCCCCCTTCAGCACCTATGAAGAGATGCGCTCTTGGGGGATCGGTTCCCGCACGGGCATCAAACTGAACGGTGAGGAAATGGGGCTGCTGCCGACGGCCGATAAATGGTACGGGATCACTCCCGCAAACGTCGCCATCGGGCAGGGATTCGCGGTGACGCCGCTCCAGCTCGTCACGGCTTTCAACGCCATCGTCAACGACGGTATCCTCGTTCGCCCCTACTTGGTGCGGTCGGCCGTCGACGGCGAGGGGCATCAGGTGTATCACTCCGAGCCGATGGAGGTGAACCGCGTCGTTTCGCCGCGAAATTCCAGATGGCTTCGCGGCGTCCTGCGCCAGGTCGTGGTTAGCGGCACAGGCAAACCGGCCGACAGCGAACTGGTCCACGTGGCCGGAAAAACCGGCACCGCTCAGGTCGCCCGGAACGGGAAGTACGTCAAAGGGCTTTACAATTCGTCCATGATCGGCTTCTGGCCCGCGAACGATCCCCAGTATACCATGCTGATCGTTTTCGGCGACGTGACGGGCAGCCTGTACTACGGCGGTCCCGTTGCCGGTTCGGTTTTCAAAAAAATTGTCGACGAAGTGGAACGTCTGAAGGGCGTCGGCGTCAAGTAAGAGGAGTGCGTGACCATGGATCGGCGATTGAAAAGAGGACTTGAAGATCTGAAAAATGCTGGGCTTCTGACAGATATCGGCGGTGACTGGAACAAAATACCGGCGGACTGTACCCTGAAAAGCGACTCCCGGACCGTCGGCCCGGGAGATATTTTTGCCTGCGTCGTAGGGCTTCATGCCGACGGACATCGTTTTATCGAGCAGGCGCTGAAAGCCGGCGTGTCGTATCTTTTGATCCAGCGTCCCGAGCCGGGGCTGCCGATCCCCTGGATCCAGGTAACCGACGTCCGGTCGGCGATGGGGTATCTCGCCGCGGCTTTGAACGAAGGGCCGTCTGAAAAGATGAAAATGTTCGCCGTCACGGGCACTCAGGGCAAAAGCACCACCAGCTACATGATGCGCAGCATTCTGCAAAACTGCGGCGTCAAATGCGGCCTGCTGGGAACGATCGTTTACGACGACGGCGCTACGGTAGAGCTGGCCGATCGAACTACGCCCGAAGGCAGCGAGATCCAGCAGTTTTTGAAGAGAATGGTCGACAACGGCTGCCAGGCCTGTTCCATGGAGTGCTCTTCGCACGGCATCGTGCAGGGACGTCTGAGCGGGTGCGTCTACGACGGCGCCGTGTTCACCAATCTGACGCCCGAACATCTCGACTTTCACGGGACGATGGAGAACTACTACGAAGCCAAAGCGGCGCTGTTCCGCAAATACCTCAAGCCGGGCGCGGCCGTGGCGCCGAACGTCGCCAGCGAATACGGCCGCCGTCTTGCGGCCGAATTTCCGAAGGCCATGACCTGGGCGCTCGAATCTCCGGCCCGCCTCCAAGGGACGAACGTAAAACTCGACATCGACGGGAGCGAGTTCGATCTGCTCCTCGACGGGCGCAAGATGGGCCGCGTCCGTATCCCGCTTTCGGGACGATACAACGTGGAAAACGCGCTTGGCGCGGCGGCCGTCTGTTTAGCCGAGGGCTGCAACGAAAGAAAGGTCGCCGAAGGCCTGGCTCTCATGCCTCAGGTGCCCGGACGCATGGAACGCCTGAATCTCGACAACGGCGTGCGCGTCATCATCGATTACGCGCACACGGCCGATTCGCTGAAAGCGTTGCTGGAGACGCTGCGCCCGTTGACCGAAGGCCGGCTCGTCAGCCTCTTCGGGCACGGCGGCGATCGTTTCGCCGGGCATCGTCCGCTGCTGGGACAGGCGGCGGCGCAGAAAGCCGACCGGATCTTCGTCACCATGGACAACCCGCGCACGGAAGATCCCGTCAAGATCGCCGAGCAGATCGTGGCGGGCATCAAGGAAGTCCGCGCCGACGATTGCTGGTCCGTCGAGCTGCCTCGCGACGCGGCGATCCGCAAGGCCTTGGACTGGTGCCGCCGCGGCGATCTGCTGGTGCTCTCCGGCAAGGGGCCGGAGCCGTATCTGGAAATCAACGGCGTCAAATATCCTTACAGCGACCGGTCGGTCGTCGAGGGCTGGGCCGTCGAGAGGGGCGTGAAGATCCGGTGAGATTGAGTCGATTGGCGTCGCAGGCCGGCGTGACGGTGAAGGGCGTCGACCCCGAGCTGCCTCTGATCATTCGGGTGGACAGCCGCGAAACGCAAAAAGGCGAAGGATTTGTGGCGCTTCACGGCGCCAAGGTCGACGGACACCGCTTCATTCCCGACGTGCTCGCCAAAGGAGCTTCGCTGATCGTCTGCGAGGCTGGCTCCTATCGGGATGAATGGAGTTCGCTGTATCCCCAGTGCGCTTTTGTTCTGACGCCGGAACGCTGCGAATACGGCCTTGCCTCTTTGGCTTCGGCCTATCTGAGGTCGCTGGAGCATCTGCGCGAAACGATCGCGATCACGGGCAGCGTCGGCAAAACTTCGGCGAAGAACGATACGAAAGCTCTTTTGGAAGATTATTTCAAACTTCACGCCGCCGGAGGCAACTATAATACGCTCATCGGCTGCGCCGTGACGGTGCTGGCCGCGCCGGCAGACACGGAAATCATGCTGCTGGAAATGGGCGCCAATCACCACGGGGAAATCGCCGCGATGGTGAATTATCTGCCGCCCACGATCGCCGCGATCACCGAGGTGGCTCCGGCGCATCTGGAAAGTTTCGCTTCCCTTGAAGGCGTGCTTCAGGCCAAATCGGAGATCTTGGCGTCGAAAAATCTGCGCTGCGCCGTGATCAACGGCGACAACGGAATGCTCTGCAAACGTGCCGAAGAACTGAGACTGCCGGAAGTGATCCGCTTCGGACGCCGCGGCGAAGTGCTCTTTGCCCGCGAGCGATTGAGCTGGGAAAAAGATCATTTTACGGTGCGCGCGATCCTGACGGGGCTGGACGGTTTGTCATTCAACCTTTCTCTGCCGTTGGCCGGCGTACATCAGCTCTATCCGCTCTGCTGCGCCATCGCCATCGCGGGGCGTGCGGGGCTTTCCAGCCGCGAGATCGCGGCGTCTTTGCCCAAGTGCCGCAACAGCGCCGGGCGCGGAGAGATCCGCCTGTCCGAAAGCGGCGCGGCGATTCTCGATGAGTGTTACAATGCCAGCCCGGCGGCCGTGAAAGCGTCTCTGGCTGCCATGGACTCGGCCGACATCCCGGGGCGCCGCTTTTTGATCCTCGGCGAAATGTTGGAGCTGGGAACGGCGTCGGTTTCGGAACACGGCAGGATCTTTGAGCGGGCGCTTCACGTCAGCGACCTGCTGTATCTCTTCGGCGAGGAATGGAAGAACGTCGAGGGGACGGCGGATTATTACTACGACTCCATCGATGCGCTGATCGAGGCGGTGGATGGAACGCGTCCGGGCGAAGGCGACGTGATTCTCGTCAAGGGATCGCGCGGCAATCATCTTGAGCGCGTGGTGAGGGCGCTCGAACTATGATGACTCTTCTGGCTCCTCATTCGCTGATCCTTCTTTTCGTGATTTTCTTCTGTGAGGTCGCCGCGCAGCATTCGTGGATCGACTGGATGCGGCGCCGTCACGTGTCTCAGGTGCAGAAGGCTTATGGAACGCATATCGACGAGAAGATCAAGGCGAAAGTTCCTGCGGCGGGCGGCGTGGTATTTTTGCTGATCGGTTCAGGGCTTTTGCTGACTCACATGATTCGGGGCGATCGCGCCGGCGTGATCTTCTGGTCGTATCCGATCCTTTCCGCTATGGTCGGCTTATGCGACGACATGTTGAAGTTCAAAAACAGTTCTAGCGAGGGGCTGCGCAGCCTGCAAAAGTTCGCTCTGCAGGCGACGACGACGGGGCTGTGGTTCATCCTTCTGGCATTGGACGGCAAAGTTCCCGCTCTGTTCTGGGGCTTTTCGATCGGCGGCTGGATCTGGCCTCTGGCGCTGTTTTTCGCCGTGGGCATTCAGAATTCGGTGAACGTGACCGACGGTCTGGACGGTCTGGCGGCGGGGGCAAGCGTCGTGACTTTCGTCGTTTTGGCGTCGCTCTCGCCGGAACCTTACCTGGGATCTCTGACGGGATTGGCCGTCGCTTTGGGATTCCTATGGCATAACTGTCATCCCGCTCAGGTCTTCATGGGCGACGCGGGAGCACATTTTTTGGCCGGGCTGATGGCTTCCTGCGCTTTTATGGGCGCTGGCGGCGTGTTGGTTCTGATCCCCGCGGGAACGGGATTCGGCATTGAGATGCTGTCGGTCGTGATCCAGCTGATCGCCATTCATGGTTGGGGCCGGCGCGTTTTTAGAATGAGCCCCCTTCACCATCATTTTCAACTGTTGGGCTGGCCCGAAGACCGCATCGTCGTCCGTTTTTTGCTGGTCCATACGCTTTGTTCGCTGCTGTGCGCCGCGGCGGCGCAGTCCGTGGCGTTCTTTTTTATGCCGTGATCGATTTTCGTTGAGCGCGACGTCGCTACCGTGCGTTTGGTCTTTTCGGGCGCGGCGGAAGGAGGAGTTTAGATGGTTCATAAGATCACCGTCGTCGGCGCCGGCGTGAGCGGAAGGGCTCTGGCGCTCTGGGCGGCCAGCCGCGGCGCCGGTGTTTTCGTGACCGATCATCGGGCGGAGATCCCCCGCGAGACGCAGGAGCTTTTCAGCAAGACGCGGATCCAATGGGAAACCGGCGGCCATACGCCCAGATGCTGCGAGTGCGACCTGATGGTCGTGAGCTCGGGCGTCTCGGAAAAATCGGATGCGGTGTCGATGGCCCGCGCAAAAAACGTGCCTGTGCAGGGAGAGCTCGACCTTCTCGCCCCGTTCCTGAAAGGAAAGATCATCGCCGTGACGGGGACAAACGGCAAAACGACCTGCACGGCGCTGATCGCCCACCTGTTGCAAAGTTGCGGTCTGAATGCCGTCTCCGTGGGGAACATCGGCGATCCCCTGGCGGCTCATGCGGACAGAAGCTATGATGCAATCGTGATGGAGCTGAGCAGTTTTCAGCTGCACTGGAACACGCAGCTCAGGCCGGACGTTGCCGTCCTGACGAATCTGGCCCCTGACCATCTTGATTGGCATGGCAGTTACGAGAGCTACAAAAGCGACAAGTGCAGGATCTTTCTGCCCCGTCAGGGGGAGTGCTACGCGGTGACGCATGACGTCGACGCGTTCCGCGTCCCGGCGGGACGCACCGTTTGTGCGTTGGGACGCGGCAATTTGAGGATCGACATGGACGACAGCGATGTGCTTCTGGTCGATCGCGAAAGACGCCGCCTGTTGTTCCGTAAAAGCTCATTGAAACTGCTCGGCGCCCATAATTTGGAAAATGCCGCCATGTCTTGTGCCGCCGTAGCGCTTGCGTTTCGCGACGTCGATCCCTCCGTGGGACTTGCCAGTTTCGAAGTCCTCCATCATCGCTGTGAACCGGTGGGCGAACACAATGGCGTCCTTTACATCGACGATTCCAAAGGGACCAACGTGGCCGCTGTGATCGCGGCTTTGCACAGCATCAGCGGCCGCAAACTCGTCATCCTTGGCGGCCAGGGCAAGGGCGAACGCTATGATGAACTTGCCCGCGTCGTGTGCGAAGAGACGTTTGCCGCGATTGTGATCGGTTCCGAAGCCGAAAAAATTTTTGCGGCGCTGCGGTCTGCCGGTTATCGACACGCCGTGCGGGCGAAGGATATGGGCGAGGCCGTGAAGAAAGCCTCGGAACTTGCCGGTCCCGGCGATAAAGTCCTTCTTTCTCCCGCCTGCACAAGCTGGGACATGTATCATAGTTATGAAGAACGGGGAGATCATTTTGCCCAACTCGTCAGAACACTGTTCTAACCAGATAAGGGATTCGTGGTTTTATAACCGCGACGCCGGCGGCGGGAGCGTTTTTGGGCTTTGGATTGTGCCCTTGATCCTTTCCACGTTAGGCGTTGTTGTAGTCTCGTCGATGACGGGCTGGGATCTTTCTTCGCCGGGATTGAAGCAGGCGCTGTGGCTCATGGTAGCTTTGACGGGATTTATCGTGGTGACGCAGGTGCCGCTGAGTTTCTGGTCGAGACACAGCGTTTTTTTGCTGGCCGTGGCTTTTGGGCTGCTGGCGATGACGGTCTTTTCTCCGTTGAAAGTCGTCGTCAAAGGGGCTTCCCGCTGGATCCGCCTCGGTCCGGTCAACTTCCAGCCGTTGGAAGTTGTGAGCTTTGTGATGATGATCCATCTTGCCAAAGTCTACATGCGGGTGGACGGCATGTGGAAAGCGCTGATCCTCAGCGGCATCCTGTTTGCTCCCTTTGCCCTGATCATCATGAAACAACCTGACTTTGGCGGTCTGCTGCTGCTCGTGGGCATCGTCGGCGCTCTTTTCATCGAACGGTACGGCATCCTGTTGCCATTGGTCACGGGAATTGCCGCGTCTCCGGTGCTATGGTACATGGCGAATTATGGATATCGCGCCGAGCGGATCGAAACATGGCTCGATCCCTGGACCGATCCGCTGGGTTCCGGTTATCAGGTTATTCAGGGACTGATCGCTTTTGCCAACGGGCGAATATGGGGCATCGGGCTTGGGCGGAGCCAGCAGTTCTTGCCGGAAGTGCATAACGATTTTATTTTCCCTGCTCTCGGGGAACAGTTGGGGCTTGTCGGCACGATGAGCGTTTTTCTTCTGTTTGTGTTTTGGACGCTGCGCGTCTATGCCGCATACAGAAAAGCGACGCCGGAACGGCGTATTCTCATTTGGGGATGCTGCGTCGCGGTACTGCTGCCGTTTTTCATCAATCTGGGCGGCGTCATGAAACTGATCCCTCTGACAGGCATGCCTCTGCCGTTTATCAGTTACGGAGGCACCTCGCTGGTATTCATGTGGGCAAGGATCGGTTTGCTGATCAGACTGATCAAAGAACCGATAGAAGACGCGTAGAGGAGGACGGTGACGTGACGTACAGAATCCTATTGGCGGCCGGGGGGACCGGCGGTCATATCATCCCGTCCATTGCTTTCGGCTTGTGGCTGCAGAAGCGGGGGGAGTCGGTTATTTGGCTCTCGGGCAGCCGTCCGCTGGAAGATGAAATTTATAAGGCTCATGGCGTAGTTCCTCAAAGATTGTCGCTGGAAGGTTCTCCTTTGGGCGTGTCCGGCCTGCGTTCGTTGACGCGCTGGAAGCACCTTTTCAGTTCTTTTTTCGAGGCGCGCGCGATTTTAAAGAAAGAACGGATCGACCGTTGTGTGCTGTTCGGCGGTTATCTTTCGATGCCCGTCTTGCTGGCGGCGCGTTGCCTCCATGTTCCCGTGCTCATGCATGAACAGAACACTGTGGCGGGAAAAGTCACCCGTTTTGCGGCCAGATGCGGTATTCCTGTCGCTTGTGCCTGGGAAGACTGCAAGGGACTGGACACGGCAAAAAAGATTGTGACGGGGATGCCGTTGCGCGAGATCCGTCTGATCGATAAAAAGGACGCTCAGAAACGGCTGCTGGGGACGTTTTTGAGGGATGACGAGAAATTGATTATTATTTTGGGCGGCTCTCTGGGGAGCGGCGGCCTGAGAAAAGTGCTGCAAGACGCACAAAATATGATAAAATCAACGAGTTGTAAAGTCCTGTGCATGGGCATCAAAGCCGAAGATCGTCCTTTCCCTGAAGCGCTGGTTCATGAAGCCTGCTGGGACATGACGACGGTGTTTTCTGCCGCGGACATGATCGTCTGTCGGGCCGGAGCTTCGACGCTGGCAGAGCTTCGGGCTCTGGGAATTCCGGTGCTCGTCGTGCCGTGGTTAAAAGCCGTTGGACAGCACCAGTTGAGCAATGCCCAATATTTCTCCAAATTGACGGGAGCCCCCGTCTTTTTGGAAGGCTCTTCACAGGAGCAGTTTCGCGCGGCCTTGCGGTCTGCCGCAGAGCGGCGCGTGAGCTGTGAGGATCTGAGTGCAGGCGCGGTAAAACTTTATGAAGCCTTGCGCAGCCTCACAGTTTGAAAGGGGAATCCCACGTGAGTCGAAAAAAAATAGATCTGGGCAGTATCAAGAACATCCACCTTATGGGTGTCGGCGGAGCGGGGATGAGCGGGCTGGCACTGCTTTTCCACGAGTTGGGCTTCAATGTCAGCGGTTGCGATATGGGACGCACGGCTTACGTCGAAAAGCTGGAGAAAGCCGGCGTAAAAATCCTTTACGGACACGACGTGCACCATTTGGATGAATGCAGAGTCGATTTGCTGGCGTACAGCAGCGCTATTCCCGCGTCCAATCCCGAGCTGGCCGAGGCGCGCAGGAAAGAGATCCCTGTGCTGCAGCGGGCCGAGCTGCTGAGCCTTCTTTTCGACTCCAAACGCGGCATCGGCGTGGCCGGAACCCATGGCAAAACGACGACGACTTCGCTGATCAGTTATATCCTTGAGCAGGCCGACATGCAGCCTACCATTGCGGTTGGCGGGGAACTTTGTGACATCGGATGCAACGCCAAGCTCGGCATGGGGGAGTATATGGTCGCCGAGCTTGACGAAAGCGACGAGTCTTTTGAGTATTTCCATCCTCTTTACTCCGTCGTGACCAACGTCGATTGGGACCACGTGAATCAGTATCCCGATCTTCAGGCCGTCATCGACGCTTTTGGCCGTTTCCTCTGCAACACCAAGGAAGGTGGCAAGCTTTTCCTGTGTGGGGAAGATGTCGGAGTTAAAAGGGTGATCGAAGCGCTTCCGGACGATTTGAAGAAGCGCGTGCATCTTTTCGGGCGCGACCCTTCGTTCGATTTTTACGCTGCGGATATCCAGTATCATTGCGGCGGCGGTTTGAACTACACTTTCCATGCGAAGGGCCGGAAAATGGGAACCATTGAGCTGGTGATTTCCGGCGAACATAACGTTCTCGATTCGCTTGCGGCGTGCGGCGTCGCTCATGAATTGGGAGTTTCTTTCGATATCATTCAAAAGGCCATGAGGATGTTTCACGGGGCGAAGCGGCGTCTTCAGCTGCGCGCCATGTGTCCTGGCAATATCCTGGTATACGACGACTATGGACACCATCCCCGCGAGATTGAGGCAACGCTGAATGCGGTCAGGCTTATGTACCCTGACCGTCGAATCCTGTTGATATTTCAGCCTCATCGCTACACGCGGACCCAGGCTCTTTTCGATCGTTTCGCAGAAGTGCTGGCCAGCGTGCCCCAGGTCGTGCTGCTGCCGATCTATGCGGCGGACGAGCAACCGATTCCCGGCGTGTCGTCCGAACTGATCGGCGCCACAGTGGCCAGACGCGGCGGAAACTGCGTCCTCGCTCAGAATAAAGTTGAAGCCGCTGAAAGAGTCCTGTCGTTGGTTCGTCCCGGCGACTTGGTCCTGACTGAAGGAGCGGGCGATGTCTGTGTGATTGGAGATCTGGTCGTTCAGGAGTTGAACAGGGGTTTCGCGTCGGCTCTTTGACGTCTTAAATTTTATGGGGGCGGGCAATGGGGAAAAGATTGCGGTGGTGCCTATACTCTTTTTTAACGGGATCTTTCCTGTGCCTGAACGATCATTTTCAACCCTTTCATCTGAAGTCGTTGCAGGTGGAGAATTTTTCGGCCGAGTTCGAGACGAATCTGCGCGATTGGAGCGAGTCGTTCCTGAATTTTCATCCGGCATGGCTTCTGGCAAAAAGCGAACTCAAAAGCTATGAGCGACAGTACCCCTTTACGATAGAAACGCAGTGGAACCCCTTTCGCGGCGCTCTGAAGCTGACCGCGGTCCCCTTTGTTCCGGCCATGAAAATCGTCTGGCAGCATGCCGAGTATCTTATCGCGCAGGACGGCGCGGCATGGCGCCGCGATCTGTGGGAGAAGGTGCTGACTGCGGAAATTCCGCAGCTCCCTGAACTTCGGGTGGGGAATTCGTTCCCCTTGCTTGAGGATCTGGGACTCAACGGAGTTACTCATTTGACGGTTTCGTATCAATGGCTTGATTCACTGCAGCAGACCCTGCTTTCCCAGAAGGACCTGGAAGCTTCCGACGTTGAACTGCTCCGCCGCGGCGGAGAAGATGTGATCGCCTGTGTTTTTGAAAACATGAGGACAAAAAGCCAGTCGTCTTTTATTGGAAAAGTGTCTCATCTTGAAAAAAGTCTCATCGTCGTGAGAGAATTGACTGGCGCGAAACCGGAACAAAAAACGTCGATCGACGCGACGTACGAGGATAAAATAATTATTAAGAAGAACAGCGTCATCCCTGAATGATGTTTGAGGGCAAAGGAGAGAGAATTCATGGGCAGAGATTCTGACATCCTGGTGGGACTTGATCTCGGTACGAAGAAAATAGCCGTGGCAGTTGCCGAACGAGCGCCGGAAAATCCCGATAAAGCGCAGATCATAGGCATAGGACAGGCGCCTTCCCGAGGTCTGCGCAAAGGCATGATCGTCAATCTCGATCAGGCGGTCAGTTCGGTCTCCGACGCTATCGCCGATGCCGAATCTATGCTCAGCGGTATAAAGATCAGCCGTGCTGTGGTCGCTTTCAGCGGCATCGACGTAAAATGCCACGTACTGAAGGGAAAGATTTCCCTGGGACGTTCGCCGCGCCAGATCATGGCCGAAGACATCGAACGGGTCATCGAGACGGCATTGAGCGAGCTCCAGCTGCTGCCGAGCAGCTGCTGTCTTCATTCAATTCCCATCAAATATGCTATCGACGGGAACAGCGGGATCGACAACCCTTTGGAGATGACGGGCATCCGTCTGGAGGTCGAACTGACGGCGCTCGTAATCCCTACTACCGTAGCGCAAAATGTGGTAAACTGTGTGGAAAAAGCGGGAGTCTCTGTAGTCGGTCTTGTTCTGAAACCTGTCGCCGAAGCTTTGGGAACGCTGAGTGTCGACGAGCGGTCGATGGGCGCTTCCCTTGTGGCGATCGGCGGCGGAACGACGAGCGTGTCGATCTTTTCCGAAGGACGTATGATCCACGCCGCGGAGATTCCCGTTGGCGGCGATCATATTACCAACGACATTTCCTGCGTCATGAAAATTCCCTTTGCGATTGCGGAAGAGCTGAAAAAGGATATTGACGTGGATCCGAAGGCGGAAACAGACGGATCGCTGACAGTGGAACACCGCGGCCGGAAGCGTGAACTCGGCAAGGAGGAAGTGGGGGAGATCATTGCGAGCCGTCTGGACGAACTTTTTGCCGACAGCGTCGTTCCCAGTCTCAAGGCTATCCAAAAAGCAGGGCTTCCCACTGATGTGATTCTGACGGGCGGCGTCGTGATGACCAAAGGTATCGTTCCGTTTGCCGATTCTTATTTGGGAACATCCGTGCGAGTCGGCGTGCCCGTGCTTCGGGAGGAGATGCAGCGAGGACGCAATGACTGCCGCTACAGTGCCGTATCGGGGATCATCGTGTATCTGATGGAAAGGAGAAAGAATCCCTTCGTATACGTGGAAGCGCCTATGTCGATCTTCAAAAACATTGCCCCCGGCAAATCTTCTAAGAGAATGAAAGGTGCAAGAAGACCTTCTCAGTCGCCCCTTAAAGCCTTTGCCCGCAATGCGAAAGAACTTTTCAGAGAATTATTCTAAGGAGGACCGGTTCCATGGACGACAGCGAGATCTTCTCGATCACCAACGATGCACCCCTTGAGGATGACGATATCAGTGCGTTAGTTCCTCGAGAAGTTATCAAGGTTATAGGTGTCGGCGGCGCCGGCGGCAACGCGCTGAATACGATCATTCGCAGCGGCATTGATGATGTGGATTTTATTGCCGGCAATACTGACGTTGCGGCGCTGCGGCTTTCGGAAGCCTCGTCGAAACTGATCCTGGGACGCAATCTGACCAAGGGGCGGGGCGCCGGTGCGAATCCCAGCGTGGGACAGGAAGCGGCTCAGGAGTCTGAAGAGGAGATCACGAACCTTCTTGAAGGAGCCGACATGGTCTTCATCACCGCCGGTATGGGCGGCGGGACCGGTACGGGCGCTGCTCCCGTGATCGCCGGCATCGCCAAGGAAAAGGTCGGCGCGCTGGTCGTCGCGATCGTTACGTATCCTTTCAGCTGGGAGGGGCCGAAGCGCATTCGGCAGGCGACCGAGGGCATCAGCAGATTGCGCGAGAAAGTCGACGCTCTGGTCATCGTACACAACGACCGCATCATCGAGCTTTCCGATAAATCGACGACGTGGCAGGAAGCCTTCAAGATGAGCGACGAAGTCCTTCGGCAGGCCGTTGCCGGCGTGACGGGCGTCATTCGCAAAATCATGCAGGTCAACGTGGATTTTGCGGACGTATGCACGATCATGCGCGACGCGGGGACGGCGATCATGGGAGTCGGCGAAGCCAAGGGCGATGGCCGTGTGCTCGCGGCGGCCCGCGCGGCGATGAACGGGCCGCTGATGACAGCGCCGATGAACGGAGCTTCTTCTGTGCTGTACTGCATCGAGTCCGGCGAGGATCTGAGCATTCTCGAGATGAACGAAGCGGCGAAGTTGATCTCCGCTTCTGCCCGCGAGGACGCGAACATCATCTGGGGACAGGGCATCGATCCCTCGATGGGCGATACCGTGCGCTTTACCTTGATCGCTACGGGATTCAAGGACATTCTTGCCGATAAGAACGACGCCAAGACGCAGGCTGGTTCAGATTCCGCCGGCTTGTTCGAGAAACAGAACCTGACGCCCAGCGACGTGGTTTCGGAAGAGCCGCACAGTATTTTTGAAGGGCTTGGCTCCGGACTTGATATCCCGACGACTTACAGACGCCGCAAAAAGTAACGAAGATTCTCGGACGGGGACAAGTCTGCTTGTCTCCGTTGTTGTTATGTCATGATTCTATGAAACTGAGGTGATTTTTATGGCAGCCAGATCAACAAGCCGTTTCAAGCAGAAGCCGGCTGTCCCGTTTGGCGACTTTATGCTGCCGATTCTTGGCGTTGTCGCGTTGGGCATTGTCGTGGTGGGGATCCGCCTTCTTTGGGCTCCCAGTCCTCCGAAGCCGACCGTTATCACACAGCCGCGCCCGATTGCCCAACACCAGAGCGCGGGGATCGTCGGGGACAAGAAAGACGGCGTGGTGACGAAAAAAGAGAAAATTGACAACGTGATCATCGCTCAACCCGTGCAGCGTAAAAGCGGCGGTCGGTCCCAGAACGAAGATCGCCCGGCCACGACAGGCGGCGAGGGAGGGGACAATGCGTCGTCGAAAAGCCCGTCACAACCGCGAGCTGCTCGTGTCGATCCCAAGAAAGGCGATGCCGCGCCAGGGGAAAACCGCGTCATTGTCCGCGGCGGCAGCATCGACAAAAGTCTGTTTATTATCCAGTGCGGTTCCTACACTGATCGCGCGGCGGCAAACGCCGTCGTTTCGTCGCTTCAGAAGATGGGACACAGCGCCGTGGTGCGCCAGGCGGAAGTGCGCGGCAAGAATTATTATCGCGTGATCGTGGCCGGCGGGCGCGAACGGGCGGTGGCCGACGAGATCGCGAAGGACATCAAGGCGGCGGGGCATCCGGTCTTAGTGCGGCAGAATCAGTGAGCGGCGAGACCATGCTTCCGAAAAAACTGCTGATCATCACGGGGCTGTCTGGCAGCGGAAAAAGCAGCGTGCTGCATCTTCTGGAAGATCAGGGCTTTTTTACGGTCGATAACATTCCTGTCGGTATGCTTCCAGGGCTGATCGGGATCTTGTCTCAGCATCCCAGAGCGCTGGAGAACGGCGTAGCGGCCGTGATCGACGTGCGCAGCCTCGATCTGCCGGATTGTCTGCCGCGCGTGCTCGACGATCTGAAACAGAAGGGCGTCAACGTTCAGATCCTTTTTCTCGAGGCGTCCGAGGATGTGCTGCTGCGCCGCTATAGCCTGACGCGCCGGCGTCATCCGTTGGGTTTCATGAATTCGCTGCTGGAAGGAATCGGCATCGAGCGCAAGCAATTGGCGCAGTTCCGGCGCATCGCCGACCGTATCATCGATACATCCGCACTGTCGAACGCCCAGCTTCGCGCCGAGATCTTCTCGATCTTGGCGCGCAATCCGGCCGGACTGCAGGTGACGGTCAGTTCGTTTGGCTTCAAGTACGGCGTGGCGCTTGACGCCGATTTTGTGTTGGACGTGCGTTTCCTCGTCAATCCTTATTACGTGGAGGCGCTGAAATATCTGTCGGGTCGTGACGAACCGGTGCAAAAGTACATCTACAACGATCCGATGGCCAGCTCCTTTTTACACCAGAGTCTGGAGCTTTTCGAAAACATCATTCCCGTGTACCACCTCAGCGGCAAAAATTATTTGCAGATCGCCATCGGCTGTACAGGCGGCCGTCATCGTTCTGTTTTTGCGGCTGAATGGCTGGGTGAGCGATTGGGAGGGATTGACGGCGTGGAGTGCCGCGTCAAGCATCGCGACCTCGAACGGGATGAACGGGGAGGGCGGAAATCATGACGCTTTTGTTCGCCGTGGCGCTGATCTTTGTCGGCGGCTGTCTGGCCGGCGGCGTGACCGTGTCTCTTCTGTTCCGCAACAGTCGCCGCGTGCGAAGTTTCATATCGAAAAGAACGAACGAACGGGAAGCGGCGGCGGCAGCCGTACAGCTCCGTCTCGCGGGAGGGCCCCATTTTGTGGCAGTCGGCGGCGGGACGGGGCTTTCTTCTCTCTTAAAGGGGCTGAAAGGCTATACGCGCAATATCGTCGCCTTGGTCACGGTGACCGACGAAGGGGGCAGTTCCGGACGCCTGGTGCGCGACTGGGGCATGCTGCCTCCCGGCGACATCCGCAACTGTCTGGTCGCCCTCAGCGAAAACGACGATCAGCTGCGGGCCTTCATGAACTTCCGTTTCGGCCAGGGCGATCTGAAAGGACATAGTCTCGGCAATCTGATCCTGCTGGCGGCGACGGAGCAGTCGGGCGATTTCAAAAACGCCGTGGAGCTCGTCAACAATTTGCTGGCGATCCGCGGCCGGGTGCTGCCGATCACGACGGAAAACGTCACGCTCGTCGCCGAGACGAACGACGGCGCGACGCTGCGCGGCGAACTGGCGGTGGCGGAGCGCGGACGCGACATTCGCAGCATCCGCCTCGAGCCTTCGGGCGTGAAGCCGGTGCGCGAAGCATTTTCGGTCCTTCACCATGCCGATCTGGTCATTCTGGGGCCGGGCAGCCTTTTTACGAGCGTCATCCCCAATCTGCTGGTGGAAGATTTTACCGCCGCGCTGCGCAAGTCGAAGCGCCCCGTCGTTTACGTTGCCAACCTGATGACTCAGCCGGGGGAAACCAGCGGCATGACGCAGCTCAATCACATTCAGTGGGTCGCCAAAGCGCTGGGACGTTACCCCGACGTGGTGGTTCTCAACGAAGACGTCATTCCCGAACCGCTTCGGGAAAAGTATCGCGCTCAAGGAGCGGAACCTTTGTCGCTGGGGCGGCAGGATGAAGAGTTTTTGATCTCGAGGAGCTGCCAGGTTTTCCGCGCTTCGCTGCTTCAGATCCAGGAGAGCGGCGTCGTACGTCATCACAGCGCCCGCCTGGCCGAGGCGCTGATGAGGATCAACCGCAAGCTGAACGGCGGGTATGAGCTATGAAGATCAGCACCGAGCAATGGGACGAATGGTTTCTGGCTCCCGTGACCGACGCCGTTTCCGCGGAGTCCGAGCTGTCCGGGATCGTCGCCTGCATGAACAGGCAGACCGTCGGGATCGAGGCGCGTATCTCCTCGTCGCGGCTGTGGGTCTACCGCCGCTTCCGCCGTCTCTGGCCGTATGTGCGCTGGAGCGGCGAAGCGGACCTGAGCGAGATCCTGCGCGTGCAGAATCGGAAAGTGGCGGTCGTTTTGCCGCAGTCTCTTTATAGGACGATTCTCGCAAAACGTCACCGCCGCGATTTCATCCGTTGGGCCTGGGCGCGCGGCGTTTTCGGCTGCGCGGGGAGCGTTTACAATCCCAAGCGGGGATATTACTGCATCATGCGTTTTCACGATGCGTCGGTGGCGCGCAGTATGAGCGAACTGCTGGAGGGCAGCGAGATTACCTTCTCGGCGCGGGATAAGGGAAACGTGCGCGAGCTGACGATTCGCGACCTTCAGCAGATCATGCGTTTCTGTTATTTTATGGGCATGTCGGCTTTGGCGCAGAACCTTGAAAAGCGTTCGATAATGCGCGGCAGCCGCGACTTGGCCAATAAGCAGGCCAATTGCGACAGCGCCAATATTCGCCGCAGCGTGAAAACTTCCCGCCAGCATGTGGCGATGATCGATTTTCTGCGCCGACTCGACGTGAAGCTGATCCCCGAAAAGCTGATCCCCCTGGCCCGGGCCCGGCTCGAGAATCCGGAAGCGACGCTGTCCGATCTTGGCGATCTGCTTCGCCCGCAGGTGAGCAAAAGCACCGTGAAATATCGTCTGAAAAAATTGCTCGCGATCGCGGAAGAGGCCGGTTTTGATCCGTCGAAGCGGTCCTGACGCGAAATTAATCGGCACGAATCTTGACAGCCGGCCGTTTTGCGCTTAATCTAAACACACGGTATGATGTCGCTTGCGAAAGCCGTTTTCCCGGCGGAGACGGCTAATAATTCTTAGGAGGCTGCTGCTATGAGCAAAGTTCGAGTTGCGATCAGTGGTTTTGGCAGAATTGGCCGTCTTGTTCTTCGTGCCATGTCGGAGTACGACAAAAAAGGTCTTTTTGAGGTTGTCGCCGTTACGAGGCACAGCGCGTCGGCCGACCAGATGGCGTATCTTTTCAAGTACGATTCCGTGCACGGCCGTTTCAACGGCACGGTCACTTCGGAAGGCGACTCCATCGTCGTCAACGGCCAAAAGATCCTCTGCGTCACGCCCGAAAACGACGTGTATCCCTGGAAGGAACTGGGCGTCGAGCTGGTCATCGAAGCGACCGGCAAGAACGTGACGGCCGAAAAGGCCGGGGCCCATATCGCCTGCGGCGCCAAAAAGGTCGTCATCACCGCTCCCGGCAAGGGCGACGGCGTGGCGACGTTCGTCATGGGCGTCAACGAGGAAAAGTACGATCCCGCCAAGGACCATATCGTTTCCAACGCGTCCTGCACGACCAACTGCCTGGCGCCGATCGCCAAGATCCTCAACGACGCGTTCGGCATCGAAAAAGGATTGATGACGACCGTCCACTCTTACACGGGCGATCAGAACCTGGTCGACAAGTCCCACAAGAAGAGCAACTACCGCGCCCGCGCGGCGGCCTGTTCCATGGTCCCCACCACGACCGGCGCCGCCAAGGCCGTGGCGCTCGTCATCCCGGCCCTGAAAGGCAAACTGAGCGGCATGGCGCTGCGCGTGCCCACGCCCGACGTTTCCATCGTCGATCTGACCTTCGTCCCCGGCCGCGCGGTGACGGCCGACGAAGTGAACGCGGCCGTGAAAAAGGCCGCCGCGGGCGCCATGGCTCCCTACGTGGGATACGTCACCGACGAGTGCGTGTCCGCCGACTTCATTCACGACGACCGCTCCAGCATTTTCGCGCCCGATCAGACCATCGAGATGAACGGACTCGTCAAAGTTTTCGCCTGGTACGACAACGAGTGGGGCTATTCCTGCCGCTGCGTCGACCTGGTCAACTACGTGATCTCCAAGGGGCTGTAAAATGCTGAGACTGCGCGGAATTTCCGAAGCGCCCCTGGAGGGCAAAAAAGTTCTGATCCGCGTCGATTTCAACGTGCCGTTCAAAGACGGCAAAGTCAAAGACAACTCCCGCATCGTCGCTCATAAAAAGACGATCGACGCGCTGCTGGCCGGCGGCGCGCGGGTGACGATGATCTCGCACTTCGGGCGTCCCAAAGGGCAGGTCGTGCCGGAGATGTCGCTGGGGCAGATCCGCGAAGACGCGGAAAAGGGGCTGGGGCATCCGGTGCGTTTCGTTCCCGAGTGCGTCGGTCCCGAGGTCGAAGCGGCCGTCGCGGCGCAGAAGCCCGGCGAATTGTTGCTGCTGGAGAACTCGCGCTTTCACGCCGAGGAGCAGAAGAACGATCCCGAGTTCAGCAAGATGCTGGCCAAACCGTTCGACCTGTTCGTCATGGACGCTTTCAGCGCTTCGCACCGCGGCGACTGCACCACCGAAGGCGTCGCCCGCGTGCTGCCCGCCTACGCCGGCTTTTTGATCGCCCGCGAGGTGGAAGCGCTCGAGCGCGTCAAGTCCGATCCGGAAAAACCGTATGTGCTGGTGCTGGGCGGCGCGAAAGTCTCCGACAAGATCGGCGTGATCGAACGCATGCTCGACACGGCCGACACGATCCTGATCGGCGGCGGCATGGCCTTCACCTTCCTGTCCGTGCAGGGCGGAACGATCGGCAGATCGCTGTACGACGCCGAGCACGTGGATTTTGCCAAAGACGTGCTGGTGCGCGCCGCGGCGAAGGGCGTGAAGATTTTGCTGCCGACGGATGTGATCGCGGCCGCGGAGATCGGCGACGAAGCGCGCTGTTCCGTGGTTCCCGCGTCGTCGGTGCCCGACGGTCTGATGGGACTGGACATCGGCCCGGAGACGGCCAAAGCGTTTGCGGCTGAAATAGCGAAAGCCAAAACGGTGCTCTGGAACGGCCCCATGGGCGTGTTCGAGAACAAACCGTTCGCCGCCGGCAGCCGCGCCGTGGCCGAGGCGATGGCGGCGGCGACCGCCACGGGCGCGTTCACCGTGGTTGGCGGCGGCGACACCGCCTCGGCCGTGAAGAAATTCGGCCTCAAAGACGCGATGTCCCACGTGTCCACCGGCGGCGGCGCCAGCCTCGAATACTGCGAGGGCAAAAGCCTGCCCGGCATCGCCGCGCTTGAAATCGAATAATTTGGAGAGTACAATCGCCCCGGGAAAAGGTTCCCGGGGCGATTTTTGTATGTGGGGGAAGCGCGACGATGGATCTGTGTTCATGTGACCTATGCCCGCGCCGTTGCGGCGCGGACAGGCAAAACGGGCAAAAAGGCTGGTGCGGCGCCGGCGAACTGGCGCGCGTGGCGCTGGTGTCGCTGCACCGCTGGGAAGAACCGTGCCTGACGGGCGAAAACGGCGCCGGAACGGTTTTTTTCTCCCACTGCACCATGAAGTGCGTCTTCTGCCAGAACTACGACGTCAGCCACCGGGGAAAAGGCGTCGACGTGAGCGTGGAACGCCTGGCCGAAATCTTTCTCGAACAGCAGCGGCGCGGCGCCGCCTCGCTCGATCTGGTGACGCCGACGCACTACGTGCCGCAGATCCTCGCGGCGCTCGATCGGGCCAAACGGCATGGATTTATCCTGCCGGTCGTGTACAACTGCGGCGGCTACGAGCTGCCGGAGACGATCGAAGCGCTGCGCGGTTCCGTGGACGTGTTCCTGCCCGATCTGAAATACTGCGCCGATTCTTTGGCGCGGCGATACTCCAACGCTCCGGATTATTTTCGATACGCTTCGGCGTCGATCGAGAAGATGTTCGAGATCACGGGGCCGTTCGTGATGAAAGACGGGCTGATGACCCGCGGCGTGCTGGTGCGGCATCTGATTCTGCCGGGACACTCCCGCGACAGTTTCAGAGTGCTGGATTATCTGTGGAATACCTTTGGTTCGGACATCTGCGTGAGCCTGATGAACCAGTTCACGCCCATGCCGCAGGCGGCTTGCTGCCCCGAGCTGAACCGCCGCCTGATGACCTGCGAGTACGACAAGGTGCTGGACCACGCCGAAAAGCTCGGCATGGAAAACTGTTTTATCCAGCGCGGCCACACGGCGATGGAAAAATTCATCCCCGTCTTCGACGGGCGCAACGTCGCCCGCGATGAAGAAACGTAAACGCAGCGGCAGGAAGAACGGCGCGGTTCACCGCGTCTTCTTCCTGCCGCTGCGTTATTTTGCGATGGCGGGTAAAAAAACGGCGCGGCGTTGACATAATGTTGAGAACGATGTTATTATTATTTCTATAATATGTTTTGCTTCCAAAGGTGCCGCGCCGCCGAAAGAGCGAGTACGGCTGCATCAAGCGCCGTACTCGCTCTTTCGGCGGCGCCTTTTCATTTTTCGACAGAGAGGTCGTGGCGATGAAACCGCTTATGGATAAGCAAAAATCTTCCTGTGTCGTCATGAAACAGAATCAGGCCGGACATCCGCTCGTGAGCGTCGTCGTCCCCGTGTACAATGTGGAAGAATATCTCGAAGACATGCTGCGGAGCGTTTTGCGTCAGTCGTTGACGCAACTGGAAGTGATCTGCGTCAACGACGGCTCGACCGACGCTTCGTTGGACGTGCTGATGCGCTGGGCCGCCGAGGAGCCGCGCATTTCGGTGCTGTCGCAGGAAAACGCCGGACCGTCGGCCGCGCGCAACCGCGGGCTTGATGCCGCCCGCGCTCCGTACGTCTTCTTCATGGACGGCGACGACGTTCTCAAGCCCGAGGCGCTGCAGGCTTTGTATGAACGCATGGAAGCCGGCCGGCTGGACGTCCTGTATTTCAACGCGGAGTGTTTCGCCGACGAACCCGCCTATGAAGCCGAGGTCGAGCGCACGCGCGAGTACTACCGTCGCGTCCGCGAGTACCCGGCCGTCGTCGTCGGCGAAGAGCTGCTTGGCGCGATGCGCGCCAACGGCGACTACGTGCCCGTCGTGTGGATGCAGATGATCAGGCGGGATTTCCTGCGGAGCGGCGGCATTCGCTTTTACGAGGGCATCGTCCACGAAGACGAGCTCTTTTCCTTTATGGTGATGTTGGAAGCGAAGCGCGCCGCTCACCTGCCGCAGATCCTTTATCTGCACCGTATCCGCAAAAATTCCATCATGACCAGCCCGGTGAAAATTGCCGACGTCTGGTCTTGCTTCGTCGTCTGGGAAGAAATACGCAAGCTGCTTTCGCAGCGGGCTCTTGCGGAAAGCGCCGCCAAAGCCGCGCGCGATATCGTCGCGTCGATTCGGCGTACCGGCGCCAAACGATTCTCGACGCTGTTGCCGCAGGAACGGGCACGGGTTGAGCAATTGCCGATAGAGGAGCGCTTGCGTTTCAGGCTTTTTCTCGCCGATAAAGCGTTGCCTCGGGGGGCGGCGAAGGTCTCCGTGATCATTTCTGTCTGCGGCGAAGAAAGCGATCTGTGCTGGACTCTCGACAGCGTACTCGCCCAATCGCTGACTGAAATCGAGATCATCTGCGCCGAAAGCGGCGCGCCGTCGGCGCTTCTGCGTGAATGCGCCGGACGGAGCGAACGCGTCAGGATCGCTGCGTTGCCCGGTCTGACGGCGGGAGCGGCGCGCAACGCGGGGCTCGAAGCGGCCGCGGGCGAGTACGCGATCTTTCTCGACGCCGGGGACAGGCTGCTGCCCGACAGTTTGCGGCGGCTGTACGATGCGGCTGTGAAAAACAAACTGGATTTGGTCAAAGGGGCGGTGCGCCTGAAGGACGCGCGCCGCGGCGAAACGGAGCTGCCGGCGCCGTGGAGCTACCGCGACTGCCCGAAACTGTGGACGGCCGCGACCTTTGCCGAAGCGCCGCGCGAGCTGCTCGAGACGGCCGTTTCTTTCTACGGGCTGTACCGAACCGAGTTCGTGCGCCAAAACGGCCTTGCGTTTTCGCCGCTGCCGGACGGCGGCGAACGCAGCTTCTCCGTGGGCTGTCTGACTGCGGCGCAGCGTCTGATGATCACCGACATTCCCGTCGCCGAGCACCTTGCTGCCGAAGCGGAATCGCCGTCCTTCGAACGGCAGATTGTCTCGTATGCCGCGATTCGCGAGTTGGCGGCCACACTGCCGCAGGCAACGGCGCGCCTGGTTTGCCAGTGGGGGCTCAATCGCGTTTTCGAAGAATATTTCCGTCGGCTGGAACGGGGAAAAGACGTTTACGCCCTCCACGAACGCATCAAAGAGTTCGTCTGGTGCCTCGACGCAGACGACGTCGGCGAAGATTTTATCGCGGCGTTTGCGTACAAGGAGCATTTCTGGACGCTGAAAAATCTGTGTCTGCCGCCGCGCTTTGAGGGACGGCACGGCATCGCCGCGGAGGCGCGCCCGCTCGTCACGGTCGTCATGCCCGTCTTCAACGCGCAGAGGTATCTGTGCGAAGCGGTGGAGAGCGTGCTGAGGCAGTCGCTGACTTCGTTCGAGCTGCTGTGCGTCGACGACGGTTCGACGGACGACACGCCCAATATCCTGCGCGAATACGCCGCGCGCGACGGCCGGATCGTCGTGATGACGCAGGAACATGCCGGCGCCGGCGTGGCGCGTAACCTAGCGCTGGACGCGGCGCGGGGCGAATACGTGACGTTCCTTGACTCCGACGACGCGTTCGACGCCGATTATCTGCTGAAGATGACCGACCGGGCGCGCTCGACTCGGGCGGACGTCGTCGTGGGAGGAACGTACCGCTGGCAGGGCGGCGAAGCGGCGACCGCCGAACCGTCTTCGTTGCGGCTGAACCTGCTGCCGCGCGACCTGCCCGTGTTTTGCTGGCGCGACGTGCCGCAGTATATTTTCAATTTTTACGACGGCGGTCCGGGCGGCAAGCTGTTCCGTCGCGATTTTATCGACTCCCTTCAGCTCCGCTTTCCGGCGCTGTCGCGCGCGGAAGATATCGTCTTTGTTTATACGGCGCTGGGCGAAGCCTCGCGGATTATCGCGTACGACGCTCCCGGGTACCGGCGCCGCGTCAACAATCCGCGCAGCCTCGAACACACCAAGGACGAATCGCCGCTGGCCTTTTGGGAGGCGACGAAACTGTGGAAGCGAAATCTGGCCGCGTCGGAATGCTGGCCGCAGGTGAAGCAGAGCTTCATCAACAGCACGCTGGATCGCTGCGCTTACAATCTGCGCATGGTCGGTACGCTCGACAGCGTGTTCAGGATCCTGCGCGAGCTGAAAGCGCAGGCCAACGAACTGATGGAGCTTGACCGGCGCGATCGCGGCTATTTTTACAATCCGACGAATCTGGATTACGTGACGCGCCTGCTGCAGTACGAAGACGAAAGCGAGTATCTGTTCGCGCGCTGTCGCCGCCTGGACGGACTCGAACTCCAGCTTCGGAACGTGAACGCGCGCTGCGCGAAGCTCGAAAAAGACCGGAGCCTCGCCGCGCAGGAAGCGTCGCGGCGTCAGGCAGCCGAGAAAGAGCTGTCGGCGGCGCGTTCACAGCTGCAAAAGGAAACAACGCAGCGCCAGGCAGCCGAAAAGGAACTGTCGTCGGCACGCTCACAGTTGCAAAAAGAAACATCACAGCGCCAGACAGCCGAACGTGAGGCGGAGACGGCGCGCAACCAGCTGCGGACGAAAGAAAAAGTGATACATGATCTCCAGCGCAGCGTTTCCTTCCGCCTCGGCCGCATCCTCACCTGGGCGCCGCGCAAAGCGCGCGGCGGCGTTCGCTGCTGGCGCGATCACGGATTGGCGCACACTCTGCGCCGGGCTCTGCGGCATCTGGGCCTGAAAAAATGACCGAAGCCTTCCCGCGAATGGCGGGCAGTCGAACCGCGTGCAACGAAGAAAGAGCGGGAACGTTTGCTCGGGAGACGCCGCCGAATTGTCTTTAGCCGCGCAAGGGTGTAGGAATCTCCAATCTTGCGCCGGAGCGCTTGAAGCGGGGATTGGCGATCTGTTACAATTGCCGGCGGTGTGAAGGAATTTCACAGATCACAAAATCAAGATCCGGAGGAAATTTTGAAATGAAAAAAGCGATTTTGGCTCTTTTGGCTGTGGCCGCCCTTCCCTTCGCCGCTCAGGCTCAGGTCGTCGACGCGGTGCAGGCCGACGGTTTCGGACTGAAGCTGGTGTACCCCGCGGTGCACGTGGAAAACGCGAAAGTCCAGGAGATGATCAACAAGGATATCGCCGCTTACGTTGACGGCATGAAAGCGAAGTACGACGCTCAGAACGACGTGTCCATGAGCTACGCCGCGAAGTTCGAGGACAAAAAGTACGTCTCTCTCGTCATGAGCGCGTCGGTCATGGAGCGGGGCGCGGCCAATCCCGAGAACTTTGAGCACGGCGTGGTGTACAGCAAGGTCACGGGCGAGCGCGTGCCGCTGAGCGCTTTTGTCCGCGTCAAGAGCGTGAATTCTCTTGTCAAGAACCTGAAAAAGGGCGCTTGGAAACTTTACGATCAGGAAGGCAAGGCGATCGCTTTCAACCCCGAGTTCGTTCCCGAAAAGCTGAGCGACGAGTTCTATCTTGCCGACGCCAAGACGGTCGCCGTGATCTATCAGCAGGGCGATCTGGCTCCTTATTCCGAAGGCGCGACGCGCGTGATCTCGAAACGTCGTTGATCGCGGCGTGAAAAACGGATAACGCAACCCCGCCGCGGGCGCGGTTCTGTCTCTTCACAGAATTGCGCCCGCGGCGGGGTTTTTGCGTTCGGGCGGCGCCGGAGGAATGGAAAATTTGCCGCTTTTTGCCGGTACCGCCGAATCGTCGCCGCCGGCCGTGCCGGTGGTTTTCGTTTACAAAAAAGGGCTTTCCCCTCGAGCGGGGAAGCCCTTTTCGCGTCCATTGCCAATCAATGATTGAACGACCTCTGCAACGAAGATTCACCAGCGGAGACTATCCCAAAAACGCCAGGAACGCCTCGGCTTGTTCGTGCAGGAGACGGAGCTGTTCTTCGGTGAAGACGACCTTGTCGGTCTTGAAGGCGTCCATGTTCACGGCGACGCCCGTGCCGCCGCCGGGCATGACTTCCGCGCGCATGAACTCGAGCAGCTCGGTCAGCCGCGCGCGCGAGTTGGCCGTGGCGTTCTTGCCGCCGGCGCCGCTGATCGTGACCTTTTTCTTGTACGTCGCGGCGCTCTTGTAATCGCCCTGCACCGTCGGGCGCGAAAGCCAGTCGAGCAGGTTCTTGAGCAGGCCGGGAAAATTGAAGTTGTATTCCGGCGTGACGATCCACACGCCGTCCGCGGCCGCGACCGTCTCGCGGACGCGGCGCACCGCCTCGGGCGCGGGCCATTCGATGTCCTGGTTCATGTAGGGGATGTCGTCGAACCGCAGCGTGGAAACGTCGGCTTTCCCTGCCAGTTCGGAAGAGATCACCTGAGCCAGCTGGCGGTTGAAAGAGTTTTTTCTCAGCGAACCGATAACGAGCAGAATGCTGCGCATGAAGTCCCTCCTGCGGCCGTTCCGTCGGAAAAATTACAGCGTCAACGAAGGCGCGGCATAAACGCGGGCGAGGAGCTCCTGGTTCAGCGCGTACAGACCCTTGGGATCGGAACCGAAGAGCGAGAACTTTTTGATCAGGTCTTCGGCGTTCTTTTCCTCTTCGCCCTGTTCCTTGACGAACCAGTCGAAGCACTGCATCGTGCGGTAGTCGTTGACGTCGCTGGCGGCCTTGTATATTTTGTTGATCAGGCTGGTGACGTACTGCTCGTGCTCCAGCGCGAACTTGAGCGGGTCGTCGAGTTTTTTGTACACCTTGTCGGGCTTGGCGATCTCGGAGAAGGTGACGAGCTCGCCGTTGTTCTGAAGGTAGGTCCGCATCAGCATGGCGTGGTCGCGCTCTTCCTGCGCCTGCACGTCGTACCAGTGAGCGAAGCCGTCGAGCCCCTGATCGTAATAGTAGTTGGCGAAATCCAGATACAGATACGCCGAGTAGAATTCTTTGTTGACCTGTGTGTTGATCAGTTCTTTGACTTTTGCATCCAACATGATATTTTCCCCCTTGAAATTTTGAAGCGATTCGAAAGAACGCCGCGATCCCCGCGGCATGTTAAGTATAGCATCTTTGTCGGAGTTTGCAACATCGCAAGACGCCGCGGCGTGCCGAGCCGGCCGAACGATCCGTCGTTTTCGACGGGGATCGGCGCGCCTGCTGGCGTCGCGGTTTTTGACGGAGAGGGGGACTTTCGTTGTTATAACAACATACATGCCGAGCCGTTCATGATACATTACGGACAGAAAGGGAAAAAAATTGGCCGCGAGGAGGCTGAACGTGATGAATCGAGCGTTTTCCATCGCCGAAGAGCATCCGCCCAGAGACGGCATGACGATCTCCACTGTGTCGGGCCTTCGGGCGGAAACGAGAATTTCGTACTTTTCGCTGGGCAGGGAAACCGACATCAGCGCCGAGAGCTATCCGACGGAGACGCTCTGCATCGGCGCCGGCGGCACGGGACGTTTTGCGCTCGGCGCCGGGGCGGGCGGAAAAGAGGTCGAACTCGGCGAAGGCGAAGCGCTGATCGTGCCCAGAGACACGCTCTGCGGGATCGCGGCGCGGGAAGGATTCGTTTACACGGAAGTGATTGCGAAAGGAGAATTGCAGATGAACGAAGCGGTCAAAACGGGCGAAGTGTTCAAACTGGCGGAGCTGGCGCCGTATGAAAAGGACAGCGTCGTCAACGTGGACGTGGTCTCCAACGAGGGATTCAAGTTCGTGGTCATGGCCTTCGACGAGGGCACCGGCCTTTCGCCGCACCGCGCGCCGGGCGACGCGCTGATCTTCGCGCTGGAAGGCAAAGGCGTGATCGGCTACGAGGGGCAGGATCACCCGATCGAGGCCGGCGAAAATTTCCGCTTCGCCACAGGCGGTCTGCACAGCGTCACGGCGAACGGCAAGTTCAAGATGGCGCTGCTTTTGACCTTGAAGTGAGAAACGCCGCCGGAGGAGGACGAAGATGAGCTACGAAACGTGGCGGGACAAGACGAACGGCTTCCGCAAAGTGGACGTGCGGCACCTGCAGGGAAATTTCGCCGCCGGTCTGATCCAGGCGGCGGCCAAGCTCGAAGTGGCGAGGGGCTGGAGATTGTGCAGACGTTCGAACCGCATCCGCTGTACGCGGCTTTGGAGAATATCGGTTTCGAACATCACACGGAGCAGACCGCCGAAACGGAGTTCCACGTGTTTTTCTGCCGCACGGAGAAAAAAGAGGGCGAAGGAGCGCCGTTTCGGCCTCTGGCGCTCCTGAATTATCCGATGATCGACGAGAAGCTCGGCAAGATCGCCGTGGACTTCTGGGAGACCACCTGGCAGAGCCCCAGGCGGACGCTGCCGTACGAGACGCGGCTGCTCCTGTCGCTCGCCAACGCGGCAGGCGCCGGAAGGATGCGGCAGGCCGCCCGCGAGCTGGTCAAAGCCTACGCGCACGGCCTCGACTCGGCGGCGCTGGACGACGTCTTCGAGCTGCTGGCGTGGAACCAGGGCATCGGTTTTTTCAGCTCCGAGATCGGCCCGTCGCCGCTGTTTCAGGCCTACAAACTGATCAAGACGCAGGAAAAGCAGGGCAAAGAACGGAGCGAGATCTGCCGCGCGCTGAAAGAGAAGTTCGGCGAGAAGAATCCCGAGATCGGCGTCGTGTAAGCGTTTTTTTGCGGGTAAAGCCCTTTTTTGAGGAAAGGAGACGCGCGGTGAGAAAACACGTCAAAAACAACGTAAGCTGGGTGGGGCACGTCGACTGGGAGCTGGAGAGCTTTCACGGGGACGATTACTCCATCGTGAACGGTTCCAGCCAGAATGCCTATCTGGTCGAAGAGGAGAAGACGGTCCTGATCGATACCGTATGGACGCCGCACCGCTTCGATTTCGTCGAGAACCTGAAAAAAGAAGTCGACCTGAAGAAGATCGATTTTATCGTCGCCAACCACGGCGAGTGCGATCATTCCGGCTCGCTGACGGCGCTGATGGATGAGATCCCGGACACGCCCATCTACTGTACGGCCAATGCGGTCAAGAGCATCGAAGGGCAGTACGGCGCGCGCGGCTGGAACTTCCGCGTGGTGAAGACCGGCGACAGCGTCGATATCGGCAACGATAAGAAGCTGATCTTCGTGGAGATGCGCATGCTCCATTGGCCGGACTCCATGGGCACCTACCTGACCGGCGACAACATCCTCTTTTCCAACGACGCGTTCGGCCAGCATTATGCGGTGGAGGAACTGTTCAACGACAAGGCGGATCAGTGCCTGTTGGACAAGGAATCCATGAAGTACTTCGCCAACATCCTCAATCCTTTTGCGGCGATCCTGACCAAAAAGCTGGAAGAGATCGGCACGCTGAACCTTCCGATCGAGATGATCGCCCCTTCCCACGGCGCGATCTGGCGCCGGGATCCGCTGCAGATCGTCGCGAAATACGCGAAATGGGCGAACGCGTATCGGGAAGATCAGATCACGGTCGCATACGACACCATGTGGGAGGGCACCGCGAAGATCGCCCGCAGGATCGCGGACGAAATCCACCGGCAGAGCCCCGATACCGTGGTGAAAGTCTTCAACATCGCGAAGGCGGACAAGAACGAGGTCATGACGGAGGTCTTCCGCTCGAAAGCCATCGCCGTCGGCTCTCCGACGGTATCGGGCGGCATCCTTTCGAGCGTGGCGGGATGGCTGGAATTTCTCAAACAGCTGAAGTTCAGGAACAAGAAGGCCGCGGCCTTCGGGTGCTACGGCTGGAGCGGCGAGTCCGTCGAAGTTCTGCGGGAACGCCTGAAAGACGCCGGCTTCGACGTGATCGATGAAAACGTGCGTTCTCTTTGGAATCCCGGAGAGGAAGATTTCGCCGCCATTCCCGCTTTGGCGGAGAAACTTCTTGGGGGATCGGCGGCGCCGGCGTAAAAGGGATTTCGAAGTACCGCGGGGAAAAAACGAAAAGGGGGATCCGAAAATGAAATATGTTGTGAATGAGAGCTGCATCGGCTGCGGGCTGTGCGCGTCGACCTGTCCGGAGGTCTTTTCCATGACCGACGCAGGCGTCGCCGCGGCGATCGCGGAAGAAGTTGCGGAAGAGAACCGCGACAGCGCGGCGGAAGCGCGCGAGGGCTGTCCGGTCGGCGCGATCGAGGAGGTCTGACGATGGAGCGTAAAATGTTCTGCTACCAGTGTCAGGAAACCGCGGGGGGAAAGGGGTGCACCGTTTCCGGCGTGTGCGGGAAGAAACCCGACGTGGCGGCCATGCAGGACCTTCTGATCTACGTGACGAAAGGGCTCTCCTGCGTCGCGGACCGGCTTCGCCGCGAGGGGTGGCGCATCGACAAAGAGGTGAACCATCTCGTGACGATGAACCTCTTCGTGACGATCACGAACGCGAACTTCGACCGCCAGGCGATCATCGAAAAAATCCGGGAGACGCTGGCCGTGAAGCGGAAGCTCCTGAGTCAGACGGGAGACGTGTCGGGGCTGCCTCAAGCGGCGCTGTGGGACGGCGACGTCGGCGAATTCGACGCTCAGGCCGCCGAAGTCGGCGTGCTCGCCACCGAGAACGAAGACGTTCGCAGCCTGCGGGAGCTGATCACGTACGGCCTCAAGGGACTGGCGGCCTATTCCAAGCACGCGAACGCGCTCCTGCAGGACAACGAGGACGTGGACGCCTTCATCCAGCGCGCGCTGGCCAAGACGCTCGACGACAGCCTGACGGTGAACGACCTTGTGGCGCTGACCCTCGAGACCGGAAAGTACAGCGTCGACGGCATGGCGCTTCTCGACAAGGCCAACACCGAGGCTTACGGCCATCCGGAGATCACGGCGGTCGACATCGGCGTGCGGAAAAATCCCGGCATCCTGATCTCCGGGCACGATCTGAGAGATCTCGAAATGCTGCTGGAACAGACGGCGGGGACGGGCGTGGACGTGTACACGCACTCCGAGATGCTTCCCGCCCATTACTATCCCGCGTTCAAGAAATACCCGCACTTTGCCGGCAACTACGGCAACGCCTGGTGGAAACAGAAAGAGGAGTTCGAGAAGTTCCGCGGCCCCGTTCTGATGACGACGAACTGCGTCGTGCCGCCCGCGGACAGTTACAAAGACCGTCTCTGGACGACCGGCGCCACGGGCGTTCCCGGCTGCAGACACATCGGCGGCGCCTACGGCGAGACCAAGGACTTTTCGGCGCTCATCGAACAGGCGAAAAAGTGCCCTCCGCCTGAGGAGATCGAAACGGGCAGCATCGTCGGCGGCTTCGCGCACGAACAGGTGTTCGCGCTTGCCGATAAAGTCGTGGACGCGGTCAAATCCGGCGCGATCAGGAAGTTTGTGGTCATGGCGGGCTGCGACGGACGGATGAAGTCCAGAGAGTACTACGCGGAATTTGCCCGAAAGCTTCCCAAGGACGTGGTGATCCTGACCGCCGGATGCGCCAAGTACAAATACAACAAGCTGGACCTGGGAGACATCGGCGGCATCCCGAGAATTCTGGACGCCGGCCAGTGCAACGATTCCTATTCGCTGGCGCTGATCGCCCTGAAGCTGAAGGAGATCTTCGGGCTGAACGACATCAACGACCTGCCGCTGGCGTTCAACATCGCCTGGTACGAGCAGAAAGCCGTCATCGTCCTGCTGGCGCTGCTGTACCTGGGCGTCAAGAACATCCATCTGGGGCCGACGCTCCCGGCGTTCCTGTCGCCGAACGTGGCCGGCGTGCTGGTCAAGAACTTCGGCATCGCGGGCATCGGCACGGTGGACGACGATCTGAAGCTGTTCTTCGGTTAGAAAGCGAAAAGCGGAGTAAGGTCGGACACAGGACGCAGGCCCTTATTCCATGAAAAGCCGGCGCGAAAATCATCTGAGGCAGGATGAGGATCGCGCCGGCTTTTCTCTTGCGCCGCTGATTGTCGAAAATGGCGATCTTCGACTTTCAATGAAAGACGAATGAGAGTGCACTTGAGGTTTCTTCTTGAGGGGGAAGAGAGTAGAATAATATAAACAGAACGAGTTTCTCTGTTTGAAAAAAGACCCCGCAGGGCGGTCCCCGGTGGGCTTTCATGCGCGTTTCACGGCCAAGGGGAGACCAGGCGGGCCATTGGGATTGGTGGGGGAGTTCAAAATGAGGAAAAACAAGATCGACAAGGAGGGGGCAACATGTCGGAAATCAAACTGAGCGCGAAAAAACTTGGATTCGGGCTGATGCGGCTGCCGAAAAACGGCGAGATTATCGACGTTGAACAGGTAAAAGGGATGGTTGATCTCTTTATGGCGGCCGGCTTCACGTATTTCGATACGGCCTGGGCCTATCCCGGCTCGGAAGACGCGATCCGTCAGGCGCTCGTCGAGCGTTACCCGCGCGAAAAGTTCACGCTCGCCACGAAAAACGCCGCGTGGATCAACTGCCAAAGCCGGGAAGACGCCGTCGGCCAGTTCGAAACGTCGCTGAAACGGACCGGCGCCGGTTATTTCGATTTCTATCTGCTGCACAACCTCGGCGAGGGCAGGACCCATTTCTTCGACGACTTCGACATGTGGAACTTCGTGCAGGAGAAGAAAGCGGAAGGAAAGATCAGGCACGTCGGCTTCTCCTTCCATTCCACGCCGGAGGAACTGGACGCCATTTTGCAAGCCCATCCCGAAGCGGAATTCGTGCAGCTGCAGATCAACTACGCCGATTGGGAAAATCCTCGTATTCAGTCGCGGGCCTGTTACGAAACGGCCAGAAAACACGGGAAGCCCGTCGTCATCATGGAGCCCGTCAAGGGCGGCCTTTTGGCCAGCCCGCCGGAAGCCGTCGAGCGCGTGTTCAAAAACGCCGACGCCCAAGCTTCCTGCGCTTCGTGGGCCATCCGCTTCGCCGCCAGCCTGGACAGCGTGATCGCCGTGCTGTCCGGTATGAGCAGCGTGGAGCAGATGAAGGACAATCTTTCCTATATGACGGATTTCAATCCGCTGACGGAAGCCGAGCAGCGCGTCGTCGCCAAAGCCCGGGAAACGCTGGACGCCTTGCCGATGATCCCTTGCACAAGCTGCAACTACTGCGCGGAAGTGTGCCCGAAAAACATCGGCATTTCCGGTTCCTTCACGGCGCTGAATCTATTGAACATCTACGGCAACTACAATTACGCCGAAGGCCAGGAAAAATGGCTCGTGGAACGCCACGGCAAAGCCCGTGCCACCGAATGCGTTCAATGCGGCAGCTGCGAGCGGGTCTGCCCGCAGCACATCAAGATCCGCGACAATCTCGCGAAGGTCGCGGAAGCTTTTCACATGGCCTGATGTCTGGGGGTGGGGCGCGTCTTCTGCGGAAAAACTGCTCGGGATCGCCATCTTGCGAACGTCGGCGCTTTAGCGTATAATAACCACGTTTTGCGGGTGTAGCTCAGTTGGTAGAGCATCAGCTTCCCAAGCTGAGGGTCGCGGGTTCGAGCCTCGTCACCCGCTCCAATTTTAAAGAGAACGGCTGAACGAACAAAAGAGAGCAGGGGCTTTTGAAAAAGAGCCCTCGCTCTCTTTTGTGTACCTTGCGGTCGAAATCGTCGTGTCTCCTGAAAAGTGGACGCCGCATTTCGAAAAGCGAGGCCGGTCGCCGGAGAAAGACGGCGGCATTCGAAAAGTCGATGCTGGTTTTCGATAAAACGGCTTGACTGTGAGCGTTCGGCGTCCCGAAGGAGTCCTGCGCTCAGGACTCTCTCGGCGGCTGCGCAATCTGCGTGACTCGCTTTGCGGCTTCCCTTGGATGTTCTCGTTGTTCAGCGTTTCGACCAAGCAAGAAAGAGAATGAATTGCGGATGGCGCAAAAACATGAAAATTCATTTTAAATGATGATCATTGTTTTTGAGATCTATGTTATTGGTGAATGAACTAATTGAGCAAATCATTACTTATTACTCAAAGGTTATAAAGCTCCGGCTTTTTCCATGAAATTTGAATATGAAAACCTTTCAATTCTAAATTTGTGATTATTGACACATCATGCATGAAAATCTAAAATTATAAGAGCTTGGGCCTGCGTGAATGCACTGCACGGCCCCTGCATCTTGTCGTGTCCCGCGAGAACGCGACGGCGGCACCGTTTTTCCGGCAGGCCGCGGTGCTTTACGGGGCACGGCGGTCCGTTTAATTTCGGCAATGACTGCGATATTTTGCAGTGTTTTGTGACTGAAAAACGAAGGAGGTGAACGCATGTCTACCAATCTGACCGACGAGATCAGGAGCGTCGAAGCGGCGGCGGCTCAAAAAGTGGCCGACGCCAAAGCGGAAGCTCAGGATCTGGTTATCAGGACTCGCAACTCAGCTGCCCTTCGTGTAAAAGAGGCCAAACAGGCTCATTTCCGCGAGTACCGCTCCCGCCTTGCTCAGGTGGAAGCGGAAGCGGCGGAAAACGCCGCTCGGACGGTGGAACAGGGCAAGACCGAGGCTCGGCAGTTCGTAGAGTCTCATGAAGATGCGGTAAAGAAAACGGCTCAATGGCTGGCCGAAGAGGTGGTGTCTCAATATGGCCGTTGCTCGCGTTAAAAAAATCGAACTGTACGTGCACCGAACGGCCGTCGAAGAGGTGCTGTCGGTGCTTCAGGAGCGGGGGATCACTGAGATTTTCGCTGCTGAGAGGAACGCTGCCGAAGAGTCTTCCGCCCGTCCGGCGCGAAACGGCCGGGATTATGCGGCCGCTTTGAACGACGTGAATTACCTCGTCCGCTACCTTGCGCCGTACTATAAGGATCCCGTCGGGACGCTGGGGCGGATGCTGGGCGAGCGCGACGACGTCAGCGTGGAAAAACTGGCCGCCTTGGCCGAAAAAGTTGACGCCGGCGATCTGGCGGCGGAAGTCCGCAAGCGCGAGCGCCGTCTGACGGAGCTGCGGTCCGACGTGCAGCAGATCAAAACTTTGCAGCAGACTTTGTCGGGTCTGGGCGCTTTTGAACCGCCCCTCTCCATGATCACGGAAGGCAGCCGGATGGTGGCCGGATTCTTGGGCGCCGGACGCGCTGAGAACCTGCTGGAATGGAAAGACGCGGTGGAGGAGGCTTTTGGCGCCGACGCGGAGTGTTCCGTCTCGATCCCTCCGAAGGGAAGCCGCGATCCCGCCTGGGGCAGCGTGTTTTATTTGCGCGCGCTCGAGGACCGGCTTGCGGAGCTTTGCCTGAAACACAGCGTCACAAAGATCGATCTGCCTTCTTCCCTGACGGGAACCGTCGCCGAAGAACGGAAAAAACTTTCGGACCGGCTGGCCGCTCTCGGGCAGGAAGAGAAGTATTTCGTCAACTGGCTTCAGACTTTTACCGACGCTCATATGGACGAGATCCGCCGCCTTGGCGATTACCTGACGATCATGAAAAGGCGCCAGGACGCCGAGGAGGAGAGCGAGCGTACCGAGCAGGTCGTCCTGTTGCGGGGCTGGGTCCCCGACAGCAAAGCCGTGGAACTGGAACAAATCCTCGTCCCGTACGAAAAGGACGTCGATCTGCAGCTTTCGGAACCGGCGGAAAACGACGATCCGCCCATCGTGCTGGAGAACAGGGACTGCGCGAAACCGTTCGAGATGCTGACCATGCTGTACGGCGCGCCCGTGTACGGTTCGGTCGATCCGTCGTTTCCGATGATGCCGTTTTTCCTGCTGTTCTTCGGCATGTGCTACGCCGACGCCGGCTACGGCATCGTGATCACGGCCATCGCCGCGTACTTCCTCAAAAAGTATCGGAAAATGCCCGACGGCATCAAGAGGGCCCTGACCCTCGTGAAGTATTGCGGCATCGCCACGATCCTTTTCGGCGCGGTGACGGGCAGCTGGATGGGCGACATGATCGACGCCTTCCCCTTCCTGGGGTTCCTGCGTCCGGTGAAGAATCTGGTGACGCTGCTCGAACCCATGAAGGATCCCATGCTGCTGTTGGGTATTTCGCTGGCGTTGGGCATCGTCCACATCTACTACGGCATTTTGCTTGCCGCTTACGCCAATATCAGGGACGGTCGCTGGTTCGCCGCCTGCGCCGATCAGGGCGGCTGGCTGGTGCTCCTGACGGGGCTGCTGATCTTCGGCGTCGGCGCCTTTGCGGCGCCCGGAGTCGAGCCGCTGGGTAAAAATATGGCGATTGCCGGCGCCCTGATTCTGATCCTGACGCAGGGGCGCGAGAAGAAAGGTCTGATCGGCAAGTTCGTTTCCGGCGTGCTGAGCCTGTACAACGTCACCAGCTATCTGGGCGACGTGCTCAGCTACAGCCGCCTGCTGGCCCTCGGTCTGGTCGGCGGCGCCGTGGCGATGATCATCAACCTGATGTCCAAGCTCTGCGGCGGCACGGCTTACGTGGGCTGGATCCTGGCGCTGCTGATCTTCTTCGGCGGGCACGTTTTCAGCATGGTGATCAACATTCTGGGCGCGTTCGTGCACCCGCTGCGACTGCAGTACGTGGAGTTCTTCGGCAAGTTCTACAACAGCGGCGGGACGGCTTTCGATCCCTTCTGCTACAGATCGAACTATGTCAACGTGACTGGCCGCAAGGAAGCCTAGCTCCTGCGCCGGTTGAAAATTACCCAAACTTTGAGGGGAGTGTCGTTTAATGGATTATCTTGGTATCGCTTTTGTTGTGCTTGGCGCGGCTTTGGCCGCCGGTATGGCGGGCATCGGTTCGGCTATTGGCGTCGGTATCGCCGGTGAAGTCGGCGCCGGCGTGATGACTGAAGATCCCGGCAAGTTCGGTCTTGTGCTGATGCTGCAGGCTCTGCCCGGAACGCAGGGCATTTACGGCCTGCTGATCGCCTTCTTCGCCATGCTGAAGGTCGGGCTGGTCGGCGGTTCCGCCGTTCCCTGCGACTGGGTGCACGGTCTGGCCGTCATGTTCGCCTGCCTGCCTATCGCCTTGGGCGGCTGGATCTCGGCCATTTCGCAGGGAAAAACTTCGGCCGCCTGCATCCAGATGATCGCCAAGCAGCCCGGCGAAGCCGGCAAGGCCGTTATCCTTCCGGCTATGGTCGAGACGTACGCGGTGCTTGCCCTCCTCGTCAGCATCCTTTTGATGAACGGCATCAGCCTGTAAGCCTGGTTCGAACCATGGCACTCGCTGACATCAGGAAGAAAATCGAACAGGACGCGGCCAGTGAGGCCGCGAAACTGCTCGACGAGGCCCGAAAGCAGGCCGACGTTCTGAACGCGGACGCCGACGCCGAAATTTCCAAAAGCAAGAAGTATTACGACGGCCTGTACGCCGCCGAAGCTCCCGAAGTGCGCCGCCGTGCCCAGATCATCGCGAATCTGGACGTGAAAAAGCTCCGTCTCGGCGCCAAGCAGGAGCTGATCGGCCGTAGTTTCGACGGCGCGCTGGCGCGCCTCTGCAAGCTGGCCGGCGACAAATATCTTGCGTTCATGGAAAAGCTTCTCGATCAGGCGGTCAGCAGCGGCGACGAGGAACTGCTCGTGGCTGCCGGCGAGAAGCGCATCGATCAGACCTGGCTCGACAAATACAACGCTTCCCGGGACAAAAAGCTGACGCTTTCCGCCGAGAAAGCGGACGTCAAAGGCGGCTTTATCCTTCGCAAGGGTAGGATCAGCACGAACTGTTCCTTGGAAACCCTGATCCACTGGCTCAAGGACGAACTGGAGTCCGACGTCGTCAAACGGCTGTTTGACGCGGAGTAGGGTGGTGTGATCATGGCCCCGAAGGAGCGGTATGGTTACGCTGTAGCGCGTCTGAGGGCGCTTGAGAACCGTCTGCTTGACGAGTCAGTCCTCCAGAGGATGATCGACTGCGACACGCTGGAGGGGGCTGTAAAAGTTCTCGGAGAAACTCCCTATTCGGCTTGGCTGATGGAGCTGAAATCGCCGTTGGAATTCGACCGGGCGATCGAGGCGGAACTTCACCACAGCTATACGGAAATCGGGGCGTTCGTTCCCGACCGTGAGCTGGTCAGTCTGCTGCGTCTGGTCTACGACGTGCACAACGTCAAAACGCTGCTGAAAAGCCAGTTCCTGACGGTTCGGGGGGAAAAACGCCGTCTCGATCTGCTCACTTCTCTCGGCAACATCGACACGGATAAGCTGATCCTGGCCATCGAAGGAGAGGAGTACTGGGAGCTTCCGTACGGATTCAACCAGGCGATCCCCGAAGCCCTTGCGGCATGGGAGCAGACGCACAACGCTCTTGCGGCGGAGAAGATCCTCGACGGCGTGTATTTCAAAGCGCTGCGGGAAGTCGCCGCAAAGCTCGGCATGGAGCGGGTGGAAAACTGGGTTCGCTGCCGCATCGACGGCGAGAACCTGAAAACGCTCCTGCGCCTTTCGCGCATCGACATGGATCATGGAACGGCCGCGTCTTTCCTTCACGAAGGCGGCTCGCTTCCGATCAACCGGCTGACGCCGCTTGTGACCGAACCGGTGGAAAACTGGGGGCGCCTGCTGGCTTTCGCCGACATCGGCGCGCTGTTGGCTCCTTTTTCGGAAGGAGAAAGCTTCAACAGCCTTCTCGTGCAGTACGAGAAGGAATTGGACAATTTCATCACCGGCGCGATCGCCAAGAGCCGTTTCGGCGCGTTCGAACCGGGCAACGTGGTCCGTTACCTCTGGACCAAGGAAATAGAAGCCAAAAACTTGCGGGTGGTGCTCGTTTCCGTCGCCAACGGAGTCGAGAAGGACGCCATAAGGGGGTTGCTGCGCGATGTCCGCTGATGCCGGAAGAAAGAAAATGGCGGCTGTTGGGAGCTACGACACCGTGCTTCCCTTTCAGGCCGTCGGCGTGCGCCCCTTTCCCGTCGAGAGCGACGAAGAGATTGCCGAGACCGTGAGCCGTCTGGCCCGCGAAGACTACGGCGTGATCTTCGTCGAAGAGCGGCAGTTCGTCGCTCAGGCTTCTCTGATCGACCGGCTCGTTCAGGAATACGCGGCCAGCATCATTCCCATCCCCGGGATCCGCGGATCCATCGGCGTGGGGCTGAGCGCGGTGCGCAGCAGCGTCGAACGGGCGGTCGGCATGGATATTTTCGCAGAGAAATAGTGAATTCACCTGGAGGCGATTGTTTTGGCCACGGATAAAAATGTAAAAGGCACGATCGAACGTATATCCGGACCTCTGGTCGTCGCGAAGGGGATGACCGGCGCGAGCATGTACGAAGTGGCGCGCGTCGGCGACATCGGCCTGGTCGGGGAAATCATCGAACTCAACGGTGATCTCGCCTCGATCCAGGTCTACGAGGAGACGTCAGGTCTCCGTCCCGGCGAGCCCGCTGTGGGCACCGGCGAACCCCTGAGCGTTGAACTGGGCCCCGGTCTTATCGAACAGTTCTATGACGGCATTCAGCGTCCTCTGAAGGCGATCGAAGAAGCGTCGAAGAGCGTCTTCATCGCCAGAGGCATCAGCGTTTCAGCGCTCGATCACGAGAAACTCTGGCAGTTCGAGCCGAGAGTTTCCGTTGGCGACGAAGTGAGCGAGGGCGACGTCCTTGGCGTCGTCCAAGAGACCGTTCTTGTGGAGCACCGCATCATGGTCCCCAACGGGATCAGCGGCAAGGTCGTCTCCGTCGAGTCCGGCGAGTTCAACGTCGACGCCGTGATCGCCGTGATCGACGACGGCAAGGAGAAACATGGCGTTTCCATGCTGCGTCGCTGGCCCGTGCGCCGCGGCCGCCCCGTCGCCAAGAAGCTGCCGCCCGTCACGCCGCTGACGACCGGCCAGCGCGTCGTCGACACGTTCTTCCCCATCGCCATGGGCGGCACGGCCTGCGTGCCCGGCCCGTTCGGCTCGGGCAAGACGGTCATCCAGCACCAGCTTGCCAAGTGGGCCGAAGCCCAGATCGTCGTTTACATCGGCTGCGGCGAGCGCGGCAACGAGATGACCGACGTTCTGCGCGAGTTCCCCGAGCTGAAGGATCCCCGTTCCGGCCAGCCGCTGATGAAGCGTACCGTGCTGATCGCGAACACGTCAAACATGCCGGTCGCGGCCCGCGAAGCCAGCGTTTACACGGGGATTTCCATCGCCGAGTACTATCGCGACATGGGTTATTCCGTGGCGCTGATGGCCGATTCCACCAGCCGCTGGGCCGAAGCCCTGCGCGAGATGTCCGGCCGTCTGGAAGAAATGCCCGGCGAAGAAGGCTATCCCGCCTATCTGGGCACGCGTCTGGCCTCGTTCTACGAGCGCGCCGGCCGCGCGATCTGCCTGGGCGGCGACGGCCGCGAGGGATCGGTTTCCGTCATCGGGGCCGTTTCGCCTCCCGGCGGCGACCTTTCCGAACCCGTTACGCAGAACACGCTGCGCGTGACCAAGGTCTTCTGGGGACTGGACGCCAATCTGGCCTATCAGCGCCACTTCCCGGCCATCAACTGGCTGAACAGTTACTCGCTGTACACGAAGAAGCTTGACGAGTATTGGGACGCCAAGTTCGACGCCGAGTGGACGCCCACGCGCGTCGAGGCCATGACGCTGCTCGAAGAGGAGTCCTCGCTGAAGGAGATCGTACAGCTGGTCGGCATGGACGCCCTGTCGCGCAACGAGCGCATGACCATGGAAACGGCCAAGTCGCTGCGCGAGGACTTCCTGCACCAGAACGCCTTCAGCGACGTGGACACGTACACGTCGATGGAAAAACAGTTCAGGATGCTTTCGACGATCCTCAAGTTCCATCACGCCGGACTGGAAGCTTTGCAGAGCGGCGCCGAGATGAACAAGCTCTTCAACCTGCCCGTGCGCGAGAAGATCGCCCGCATGGGGCTGGTCGGCGAGCAGGAACTCGAAAAGATCGACGCGCTCGAAGGCGAAATGAGAGACGAAATTGCCCAGCTTCTCGCGTCAGGAGGCGATAAATAATGAACCTGCCAGTTGAATACAGAACCGTAAGCAGCCTTGCGGGCCCCCTTCTGGTCGTCGAGAGCGTCAAGGAAGTTCCCTACGATTCTCTGGTCGAAGTCGCGCTGCCCGACGGCTCCCGCCGCCGCGGCAAAGTGCTGGAGACCGATTCCGGCCGCGCCGTCGTGCAGGTTTTCGAGGGCACCGACGGCCTCGACGTCGACACCGCCTCCGTGACCTTCCTCGGCAAATCGCTGGAACTGCCCGTCTCCGAAGACATGCTCGGCCGCGTCTTCAACGGCCGCGGCGATCCCATCGACGGCGGCGCGCCCATCATCGCCGAGAAAAACATCGACGTGAACGGACTGGCCATGAATCCCTACTCGCGCGATTATCCCGACGAGTTCATCCAGGCCGGCATCAGCACCATCGACGGCATGAACCCCATGGTCCGCGGCCAGAAGCTGCCCATTTTCTCCGCTTCCGGACTGCCTCACAACCGCATGGCCGCCCAGCTGGCCCGTCAGGCGAACGTCATCGGCGGCGGCAGCGAGAAGTTCGCCGTCGTGTTCGCCGCCATGGGCATCACCTTCGAGGAAGCCGCCTTCTTCATGGAAGACTTCCGCAAGACCGGCGCCCTCGACCGCACCGTCATGTACGTCAACCTCGCCAACGACCCCGCCGTCGAGCGCATTTACACGCCCAAGCTGGCGCTGACCGCCGCCGAGTATCTGGCGTTCGAGAAGAACATGCACGTCCTCGTCATCCTCACCGACTTGACGAACTACTGCGAGGCCCTGCGCGAGATCTCCGCCGCCCGCAAGGAAGTTCCCGGCCGCCGCGGCTATCCCGGCTACCTCTACACCGACCTCGCCACCATGTACGAGCGCGCCGGCCGCGTCAAGGGCAGCACCGGCTCCATCACCCAGGTGCCCATCCTCACCATGCCCGAAGACGACAAGACCCACCCCATCCCCGACCTCACCGGCTACATTACCGAGGGGCAGATCATCCTCAGCCGCAACCTGCACCGCACCGGCATCTATCCGCCCGTGGACGTGATGCCGTCGCTGTCGCGCCTGAAGGACAAGGGCATCGGCGAAGGCAAGACGCGCGAGGATCACGCCGACCTGATGAACCAGCTCTTCGCCGCCTACGCCCGCGGCAAGGAAGCCAAGGAACTGGCCGTCATCCTCGGCGAAGGCGCTCTGAGCGAAGACGACAAGGCGTTCGCCACGTTTGCCTCGCGCTTCGAGGACGAGTACGTCCGTCAGGGCGAGTACGAAAACCGCACCGTCGAGACGACCCTCGGACTGGGCTGGAAACTCCTGAACATGGTTCCCGTCAAGGAACTGAAACGCGTCAAGGACAAGTACATCCAGAAATACCTGATGCCGCTGAAGGAACAAGAAAACCCAGAGGAAAAGGCGTAAGGGAGGGGGATCGCAATGGCACGCGTGAACGTGAACCCCAACCGAATGGAGCTTTCGCGGCTCAAGAAACGTCTCGCCGTCGCCCGGCGCGGGCATAAACTGCTCAAGGACAAACAGGACGCCCTGATCAAAGCCTTCCTCGAAAAAGCCCGCGCGGTCAAAGCCATCCGCGAGAAAGTCGAAAACGAACTCGTCTCCTGCTACCGCAGCTTCCTCATGGCCCGCGCCCAGACCCTGCCGGCCATGCTCGAACAGGCTCTGATGATCTCCGGCAGCACCTGCACCCTCGACGTCGCCACGCGCAACGTCATGAGCGTCATCGTGCCCGAGTACGAAGTCCATCAGGAGGGCAGCACCTTCAATTACGGCATGGCGACCACGCCGGCCAGCCTCGACGTGGCCCTCGAAGACTTTTCCAAAGTCATTCCCGGGCTGCTCCAGCTTGCCGCCGACGAAAAGGCCGTCGCCCTGATGTCGACCGAAATCGAGCGCACCCGCCGCCGCGTCAACGCCCTCGAGCACGTCATGATCCCCAACTACGCCGAGACCATCAAATACATCTCGATGAAGCTGGACGAACAGGCCCGCTCGACCACCAGCCAGCTGATGAAAGTCAAGGAAATCGTCAGCGAACACTGAAACGGCACAAACAAAAATGCCACCCGTCGAACGGCGGGCGGCATTTTTGTTTGTGCTTGCGAAACGGCTGAGTGCGGGGCGACATCCGATGCGCGTACCGGCGTGCCTATTCCACCAAAACGCTGAGTTTTCGTTTTCGCGGAATAGGAGATTGAGTTCATGTTTATGGGGAAGTGCCCGTCCATATTTTTTCTATTCGTTTTGCCTGATTCTAATCATTTTTTCCTCCTCGATTCTAACCACTTTCTTGCCAAAATGGTTAGAATCGGGTAGAATTGGTTAGAAAGAACAGAAACGTGAGGTGGAAAAAATGACCGGCGAAAGTCTGACTGTAGAATACAAGCGAGAATACTTCGACGAGATCAAAAAGACGATCATCGCCTTTGCCAACACCGACGGCGGCGAACTGCTGATCGGTGTGGACGACGATGGAACGGTGCTCGGCGTGGACGATCCTGACGACGTGATGCTGAAGGTGACGAACAGCGCCCGCGACACTATCAAGCCCGATGTGACCATGTTCATGCGCGTTGAAACGCGTGTTATCCAGGGGAAAAAAGTCGTTGCCGCGAGCGTGCAGAGGGGAACGGCTTGCCCATATTACCTGAGCGCGAAGGGAGTACGCCCTGAAGGCGTCTATGTGCGGCAGGGCGCATCCACCGTGCCGGCTACGGAAAGCGCGATCCTGAAGATGATCCTCGAAACCAGCGGCGACAGCTTTGAAGACGCTCGTTCGCTGATCCAGACGCTGACGTTCCACAGCGTCCAAAAGACATTTGCCGAAGAAAAAGTCGCGTTCGGCGAAACGCAGAAGCGTACCCTTGGCCTCATCGGCGAAGACGGCGCGTATACCAATCTTGGCCTGCTCCTTTCTGATCAGTGCCAGCATACCATCAAGCTGGCCGTCTTTCAGGGCAGCACAAAGAACACGCTGTTCAAAGACCGCGCCGAATTTTCGGGGTCGCTGTTTGACCAGCTTGATGATGCCTACGTCACGATCGACCGCTATAACGCGACGTGCGCCGAGTTCAAAGGACTCAAACGCATCGACACTCGCGACTATCCGCCCGAAGCCGTGCGCGAAGCCCTGCTCAACGCCGTTGTGCACCGCGATTATTCGTACAGCGGCTCAACACTGATCAGCATTTACGATGACCGCATTGAGTTCCTCTCCCTCGGCGGTCTTGCCAAAGGCATTGCCAAAAGCGACGTGATGATGGGTGTTTCCGTCCCGCGCAACAAAAAACTGGCCAACGTGTTCTACCGCCTGCACCTGATCGAAGCGTTCGGGACGGGAATGCTCAAAATTAAAGAGAACTACGACGGCCGCCCTCTGCAGGACTTTATCGAGATATCCGACAACGCGTTCAAGATCACCCTGCCGAACGTGAACGCGCAGCGCCAGAACAGCGAAACGGAACGGCTGCAGACGCGCCCCTTCCAGCCGCTTGAACAGCAGATAATGGACTACATAAAAGCCCGTAACAGTGCCACGCGCGCCGAAGTGCAAAAGGCGCTGGGCCTGTCGCAGAGTGCGGCGGGGAGAAAACTGAAAGAGCTTGTTGTGAGCGGCATGCTTATGAGGAACGGAGAAGGAAGGAGTACTGCATATTCAATGAAAAAAGAGTCGTAAATGAATCGAAATAACTCGGGATAATAGAGTGCCAGTTGATGAAAAGAGAACTCGGGACCAGCGGCTTAGCCGGCGGTCCCGAGTTTGACTGCGACGATCGTTTCGCGCTGCCACGCACGTTTGTCGGGGCGGTGGCGGAGAGCGTGGAAAGGAAGCTTTTCGTGGTCCAGGTCGAAGGCGACAGCATGGCGAAAGCGCGTATTTGCGGCGATTCGTATGCGGTCGTCAATCCGGCGGAAGAAATCCTCGACGGCGACGCGGCGCTGGTGAAAGTCGGCTCGAGATACGTGATCCGCTGGCTGTACTGGAAGCCGAACGGCGGCTGCGAACTACGGGCGGCGTCGGAGAAGTTCCCCGGCATGTCGCTTGACGCGGCGCAGCTGCGCGGCGCGGTGCCGTCGGTGCTCGGCAAGGTGATGTGGACTTTTTCGCGCCCGCTGGTGGGGCTGTAAAACGAAAGCGTGAAACTGCGGCTTCGATAAGCCGGGAGTTTCACGCTTTTTTGTGTATAATTGACGCAGCACGGAAGGGGAGTGTTCGCCCATGAAAAAACGGATCGTTCTCGCGTTCGGCACGCGGCCGGAGGCGGTCAAGATGGCGCCGGTGTATCTGGCGCTGGCGCGCAGCGGCGCGCTGGAGCCGGTGATTTTGCTGACCGGGCAGCACAGGACGCAGCTCGAACAGGCGCTTTCCATCTTCGGCGTGCCGCACGAGCGCAATCTGGACGTGATGACCGAGCGGCAGACGCTGCCGGAATTGGCGGCGCGGATCTTGCCGCAGGCGGCGGCGGCGTTTCGCGAGCTGGAGGCCGATTACGTGCTGGTGCACGGCGACACGCTGACGACGTTCGTCTCGGCATGGGCGGCGTTTCTGGAGCGGATCCCGGTCGGGCACGTGGAGGCGGGGCTGCGCAGCGGCTCGATGAGCGAGCCGTTTCCGGAGGAAGCCAACCGCGTGCTGACCGACGCGCTGTGCGACACGTTCTTCGCTCCGACGGAAGGCGCGCGCGCCAATCTGTTAAAGGGCGGCGCGGCCCCGGCGCGCGTTTTCGTGACGGGACAGACGGCGGTCGATGCGATCCTTTTTGCCTCGAAAAAAGGAGTTTTGCCCGACGGCGTGCCCGATCTTGGCCCGGTCGTGACGGTGACGCTGCACCGGCGCGAGAACTGGCCCGTGCTGAACGAGCTGGCGCGGTGTCTGGCCGATGTGGCGCGCGCTCGCGCGGAGTGGACGTTCGTGTTCCCGGTCCATCTCAATCCCGTGGTGCGCGAGGCGGTGGTGCCGCCGCTGTCGGGCGTGGAAAACGTGAAGCTCGTCGAGCCGCTGGAATACGGCTGCATGGCGGCGCTGCTGGCGCGCAGCCGTTTGATCCTGACGGACTCGGGCGGTCTGCAGGAGGAGGGGGCGTCACTGGGCGTGCCGGTGGCGGTGGTGCGCAACGTCACGGAGCGCCCGGAGGGCGTGGAAGCGGGGATCGTGACGCTGCTTGGCAACGAGCCGGCGCTCGCCATGGATCGATTTGCGGCGCTGATGGATGACGAACCTCGTCTTGTCCGTATGGCTTCCGCGCGGAATCCCTACGGCGACGGGCGCGCTTCCGAACGGATCGCCGCTGCGCTGGAACGTCGGCTGGCCTGATTCTTAAAACAAAAGGACTCCCGAAGGCAAATCGCTTTCGGGAGTTCTTTTGTGTGTCGTCAGTCCTCGATACCGTTGGCCTTGAGAACTTCGTTCAGGCCGCTGACGAGATCGTCGGGGTCGATGCCGTGGGCCATGGCGCCCTCTTCGAGGCTTTCGGCGTGGGAGATCGCGCAGCCGATGCAGCCCATGCCGGACAGCATCAGGGGCTGGACGACCTGCGGATACTTGTCGACGATGTCGGCGATCAGCATATCCTTGGTGATCATATCGATGCACTTCCTTTTCGTTAAACAGCAGATTGAATTCGGTCAGATTATATCCGAAGGAATCGCAAATGTACAGTTATTTCTGATTGTAATACTTATGTATGGGCGCCAGGTCACAGCAACGGGCTCAGCAGCTTGGTGACCGACTCGAGCGCCATGGAAACGTGGCCGCGTTTTCCCCATTCGTCCTGCGTAAGGCGGTGGGAGTCGCAGATGTAAAGTCCCTGCACGCGGTGGATGCCGAAATTCTCCTGCACGCCGTAGAGGATCATGTTGATCTCGAAATTGAGGGAGAACGAACGGATGTCGAAGTTGCTCGAACCGACGAAGCCGAGGTTGTCGTCCACGGTGACGGTTTTGGCGTGGAGCAGCCCCTTGTCGTAAAGGTACACTTCGACGCCGAGGCGGAGAAAATCCTCGTAATACGCGCGCGAGGCGTAACCGGCGATGATCTGGTCCGACCGGGCCGGCGTCACCAGTCTGACTTTGACGCCGCGCAGACGGGCGACTTCGATGGCCTGGAGCATGCCCTCGTCGGGGATCAGATAGGGCGTGGTGATCGTCACCTGTTCCTGGGCGCCGATGATGGAGGCGATGATGAGCCGCTGATAGTTTTCGGTTTGGTAGGAGGGGCCGCTCGGCACCGTCTGCAGGCACGACGGCCCCGAGAAGTTATCGTTGGCGGAGAACAGGTGCGCGGTGTCGAGTCGCTCGCCGGTCTCGACATACCAGTCCTCGATGAAGACGCTCTCCAACTGACGCACGACCGGGCCGCAGAAGCGCAGGCTGACGTCTTTCCAGATCAGCTTGCCGAAGCGGCCGTAGCTGGGTTCGGTGACGTTGTGCGAACCGGTGACGGCGACGCGGCTGTCGAAGACGGCGAGCTTGCGGTGGTTGCGCAGGTCGAAGCGGGCCGCTTTGGCGCGGTAGATGCGCACGGGAAGGGCTTCCTCCACCTGGACGCCGTCGCGCTGGATGTCTTCTCTCAGAGAACTGCGCAGGAATTCGCGCGAACCCACGGAATCAAGGAGCAGCCGCACGGTGACGCCGCGCCGGGCCGCCCGCCGGCAGGCGTTGACCACCTTGCGTCCCTGAGAATCGTCGGCGAAAATGTAGTAAAGCAGGTCGATCTCGCTGGCGGCGGCGTCGATCTCGTCGACGAGCGTATCGATGAAATCGACGGCTTCGGTGACGTACTGCACCGTGTTACCCTGAACGGCGCTCAGATACCCCAGATTCTGGGCCAGATTGGCGGTGGCCTGGAGCGACGGCGGCAGCTGCGGCGAAATGGCGCCCGGCAGTTCGGAATGCATCATGCGCGCGCGGATGTCGTGAAAATACGAGAGCATGGCGTTGTGGCGTTCCATGCGGCGCGACGGCAGCACGTTGGTGCCGAGGATGGAGTAGGCGATCATGCCCGGCCACGGCCAGAGCAGGATCACCAGCAGCCACGCCGTGGCCGTAGAAGGATTGTGCCGCTGGGGGATGATCACCAGCGCGGAGAGGCGGACGATGAACGATACGATGTCCAGCCCGGTGAGGAAGAAAATGCTGAGCCCCTGACCCCACGTCATCAAAATCAGTCCTTTATGCAAAGAGCGATATGAGGAAAACGCATTTATCATAACACAAACGCTTGAGCTTTTTAATTGACGATGAGAATGAGACAGGATAAAACATTTGGCAAAGCAAAGAAACGTCCCGACGCCGTCTTTCCCAAAACTTTGCCATCTTTGCGCTGTGCCGAGACGGAGAAAAGATACGTTGAAAACGGGAACGAGTCCCGGGAAAGCCCTCCTCCATGACGGCTTCCGCACTCTTGACTTTAAAGCGAGCGGGGAGTAAAAAGTAACGGTCGTAAAGCTTGTTCGATCATTTGCGGAGGAGTGTGGTATTGTGGTCAAGGATCTTTTGGCGGCGCTGGCCGTCGTCGTCAACGGCATCCCGCAGGGGCTGCTGGCGCTGATGTACGGTTTTGCGGCGCTACCGACGGCGCTGGCTTTTCTGGCCGGCGTGGGCGGTTCGCTGTATTTCAACTCGGTGGCGACGATTTCCTTCCAGGCCGAGACGATCGCGCTGGCCGGCAATCTGGGCAAGGATATCCGCGAGCGTCTCAGCATGGTCTTCTGGGGCGCGGTGTTCCTGCTGGTCTCCTCGCTGCTGGGGCTGAACGAGGCGATCGTGAGCTGGATCGGCCCGGCGGTCGTCGATTCGATGATGGCCGGCGTCGGCCTGATGCTGGCCAACGTTTCGGTGGACATGCTCAGGTCCGAGAAGTATTCCGGCTCGCTCTCGGTGGCCGTAGCGCTGGCCGTGTGGTTCTGGACGCGTGACCTGGCCTGGACGATCATCGTTTCCGTGACGGCGTCGACGCTGCTTTACAACTATCTGCTGCGCGTGCGCCGCATGGAGCTCGACCGTCTGTCCGCCGACGTCGGCAACGAAAAGTTCCGCTTCGGCAACATCGAATGGCGGTTCTGGAGCAGCCGGCGCGTCTTCTCCGGCGCGCTGGCCATGGCCTGTATCAACATCGGCGCCAACATCTCCTTCGGCAAGATCACCGGCTCCATCGCGCGGGTGAACGCCAACGTTGACCATCTGGCGATCTACTCGAGCGCGGCCGACATCGTTTCCACGCTGTTCGGCGGTTCGCCGGTGGAGTCGATCATCTCCGGCACGGCGACCGCGCCCCACCCCGTGCTCTCTTCGGTGATGATGATGGGCATCATGGCGGCGCTGCTGATCTTCCGCCTGCTGCCGACGATCGGGCGTTACGTGCACCGCTCGTCCATCGCCGGGTTTTTGCTCGTGCTGGGCGTGTTCGTGACGTTCATCAACAACGCGGCGCTGGCGATCGGCGCGGTGCCGCCCGAGGCGCTGAACGGCTTTGGCTTCGCGCCCTGGGGCATGGTGGTGGGCGCGACGATCTTCGCCTCGGCGCGTTGGAATCCCTTCGTCGGGCTGGTCGCCGGCACGGCGATCCGCATGATCTTCCATCTATAAAGAGCACAAGGAGAACTGAGCGATGACTGAAAAAACGTACGAACTGCGCCTTTTGGGACTGACCCGCCAGCTGCCGCTGCGCCGCGTGGCCGATCACGTGACGGTGGCTTCGTTCGTCATGCTGGGCGACACCGAGCTGGTCGAAACCTGCGCCGAAGAACTGGCGAGGCGTCTGCCCGAGGGCATCGATTACCTGGTCTGCCCCGAGGCGAAGGCCATTCCGCTGACGCACGCCATCGCGCGGCGTCTGGGCATCGACTACATCGTCATCCGCAAGACCGTCAAGGCCTACATGGAAAATCCGCTCATCGCCGACGTCATGTCGATCACGACGGCGGCGCCGCAGCATCTTGTCATGGACAGCGCCGACGTGCAGAAGATCTATCACAAAAAGGTGGCGATCATCGACGACGTCGTTTCCACGGGCGGTTCGCTGCGCGCCGTGGAGAACATCCTCGCCAAGACGGCCTGCACGGTCGTGGCCAAGGCCGCGCCGCTGCTCGAAGAAGGCGGCTACGACGGCGAGGACCTGATCTATATCCAGCGTCATCCCGTTTTCACGGATTGAGTCGATCGCATCGTGACGGCGTTGTTTTTGCCGTTCTTTTATAGAGGCGCGCGCCGCGGCGGAAGAAAAAAATTTCGCCGCGGCGCTTTTATTTTGGCGCTCTTCGGTTAGAATAGGGGCGGCGATTGACGCCGATTTTCGACGTGAAATTCATGATGGCGAAGGAGATTATCCATGGGACGACTTTTGGTGGTCTTTACGGGCGGCACGATCGCCAGCGGTTTCGACGGGCAGGGCAAGGCTCCGGTTTCGGGCGCGTCGCGGCGTCTGAAAGATTCTCTTGCCGAGCTTTTTGCCGAGCGCGGCGTGGAGGCGGTCTTTCGCGAGCCGCTTGGGAGTCCTGGCATCGACAGTTCGGAGATGGATCCGGGGCACTGGCTGCTGATCTCGCGCTGCATCGCCGCGGAGCTGGAGCGGGGACTTTCGGGCGTGCTGATCCTTCACGGCACGGACACCATGGCGAGCACGGCCGCGTGGATGAGCCTGTGTTTCGGCAGTCTGCCCATTCCGGTCGTCCTCACCGGCAGCCAGCTGACGCTGGACTACATGCCGGAGGACGTCACCTCGAACCTGCGCGGAGCGGCCATGGCCTGCTGTTCCGATCTGCGCGGCGTGTGGGTCTATTTCAACTGGAAGCTGATCCCCGGCGACCGGGCGCACAAGACGCACGCCATGCATCCGGACGCCTTTAACGCCGTCAACGGCCAGCCGCTGTTCTTCAATCCCGACTGGGGACTGGATCCGTCGCCGGCGGCTTTCCGCACGGCTGCGGCGGGACAGCTGCCGGAAGAAACGCGCAGGATGATTGGCCTCGATCCCGACGTGCTGCGCGAGCGCTGCGCCGCTATCCGCTGGTTCTTCGCCCAGCCGGGAGCGCGTTTTGAATGGCAGGGCGACGAGCGCTTCCTGTGTCTGCTCGGCTACGGCGCCGGCAACATGATCCCGTCCGTGCTGGACGGCATCGAACGGCGTAACGGAACGACGCCGTACGTCGTCGCGTGCAGCCAGGCCGAGGGCGGCGTCAAACACCCCGAAGGCTACGACCGCGTCGGCATGGCCCGTCTGGCGAAGGCGGGGTTCCGCGTCTGGAACCAGATGGACCGCTCCGTCGAGTTCGTGCATAGCCTGTGCTGCTACGCGCTGGCGGCGTCTTTTGACGCGCCGGAAAAGGCGCTGAACCGCTATCTGCGCGAGTGCCGGCCATAAAACAAAAGCGGGCGGCCCCGTCAGGCCGCCCGCTTTTGCTATGCTTCCGCTTCCCGGCAGATCGCCACGCCGGCCGAAGCCCCGATCCGCGTCGCCCCGGCGGCGATCATTTCTTCCGCCTCTGCGCGCGTATGGATGCCGCCGGCGGCTTTGACGCCGACGGTCGGTCCTGCGGCGGCGCGCATCAGCGCCACGTCGCGCGCGGTCGCGCCGCCTTTGGAAAACCCCGTCGAGGTCTTGACGAAATCCGCTCCCGCCGCGGCGGCCAGACGGCAGGCGCGCCCCTTTTCCTCGTCGGTGAGCAGGCAGGCTTCGATGATGACTTTGACGGTACGCCCCTGCGCGCCCCTGACGACCGCGGCAATGTCCGATCGCACGTATTTGTCGCTGCCGGCTTTGAGGTCGCCGACGGAGACGACCATGTCCAGTTCGTCGGCGCCCTCCGCTACGGCCTGGCGGGCTTCGAACTCCTTGACGGCGCTGACCGAAGCGCCGAGCGGGAACCCGATCACCGTGCAGACTTTGACGCCGCTGCCGCGCAGCTCTGCGGCCGCCGTCGCCGTCCAGCGGGGATTGACGCAGACCGAAGCGAAGCGCCATTGCCGCGCTTCGGCGCAGAGCGCGCGGATCTGGGATTCTGTGGCGTCGGGCTTCAAAAGCGTGTGATCGATATAGGACGCGAGATCGTTCATGAAAAAACCTCCGACGAGAAAGATCTTTAGGAAAATGACGAATCAGTACGTTCATTATGGCATAAAAAAGTCCCATTGTGTAAAATAAAAGGGACGAAAGACAGAAGGAGGTATGATGATGTACGGAAGAGCGAAAGGAAATTTTCTCGTCCTCTCCGGTCTGGCGGTAGCGTTTTTTGTAGGACTGGTTTCTCTCGGCGCCTGGGAACTTCACGGCGGCACCGAAGAACCGCCCAAACCGCAGATCGTCGGTACCGCGTTGAAGCCGGCCATCGTCGGCCCTGACCTCGCGAGTGAACAAGCGACCGACGTCGTGGCCAAGAACGTCGGCGCCAATAAAGGCCTCAGAGATGATGCCGAACCGCCCCGCCCGGCGGACGAGCCGGCACCGGCCGCCATCGCCCGCAGCGATGAAAAAGGACGCTGGATCTATATCGACAAGGCCGGTTTCAGACTGTATCTTGCCGAGGGCAACAAAGCGATCGACTCATGGGGCGTCGCCCTGGGCAAGGTGCCCGGCAACAAGCAGAAAGCCGGCGACATGCGCACGCCCGAGGGCAGTTTCTCCGTGCAGCAGATCCAGGACGCCAGCAGCTGGACTCACGACTTCAAGGACGGCAAGGGCGTCATCAAAAACGCTTACGGCCCGTGGTTCATTCGCCTCAAGACCGGCTGGAAGGGGATCGGCATCCACGGCACGCACGATCCCGAATCGATCGGTACGCTGGCCAGCGAAGGCTGCATCCGCATGAAAAATGAAGATCTGCAAAAACTCAAGCCGCTGGTCGTGAAAGGGATGAAAGTCGTCATCGGTCCCAACGCCGTCCAGGAGAAGAAAGAAGAAACAAAAAGCGCGCCCGAAAAAGCCGCGAAGGAAAAAAGCAGCCCAAAGAACGGGAACGGGAAGAAGAAATAAAGTTCCCGCCTGAAAGCTCTTGCATTTTTCCCGGGAGTCTGTTAATATACCCGATGTCGCCATGAAACGGCGCTTTATCGCGGGGTGGAGCAGTCCGGTAGCTCGTCGGGCTCATAACCCGAAGGTCAGAGGTTCGAATCCTCTCCCCGCAACCAATTTAACGGCGGTATAGCTCAGTTGGCTAGAGCATGCGGTTCATACCCGCAGTGTCACTAGTTCGAATCTAGTTACCGCCACCAGAAAGATAGCTATCGGTACAAGCCGATGGATAACGAAAACCCGCCAAACGGCGGGTTTTTTTGTTATACTGTCACCGAGGAAGGCCGACGGAAAACGGGGGAATCCAAGAAAAAAGCGTACCTATTTCCGTACTAAAAATTCGTGGACGATTTTTTCGCGGCCGAAACCGTACCAAAAATCCGAGGTGACGCACATGTTGACGAACACGGCGATTGCCAAAGCTGCGGCGAAGGAAAAAGACTACATGCTTTTTGACGGCGACGGGCTGTATCTGAGGATCAGCACGAAGGGAAAAAAGAAATGGCTGATCCGCTCGTTCGTCGGCGGCAGGGAGCGCAAGGTCGTCATCGGCGAGTATCCCGTCATGTCGCTGCAGGAAGCGCGGCGCGAGCGCGACGACCGCAAGATGAAGGCGCGCACCGGCATGTCGATTCGCAACAAGACGGTGACTTTCGGGGACGTCTTCGCGCGCTGGCTGAAGAAGAAAGAGAAGGCGGTATCTCCCGACCATTACAAGATCATCAAGCGTCGTATCGAGATGTATCTGCTGCCGTATTTGGCCAACAGGCCGGTGGTGGAGATATCGCGGCCCGAACTGCTGGAGGTTCTGCAGCACCCCATCGAGCGCGGGCTGATCGACACGGCGCGGCGCACGGGGGCGCTGGCGCGGTCGATTCTGGACCTGGCCTTCGACGGCGGGGAAATCGGCCTCAACGTCGCCGCCGATCTGAGCCGTTCCCTCCCCGAATGGGAGGTGCGGAACTTCAAATCCGCGTTCGACCCGCGCGAGGTGCGTCGGCTTTTGCTGGCGATCGACTGCTATCCGCGTCAGATCGTGCGGTATGCCCTCAGGATGGTCGGTTATACCTTCGTGAGAAGATCGGAGCTTCGCAGGGCCACCTGGGCGGAGATTCACGAGGACGAATGGCACATTCCCGTCGTGCACGCCAAGAAAAAACGCATTCAGATCGTGCCTCTTTCGCGCCAGGCGCTGGAGATTCTGGACGCCATGCGCCGTATCGCGCAGATTCGCTGGAAGGGGCAGCCGTTCGAGGACAAGCCAATCTTTCCCTCGACGCGGAACACGCCGAGCGGCTCGCCGTATATGGGGATTTCGGCCATGGAGGTCGCGCTGAAATGGCTGGTCGTGCACGTGCCCGCGCCCGACACGCCGCCGCTGATCGACCTGCACGGGTTCCGCCATATGGCCAGCACGCTGCTGCACGAGCATCACTGGGACCACGAGGCCATCGAGCGTCAGCTGTCGCATCTCAAACGCGACAAGACCGAGGCGACGTACGACAAAAGCAAGCTGCTGCCGCTGCGTCGTCGGATGATGCAGTGGTGGGCCGACTATCTGGACGCCGTCAAAGAGGGGCGCGTGGATTCAGGAGATATCGAATTGATGAAATAACGTAAAAGCCCCCTTCGCCGTGATGGCGAGGGGGCTTCTTTATGCCGATTCTTTGAACTGTATGTTGTGCATTGGAGATATTTTCATGGTTCCGCTCAGTAAATTCCCAGGGAGCTGCAGATGATCTGAAAAGGCCATAAACTCATCTCCCATGACCTTTCGGTGGGCAGTGTAATTTAAAGAATAGGTCATTGAGCGGTACTGAGAGTACAGAGCATTGATTGGTTGGGCGTTGTCATAGGATACCAGCCACGGGGAACTGAGTTTTTCTACTCTGCTGGCAACGTTCTCATGATCTTCTGGCTCGTAGAAATTCTGATATAACATCGATCCTTTATGGTAGTAAGGGGGGTCGAGGTAGAAAAGAGCAGGGCGTTTGCGAAGCCGGGGTTCCATTCGTTCCAAAAGCTGAATCGCATCATCTTCATAAAGCTCTATTTGGTTGCCTCGCTCGGCGATTGCTTGAATGCGCGCAATCAACTCGTCTTTCTTAAAGCGGGCGTCCAATTTCCAGCGGCCGTTCTGTGCTTTGCCGCCGATCACGCCGGCGCTTAAAATTCCGGAACGGTTTGTCCGGTTCAGAAAAAAAGTGGAGAAGCCGAGTTCCAAAAGAGAAAACTTATCTGCGCCGAGATGAACGGCTTTCTGTGCATACCAGACATCCATAGTCACGGGAGTGTCATGAATCATCCGGCACAACTCGTCAGGATAGTGCAGTACGGAATACCAGAAGGCGAAAACGGATTTGTCGATGTCGTTGATGATGATCTTATTGGCCAATTGATTGAAGAGAAGGTGCAATGCCAGTCCTGCGCCGCCGGCGTAAGGTTCAACGTAAGTGCAGCCTTCAAGTTTATTGGCTTTGATAAGAAGCTCAAGGAACTGAGCGAGTTTTCTTTTACCTCCGGGATAGCGCAAAGGAGTATAAAATGACATGATATTCACCTCCTCTGAAAGTATATACCACGTTGCTTGATTTGGCCAGAGGTATTTAGTTGTCTTTTTGCCAAATGGTATCGAACAGAGGAAGAAGGTTATCCCATGCAGTTTTTAATGATTGCGGATCAGGACTAAAACTGGAATTATGAACATAGGCATTGAATGTATTGATCGAGGAAATGTTATCTTTGTTACTGATTGCAACATCGATGCCTTTTAACTTTCTTTCATCGAAGCCTTCGTCCTTTAAATAACTTCTGATTATATTTAGCTTTTCAATTAGCTTCATATCTTTGCAATTACGTGGTGTTGGTATATGTTTGTCTTGTATAAATATCTCGATGCTCAATTCTAAAAAAACTCTGAACAAAACGGCTCCGGCATTGGGAAACAGTGATATATCGAGCTTTTTTAATTCGCGATAAATGTTATTAAGGCGTGGGTTAGCAGAGGATTGAATATTGTATTTCGTTTCCTTGGCAATCAGAAATTTTCTGTCCTGTGTGGAAGTTTGTTGTCTCTTGGGGGCAGACAACGTTTCTTGGATCAGCGTATCCTTCTGTGATGAAGAAGATGCATTTGCTGAAGGTGTCGACGCGCCTGTTGGGCGAGGTTCCCATAATATGTCTGGTCTCTCTGGAGGCAGATTCAACGTGTCGACGAACGCAACTCGATCCGGAACAGTACGAATCCTGTTGACAGCGCCCTTTTGTGCTAGTTCGTTAATGATCTGCGCCATATTGCGCACAAAGTCCTCTTTTTCTATGGCACAGAAGAAACGCCCGCCTTTTAACTGTACGCCAAGCTTCTTCCTGACATCAGGAGAGCTAAGAAGGCGCTCAAGGTTTGTAATGGGGAAATTATCAGGGATAGGAACTTTTGCGTCCTGCAAAAAATCGAGCAGGTTTACGATGCGGTCAGGCGTATTCCCCTGTCTTTCCTTAAAACGCCTTTTTTCTATAGATCTCCAGGGAACAACGCCGCGTCCTTTATCTGGTCCCGAATGTTTCTTTTCCAGATAGAGCGTAGCTTCTTTGCGTGAAGGAAAAACGAGACAATCGACATGACTGGGTAGATTTGTGTCTTTTTTGATAATTTTTTTCAAGGAGTTAATTTTATTCTTGAGCTTTGTTCCTGCCAGCAGATCAGGGTTCTGCAGAATTCGCAAAGCAGTTAACCTGCGGTTTCCGTCCAGGACAGTATATTGGGAGTTATTTCCTTGAACAGGCATCACATAAAAGAGACTGTCCGCCATAAAACCTTGCTTAACAATCTCCTCTGCAAGGTAGATAATTTTTTCGCTCTGTTGAGCAATTATCGCTGAAAGCGCAGCGTTATCATCCTTCTGGATGTCCAGTCGTGGGTTATGTAGGTCGAGTTTAAGGGATTGAAGGGACAATGACTTCTGATTAGGTCGCATGGATGTCACGCTCCTGCTTAAAAAATAGTAATTCTTTCTCGCTTATCTACGGTTTCAATCCTTTACTCTGCCGGCGGATTGCAGACCTTGCAGGGCTTGAGGCCTTGCTTCCTGGCTTCGGAGAGTGTCAGCGGGTATTTGTTGCCGCGCAGGGTGCGGCAGTTTTTTCTGTGGTACTTGTAACTTTCGTCGCCAATATAGACCGTTGTCTCCGCTACGGCGCGCAATGTTGGCGCCGCAGCGCATATCGCGAACAAAACGAGGATTGTGACGAAACAGCGCTTTTTCATAGAATCATCCTCCCGATATGAATATTCCCCTTGGAGCGAACAGGCAAGGGGGTGTTGCTATTGTGATCTGCTCGTCAGCTATTCTGTGTGCGAGAGGCGAGCGACGTTCAGTTTGAGCTTTTTTTTCGCTTCCGAGCGCGTCCGGCGTTCGACTTTCTTGATGTCGTCCGCCAGGCAATCATTTTCGTGACCTCACGAAAATGGTCTGAGACGTTAATGCTGCTTGGGTTACATGAGCCTTTTGTATGTTTGACTATGATTTCCAGGTTTAAAGGGGGGAATTGCGGAACTTCTCAAAAAAACCCTTTTTTGTGAAGTAACAACTTACAACACAATTTATCTTCTCAAAATACGCCATTTTTGTGAAGATAAATTGTTCCTCTCAGAGCTGGGAACGTAACGCTAAAACATTAAACTTATACCGATGTTGTCGTGGTGAAGTGTCTTTCAGAATCCACTCAGATGGTATTTTAGATATTCTGTTATCAACAGTACCTCGTGCTTTTTCGACCGCGTCTTGAATCTCCCTGATCGTTGCACCATCACTGCTAAACATTGCAGCTTGTAAGAGAACGTAACAGATTCGATGGAGCAGATCATCTTCCAATCCCTTGTCTTTAAGTAGTTTCTTTAGAGCAGTGTCATATTTAGAAAGTTGTTGGAGCTTTTCCTGAAGAGTTTTTTGAAGTCCCTGTATTGTGACTAGAATAAAATTCAAGAATTGGGTAATAAACGGGGTTAAATCTCCTCGATTTATATCGCTATTTGTTTCATCGAAAATTTGGTAGTAATCTTTTTTTCTTTGTTTCACTGTTATGGAAAGCCTAAGCCCTACGATATTTTGAAGCTCTTGGGACAGGTAATATGAAGCAATGAATCGAGACGTTCGGCCGTTACCGTCATAAAAAGGGTGGATATAGCCAAAAAGGTAGTGAAAGATAGAAATTCTGATGAGAGAAGGAATGGTTTCATCGTGAAGTAATCCCAATGCGTCGGTCATTGCTTGTATTATCTTTTTTTCTGGAAATAATCCTTCATGCAAAACTTTTTGTGTAGGAGTGCGCACAGAAACTCCGGCTTTTCTAAACAGCTTTCCGTCAGGTAAATTTTGAGGATTTTCAGCTTTGATTTCATCTGCAACAAAATTGTCATAGAAATTTCTCAGATTCTCGCAAGTTTGAAAAGGAATCGACTCTTTTTTTGAAAGCTTGATGTATTTACCTGCAATGCTATAAAAGCGGTTTCTTTTGTCTTTCGACAATTGATTTTCAATGGCCTGTTTGATTTCCTTTCTGCTGCTTCTGACCCCTTCAATTTCATTCGTGGAGAATATTTCTTCGCGTAGACTTTGCTTGTTTAGCTGTATTAGAGCTACAATCGGGGTTCTTCTCATAATTGCACCTAGTGCGTAGTTTTCTTTTAGGATATCCACTAAAAGTGTAACAATCTCTTCCGTGTAACAGAAAAAGATTTTATGCGTAGATGACCATCCTGTTTGCTGCACTTCAAAATCGAATCGCCGGGTAAAAGGAGCAAAAAACCTTGCCTCGTATTCTGATTGATATTCGGCATTACTCTTATAGTAATAACTTCTTAGTGTTTGGTATAACATCTTCGAACACCTTCAATTCTTTTTACTGAACTTCCATAAAAGTCTCCTTACAGCGACCGCGGCTTGGGGCAGACCGCATGACATCGCATCGATTACTTTTCGGTGGACTTTTTCCATGCTTCGATTGTTTCGATAACTGTTCTTGCCTTGAAAACTATGCCCAGATTCAGATGTTCTGCCGGGAGTGTTTGCTGCGGAACATTTACCTTTAATGTCCGAGCGAGCGTGAGTTGCGTTTCAGCAACGACGCCGATAAAATAACATCTTTTACCCCATGAGATGGTTCCCGGTTCCCGCGAACTTAATTTAGACGACAGAAGGAAAACGGGGCTTCCGCTTGAGCCGCCGAACACGGAAGCGTCTATCAAAAAGCATGGTCTTCCATTGTAATCTTGATTGATAAACGAGGCGGTAATTCCCCGCCGGGCAATTGGGAGCGCGTGCTGTTCATCCCAAAGGCCAGCCGGATAACCTACAAAAAATACTTCCTCAAGCGGGTGCGGCATGTTATCATCAAGAACAAGGGAAGAGGAGACGCATTGCGTGAAAAGTTCTTCGTCCATGCCGGCGTTACTCAGAATGTTATTGTCGCTTGGAAGAATGGCGATGTCCACGTTCGGATCCGGATGACAGAACCACTCGCTCCACGAAGCAACAAAGCATTCTATAGGTTTCTCGTAACTGGGTTTGCCGTTGTTGGATTTGTGAAAGTACAAGGTGCCACTATCAAAACCCGCAACCATGTGCCGGTTCGTTACGATGAAAGTGCTTTGCGGCATTCCCTCGCGCTCATAACTGAAGCAGAACCCCGTTCCAGTCGACTTTCGAGGAGGTTGACTATTGCATGCCACAATTCTAACCGTTGCAAAAAATACTCCTTCGTTATAGGGCAAACGGACTGGTACAGTCATCAATATCACTCCTTCGCGAGTAGAAAGGATCGTTGCAATGACACTGGATGAGAAGATTGGTATTTTCGAAGAACGCCCGGCCCAAGTACGTGCGTTTCAGACGGCCAAAGACCGTTATATCGGCAACAGTCACGGCGTGGAATTGGCAAAAGCCGGCGACTGGATCGTCATTGATTCCGACGATGAAATACGGCACTTCACTCCTGCGGAATTTATGGAGCGATATAAAACTGCAGAGGCGAATCCTTTTTACGTAATCGGCGACCCGGATTATTACGAAATGCGCGTCGATAAAAACGGACAAATCCTGAGCATCCGCGGCGCCTCGCACACGCCGGCTTGAGCACGGCGAATCGGCGCAGTGCTGCGTGCATATGTCAGTTCAATGTCTCATCGCTTCAAACAAAATTAGCACGACATTATTCCTCTTTTTTCTGAGCTTGTAGCTGTTCTAAGTCGATTGAAAATTCTATTCTTGTGCCCCTCCGTCTTACGTGTACAAGGCCGTCTTCATAAGGGGGCTTTTCTAATGGTATTCCAAGGTATTTGCGGATTAGATTTTTTAAGTCGAAGCTGTTGTCGTAAAGCGCGTCGTATTTATACATGATGCATCGCTCCATTTGATTATTGTTCTCATCATAGAATGCGATGCTAACGGAATTCCCTTTTGTGAAAAAGCAGCAAATCGGCATGCCTTTGTTTCCATCCAATTCAATCACGGCGAAGTACTTACGTTGATTCATTTTTATTCTTTGAGGTTCAATCACCTCAGCACAGATTTGGCGAAGAGTTTCCAGAGATTCATCAAATTTGGGCTGTATTCCTTTTAAGTATATTTCGTCTTTAAAATCGCTGCTTGTATTTTGGGGGATCGTTACTTTATCTCCAAGCATGTTCAAGAAATCTGCTTCGGAGATAATTTCAATGGCACTGCCTTTGGCTTTCAATTCCTCGGCCTTTATAGTTTTACTGCTTTTTTCTCCATTGCTAAACCGACTATAATCTTGTTCTCCCATCACGAGATAATCCGTCTTTTTGTTTACTGCGTTCTGTGGGCGACCACCTGCAGCGGCGATATTTTTGAAAGCATCCTCCCGTTTCATGCTCAGCAATGTACCTGTAAATACAACATCTCTATCCCAAAATGGGTAATCATCTGGATTCAATTCAGGATTTGTAAGATCAAGACATTCTGGTATTTTAATGCTCTTGGAGCTCCTGGGAGATAGTCTTCTTGATGGAATGTATTGATCTGTTTGAAAAAGCCCCATTTTTAGTTGAAGCTTTTGGGCAAGTTCTTCACAGGAGTTTGCGTTTTGGAGACGGGCAGCTTCGAAAATAATAGCTGCTGCGGCTTTGGCGTCCTCCAGTGCGTTGTGGTGGATAAAATCAAAGTTAAGAAGTTCGGCGACGTTAGATAAACCGTAAGAAAGTAAGTCTGGCCATTGACGTTTTGCGACATTACGTGAGCAAAGAATCGTACACTCGGGGAAAGAAAGGTCATAGAGGGGAAACGTATAGCGTATAACGCTGCAATCGAAGCTGGAGAAGTGAGCTATGAGTGTACTTCCACTTAAATCATCGACCAGATTTTTCCACACTTCAGGCAGCTCGGGGGAATCCATAACATCATCTTCCGTAATGCCATGAATTTCGGTATTGAATGGATCAAAGTAAAAGCAGGAGTCGTGGGGGTGGATAAGAGAATAAAAGGTTTTCTCGATAGTCCCATTTTTTACAATCACGGCTCCCAGTGAACATGGACTGTCCCTTCCGCTGTTGGCTGTTTCAAAATCGATGGCAACGAAATCGAGCATAACATCGTCCCCTTTCGTAAAAATATTGCCCTCAAGCACAGGCGCCCCGTCTTCGATACGAAGACGGGGCGCCTGTGCTGTCTAGCCATCAGACCGTCTTCGTGGTTTGAACTATGCCCACTCGGGAGTGCTGGATACCTGGATGATAGGGCCGATCTCGCGATACCAGCCCGCTTCGATGTCTTCCAACGAGACGATCTCGTCAGGATAACGCGAATTTTTGGCTCGAAGGACCTTGGAACCGTCAGGTTTCCTGATTACGCATCGCACCAGCATCTTGTGATCCGGCCCCACGCAGACCACTCCGGGCTGCCGATCGTGAATTTCAGAGTCCAGAACGACGAAGATGATGGAACCCTCGCGGATCCCAGCGTCAATCATCGAATTGCCACTGACGCGAATTGCGATGATTTTGCCGTTGGCACCCTGGCCGACCGCCGGAGGGCAAAACGGCAGAAAGCTTTCGGGCTGTTCGCTGTTGTCGTCTGCACCGTAGGAGAATCCCTTTCCGCAACAAACGCCTTCAGCGTAAAGCGGAACGGGAATCGTTTTGCGGAAGGGGCCGCTTAAATCCGCTTCTATGCTGTCGAACTTAGAAGTGGATGACTCGCCCATGAGATAGGAGAGCGAAACGTCCAAGAGTTTCGCTAGCTGTTTCTTCACGTCGTCGTTCGCTTGGTTGATGTTTTTTTCCCAACGATAAACGGTTGTAGTAGTTGTATTTAATTTTTCAGCTATATATTTCTTGGTAAGGCCAGAATTTTTAATTGCATTGCTTAATCTCTCTCCAAAAGTAGACATATTCTCACCTCTTTCTCCTATTCTAGCAAAACCATACGAAAAGCGTCATAACGTGATATGTAGCGTATGTATTACGTTTTACGTAAATTTACTCTTGACAATACGTATAACGTAATGTATTATCGTCTAAACATGAAAGGAGGGGTGAATATGGAAGGTTTGAATGGTTTGAAAGAACTTCGCAAACATCGGGGATTAACTCAAAGCGAACTTGCCGAGAAGATTGGTATCGATGAAAACACAATAAGACGTTACGAGAATGGTACGCTTTTTCCCGCTCGGAAACGTTTGTTGCAGCTCCAAGACCTTTTAGGCTGTTCTTTTGACGAATTAATAGTTGGCGTAAACCCTCCGTCACCCCCGGCGCCAGCCGGGGGAATGGAAACGACGGAGTAACCGAGGCGGACGCGCTGACGCTGGCGGCAGTCTCCTTGAAGGACTGGCTGACGGATCCGCACCGCTGGGCACGCCTGATCACCGATCTGGCGCTCGACGGCCGGGTGGACGAAGACGGCGCCAAGCACGTGCTCGCCGAAATGCTGTCCGCCTGCCAGGCGGCCCTGACGTAGACGAAAAACGCCCCGACGCGCAGGCCGGGGCGGCAGGAACGTAGTGATGGAAGACACGAAAAAAGCCGCCACGGAGGGCGGCGGTTTACTGAGCTAATTGGATCAGGGCTTTGCCGATGCGAGCCCAGCCTCCCGTGGCGAGAAGCAGAAGGATGCCGGCGGCGAAGAAAATGAACGAGGCGAAAACGCCCTGCCAGACCCCGTACATAAACCCTTTGGGCGTGACCCGGTTCAGAATGTCGTTGATGCGCTTGTCGTAATCCGCTTTTTTCTGCGCCTCGATCTCGTTTACCTGATCGTCGAGCGTGTATTCGAGGAATTCGCGCAGAATCGACAGAGCGTGCTCTTTGTAGAAGCCAAGCTGTTTTTCCGAAGCGGCGTTTTCGGTAAAAGAGGCGAGATCCGACTTTTCGGGGATGCGCCCGTTATTCTCTATAAAGCGTTTGATCTTGTCGATTTTCTGCTGTTTGTAGACCGCATAGGCGATTTGACCGACAAGATCGTTTTCCCCGCTGACCAGCAGTTCGTAGATGCGGTTGTAATTCTGGCTCTCAGTGGTCGGCATGACGCTTCCTTGTATTGATCGATGCCCGGGTCAGCGCCTCGGCGATTTCGCGATCGGTCTTGCTTTCGACGATGGAACGCACATGCGGCGAGACAGGGCTGGAGGCGGCGTTTCCGGCCGCCATTCTGGCGCCGACGCGGCGAACCAAATCAGAACTGAAGCACATAGCGCATTCCTCCTTTTTGTTGATTTATTGTAGCGAAAAATAAAAACGCCGTCAACGGCGGATGAGATTGTGTCGGGAGGTGAAAACGGCATGAATGTCGAACTGGAAATGTCGGACGGCGATGTCAGGCGTCTTGGGGACTACATCCTCGACGGTCTGGCGAAGAAGGCGCACAAGAGCGCCCGCGTGCAGAACGTCGAGGCGGTGTGCAAACTGCCGGCCGAGGGCTTTATCTCGGAAGAGACGTTTGCCGAGATCATGGGCATCGGCAAGAGCACGCTGCGCGATCAGGTGCGGCTGGGGAAGTACCCCAGGCCCAGGAAGGTGACGACGGGACGCAGCGGCTGGGCGGTGGACGAGGTTCGGGACCTGATCGAGCGGATAAAGAAGGGAGAGGTGTTCGATGGAAGCGACGTATGACGCGCGGAGAGGAGGTCGTCGCGTTGACGGTTAGGCTGGCGGGGCACATGAGGGCGCGGCCGTTGTGGCGGCGTCTGGCGAAGGGCGTGGCGCTTTTCGTCGCGAAGCTGGCGAAAAGACTGTTGGGAAAAGAGGAGGTATAGCGATGGGATCCAGTGCGATTCCGATCATTTTGATGTTCTTCGTTGGCTTTCCCGACGAGGCTCCGTGGTTCGTCATGGTTTATTGGCTTGCGCTTACCTGGTGGGCGCTGATCGATCTTTTGTTTTTGTTTACGAGGGCCGAACGATGCAGGACAAAATTCTAGCGGCGGCGGTACGGGAGATGTCAAGACGGAGGCCTTCTCTGCCGGCCATGCGCAAGCCTCCGTTTCTGTGGGACGAGCTGGACGTGGCCAGCGTGACGGCGACGCTGCGGGAGGCGATCGAGGCGGAGTTCTTCGCGCCGGACGCGGAAAGCGGCTTTCGGCCTTTCGACCGCGTGCTGGTCCGCCACGACGACGGGGATATTTGGACGGCGGACTGGTTTTCGCACGTCGAGCGCGGCGACGACGCGTGGCATCTGCTGGAGGAGCACGATTCTCTGATGCGGCTGCGCGACGTCGCGAAGCTGATCGAGCAGCCGGAAGAGGTATGGGCGATCGTGGACAACCGCACCGGCGGGATCGCCCGCTGCGAGGCTCTCCACGACGAAGCGGCGCAAAAAAAGAACCGCCCGGCGGCAACCGGACGGTTCCAGGAACGAAGCAAGGACATGAATCGGCCCTTGCCTCGATTATAACACAACGGAGGGTGAGATCGATGCAGTTCAATCCCGAAACGATGAAGATCAAGATCTGTCCCGACTGCAAGGGCATGGGGAGCAAGGACATTCCTATTTTCGAAAACGGAACGAAGGAAACGGCGGTCTGCGAGCACTGCGGCGGCACGGGAAGAATCGTGGTCGAAACGGAGGTCACGAAGCTTTCCATGCCGGAGATGATCCGCCTGGAAGGAACGCTGGAGAAGGGAATTCACCGGCCGTACATCTGCCCGTACTGCCGCGGGCTGGGCAACGCCGATATGGGATACGGCGGGACCTGCGCGGAGTGCGAGGGAACGGGGCGCATGGTGAAGAAGGTCATCGCCACCGAGTTCAAGCTCGGCGATCTGGACTCGATCGATCAGCTGAATCTCGCCTTGGATCCTGTCTCCGACGCGGAGGACACGGATCCGGAAGACTTTCCGGAGGAGATGGATCCAGAAGATTTTCCGGAGGAAGAGGACGTCGATGAAGTCCCCGCGGAATGAGTCCCTGCACGGAGTATTTCGGGGCCAGCTGGTGAAGTTCTGCTGGGAGGATCGCCGTTGCGACCGGTTCCGGAGCGGGAAGTTTTTCCGCTCCGGTTTCCTGGCCTTCGCGCTGCCGAAGGAGTGCGGCGGCGGGTTGGCCACGTTTCGCTGGGAAGCGGCCCATCTGCGCGAGAGCGGGGTGCTCTTCGCCCCTCTCTGGACGGAGCGCCATTTGGCGCTGATGGACGAGCTTTCGGCCTGTCTCGGCGTGGACCGACAGGTTCTGGGCAACATCTTCGCTCCCGGCGGCACGGTCGCGAAGTGGCGTTTGTTCGGCTTCGTCGAGGTCGAGGAAGGGGAATTTCTCGCCGGCGCGGGGCGAGGCTCTCTGCGGCACGGAATTCGGATCCGGCGCTTTGTGCCGCGGCGCGAAGGGAGGCTCGCAAATGGACAGTACGGAGAGCATTAAGGAATTGGCCACGGCCCTGTCGAAAATGCAGGGAGCCATGAAATGCGCGGTGAAGGACAGCTCCAACCCCTACTTCAACAGCAAGTACACGACGCTGGCGGAATGTTGGAACACGTGCCGGGAACCGATGAAGGAGAACGGGCTGTCGCTGGTGCAGATCCCTTCGGTGGAGGTATCGGAGCGCGGGGCGCTCAGCGTGTTCTTGGAGACGGTTCTGGCGCATTCCTCCGGAGAGCGGATTTCCTCGACGCTGCGAATGCCGATTACGAAACAGGATCCCCAGGGCGTGGGATCGGCTATCACGTACGCGAGGCGCTACGCTATGTGCGCGATGCTGGGGATCGCCTCGGACGACGACGACGGAGAAGCGGCGGTCAATCACGGCGCAGGCGATCGGGGCAAGGCGCCTCCGCAATCCTACCGGCAGCAGGCGGCGCCGAGAAACGCCGATCGGAAGCCGGAGCCGCGCGGCACGGCGCAGCGGCCGCCGGAAGCGAAGAACGCCGTCCAAAGGCCGCCGGCCGCCAAAACGCCGGAAGAGGAGAGTCGGCTCAAGCTGGTGAGCGCCACCAAACATCTGTTGACGGGCGACGCGGGGCTGGGATTGAAAAACGAGGAGGTCGCGCCTTTCGTCCGCCGGGTGCTCGGCCGCGAGGATATCGGCGACGGCCTGAAGAGCATGCCGGTCGCCGACCTCGAGAAGATCGTGGAGGCGGCGTCGGAGTCGCTGAAGGGACGAATGTAAATGGCGCGGGGATTCAACAAGGCGATTCTGATCGGCAATCTCGCGAGAGATCCGGAGCTGAGGCGCGTCAACGGCGATTCGAGCGTGGCGAGCATGACGCTGGCGGTCAATCGGAGCCGGACGGGCAAAGACGGTCAACGCATCGACGAATGCGACTTCATCCCCGTCGTGGTATGGGGCGCCATGGCCGTCAACGTGGAGAAGTACCTTTCCAAGGGAAGTTCCTGCCTTGTCGAAGGTCGCATTCAAGTGAGGAATTACGAAGATGCCCAGGGACAAAAGCGCTACGTTACGGAAGTCGTCGCTTCGGCGGTGCAGTTTCTCGGCTCGCCGAAGGGGAGAGAGAGTCGGGAAGGAACTTGCGAGGCTCCGCAAAGGCCGAGGACGCAAGAACCTCGTTACGAAGCGGAAGCGGAGAATTTCGACCGGCGCGAAAGCGCTGCCGATTTCTGCGAGGAAGCGGATATCCCGTTTTAGAAGGAGGTGGACAGGATGAGCGAGCGGAAAGCGATCGTTCCGGAAAACGTCTTGAAGTCGGATCTGCCGATGTCGGAAAAAATGGTTCTCATCGCTCTCCTGTTCCACGCCGACGCCGACGGAGAGTGCTGGCCGTCGTTGGACACGATCGCTTCCGTGGCGAGCTGTTCGAAAGCGACGGTCTGCCGGGCGCTGGACGGTCTTCGAAAAAAGGGGATTATCGAACGAACTCGAGGGCAAAACCGGACGGTTTACAAAATCGGAAGTCTCACCATGAGACAGGTTGAAGGTTCGGAAGTCTCATCATGCGAATCCGGAAGTCTCACTATGAGACTTGCGGAAGATCCCGGAAGTCTCACTATGAGACTTGCCGATTCCGGAAGTCTCACCATGAGACAGGTTGAAGGTTCGGAAGTCTCATCATGCGAATCCGGAAGTCTCAC
>NZ_MUHX01000049.1 GCF_002007215.1 Pyramidobacter sp. C12-8 | reverse complement strand
AACAGGCGCCAGTCACGATCCCCGTCGCATCGTCAATATAAGCGTGCAGCGTCGCACGCCCGTTCCCCCTGCCAAACCATTCAAACGACGTGGCGTCAGTCTGCCACAACATCCCCGCGGCCACCTTCCGCGGTCGAGAACGGTGAAGCTTCGGCCGCCGCCGCACACTCTTCTTGCTCCTGATCCCCTCGTCCTTCAGGATGCGGACGACACTCGAACGACTGATCCCGATCCCCTCCCGTTCGTTCAGGCATTCCGCAAAGTGAGAGAAGTTGAAATCGTAATAGACCTCCTCATACGCCTTCAGCACCGACTCCCGAACCTCATCTCCGATCCTGCGCCGAGACGTTCTGCCGCGGTTGCCGTGAACAAGTCCCGCCGCCCCTTGAGCGACGAACCTCTTCTTGATCCTGATGATTTGCCGTTGACAGAGCCCCAGCTTTTCCGCCGCCTCCCTGTTCGTCATGCGTCCCTCGACAAGCGCTCCGATAATCCTGATACGATCCAGTTCCTTTTGTGACAATGTCATTCGCTCCTGTTTCATGAACGGTATTATCTCAGAGTGACATTTTCTTGGAACAGTTATGGGGGACTTTATCACTGAGCAACGACAAAAGTAAATTGTCGACTTGATTTTTAATATCCATGATGTTACACTGTTTTTGCCTCAGGTAGATCATGGTTAACCAGAAAAACTGACGCTGATTTTCAACGAAAAGCTCTCGATCGTTATTCGGCGAAAGACTGCTTCGCCTCTGAAAAATCATTCCCCGTCGCTCCGCGGGGAGGTTTAAGGCACCACGGTTCAGGTACCTATACTGTTTCTCCATTAAAAGGCCGAGCATAAGGGCGCTGCGAGGGAGAGCCACACAGCGAGCTGCGCAGCACAGTCGAGGGAGTTCTGAGCGGCTGAACTCCCCCGCAGCGCCCGGCAAACGGTGCGAACGCTTTTTATCAAGAAAACAGTATTAATACATCGTGAGGGGGAGATCTTTTGATGAGAAGTGGAAATCGCGTTTTCGGTGCAGCAGTTTTGATCGGCGCGCTGGCAGCGTCCGCTGCTTTTGCCGCTTATCCGAGCAAGCAGATCACCGTTCTGCAGGGATTCAAGGCCGGCGGCGGCAGCGATACGGTCGCTCAGCTGACTCAGCCTTACCTGGAGAAGGTCCTTGGCACGTCGTTCGTCAATCAGTACATCCCGGGAGCCACCGGGGCGATCGCCTGGACGCAGCTGGCCAAGGCGACTCGCAACGACGGTTACACGCTGAGTATCACCAACACGCCCATGCTTCTGACCAACTACATCATGACGCCCGCCATCACCTACAAGGTCGACGAGCTGACGCCCATCGCCAACGTCATCAGCGATCCCGGCATCGTCGTCGTGGCGGCCGACAGTCCCTTCAAGACTTTCGACGATTTCATCGCGGCGGTCAAAGCCAACCCCGGCAAGGTCACCGTCGGCAATTCCGGGGTCGGCGGCGACGATTTCTTCACGACGCTGATCTTCGAAAAAGCTTCAGGGCTGAAAGTCCAGATGGTCCCCTTCGAAGGGGACGGTCCCTCCTGGCAGGCGGCGATGGGCAGGAAGATCGACGTCAGCTTCAACAACATCGGCATCGTCTTCCCTCAGATCAAAGCCGGCAACCTGCGCGCGCTGGCGATCATGGCCGAGAAACGTTACGAGCTGCTCCCCGACGTGCCGACGATGAAGGAAAAAGGCATCGACGTGGTATCCGGCTCTTCGCGCGGCTACAGCGCTCCCGCCGGCATTCCCGAGGAGGCCCGCCACACGCTGATCGAAGCGTTCAAAAAGATGGCCGAGATGCCCGAATTCAAGAAAGCGTGCGCCGACCGCGCTTCCATCATCGACATGAAGTACGGCGACGACTACATGGCCATGCTGAAGAAACAGGAAAAGGATTTCACCGAAATTTGGAACGAAGTGAAGGATCAGTTTCAGAAACACTGAACTTCCACCGAAATGAACCACGAGGCGGTTTCACTTGCTGAAGCCGCCTTTTTTCAAGTGGTATCGCCGAAAAACCGGGGCTGTCCGTTTGTGCGAAGGAGTCTTTTTTCATGTCCTATTTTATGCAACACGTCCTTTTTGCGCTGTTTTCCTTCGGCGTGGGGCTGTTCTTTTTCCTTACAGCCCAGTCCATGCCTGATTCCGCTCGACTGTTTCCGCAGCTGGTGGCGGCGTTGATCTTCCTGCTCAGCTTCGCGATGGCTTTCAATGCGCGGCGCTCGGCCCCTCCATCCGGTGAGAAAGCGCGGATCAACGTCGTGCGCGTGGTCGTTTACTCGCTGATGACCGCCGCTTACATCGCCGTGACGGAAAAGGCGGGATATTTCGTCGCGACGCCTCTTTTCATGATCGTCAGCTATATCTATCTGCGCGCAGCGGGGTTCCTCAAGGCAGCCTTGATCGCCGCGCTGTTCTGCGTTTTCGTCTATCTGCTGTTCGTCCGTTTCCTGAATCTTCCCGTGCCGCTCGGCCTGCTCGAACCACTGCTCGGCGCTTAAGGGAAAAGGAGCGTGTTCGCATGTTTGACAGTATGATTCTCGGTCTGAGCAACATCCTCCAGTGGAACAACATGCTGGCCATGTGCGGCGGCACGGCGCTGGGACTTTTCGTCGGCGCCATGCCCGGCCTTTCGGCTACGATGGCGATCGCGCTGCTGGTCCCCGTGACGTTCGCCATGCCGCCGGAAACAGGCATCACCATGCTGGCGTCGCTTTATATGGGCTCGATGTACGGCGGCTCGATCGCCGCCATTCTGATCCGTACGCCGGGCACGCCTTCGGCGGCGGCCACGGTCATGGACGGCTATCCGATGGCCTCGCGCGGCGAAGCGGGGCACGCTCTCGGCATTTCGCTGTTCGCTTCCTTTGTCGGCGGCGTGGTCAGCAGTATCGCGCTGTTGACAGTAGCGCCCCTGCTGGGACGTGTGGCCGTGATGTTCGGCCCCGTCGAGCTCACTTCGGTGGCCGTGCTGGGCATGACGATCATCGCCTCGCTGTCGCAGGGATCGCCCGTCAAGGGACTGCTCTCAGGGTCGCTCGGCCTGGCGCTGTCCACGGTGGGGATGGACCCCATCACGGGGATCCCGCGCTTCACCATGAACAATATCAACCTGTTCTCGGGCATTCCCTTCACGGTCGCGTTGATCGGCTTGTTTTCCATCCCCCAGGTGCTCCGTCTGATCGAGAAGGACGAGGACAATGCCGAGCGCATCGGGACGATCGAGGACAGCGTCGTGCGTCCCTGGTTCGAGCTGAGGGCGCTGCTGCCGACAATCGTCCGTTCCGGCCTCATCGGCGTGTTCACCGGCATCATCCCCGGCACGGGCGGCGACACGGCCTGCTGGTTCGCTTACAACGAGGCCAAACGCTTTTACAAGCCCGGGCGCAGCAAACACGAATTCGGCGACGGCAACGAATACGGCATCGCCGCGCCGGAATCGGCCAACAACGCCGTGGTCGGCGGCGCTCTCGTGCCCACGATCACGCTGGGGATCCCCGGCAGCTCGGCCACGGCCGTGCTGCTCGGCGGCCTGATGATCCACGGCATCATGCCCGGTCCGACGCTGATGACCGAGTACGCCGGCGTCACCTACACGCTGCTGTGGGCCATCTTGTTTTCGTGCTTCGCCATGTTCGTGGAGGGCCTGTTCTTCACGCGCCTGTGCATCGCGGTGACGAAGATCCACAACCGCATTCTCGCCGTGGCGATCACGATTCTCTGCGTCATCGGCGCTTTCGCCATCAACAACAACTTCTTCGACGTGGGGCTGATGTTCTGTTTCGGCATCCTCGGTTACTTCATGGATAAGCTCAAAATCCCGGTCGCGCCCCTCGTGGTCGGGTTGATTCTCGGCCATATGCTCGACGTCAGCCTGCATCAGGCGCTGCTTATCAGCGGCGGCAGCTGGTCGATTTTCGTCACCAACCCGATCTCCGCCGCGCTGCTGGCGTTGGCGCTGCTTTCTTTGATCCAGTCCACGCCCTGGTATGTCAACTGGAAAAAAGCGCGTCAGAGCAAAAAGGCGGCGTAGCTCAAGACGATCGGACAGATGCGGCCGATTCGAAGTTCTGTTGGCGATGCCGCACCTTTTTTCCGAAGAAACGTTACAGCATAATTGAGGGGGAAAATTTGAAAAATGCTCAGACGCAGTTTGCAGATATCGCCCGCCGACAACGTGAAAACAGTGCTCGAAGACAGTTTCCGAGGCGATACGATCGACACGCCCGACGGACCGTTGACGCTCCTCGACGACGTGGAATTCGCCCACAAGGTGCTGATCAAAGACCTGCACGCCGGCGATCCGGTCATCAAGTACGGCGAGGAGATCGGCCGCGTGAAGGCCGACACGCCCCGCGGCACATGGATCCACACGCACAACATGTCCTGTGAGCGCGGCAGGCGATAGGGGGAACGATCATGACGATCACTTTCAATGGATACCGTCGTTCAGACGGAACGGTGGGCGTACGCAATCATCTGGCCATCATTCCCTCCGTGTTCTGCGCCAATCGCACGGTGGAGCGCATTGCCGCCCAGCTGCCCGGTTCGGTGCCAATCCGCCATGCCGTAGGCTGTTCGCAGGTCGGCCTTGATCTTGAACTGACGGCCCGTACGCTCAAAGCTCTCGGCACGCATCCCAACGTCGGCGCGGTGCTGGTGATTGGCCTCGGCTGCGAGCGTTTTCCGCCGCGCGAGCTGGAGGAAGCCGTGCGCAAGAACGGGCGCCCCGTCGCCTGTTTCGTCATCCAGGAAGAAGGCGGCACGACCAACACGATCAACCGCGCCGTCGAAGCCGGCAGAAAAATGCTCGCCGGTCTGGCCGAACAGCGGCGCGTGCCCTGCCCGCTGAGCGAGCTGTTCGTCGGCACGAAGTGCGGCGGGACCGACGCCACCAGCGGCCTGGCCGCCAATCCCGCCGTCGGCGAAATGGTGGACAAGCTGGTCGCGCAGGGCGGCAGCGCGATCCTCAGCGAGATGAACGAGCTGCTCGGCACCGAGCACATTCTCGCCCGCCGCGCCGTCAGCAAAGAGGTCGCCGATAAAGTTTACAAAGCCATTTACGAGATCGAGGACGTCTTGCGCAGCAGCATCGACATGCGGCTGGGAGCCAAACGCAACCAGCTCATCTCCCCCGGCAACGCCGACGGCGGCGTCAGTTCCATCGTCGAAAAGGCGCTGGGCGGCATGCACAAATCGGGCACCTGCCCCATTGTCGACGTGATCGACTACGCCACGCCGCCCGAGAAGGGCAAGAAAGGCCTGTTCCTGATGAAGTACGAAAGCCACGACGGCGAAGTCACCACCGGCGAGATCGGCTGCGGCGCGCAGATCGTCGCTTTTACCACGGGACGCGGCTCGCCCACGGGACACCCCATCGCCCCGGTCGTCAAGATCACCGGCAACGAAAAAACTTACAAGGCCATGAGCGAAATGTTCGACTTCGACGCGTCGGGCATCATTTCCCGCGGCGATTCGCCCGAAGACACCGGCAGAGCCCTGCTCGACCTCGTCATCCGCGTTGCGGATGGCGAGCGGACACAGGCCGAGAAGACCGGCGACGACAGCCTGATGTGCATCGCCCGTCGTCACGGCTACCACGTCAAGAGCGAAGAGGAAATCATGAATCACTGCCGGGAGGTGTAGCGCCCGTCATACTGATTCTTGATAGAAAGCGTTAACATAGTTTGCTGGGAGTTGCGAGGAAAATTCACAAAGCGAGACCGTCGCCGGCTTTATGCCGGTAGCCGTCTCGCTTTGTTGATCATGATGCGTTGGATCTGTCACAGCAGATCCGAGTGGCATATTCTTTGTGAAAGAAAGGCGGCCGCCTCTCCTCATTTTTTTCATTTCATGATATTCTATGTTAAGCCACATCTGAATATAATATTCAGACTCTATAAATTTCCCAACACTGGAGGATTTCACATGATCTTTGGTCTTCTGAGAGACATCAAGAACGGCGAATACCGCACCATCGCCACGCCCGGCGAGATCTCCACGATCGTCGCCGACGGACATGAGGCACTGGTCCAGAAGGGAGCCGGCGAGCGCGCCGGTTTTGACGATGGCGCCTACGCCAAAGCGGGAGCCAAGATCGTCGACACGATGGAAGAGATTTACGCCCGAGCCGAGTTCGTCACCAAGGTCAAGGAGTTCGAGCCCTGCGAGTACGGTTTGATCCGCGCGGACCAGATCGTCTTCACCTGCATCCATCCGGCCGCTCATCCCGAAGAAGTCGAGGCGCTGCTCAAGAGCGGGTGCATCGCGTTCACCGCCGAGGATTGCCACCGTTACGGCTCGCCCAACTGCGAGGCGGCCGGCAAACAAGGCGCTTTGTTCGGTCTCGAGTCGATGTTGTCGATCAACGGCGGCAAGGGCAAATATGTAGGCGGTCTGGCGGGCGCGCCGGGCATGAACGTCGTCATTCTCGGCGGCGGCATCGTCGGCAAGAGCGCTCTGCAGGTGCTGCACGCCCTTGGCGCCCACTGCACGGTGCTCGACATCAACATCGGCACGCTGCGGGCGATTCAGTTCGAATACGGCGATTCCGTCGACACCGCCTTCTCCACGCGCGAAAACGTCGCCAGACTGCTGCCCGGCACCGACATGATCCTCAACTGTGTCAAATGGCCCAAGGGCTGCAAGGACTATCTCGTCACTCGCGACATGCTCCGCCTCATGGAAAAGGGCTCCGTGCTGGTCGACATCAGCAACGATGACCAGGGCGCCATCGAATCGTTCCACGAGACGACGCACGAGAATCCCCGCTACGTCGAGGAAGGGATCGTTCACTTTTGCGTCAGCAACATTCCCGGCGCCATTGCTCAGTCAACGTCCATCGCCTATGCGGCCTCGGTCATCGGGCACTTCCGCAGCATTCTCAACCGCGGCGTCGCCGAGGCTTGCGCGCGCGACGGTTTCCTGCGCCGCGCCCTGACCTGCTACAAGGGGATGCTGACCCACGAGGAGACCAGCGCGCTGCAGGGCAAGCCATGGATCAGGCCGGAGGACGTCCTCGGCATCGCCGGACGCGAACTCGACCCGGCGCCTCACGCGACGGTCAGCCGCTCGAACAATTTCTACAAGAAAGCATAAGTCTGTTTTTCATTTAAGGAGGCGTTACGATGCAAAACATGGGATTTATTTCCGTCATTCCCTCGCTCCTCGCCGTGGTACTGTGCTTTGTCACGCGCAACACGGTGGTCTCGCTGATGGTCGCCTGCTTTGCCGGCACGCTGCTGGCCGGACAGGGGCTGATGGGGCTGCCCACGTTGCTGAAAACGAGCATGGGGACCACAGGCTTCGCCTGGGTCATGATGCTGAACGTCTTCATCAGTATTCTCGTCGCTTACTTCCAGAAGACGGGGGCCATTCAAGGATTTTCGCGGAAGGTGCACGATTTTCATTTGGGACGCAAGGGCGTGCAGTTGATTTCGTGGCTGCTGGGCCTTTTCGTTTATTTCAGCGATTCCTTCTCGCCGCTGTTCGTCGGCACGGTCATGCGCCGTATTTCCGACAACGCGAAAATCAGCCGCGAAAAGCTGTCCTACATCGCCGACTCCACCTCGGCGCCCGTTTCCGTGCTGGTGCCCATCACCGGCTGGGCAGCTTATTTGAGCGGTCTGGCCGTCGGCGTGGGCTGCATCGTCGACCAGGAGCAGGCCATGAGCCTGTTCGTGAAAGCCGTGCCGTTCAACTTTTACGCGCTGTTTGCCGTGGCCTTCGTATTCCTGATCGGCTCCGGTCTCGTCAAGGATTTCGGGCCGATGAAGAAAGCCGAGCGGCGCGCCATGGACGAAGGCAAGGTCCTGCGCGACGGCGCTCAGCCGCTGATCGGCAAGGAACTGACGGAGATGCCCGCGCAAGAGGGCATAAAGACGCGCGTGTTCCTCAATTTCATCCTGCCGGTGCTGATGATCGTATGCATCGCCGTGGGGACCTACGTCACGCTTCACTCCGCCAAGACCATGGAGGCGTTCCTCGCCGTCGTGATTTTCATGACCGTCAGCATGATGCTGCAGGGCATCCCTCTCAAAGATGTCATCAACACGGCCACCGACGGCGTCAAGGGGGCCGTGCCCGTCGTCATGCTGTTGGCTCTCGCCTATTCGGTCAATGCGCTGAGCAAAACCATGGGGACGGCCAACTACATCGTTTCTTTGGCCCAACAGTTCCTGTCGCCTCATCTGCTGCCCTTCATCATCTTCGTGATCGCGGCGATCATGGCCTTCGCCACGGGAACCTCATGGGGAACGTTCGCGATCTGCATGCCCATTGCGCTGCCGCTGGCCTTCAACTATACGAACAATCAGGTGACGCCGCTCGTTACCGCCTGCTTTGCGGCCGTTGCCGGCGGCGGCGTATTCGGCGATCACTGCTCGCCCCTGTCCGACACAACCGTTCTTTCCTCCGCGGGAGCGGCGGCTGATCACATCGATCACGTCAAGACCCAGCTGCCTTATGCGCTCGTCTGCGCTGCGGCGGCTTCGATCGCTTATCTTTTCGTAGGGTTCTTGATGGTATGATCCCGTCATCGCTCCGTCAAAGCGAGGCCGGTCTCTTGGCTGAGGCCGGCCTTTTTCGTGCCAAACGGTCCGCCGCGCGCAAAATGCCGCCTCTCCCCGTCACACACAACGCCGTTCCGCGCGGCGATCATGGCCGCCCGGCGAAGAAACAAAGCGGTAAATTTTCAGAGTAAATGCAACCTCGTCAAAGTAAATGCGACGGGGTTGCATTTACTTTGACAGGACAAAAGCAGCAAGCAGTCATTACGAACACATAATAACGATCAAGATTGCGCTAACGGAACAAATTCAAGGGGATGAAAAGCTGTTACGAGGAAATTGTCCGAAAAAAGTGCATACAAAAGTGATCCTCAACTGAAAGCAAAATTTTCAGTTCAGAGTTAATGCAATCAAGAAATTAAAAAGGAGCCGTTATTTACCGGCGAGAAGAGTCCGCTTTAAACAGATATCCTGTGGCGGAATAAGTTCGAGTCCGAGTAAATGCAATACGTCCTCGCCATACAGGTTGATAAAGATCTCTGCAGGAGATTTTCCGTTAAATTTTT
>NZ_MUHX01000048.1 GCF_002007215.1 Pyramidobacter sp. C12-8 | reverse complement strand
AAAAATTTAACGGAAAATCTCCTGCAGAGATCTTTATCAACCTGTATGGCGAGGATGTATTGCATTTACTCGGACTCGAACTTATTCCGCCACAGGATATCTGTTTAAAGCGGACTCTTCTCGCCGGTAAATAACGGCTCCTTTTTAATTTCTTGATTGCATTAACTCTGAACTGAAAATTTTGCTTTCAGTTGAGGATCACTTTTGTATGCACTTTTTTCGGACAATTTCCTCGTAACAGCTTTTCATCCCCTTGAATTTGTTCCGTTAGCGCAATCTTGATCGTTATTATGTGTTCGTAATGACTGCTTGCTGCTTTTGTCCTGTCAAAGTAAATGCAACCCCGTCGCATTTACTTTGACGAGGTTGCATTTACTCTGAAAATTTACCTCCTAAAGAAAAAGGAGGGCCGCAGGCCCTCCTTATTGGTATTTATCAGTGATCCGGCGTTTCAATTCGGGATCAGGACCCCGTAACCGCCGGCCTCGCGCTTGTAAACGACGTTGACTTTGCCGCTTTCGGCGTTGAGGAACATGTAGAAGGAATGTTCGAGAAGATCCATCTGCATCACGGCTTCGTCGGGCGTCATCGGATAGAGGTCGAAGTGTTTTTCCTTGACGATCGTCCCCACCGGGAGCTCGTCGAGCTCCGGCTGATCGTCGAAGGAGAACTCCCGGTCGTGCGTCTTGAAATGGGCTCGGTCCACCAGATATTCCTTGTGGCGGCGGATGCGGCGCTCGAGGTTCTTGAGCCCCAGATCGAAAGACTTGCGCAGATCCACGTCCTTCTCTTCCCCGCGCATGATCACGCCGTTGACGTTGGCCGTCACTTCCGTGATATACGTGTTCTTGATCATCTTCACGAGGATCTGACTGTCGGTGATGCGCGGGAAAAACTTTTCCATCTTGGAAAGTTTCTTCTCCATATACTCCTTGAGGTCAGCAGGAACTTCAACATTTTTCATCAAAAAACGAATCTCCATGCATACTTCCTCCTTCCAGTGTGCGTTCTGTCACTCTCTGTTGCAAACTTATCATATCACTCAAATTATATTCCGGCAAGTCCTGATATAGAAATATTAAAAAGTTATTGTCAACTGGATTTTCATGGCGTTTTCTGCTACATTGGATCCGTTCCAGTTTATTTTTACCAAAACAAAACAAGGAGTGGTACATCATGTCACTGTCTCTGTCGAAGAAAGCCATGAACCTAAAGCCTTCCGCCACGCTCGCCGTGGGGGCCCTTGCCAAGGAAATGAAGCGCGAAGGAAAGCCGGTCATTTCCTTCAGCCAGGGAGAGCCCGACTTCACGTCGCCCCGGGCCGTGCTCGAAGCGGGGCATGACGCCATCGACAAAGGCTATACGCATTATACCGCCAGCAACGGCATTGCCGAGCTGCGCGAAGCCATCTGCGCCTACTACAAAAAACATTTTGGGCTCGAATACGCGGCCAATGACGTGCTCGTCGGCGCCGGCGCCAAGCCGGTGCTTTACTGCGCGCTGGCGGCGATCCTCGACGAAGGCGACGAGGTCGTCGTTCCCGCTCCCGCCTGGGTCAGCTATGTCGAGCAGATCCGCCTTTGCGGCGGCAAAGAAGTTCTCGTCGAGTGCAGCGACACCGGCAACGTGCCAACCCTCGAGCGCATGAAGGCCGCGATCACGCCGAAGACGAAGTGCATCCTCCTCAACAGCCCCAACAACCCGACCGGCGCCGTCTATGACGAAGCGACCATGAAAGGCATCGCCCAGCTGGCGCTCGATCACGATCTGATCATCGTCAACGACGAAATTTACGAGCGCCTTGTCTACGGCGACGCCAAGTTCAGCGAGATCGTCGCGCTCTGCCCCGCCGTCAAGGACCGCACGATCGTCGTCAACGGAGTCAGCAAGGCGTTCGCCATGACGGGCTGGAGAATCGGCTACGCGCTCGGTCCCTCGAAATACATCAAGGCCATGGGCAGCATCCAGGGACACCTGACGTCCAACGCCTGCTCCATCGCCCAGTACGCCGCGCTCGGCGGCCTGAAGGGCGCCGACGACGTGGACGTCGAGGTGATGAGAAAGGCTTTCGGCGCCCGGCGCGAACTCGTGTTCAGCCTGCTGGACGCGATCCCCCGCATCTCGTACGTCAAGCCGGACGGGGCTTTTTACGTGCTGATCGATCTCAAGGGGCTGCTGGGGAAAAAGCATGGCGACACGCTGCTTGCCGACGACGCGGCGCTCTGCTCCGATCTGCTCAAGAGCAAATACGTGGCGGTGACGCCGGGCAGCGCCTTCTTCGCCGACGGCATGATGCGCATCGCCTACGCCAACTCGGAGGACGATATCCGCGAGGGCCTGCGCCGCTTCGCCGAGTACGTGTCCGAGATCGAGTAGGTCCGACTCGTTTCCGCAGGGGAGTATTTCGCCGCATGAAATACTCCCCTGCTTCATTTCGGCCGCCGCTCCGACGGGCGCGGCGGCGCCGGCAACGGCGGCATGTCGTGCGGGAACTTGCGGACTTGCGGCAAATAGTGTATCCTCATCCCGTGATTTTCGTTCCGAAAGCTCCATAATATCAGCGATCAGGAGGAATTTTGCATGTTCGAGAAGTTGTTCAAGATCAAAGCGGCGGGCAGCTCCGTCCATACGGAGATCATGGCCGGGGTCACGACGTTCATGACGATGGGGTACATCATTTTCGTCAATCCCAACATCATGGCGAACGCCGGCATGCCGTTCGACGCCGTGATGGTGGCCACGTGTCTGGCCAGCGCGTTCGCCACGGCGCTGATGGCGTTCCTGGCCAATTATCCGATCGGCCTGTCCACGGGGATGGGGCTGAACGCCTTTTTCGCCTTCTCCGTCGTCCTTTCGATGAAGGTTTCCTGGCAGGTCGCGCTGGCGGCGATCTTCGTCGAGGGAGTCATCTTCATCCTGCTGACGCTGACGAAGATCCGCGAGGCCGTCATCAACAGCATCCCCAAGACTCTCAAGGTGGGCATCGCGGCCGGCATCGGCTTTTTCATCGCCCTGATCGGCTTGATCGGCTGCGGCATCGTCGTCGATAACCCGGCGACGCTCGTCTCCGTCGGCGACCTCACTTCAAAGCCCGCTCTGGTCGCCATTTTCGGCTTCCTCGTGATCGTCTGCCTGGAGTGCCACCGCGTCAGGGGCGCCGTGCTGTGGGGGATCCTCGCTTCCACGCTGGCCGCGATCCCCGCGGGGCTGACGAAAGTGCCGGCTTCCTTCGTGTCCATGCCGCCTTCCATCGCGCCGCTGTTCTGCAAGATGGACTTTTCCATGATCGGCACGGCGACGTTCTGGGGCATCGTCTTCACGTTTTTCTTCGTCGATTTCTTCGACACCGTCGGCACGCTGGTCGGCGTCACCACGCGCGCCGGCATGCTGGACGAAAAGGGCAACCTGCCCCGCGCCAGCCAGGCGCTGATGGCCGACGCCATCGGCACGGTGGCCGGATCGGTCCTCGGCGTTTCGACCGTCACGTCCTTCGTCGAAAGCGCTTCCGGCGTCGAGCAGGGCGGGCGCACCGGGCTCACCGCGCTGACGACGGCGGTCCTCTTCCTGCTGGCCGTTTTCTTCAGCCCGCTCGTGGCCATGGTCCCCAGCGCCGCCACTTCGCCGGCTCTGGTCATGGTCGGCATTTACATGATGATGAGCCTTCGCGACCTGGATTTCAGCGACTTCTCCAACACGATCCCCGCCGCCGTCGCCATCTTTACGATGCCTTTCACGTACAGCATCGGCAACGGCATCGAGTTCAGCACGCTCACGTTCGTCGTCACCAAGGTCTTGGGCGGCAAGGTCAAGGAGATCAGCCCGATCCTCTGGCTGCTGGCGCTGCTGTTCCTGGCCAAGGAAAGCAGCTCCTGGTGGCTGCCGGCCGTCGCGGCGATGTTCTAAGCGCCGCGTTTATGATAGTATTGAGGAGGTCTTTGACAGACCTCCTTTTTTTGTATTGCCAGACTTATTTTCGTAAGGAGGAACGCAGGTGGATTATCGGAAGTTGACGTCACAGGCCCGCGGCGCGAACCCCGCCGATTGTGTCATCAAAAACGCGAAGGTTCCCAATCTCTTCTCCGGCGAGATCGAAGAAGCGGACGTCGCCGTCGGCGACGGCCTGATCGTCGGCGTCGGCGCAGGATACCGCGGACGGGAGGAATTCGACGCCGCGGGAAAATTCCTCGTGCCCGGCTTCATCGAAGCGCACTGCCATATCGAGAGCACGATGCTGACGCCGCGAGGCTTCGCCGAACTGGTGCTGCCTCACGGCACGACGACCGTGTTCGCCGATCCGCACGAGATCGCCAACACCTCGTCCTTCGAGGGGCTCCGCTTCATGCGCGAAGCGAGCGAGGGGCTTCCCGTGGACATCTATTTGAACGCGCCTTCGTGCGTCCCCGCCTCGCCGTTCGAAACGCCGCGTGAGATCCTCGAAGCCGACGCGATCGCGCGGATGTTTTCCGAAGGGACATGCCGGGGATTGGGCGAGATGATGAACTACCCCGGCGTCGTCGGCGGCGACCGGGACACGTGGGAAAAGATCCTCGCCTCGCGCGGACAGCCCCGCAACGGGCACGCGCCCTGCCTGAGGGGAAAGGATCTCAACGCTTACCTGCTGTCGCGCTGCAACTCCGACCACGAATGCAGCTCTTACGAAGAAGCGCTCGACAAACTCCGCCGCGGCTGCTGGGTGATGCTGCGCCAGGGAGCGACGGAACACAATCTGGCGGCTTTAGCCCCGCTGGTCGCCGAAGACGAACGGCGGGCCAGCCGCTGCATGCTGGTCAGCGACGACTTGACCGCCGCCGTGCTCCACGACGAAGGGCATCTGGACCGGATCCTGCGCCTGGCCGTGAAAAACGGCATCTCCCCCGTCAGCGCCCTGCGCATGGTGACGCTGAACCCGGCGGAGTTCAACCGCATTTACGACCTGGGGGCCATTGCGCCCGGTTACCGCGCCGACATGGCGCTGCTGGACAATCTCGAGGATTTCAACGTCCTTCGGGTCTGGAAGAACGGCAGGGCCGCGGAGTTCCCCCGCCGGGGATCGCCCCGCGGCGCGAATCTCCCCGGCGTCAGCGGCAACGGCTGCACGCTGACGGCGGACGATCTGAGGATCCCGGCGCGGGGCAGGCTCCGCGTCATCGAAACCGTTCCCGGCGAAGTGATCACCCGCGAACGGATCGTCGACGGCGCGGCCGTGGACGGTGAATTCACGGCGTGCCCGTCCCGCGATCTCGCGAAGATGGCCGTCGTGAACCGGAACACCGCGCAGCGAAGGATCGGCCGCGGGTTCGTCACCGGTCTGGGACTGCGGCGCGGCGCTCTGGGCTCGTCCGTGGCGCACGACGCGCACAATTTCAGCGTCGTCGGCATGGACGACCAGTCAATGCTGACGGCGTTCGCCGCCATACGGGAAAAGGGCGGGCTGGTCGCGGCCGACGGGAACGAAGTTTTGTTCCATCTGCCGCTGCCGATCGCCGGGCTGATGAGCGACCTTCCGCCCGAGGAGCTGCTGAGGGATTTCAGCCGGCTGCTGGACGCCGCGAAGAGACTCGGCACGCCGCTCCCCAATCCGTTCATGGTGCTCAGTTTCCTCTCGCTGTCCGTGATCCCTTCGCTGAAGCTGACCGATCGGGGCTACGTCGACCTCGCCCAGGGCGGCCTGGTGCCGCTCGGCGTTCAATAAAAGCTTCCTTCGATAAAGACAAAGCGCAAGCAGGCGTTCCGATAGGACGCCTGCTTGCGCTTTGTGTGTCGTTTATTTTTCGAGGATCTCTTTTTCCTTTTTCTTGAACTCGTCGTCGACCCGGGCGATGAATTTATCGGTGGTCTTCTGCGCGTCGTCGAGCATTTTCTTGAGATCGTCCTCGGTGATTTCCGAAGCTTTCTCCTGCTTCTTGTAGGCGCCGTTGGCGTCGCGGCGGATGTTCCTCAAGGCGACTTTCGCTTCCTCGGCCGCTTTCGAAGCCATTTTGACGAATTCCTTGCGCCGTTCGCCGGTCAGTTCCGGAACGACAAGACGGATGTTGTTCCCGTCCACGTTGGGCGTCAGGCCGATGTTGGCGGCCAGGATCGCCTTTTCGATGAGCTTGACCGCCCCTTTGTCGAAAGGCGCGATGATCAGCATCCGCGCTTCGGGCACGGTGATGTTCGCCAGCTGTTTGATGGGCATGGGCGACCCGTAATAATCGACTTTGACGCCCTCGACAAGCCCGGGATGGGCACGCCCGGTGCGAATGCCCTGAAACTCGCCGTCAAGGTGATCGAGCACCTTTGCCATTTTCTCGTCAAGATTGAAATCCGCCATACTGAATCCGCTCCTTTGTCTTATTTGGATACGATGGTGCCGATATTTTTGCCCTCGATCAGGAACGCGCGCAGGCTGCCTTCTTCCAGCACGTTGAGAACGGCGATGGGGATGCCGTTTTCCATGCAGAGGGAAAACGCCGCGGCGTCCATGACTTCGATACGGCGCTGCAGCGCGTCCATATATGAAAGTTTCTCGAATTTGACCGCGTCGGAATATTTGAAAGGATCCTTGTCGTAAATGCCGTCGACCTTGGTCGCCTTGACGAGGCATTCGGCGCCGATCTCCGCCGCGCGGAGGGCGGCCGTCGTATCGGTCGAGAAATAGGGAGAGCCCGTCCCGGCCGCGAAAATCACCACGCGGCCTTTCTCGATGTGGCGCAAAGCCCGGCGGCGGATGTAGGGCTCCGCCACCTGACGCATCTCGATCGCCGTCAGCACGCGCGTCGGGATGTCGTTTTTGCGTTCCAGGACGTCCTGCAGGGCCAGCGCGTTGATGACGGTCCCCAGCATCCCCATATAGTCGGCCTGAGAACGTTCGACGCCTTCATCCACGGCCTGCCGGCCGCGGAAAAAATTGCCGCCGCCGACGACGAGCCCGATCTGGATGCCGTCGGCCGCCACCTGGGCGATCTGGCGGCACATCCGGTCGATGGCGCGAAAATCGAGGCCAAATCCCTGGGGTCCGGCGAGGACTTCTCCTGATAGTTTCAGCAGCACACGTTTGAACTTCATGACGGCTCCTCCTCATCGCTTCGCGATCCGCGCTCATATGCCCTTCATCCCGCGCGACTTGATTTTAACATAAATCATCAAAAGAGCGAAACTTTCACAATAAAACCGCACATAAAAAGGCACAGAGCTCATCAGGAACTCTGTGCCACCACATCCTATTCGCCGATGGAAAAGCGGGAAAAACGGCGCACTTTCATGTTTTCGCCCATTTTGGCGATCAGGGCGATCACGAGGTCGTTGATCTTCTTGTCTCCGTCGCGGATCCAGGCCTGCTCGAGCAGACAGCTCTGCTCGTAGTACTTGCGGATTTTACCCTCGATGATCTTGTCAAGACGATCGGCGGGTTTGCCTTCGGCGATCAGCTGCTCGCGGTAGATGTTCTTCTCGCGTTCGAGAACGTCGGCCGGGACGTCTTCCGGAGCCACGTAGGCGGGATTGGCCGCGGCGATTTGCATGGCGATGTCGTGGCCCAGCTGCTGGAACTCGTCGGTCTTGGCGACGAAATCGGTCTCACAGTCGATCTCCACCATCACGCCAATCTTGCCGGTGTTGTGGATGTAGGAGAAAACACGTCCGTCCTTGGCGTTGCGGTCGGCTTTCTTGGCAGCTTTGGCAAGGCCCTTCTCGCGAAGAAAATCAATGGCCTTCTCGGCGTCTCCGTTGCATTCGACCAGGGCTTTTTTGCAGTCCATCATCCCACAGCCGGTACGATCACGAAGCTCTTTCACGACAGCAGCAGTAATTTCCATTATGGCGACCTCCTTCGGAACTATTCGTCGTTGCCCTCGGCGGTAACTTCGCCGTAGGCCTCCGTCAGCTTCTCCTTCATATCGAGGATGGAAGCGTCGCTGGCGGCGGTCTCGTCAGCATCCGGAAGCTGAGCGTCAGACACCGCGCCGTCCTCTCCGCCGCGGCCCTCGATGACGGCGTTCGCCATCAGGCCGCAGATCAGTTTGATGGCGCGGATGGCGTCGTCGTTGCCGGGAATGGGATAATCGATCATCTCCGGATCGCAGTTCGTATCGACGATGGAAATGACGGGAATGTGAAGCTTGCGGGCTTCCATGACGGCGATGTCTTCACGGCGGGGATCGATGACGAAGAGCGCGTCGGGAAGAGCGCGCATATCCTTGATGCCGAGCAGATACTTCTCGAGCTTGGCCAGTTCCTTGCGGAACAGGGAGATCTCCTTCTTGGTATAGTCGCCCCAATCGTTGTCGGCTTCGTGCTTTTCAAGCTCGATCATGCGCTGCACGCGCTTGCGGATCGTGGCGAAGTTGGTCATCAGGCCGCCCAGCCAGCGCTGATTGATATAGAACTCGCCGCAGCGCTGCGCCTCTTCGCGGATCGTGTCCTGCGCCTGGCGCTTCGTGCCGACGAAAAGCACCGAACCGCCGTCCTTGGCTACCGAACGGACGAAATCATACGCCTTCTCCAGACCTTTGACGGTCTTCTGCAGGTCGATGATGTACACGCCGTTGCGCTCCGTGAAGATGTAAGGCTTCATCTTCGGGTTCCAGCGGCGCGTCTGATGTCCGAAGTGGACACCGCACTCAAGAAGCTGCTTCATGCTGACGACTGACATTCAAAAATTCCTCCTCGGTTATCCTCCACCGTATTCCAGCAGGCTTGGGACCCTCTCGCGAAGGGCACCGCCCCTCAGCCCTCGTACGGTGTGCGTTTTTAAAACCGATTCATTATACCATACCGTTCCGTCATTGCAAGAGCTCGTGCTTCCACGTCAGCGCCGGGATGAGTTTTGAAATTCTTCAAGGTAAATGCAACGCAACATCCGGTACCCCGTTGCATTAAATCTGAATTAAAAGGAGCTTGCATTTAGTCTGAATTGATGAAAGACCTTTCTTACGAGACAACAGATCTCGGAAAGGAGTTCATCATCATGAACAAACATTTGACTCTGGCTGAAAGAAAAGCCATTGAAAGCGCCCTCAACCGGCGAGAATCTCTCAGAAGTATTGCCTCAACAGTTCTGAAGTCGCCGAGTACGATCTCCAGAGAGATCAGAAAACATGCAGAGACTGTCTTCAAAGGCTGTTATGGCCGGACAGCAAACTGCTGCCTTCACCGGTATGACTGCTCCGTTACTTCCCTTTGTAACACCTCT
>NZ_MUHX01000047.1 GCF_002007215.1 Pyramidobacter sp. C12-8 | reverse complement strand
AGAGGTGTTACAAAGGGAAGTAACGGAGCAGTCATACCGGTGAAGGCAGCAGTTTGCTGTCCGGCCATAACAGCCTTTGAAGACAGTCTCTGCATGTTTTCTGATCTCTCTGGAGATCGTACTCGGCGACTTCAGAACTGTTGAGGCAATACTTCTGAGAGATTCTCGCCGGTTGAGGGCGCTTTCAATGGCTTTTCTTTCAGCCAGAGTCAAATGTTTGTTCATGATGATGAACTCCTTTCCGAGATCTGTTGTCTCGTAAGAAAGGTCTTTCATCAATTCAGACTAAATGCAAGCTCCTTTTAATTCAGATTTAATGCAACGGGGTACCGGATGTTGCGTTGCATTTACCTTGAAGAATTTCATTTATCACTGAACAACGACAGATTTTCCTCCAGGCATTGACAAACACGCATGAAACGATCATAATTGTTTTTTTAACGCGATTTCAGCGTCATGATTCAGGGATGAAACGCCAAGGGCGGCTCGCGGTGGGCGGTCCTTTGGGAATCCCTTGCGATTCTGGGAGGAATTACGAAGTGACCGCAGCAAGTTTTAGAGATTTCAATCTGCCCGAGAGTTTTCTCGCCGCTCTCGATCAACGAGGCTTTACGACGCCGACGCCGGTTCAGGCGCAGGTGCTGTCGCAGCCCAATCTGGACACGGACATGGTCGTGCAGGCGCGCACGGGTTCCGGCAAGACGCTGGCTTTTCTTCTGCCGCTGCTGAACGAACTCGAAGGCGGCGGCAAAAAGCCCCGCCTGCTGGTGCTCTCGCCGACGCGCGAGCTGGCCATGCAGAACGCCGGCGAATCGGAATTTTTAGGCCACATCAGAGGCATCGCCACGGCAAGCATCGTCGGCGGCATGAGCATGGAGCACCAGATCTTCCAGCTCCGGCGCGGCGCCTCGGTCGTCGTCGGCACGCCGGGACGCGTCCTCGATCATATCCGCCGCGGCACGCTCGACCTGAGCGAGATCGAAACGCTGGTTCTTGACGAGGGCGACAACATGCTCGACATGGGGTTCCGCGACGAGCTGGAAGCGATCCTCGAAGCCGCTGTGAACCGCAAAAAGACCTGGCTTTTCTCGGCGACGATGCCCGACGCGGTGTTTTCGCTCTGCAAGCGCTATCTCAAGGAGCCGTTGCGGCTGGAACTGAACCACGAGGAGGAGCAGCACGAAGACATCGTGCACCGCGTGTATCTGGTGCCTTCGCGTCAGCGCATGGAAGCGCTGGTTAACATCCTGCTGTGGGAGAAGCCGGCGCTCTGCCTGATATTCTGCCATACCAAGACCGATACGGGAGAAGTGGCGGGGCGTCTTCAGGAAGAAGGCCTGATGGCTCTGGCCCTGAACGGCGACATGACGCAGCGCGAACGCAGCAACGCCTTGGAATCTTTCCGCACCGGGCGCATCCCCATTCTGGTCGCCACCAACGTGGCCGCCCGCGGGCTGGACGTGCAGGGGGTCAGCCACGTGATCCAGCTGGGCCTTCCCGACAGCATGGAGACCTTCGTGCACCGCTCCGGACGCACCGGGCGGGCCGGTCACGAAGGCAGCAACCTGTTGCTGCTGACGCCGCAGGAATCGGGACGCTTCAAGTTCATGATCCGCAGCTCCGAGATGAAGGTCAAATGGCTGAAAGTCCCCGACATTCAGGAGATCAGCGTCATTCAGCGCGAACGCCGCGAAGAATCGCTACTGGAGCTCGTTCCCGCGCCGGAGATCCGCGCCTGGGCCGAGTCGCTCCTCGAACGCAGCGACGACGCCGCGGATCTGGCGGCCAAGCTGCTGTCGGTCGTGGTCAAGGACATCCCCACGGGTTACTCCCTGAGGGATTCGCTCCAGCGCGAGCTCGACCAGCGCCGCGAGCGCGCCGCCGCGCGCCGTGAAGGCCGCGTCGGTTCCCGCTTCGACGGCGAACGGCGCGGCATCGGCGCGGAACGCGCGCGCTTTCGCGGACAAGGCCTTTCCATCCGCATCGCCAAGGGACGGAACGACCAGGAATGGTCCGTGGGGCGGATCTTGGGCGCGCTGTGCGCGGCGCTCGGCGTCAGCCGCGACGAGATCGGCAACATCAAAATGCGCGACTCGCACACCGAGGTGGAGCTGAGTCCCGCGGCGATCGCCAGCCTCGACGACGGCGGACGGCGGCGGCTGATCGACCGCGGCTTGATCTCCGGAGGCTCCGGCGAACCCCAGCCCCGCTTGGGCGGCCCGCGCCGCGAGCGCCGCTTCGATCGTTCCGGCGAACGTCTCGGCAAAAGGAATTTCGAGCGTGCTTCGGAGCGCCGTCCTCGATACGGGCGCGACGCCTAAACAAAAGCGCAGGAGCCGTTTTGCTTTTTAGAGCGAAAATGGCTCCTGTTTGTTTCTCCCGTTTTGATTTTCAGCGCCCCAAGCGAGTATAATGGACGGGAATTATGAAGAAGAAGCGGCGCGATCGTCGCATTTCCGCCGACGGGAGCGTACATTTTTCGAGAAGGAGTTTTTTCCATGGAATTCGATCCGGAAACTATGAAAATTCACATCTGCAAAAAATGCAAGGGATTGGGATTTGGCATCGACCTGAAGGGCAACCGCTTCAATTGTTCCGAGTGCAACGGAACGGGGCGTATTCTCGTCAAGACGCTCAAGGAGGAGTTCACGCTCGACAGTCTGAGCGAGAATCTCTCTTTCGACAAGGAAACGATGAAAGTCCGCGTCTGCAAATCCTGCGGCGGCCTGGGCAGCATCAATTACGGCGTCGAAGAGCGCGAATGCGAGGACTGCCACGGCACGGGACGGATCATCGAACAGAAGATCCTTACGGAATACCAGCTGCATCACGTCGACGGGATCGCCGCCGCCGAAGAGAAAGCATGAACGTTCGGGGAGCCGTTTTGCTTTAAACCGCGAAAAAATGCGAAAGGCGACGCCCAACCGCTAAAAACAGCTTGCTTTGTTCACAAGCTGTGCTATACTTTTCGTAATGATAAAGTCTACCTGCGGTGTTCGTGATCTTGGCTTTCGTCTTGAGCCAACACCTGTCGTCCGGTGAAGAGAGGCTGCGGCCGTCGTGGCGGTCGGGCAATCTTCCATTTCTAGCGGAACGGGTCAAGACTGCCGCGACACGGCACTGTGGGCCCAGTTTATCGAAAAAGAGAGAACTCTCAGGGGGTTCCCTCTTTTTTTGTATCCAGCGCCGACGGAACATAAAATCTTTTCGATACAAACAGGAAGTGAGACAATGAGTTCCCCCTATATCCATCTCGATCAAATCCGCGGGGTCGTTTTCGACTGGGACGGCGTCATTGCCGAGAGCAGGCTCGATTTCGCCCCGATCCGGGAAAAATACTTCGGCGGACGGCGCGTTCCTCTGCTGGAGACGGCGGCGGAGATGCGCGAGCCTCTCAGAACCGAGCTCATGAACGCCATCAGGGACGAAGAGATGCGAGGCGCCGCGCGTTCCGCCGCGGTCGCCGGCGCTTTCGATCTCGTCAGCCTGCTCGACGGACGCCGCATTCCTTGGTGCGTCGTGTCGCGAAACTGCCGCGAATCCATCGAACGCGCCGCCCAAAGCATTGGCTTCAGGCTGCCGCCGCAAACCTTCGGGCGCGAAGCCCGCCACGTCAAACCGGATCCGCGAGCGCTGACCGACGCGGCAGCGTCCATCGGCGTGCCCGCTTCCCAGTGCCTCGTCGTCGGCGACTACCTTTACGAGCTGCTTGCAGCGCGGCGTGCCGGCATGCGCTGCGTTCTCGTGAACAACTGTTCCGATCCTGAATGCGCCGCACTGGCCGACGCGACTTTCGCCACAATGTACGCTCTCGCCAGGGGCTTGGTCGAGGCACAGGCTCTTGTGCCATGGGAATACCGCCGGTTCGTGCGGGATAACGGTCGGCGGGCGCTCGAAAGGATGCACGGACAGTCCGTTCATGTCGACGTTTTCCTCTCGCCGCGCTGTTTGTCCCTGCTGGGAGATTTGGCCGCGGCGGGGCTCGGAGAGATCACCGTAAACGCCGGCCGCACCGTGAGCCCCGCAGAGCTGGAGGGGCACCCCCTGCTCAGTCCTCTCTGGCTGGGAATGCCTGTCGTGCAGGCGCTAATCTCGATATTTGCCGTTCATTACCCGCTGTTGCACGTTGCCGCGGGGCAGGCGGGGCGTCCGCTCTCTTCCGTTGTCAGCGCCCAAAATTTCGCGGCGGAAATCTCCCGCGGCTCATCGGCGGGCTCACCATAAAAAAAGCGGGAAGTTTGCGTCGTCGAAACAACGCGGCGCAAACTTCCCGCTTTTATTGATCCTGTTTCTCATAGCGTGAACGGAACCAGTCCCTCAGAAGCGCCAGCGTTTCGCGCCAGGCCATCGAGGTCAGCTCCAGGCCCCGGCAGGTCGGCACGAAGTTCACCGGGCGCCAGGGCACGTTCCGCACGAGGCTGGGCGCAGGCGAAGGGACGACCTCGAAATCAGGCATGAATTTTTTCGCCCAGCGCAGAGCCCGCGCCATATGAAAACGGTCCGTGACGAGAAAGACCTGCGGGCGCGGACGCTCGTCGGGATACAGCCTTCGCAAAAAAACGGCGCTCTCGCGCAGATTGCCCTCGGTATTCAAGGAACGAGTTTCCAGAAGCACTTTTTCCCGAGGCGGCGAATCCCGCAGCCATCGCGCCATCAACGGCGACTCGATGCCCGAAAGCAGGAGCTTCGCGTCTCCGCAGCGCGATAAAATTTCTCTCGCTGTCCGCAGACGCCGCTGCGAAGAAACGGAGGGCTGATACGTCTGTCCTTCGGCGACCGCGCCGCCGCCGAGCACAAGCACGACGGCCGAACGGCCGCCGCTCCCTTCCTTTGCTTCCGGCGTCAGAGCTTCCAAAAAGGCAAGCATCTTTTTACCGCAGAAATCAGTGCACGAAAAAGCGAAAAGCAGCGTCAGCAGCCCCCACAGGACGCGCCGCTTTGCGCGCCCCTCCGCCGCCGGGATCAGAAGCAAAAAGAACGACGCCGCCAGGAACAGTCCCAGCGGCGACAGCAGGGCGATGATCAGCGTCGACTGAAAGAAAGACCACTGACTCATGGGCGGAGCGGAAGACGTTCGGAAGTATGCGTGTTCAAGTAAGCCTCGAGGCGCGCCCGGCTCATGCGTATGTGAGCCCTCATGGCCTCGCGCACCCTTCTCTCGTCGCGGTCCAGAAGCGCTTCGATGATCTCCACATGCCCCTCGGCAAGATGCCTGATGTACTCGGTGTCGCCCAGCGAATACGGACGATACAGGTTGATCACATCCACCAGCTCCTGCAGCGAATTCATCAGGAAACGGTTGCCGGACGACTGATACAGGAAAGCGTGGAAACGGCGGTCCTCTTCCAAATACTTTTGCGGATCCGTATCGTTGCCCATGTGTTTGAAAATTTCGAGAAACTCTTTCAGCTCCTTTTCCGGAGGGTTCACCGACACCAGCGCCGCCGCGAACATTTCCAAGTCCTCGCGCAGCTCGTAGAGCGCCCCCGCGTCGCTGATCGACGGCAAGGAGACGTAGGCCCCCTTGCGCGGCGTCAGCGTCACCAGCGAAGTCTTCGCCAGCTGACGGATCGCTTCGCGCACCGGCGTCCGCGACACGGCCATTTTTTCCGCCAGCTCGACTTCGGAAAGTTTTTCCCCCGGCTTGATGATACCGCTCACAATAGCCTGCTTGATCTTCTCGTAAACGATCTGACGAAGATCCATGTTCTTTGCCGGATGAAGCGGATTATACATGATCATCACCCCATCATATAGAAGCAACGCTTTGCAACCTTTATTTATGATTATACAAAAAACATTGAGCCGCCGCAATCATGAAATCTGCACGAAGTCACGTTGAAAACGCGGCGTTTTCCTGATAATACTATTTCTTAATTAAAAGGCCGAACGCGAGGGCGCTGCGGGAGAGATTCACAAAGCGAGCTGCGCAGACCGCGCAGCGGTCGAGGGAGTCCCGAGCGACTGAACTCCTCCGCAGCGCCCGGGAAACTATGTTAATACTTTCCATCAAGAATTAGTATCACACGATCGTTTCCCAAGACTTCTTTCAGGGCCGTTTCATACAAAAAGCCGCCCCGTTGCCATGTACGGCAACGGGGCGGCTTCGTCTGCTCCGCTTCTTTTACTTCATGAAGCGAAGGACTGTTTCGGCGATGATCGCGGAACCGAGAAACGTCCCCACGAAGACCATCAGCCCGACGAGGATGATCCTCAATCCCTGTTTTTTCAGAAGGTCGATGTCCTTGCCGAGCGCCAGTCCGGCATAGGCCAGGATGGGCGTGCAAAGGCCGACAAAGCCGATCTTGCCGGCGGCCTTGCTGATGAACGCCGCGCCGGGCAGCAGATCGGGGATCGTCACGATGCAACCCAGCGTGGTGATGTAAGCGACCGCGGGCAGACCTTTCCAGGGGATCAGCTTATGGATGATCACGCCGGCCGCGACGATGCCGAGCAGCACCGCCATGCCCAGCAGCGTGTCGGCAAGCGCGACGCCCTGCATCATATTGACGACGACGCTCAGGAACGTATCGATGAGCATGAAAAGGACGAGCTGTACATTAGTCATGGTCGTATACTCCCTTCTTCTGGGCTACTTCTGCGCGCCGGGTTTGCTCGGAGCGTCCTTCACGCCGCACAGGCGGACGAGGAACTCCGTCATGGGCAGACCGATGAAGACCGACATGTACAGGCCGTCCAGACCGGAGAGCATGTTGCTGGAAGCAGCCAGAGCCGTAAGCTCTTCTTTCAGATCGGGGAACATCGCCACAAGCGGCGCCAGAGACGTCGTCATCATGCTGGCGCTGCCGGTGCCGCAGGCCATCGCCAGAGCCTGGGGACTGAACCAGGAGATCGTCGAAGCGATGATGGAGCTCATGAAGCTGCAGAACAGAGCGCCGAAGACGGTGCCGGTGATGTACACGCCCATGACGCCCAAGCCTTCGGGAGAGTCGATCCCGTACTTTTCACCGACCAGGGCGACGCTCGACTCGCGCGCGTTGGAGAAGGCGGCGCCGACGGCTTCGCGGCGCAGCCCCAGCAGCACGGCGAAGGGAACGCCCAGCAGGGCGGTGCCGAGGTTGCCGAATTCCTGCAGCAGGAGCGCGGGAGCCGAATGGACGACCTTCCAGAAGCTGGGGCCGACCAGCGTGCCGTAACGGGCCATGAGCAGGAAAAACGTCACGCCGACCAGCGACGAGACCTGCATCATGTCGTCCATCGAGAGGAGCTTCATCTTTGGCAGGCTGATGACCGCGCCCAGAATGAACGAGTAGAACATGGGCACCAGAACCAGCTTGGCCGGGCCGACGTCGAACGTCTTGCCGCCGATAAGCTCGGCGACGACCGACAAGGCGAGCGCCAAGGCGTGGATCTTCCAGTTCCTCAATGCTTTGCCGACAGTTTCCATACAAAAAAGCCTCCTTCTGAAATAGAGAATGTGAAGAGATAAAGCCGAACTTCGACCGAAGGGCACACGCCCCTCGGACACAACCTAATATTCGGAAAAGCGGGCGTCCATCGCCGCGAGATACTGCTCCTTCGTGTAAATGGGCTTAAAGCCGCCGATGATCTCGCGCGCCTTGGCCGCGTCGTCGGCCAGCAACTCGACGACCGTCGCCAGCAGGGCCTTGGCCGAGTCCATCACCGCGGCGTGGAAGTCCGTCACCTTGAACTGCGCGGAATGGAGCGCGCCGACGGAACCGCCCGCCGACGGATGAATGCCGGGCATCAGGTGGCAGATATCGCCCATGTCCGTCGAAGCGGCAAAGTAAGAGCCCGTCAGCACCTTGTCGCGTCCGACCAGAGCCGCGGCGTTTTCGACGAAAAGACGGTTCAGCGGATCGCAAACCGCCAGCGGCATGTCGCCGGGGATGCTGGTGAAGTGGAACGTGCAGCCCAGCGCCTCGGCGCCGCTCCTGAAGGCCCGCTCCACCTTGGTGAACACCGAATCGATCACGGCCGCGTCGGCGGCGCGCACGTAGCCTTCGAGGCGCACGTCGTCCGGCACGCTGTTGACCGAATCGCCGCCCTTGGTGATGATGAAGTGGACGCGCACGTGATCGTTGTCGCGGAACGTCTCGCGCAGCGCGTTGACGGCGTTGATGCCGGCGACGGCCGCATACAGCGCGTTGATGCCCTGGTCGGGAGCGGCGGCGGCGTGAGCCTGTTTGCCCTCGTAGCGCACCATGAACACGCGGAAGCCGTTGCCGTGATAAGGGACGGAGAACGCCGGCCCTGAGGAGAACTCGCCCGCATGGATCATCATCGCCATGTCCACGTCGTCGAACTCGCCCAGGCGCACGAATTCGGGCTTGCCGCACAGATAAGTGATTTTGCCCTCGTCGCGCATCTTCTTGCGGCGGTCGATCTCGATGAACTCCTCCGCGGGAACGGCCATCAGCGCCACGGAACCGTCGAGCTCCTTCATGACGCCGCTCCTGACCAACGCCGCCGCCGCGGTCAGCACGATTGAAGTCTGAAGATTGTGCCCGCAGCTGTGGGAAGCGCCGTCGACGGGATTGGCCTGCGGATGGTTGCGGCAGACGATGCCGTCCAGCTCGCCGATCAGCGCGATCTTTGGCCCTTCATTCTCGCCGATGTCGGCGCGAAGCCCGGTCAACGCGATGCCTTTCTTCAGTTTCAATCCCAGCGCCTCAAGATTTTCGGCGAGTTTGCCGCTGGTGCGCTTTTCGAAAAATCCCAGCTCGGCGTTGGCCGCGATGTCCTCCGCATAGGTGCGGACCGTCGGCTCCGCCGCGTCGACCGCCGCAAAAATCTTTTCCTTCAACGACTCTCTGTCAACCAATCAGAACGCCTCCCTCAAAACATAGAACGCCCATCGGCGCGAAAAAACAAAAGGCCGCGACTTTTTACAGAGGCCGCCTTCACACCGCAGGACACAAAATAACTTCGCTTGCAACGCCTTTCTTCAGAGGCAAATCGAATATAATCTAACGCATTCGTTTTGTCAACTACAAAATTATCAGAAATATAAAAACGAAATTTGCATTATTATGCAGGAAACAGTATTTTCATCCCGACGCCTCGGCGTCCGCCGCGCGCATCGTTTTTTCCCGCGCCGCCGCTCCTGTCAATAGCCAATAAAAATGTCACCATAACTGCTCATTAAAAAAGTCACCCCATCACACTCCCATCACAGCAAGACACCTCGAAAGAACTCCCCATCGTGCCGCCATAACAACGTCTACGCGAACGTACGTTTATCCCGACATGTGCTATGATATCCCTGCCTTTTGACGACGCCACGCCGCCAAGGGTGGTCCGGAGCGGGCTTGTGCGCTTTCACAAGCCCGCTTTTCCGTTTCTTTGCCGATGCCTCATCGGAGTTGACTCGTTTTTGACTTTCAACCTCCTTCATCTCGATCCGTCTGCCCTTGGAAACACCCCAGATCCGCCCGGTCGACGTTTCACGCACCTCAACCGTCGTTTGGGCCATCCCGAGGCAATCGTCCGCCGCCGGAACGTACCGACGACCTCCATAGGAAATCATGCCGCCGTGATCCGTCCTGCGAGATTCGCGACGCGCAAAGAGAAAATCCAAATCGACTTTTCCTTCCGGCTTCACATAAACGTCCTCTCCCTCAGCCGGCGTGACGGCAAACTTCCGATTGTGCCTGGCGATGAGCTTGGGCAAAACCTCGTTGGCCGCCGTGATATCCGAGACGCCAAGCAGCCTCAGCTCCCCGGCAGCCTGTCCTGCATCGTGTTCCAAAGACGTTCGACACGCCCCTTCGCCTCCGGCGTCAAGGCAAAGATCTGCCCGATCCCAAGATCCTTCAGCCCCCGTCCGAAACAACTTAACGGCTCCCCCTTCCCCGCCTCATTCCCTTCATTTCCTTTATTCCTTTCATTCCCTTCATTTCTTTCATTCCCTTCGATCCGATCCTCATCATCCTGCGCCCGTGCCTTTGGAGAGCGG
>NZ_MUHX01000046.1 GCF_002007215.1 Pyramidobacter sp. C12-8 | reverse complement strand
CCAACGAGGTTTTGCCCAAGCTCATCGCCAGGCACAATCGGAAGTTTGCCGTCACGCCGGCTGAGGGAGAGGACGTTTATGTGAAGCCGGAAGGAAAAGTCGATTTGGATTTTCTCTTTGCGCGTCGCGAATCTCGCAGGACGGATCACGGCGGCATGATTTCCTATGGAGGTCGTCGGTACGTTCCGGCGGCGGACGATTGCCTCGGGATGGCCCAAACGACGGTTGAGGTGCGTGAAACGTCGACCGGGCGGATCTGGGGTGTTTCCAAGGGCAGACGGATCGAGATGAAGGAGGTTGAAAGTCAAAAACGAGTCGACTCCGATGAGGCATCGGCAAAGAAACGGAAAAGCGGGCTTGTGAAAGCGCACAAGCCCGCTCCGGACCACCCATGGCGGCGTGGCGTCGTCAAAAGGCAGGGATATCATAGCACATGTCGGGATAAACGTACGTTCGCGTAGACGTTGTTATGGCGGCACGATGGGGAGTTCTTTCGAGGTGTCTTGCTGTGATGGGAGTGTGAGGGGGTGACTTTTTCAATGAGCAGTTATGGTGACATTTTTATTGGCTATTGACAGTCGACAATTTACTTTGAAAAAAAGTCCGCCCCGGACGCTCCTGCCATTGGCGCGTCCGGGGCGGATGGAATTTTTTGTTTAGCCGTTGTCCTTGCGTTCCAGGTTCACGGTGTAACTGAGCTTGTAGCGGGTGTACGTCCGTTCGAGATGGAGTTTCATGATTTTGCCGGCGGTTTCCGCGTCCTGTCGGAAAATGGCATCGGCCAGTTTCTCGTGCTCGTCGATGATCTGATCGGGCCAGATGTCCTGCGGGCGGCGGGCGATGTCGCCGAGGATCAGCGAGTTCAGCGTGCTCTGCGAGAGCGCGATGACGCTTTCGTAAATTCGCAGCAGCACCATGTTATGAGCGGCCGTGGCGATCAGATTGTGGAAGATGCTGTTCCATTTCGCGCCCTGCAATCCTCGGTCCGGGGGCGCCAGCGCGATGACACGGCGCAGCATGGTCAGCGCCTCGTGAAGATGTTCCAGATCCTGTTCGTTGCGGCGCTGGGCGGCAAAACGCGCGGCAGGGACCTCGACGAGGCTGCGCACTTCCGAGATTTCGTCATAGAGTCCGACCGGCCAGGCCGACTGAAAGTCGTCCAGCGAACGAAAGGCCCCGCTGACGTCGTGGCTTTCCACGAAAATGCCCTGACGTTCGCGAATCTCCAGCACGCCGTAAGCTTCGAGGATGTTCAGACACTCGCGGATATGCAGCCGCGACATGCCGAAATGCTTTTCCAGTTCTCGTTCCGTCGGCAGCTTGCCGCCGCTGACGATCTCTCCGCTCTTGATGGCCTGAAGGATCCGTTTCAGCTGCTCTTCTTTTCTCTTGTTCATGATTTTCCACTCCGCAATGAAATGATGATAACGATCGCTCTAAAATTTTTATGCCGCGACAATCCGCCGTATCCGCTGCCGGCCGCCGAGGGGGAACCGATCCAGGCTGGAAAAGTGAGATGCCGGGCTGCGTGAAAGCGCGCTGTGCCGCCGGCGGAACGTTTTTGTGCCCGCGGGGAGGACTTTCAGGGCGCGGCGGTCACAGCAGGATCGCTCTGTACAGGCCGAAAATGACGAACGGAGCCACGGCCATCTCGATCATCAGCGGCAGGTATCCTTTGTCCAGCGCGGAAACGGAACAGTCCATCTGCTGCAGGGTGAGCGTCTGGCACAGATGCAGGGGCGAAAAGAAATAGCCGTTGAAGCTCCAGGTGTAGATGAAAACGCAGTAGAGCAGCTCTTCCGTCGGCGGCAGGTGCAGGCTCGTCAGCAGCGGCACCAAAACGCCCAGCGGCACGTAGCTGAGCCCCGTGGTGAGGCCGAAGAGCAGCGCCGCGGCCGCGATCACCAACAGCACGCGAAACCCCGACGACTGCACGAACATGGTCTGGAAGGCGGCCATGATGCCGGTCAAATCGCGCACGGTGTTCTGCATGAAATAGATGCCCAGCATCGTCACGAAAGTTTGGCCGCTGAGCCCCTGCCAGAACGCGCGCGCGTAGGCTTTTGCGTCGCGCCGCCCCCAACCGGCCAGAATCAGCGCCAGCGAAGCGAAGGCGCTCAGGTACATGGGCACCTTGAACAGACCGTTGAGCAGCACGATGACGTAGATCGGCGACATGTATTTGAGAATGCTGACAAGCCCGCGGAGCGTATGCCCGCCGCCGGAGCGCGAAGCGACCGGCGCCGAGGCGCCGCGCAGGTAAAGCAGGTAAGACGCGAACTCCATGCCGGCGACAAAAACGACGTTGAGCGCGATCAGCTTGTACAGGCTGACGTGCGGCGCCATGTTGGAGAAAACGATCATCGAGCTGCTCGTCGGCAGCAGGAAGAAGGCGCAGTGACGGAAGGTCAGGTTGAGCGCCGCGCGCTTGAACACGGGCAGCCTGAGGCTGTCGCCCAATTCGTCGACGAAAGGGCTGGAGATGCCCGCGCCGCCGGGCACCGAGACCATGCCGATCGCCGCCGGCAGGATCATGATCACCGCTTTGGCCGACGAAAAAACGTCCTTGAAGGCCTCCACAAGCCGGCCGAGAATGTCGTACTGCTTCATCAGCGCGCTGAGAACGCCGATCTGCAGGATGACGGCGATGGTTTTCATCGTCGGCGGCGAGGTGACGATACTCGTAAAGTTTTCCGCGATACCGCGCAGGGACTGACCGGCGCCGAGTCCCATGATCAGCCCCGTGATCAGCAGCGAGGTGCCGTTCCACAGCTTCCCCTTCGGGAAGAAGACGAGAAAACCGAAGGCCGCGCCCATTGCCAGAAATTCTCTCAGCATGGAGGCCGCTCCTTTCGCGAATGAAATGTGCTGCCGTAAAAGCTCCGCCCCGAGGCAATGTTATCATACCGCGCGCAGAAAAAACTCTTGCGCCGGCGCGGACGAAAAAGCCCGCTTCCGCAAAAAGGAGGCGGGCTCGAGTTTTATCGGGCGTTGAAGACGTACTTGTCCAGGCGCGCCATGGCTTCCTTGACGCGCGACAGCGGCAGCGCCAGGTTGACGCGGATGCTGTACGGGCCGTTGAACATGCGCCCGTCCTGCCAGGACACGCCCACGTCGGAACCGGCCCGGTGCACTTCGTCGATGGTCTTGCCGTGCTTTTTGCACCACTGCTCGCAGTCGATGAAGAGCATGTAGGTGCCCTGCGGTTTGGCCAGATCGACGCCGTCGAAATGCTCTTTGATGTAATCGTAAGCGTAGTTCACGTTTTCCGTCAGCACCTGGCGCAGCTCGTCCACCCACTCGTAGCCCTCGGGCTTGTAGGCGCCGATCAGCGCGTGCATGGAGAGCACGTTCATGCTGTTGTAGTGCGACAGCGACGATTCCTTGTCGATGCGCTCGCGCAGCCAGTCGTTGTAGATGATGTGGTAGCTGCCGATCAGGCCGGCGAGGTTGAAGGTCTTGCTGGGCGCGTAGAGCGCGACGGTGCGGTTTCGCGCGTCGTCGCCGACGCTCTGCGTGGGGATGTGCTTATAACCGTCGAGCGTCAGATCGGACCAGATCTCGTCGGAGATCACGAACACGTCGTGTCTGCGGTAGATCTCCATGGCTTTTTCGATCTCTTCGCGTTCCCAAACGCGGCCGCAGGGATTATGGGGCGAGCAGAAGATGGCGGCGTGGATCTTGTTTTCCACGATCTTCTTTTCCATGTCGGCGTAATCCATGCGCCACACGCCCTGTGCGTCGCGCTTCAGCGGCGAGTGGACGATGCGCCAGCCGTTGTTGTTCAGCGTGTTGGTGAAGCCGATGTAGGTGGGGGAGTGGAGCAGCACGTTGCCGCCCCGCGAACAGATTACGTTCAGCGCGCTGGCCACGCCGCCGAGCACGCCGTTCTCGTAGCCGATGTGCTTCGCTTCGAGCCCGGCGACGCCGTTGCGCTTCGCCTGCCAGTCGATGATGGACTGATAATATTCCTTTTTGGGCGCGAAGTAACCGTAGAGCGGATGTTTCGCGCGCTCGATCATCGCTTCGGGCACGGTGGGCACGGTGGCGAAGTTCATGTCGGCGATCCACATCGGGATCGAGTCGAACCCCGGTTTGGGCGGATTAGGGGCCATGCCGGCTCCGAGGTTGTCTACGGCGAGGGCGTCGCGGCCGTGGCGGTCGATGATGCTCGTGAAATCGTACTTCATGAGAAAACTCCCCTTCCTGCGTTCGATTTCGGCCGCAGCGGCCGAAGCGTGGTTTTATACGGAAACTGATCCATTCTACTCTGCCCTTTCGAAAATCTCAACGTGCCGCCTCAAAAAAAGAGAGGCTCCGCAGAGTCTCTCTTTTTTTGAGGCGCATTACTTGGCGGGCTTTTTGTCGCCGGAGGCGGGCGCCTCGGGCGCGGCGATCTTCACGCCGTAGCGGGCGCGCAGCGCGTCGCGTTCGTCTTGGATGGCCTTGACCTGTTTCTGGCGCAGGAGGTCGGCCTTGATGTCTTCCTTCACCTCGGCGAACGGACGGATCGAGGCGTCGCGGCTGTCGGTGGCCTTGATGACGTGATAGCCGAAATCGGTCTTGACGGGCTTGGCGGTCATCTCGCCCTTTTTCAGGGCGAAGGCGGCCTTTTCGAACTCGGGCACCATCTGTCCCTTGCTGAAATAGCCCAGGTCGCCGCCACGGCTGCGCGTGCCGTCGGCGGAGTTGTTCTTGGCGGCGTCCTCGAACGTGATCTTGCCGGCTTTGATGTCGCGGATCAGATCGGCGGCCTTTTCCTGAGCGGCCTTGCGATCTTTCTCGGGCATGTTCTTGTCGGCGCGGATCAGGATGTGCGAGGCGCGGATCGCCGCGGGGACCTGGAAGATCTCCTTATGCTCGTCGTAATACTTCTGCGCGTCCTTGTCGGTCGCGGGCGTCTTGCCGGCTTCGTCGAGAATCTTCTCCGTGGCCAAAGTGAAGAGCAGGCGCTGTTCGAGGTTGCCCATGGCCTCCTTGTACTTGGCCGTGTTCTGCAGCTTCTGCTCGCGCCCCGAGCGCGAAAAGACCTTGAAGTCAATCAGGTTGTCCAACAGCTGCGCCTGGCCCTGCGGCGAAGCATAGGCCGCGCGCTGCTGCGGGTCGAAGCCGCTCATGGCCTGGTCGAGGTCGGCCTGCGTGATCGTCTCGCCGCCGACGGTGGCCAGCACCTTTTTGCCGGAGTTTTGGTCGGCCGCAAACGCCGAGCCGGCCAGAAGAACCGAGAGCGCCGCCGCGGCGGCAAACAACTTTTTCATCCGAAAAATTCCTCCTTAAAAAAAATCGCTTCCTGTGCGCGAAGCGCACAAAATGTTCGTGCAGCATCGCCTATTATAACCGAATTTATTCACTTGCAAAGGTGTATAAATCTGCTATCCTTTTAACGGATCACGATCGACCCGGCAGGGAGGGATGAGACGCCATGCTTCAGACAGAGACGATCGAATGGAGCCAGTTCAAGGAACGCTTCGCCTTTTTGCTGGCGGAGATGACGCCGGCGCTGCGCGGCATCGACGACGAGACCATCGCGTTCCGTACCGAAGAGTGGTCGGTGCTCCCTCGCTGGGATTCGGGCGAATTCATTTTCGAGTACTACGCCGAAGAGCCGGACACGTTCCATCCCGGCGACGACGAGACGCAGATCGTAGTGACGAACGTTCCCTGGGGGAATCTTTAGGGGGACGCGTATTATAAATTTCAGGGGAGGTCCTTGTATGAAACTTATTGTCAATGCGCGCGTGCTGCCCGTTTCCGCCGCGCCGATCGAGAACGGCGCGGTGCTCGTGGACGGAACGAAGATCGCCGGCGTCGGCGAACACCTCGGCGCTCCCGAAGGCACGGAGATCATCGACGCCCGCGGCCTGACGCTGACGCCCGGCCTGGTCGACGCCCATACCCACATCACCACGTCCGAAGAGATGGAACTGTACGGCATGAGCGACATCAACGAGATGACCAACCCCGTCACGCCCGGGCTGAGCATCCTCGATTCCATCTACGTGCGCGACAAGAACGTGGCCGAATCGCGCGAAAAAGGCGGCGTCACCTGCGTGCAGACTTTGCCCGGCAGCGCCAACGTCATCGGCGGCACCGGCGCCATCATCAAGCTCAAGCAGGCCAGCGTCGTCGAGGAAATGCTCGTCAAATCGCCCTCCTGCATGAAAGCCGCTCTCGGCGAAAACCCGATCCGCGTCTACAAGGACAACGGCCACCGCACGCCCACGACCCGCATGGGCAACGCCTACATCATGCGCAAAACCCTGCAGGACGCCCGCAACTATCTGGAAAAGAAAAAGTGCCGCAAAGACGGCGAAGCCTTCGAGACCAACCTCGACATGGAAGCGCTTTCCCTCGTGCTCGACCGCAAGATCAAGCTCAGCGTCCACAGCCACCGCGCCGACGACATCTGCACCGCCGTGCGCATCGCCGAGGAGTTCGGCCTCGACTTCACCATCGAGCACTGCACCGAAGGTCAGTTCATCGCCCCGTGGCTGGCCGCGCACCACGTCAAGGCCGCCGTCGGCCCCACCTTCGGCGTGCCCGTCAAGCCCGAACTGCGCCATCAGGGCTGGGAGACCCTGCTCGCTCTGCGCGACGCCGGCGTGCACATCTGCATCCTCACCGACCACCCCGTGATCCCGCTTTACGGACAGATCGTCTCCGCCTCGCTGGCCGCCCGCGCCGGACTGACCGAAGCCGAAGCCCTGCGCTGCGTCACGCTGTCCAGCGCCGAGCACCTCGGCATCGAAGATCGCGTCGGCTCCATCGACGCCGGCAAGGACGCCGACCTCGTGCTGTGGAACGGCAACCCGCTCGACACCCGCTGCCACCCCGTCATGACCATGATCGACGGCAAAGTGGAGTACCGCGCGCTGTAAAAATTCAGCCGTAAAAAATGCCGGAGGCTCGCGATCGAGCTTCCGGCATTTTTTATTCCCGTGTCTCGGCGCTAGAGCACGCTGTCGGCGAAGATCTCGAGGCCGATGCCGATCAGGATCGCGCCGCCGAGGATCGTCGCCCGGCCGGACAGCGCCGTGCCGATCCTCTTGCCGATCAGCAGTCCCGCCGCGCAGACCACGAACGTGACGGCGGAGATGATCAGCGAGGCCGCCAGCGCCGCGGCGCAGTCGTAATTGGCGATCGTGAAGCCGACCGAGAGCGCGTCGATCGACGTGGCGATCCCCTGCAAAAACAGCACGGCGGGCGTCAGCCGAAGCGCGGCGCGATCCTCGCGACCGCCGCGCAGCCCTTCGAACACCATCTTGCCGCCGATGCCAAGCAGCAGGATCAGCGCGATCCACGGCACGATCTTCCGGAAGGAACAGAAAACTTCGACGATCGTGCGCACGCAGACCCAGCCCGCCATCGGCATCAGCGCCTGGAAGAACGCGTATACGCCGGCGACGGCGCAGCCGCGGCGCGCTCTCATGCGCGGCTCATTCAGCCCGTTGACCATCGACACCGAAAAGGCATCCATCGACAGCCCCACGCCCAACAGCGCGCAGTTCAGCACAAACATGAAATTCAAATTCACTTCGGCCACCCCATTCCGAATGATCGCCCGTCCCCGCGGAAACGAAAAATCCGGGCATAGCCTCGGCTATACCCGGATGTCGTTTTTCGATCGTCCTCATGTATAGCTTGGCAGTTATACATGAGTCTCGCAGTTTAAAGCACGCCAGACCTTTACGGCCAGCATGTTGACGTGCTGCGCTCCGTCCCGAGCGCGTGCTACTCCCTCACGGAGGTTATTGTGACACCGTCGTCTCGTGTTAGTCAAGACAAACCGTTCTACTTCAAGAAGCCGTTGATGATCTGCTCTTCCGCCTGCTGTTCGCTCAGACCCAGCGTCATCAGCTTGACGATCTGGTCGCCGGCGATCTTGCCGATGGCGGCCTCGTGGACGAGCTGCGCGTCGACGTTGTTGGCTTCCAGCGAGGGCACGGCGAGGATCTTGCCCCGGTCCATGATGATCGAGTCGCATTCGGTGTGCCCGCTGCACGGCGCGTTGCCGACGATGCAGGCGTCGAACTTCTGAAACGACGCGTCGCGCGCCACGGAGCGCGACACCACGTCCGCGCTCGAACCTTCGCCGTTCAGCGCAACTCGGTAACCGCTGACAGCCTGCTGGTCGCCGTGCGTCATCAGGCGCTCGCGCACCACGAGCCGGGCGTCCTTTTTCAGCTCGGCGATCGTCATGCGCTGCGTCGAATCGACGCCCTTGATCTGCACCATCTCCATCTCCATGGAGCTGCCGTCCTCCATGTAAACTTCCGTCTGCGGGTTGAGGATGCGCTTGCCCTCGCCGCTGCCGGAACCGTAGTGCTTTTCCACGTAGCGGACTTTGGCGTTTTTGCCCACGTAAAAGCGGTGCACGCCGTCGTGTTCGGCGTCCTGTCGGCCGCAGTTGTCGATGCCGCAGCCGGCGACGATGAGCACGTCGCTGCCGTCGCCGACGTAAAAGTCGTTGTAGACCGTTTCCTTCAGGCCGCTGGCGCTGACGACGACGGGGATGTGCACGCTCTCGTTCTTCGTGCCCGGAGCGATGCGGATGTCGATCCCCGTGCCGTCGGCCTTGGAGGTGATCTCGATGTGGGCGGTGTTGCTGCGCCCGGCCAGCTGGCCGTTGGCGCGGAAGTTGTACGCTCCCGTCGGGACCTTGTGCAGGTCGGCCACTTCCGCCAGCAGGCGTTTTTGGATCTCGTCCAGCTGCACCATGGTTAAGCCTCCCCCTGTTTCAGCTTGTGGCACACGTCGACGGCCGACTCCGTGCCGACCAGCGCGGGGAAAATTTCCGCGCGCGGCCCCTGCTTCTCGATGCGTCCCTCCGCCAGCACGACGATCTCGTCGGCGATGCTGAGGATGCGTTCCTGATGGGAGATGATGACGATCGAACTGTCCTTGATGTCCTCGCGCATCTTTTTGAAGATGCGGATCAGATTCTGGAAGCTCCACAGGTCGATTCCCGCTTCCGGCTCGTCGAAGACCGAGAGCTTGGCGCGGCGGGCCAGCACCGTGGCGATCTCGATGCGCTTCAGCTCGCCGCCCGAAAGGGAAGCGTTCACCTCGCGGTTGATGTAGTCGCGCGCGCACAGTCCCACTTCGGCCAGATACTCGCAGGCCTCGCTGACGAGAAGTTCTCTGCCGACGGCCAGACGCAGCAGGTCGACGACCTCCAGCCCCTTGAAGCGCACCGGCTGCTGAAAGGCGAAGCCGATGCCCATGCGGGCGCGCTCGGTGACGCTTTTATCGGTGACGTCTTCGCCGTCGAGAAAAATGCGGCCGCCCGTGGGCTTTTCGATGCCGGCGATGAGGCGCGCCAGCGTCGATTTGCCGCCGCCGTTCGGGCCGGTGACGACGACGAATTTTCTGTTGTCCACTTTCAGGCTCAGATCGTGGATGATCTCCTTCCGGCCGACGTCCTCGGCGACGCTGAAGGAAATATTTTTCAATTCCAGCATGGCTGGCAACCCCCTTCGTTTTTGTTCCCCCGGATCCGGGGCGAAGGCGCGAAGCCCCTCTCCGTTCCCGTTTTTACTCTATCACATTTTAGGTGAAATGTTCGTTGGCGGGACAACGGAAGATGCTTTTTCCCGCGGGAAAAACGCCGCGGCCATTGTGTCATGACCGCGGCGTGTTAGTCAATAAGAACCGTCGGAATTGACGCGTTCCGCTTTCGGTGAAATTCTTCAAGGTAAATGCAACCCAACATCCGGTACCCCGTTGCATTAAATCTGAATTAAAAGGAGCTTGCATTTAGTCTGAATTGATGAAAGAACTTTCTTACGAGACAACAGATCTCGGAAAGGAGTTCATCATCATGAACAAACATTTGACTCTGGCTGAAAGAAAAGCCATTGAAAGCGCCCTCAACCGGCGAGAATCTCTCAGAAGTATTGCCTCAACAGTTCTGAAGTCGCCGAGTACGATCTCCAGAGAGATCAGAAAACATGCAGAGACTGTCTTCAAAGGCTGTTATGGCCGGACAGTAAACTGCTGCCTTCACCGGTATGACTGCTCCGTTACTTCCCTTTGTAACACCTCT
>NZ_MUHX01000045.1 GCF_002007215.1 Pyramidobacter sp. C12-8 | reverse complement strand
GATTCAGCTGGGCTGGTTGTCTTTTTCTAGTGTGGGGTTACGGGAATCTAGGTTTCAGGGGAAAGTTCTTCCTTCGCGGCTTCTTCAAACGCCTCCGTCAAGGGACGGGCGACCGGGAACCAATAGGAGCCGCGTCCACAGCGTTCCAGCTCGCGATTCTGTACGAGGCGTGACAAATGAATGCGGACTGAATTCTCCGACGGCTGTTTTATATTCTGCCCTGCGAAGGCTTTCTTCACTCCGGCGATAATCTCTTTCGTCGATGCCGGGGCGTCCTTGTCGTTAAGTGTTTGGAAGATGGCTCGCTCGATGGCGTTCACTTCCTGATCTTCTTTCTCGTGGACTTCCTCGGCCGTCATTCTGCGCCAGCCCGGAGCTGTCCAGACGAGCGGCGTGTCGTCGGCGCGAACGCGGCGTCCGGTTCTGGAAAGGACGGCCCGTGTTCCCTCGCCCTTCAGCCCGGTTTCGGGCGGCATCAGACGCACGACAGAATCGGCCGCGCCCGGCAGACCTTGAGTGCCGCTTCCGGCTTCGATGATCGACAGGCTCGACGAGTATTTTCTCTCGTGGTGGACGAGGACGAGGGCAATGCCCAGCCGGTCGGCAATGGCCTTTATAGCACGGGCGATCTTGTTCTCTTCCATGTAGGCGTTTTCCTTGCCGCTTGAAGGCGGCTTGACCTGCGCCCACATATCGACGACCACGAAGCGGAACTTGTTTTCGAGCACTAGATTCGCAAGGCGCGTCAGTCCACGCTGATCGAAAGCGGAAATGCGGCTCAGGATCATGAATTGATCCTCCGACACGCTGCCGCCAATCGCTTTCCAGCGTTTTCTGATCTCGATCTCGTCGTCTTCGAAGTCAATGTACAGAACTTTACTCTTCGTCGTCTTTAGCCCCATGAAGGGCGCGCCCTTGGCTATGGCGGCGCACGCCTGCAAACAGAGCCAGCTCTTGCCGCTCTTGGGCGGAGCTTCAAGGACGGTTAACCCCTGCGGGAACGTATTCTCGACGGCATAGTAGCGTTCGGGAACGAGGCCGCCCGTCAGAGTGCTCATGTCCGTCAGCGGTTCATCGTCATCGTTATATTCCTTGTTCAGATATTCCCCGACGAACTTCGCGGCATAGAGGCGATTTGCAAACATCTCCGCGGCCTTGTGTACGCCCTCGCAGCACATCACATCGTTCCAGTCGTCGTGGCACTCTTCCGGCTTATGAACCTTCAGCGCTTGAAGGGCGGCCTGTACGGCGTCCAGTCCTTGAGCGTCGCGGAAGCTGTCCAGCCCCGCCGACACTGCGGCGCCGTCGGAACTGGCCTTTTTCGGCGGACGGACTTCCAGAGCATCGGGGATCGGCTCACGCTTCCATGCCTTCAACTTTCTGCCGGTCTTGGGATCTTCCGCGCACTCGCCATTGACGACGGAAAGGAATGCCGCTTCTCCGGCGCTGTCAGCGTCGGTAGCAACGATGATCTTACTCTTGGGGAACCGCGCATGAAGCACCGCCGCCACGACGGGCACGTTGCCCGCCCCGAAGCAGCAGATCGCGCGCGCGGAATCGCCGACAAAGCGCTTTACGGTTGCCGCTGTAGCCATGCCCTCACAGAAGACGAGCGGAGCGTCTTTTTTGGAGCATGTTCCGGCTTCCCAGTACCCGGCTTCTTTAACGCCAAGGTCGCGCTTGCCCCATTTGCCGTCGGCCTTGAAACAATCGATCATTTCCACGCCGACGAGCTGATCCGTCTTCGCGTCTCTCACGGGAACCACCAGCTGCCCGCGGCGGGGGATTTTCTGGTACGGCTTCGGCACAGCGGGGCCGCTAAAGGAAAGCACCCGCAGATCAAGGCCCGCTGCATCGAGCTGCTTGGCCTTCAGATATTCATGAGTCGATACTCCTTCTTCAACGCTCATATCCCACACGGCACGGGCCGCCTCAACCCTTGCCTTGTTCTCGGCCTCTGCCTTGGCGTCCTGTTCTTTCCTCGAGGAAGAAGTTCCACCGCCCGCGTATTCCGGCGCGGGAACGCCCAAACGTGCAGCTAGCTCCGTCAGCGTGCCGCTCTCGTCGGTACCCAGATCGTGCCAGCAGCCTTTTTCAAGGTTGACCGTAAAGGAGGGGCTGCGGTCTTCCCGCAGCGGCGAGCACATGAGCAGCTCGTCGCTGCTGCTTCGCGTCAGCTTCTCGACTTGAGGCTCGACGCGCTTCTCGAACCATGCGGCGTTTATGTCTCGCTGGTTACTCATCGCCCGCCGCCTCCTTCCTCGCGCCGATCAGCATATACTTGGCCAGCTTCCAGTCCTCGTGTTTCACGGTCAGGATTGGCCAGCCCGCTTTCCGCAGTTCGCAGATTCGAGCGGCCAGCTCGTATACCTTGCCGCAGGAGAAGACGTGCTCGCGGTCGAACACTTCTCCCTGGAGCAGTGCGGCCAGCACGATCCGGCGCTGCGTGTTCTGCATCTTGATGTTTCCTCTGTCTTTCTGCGCCGTCATGCCGCCACCTCCGCCCGTTCAAAGGGTACAAAAAATCCAGCCACCGCCAGCGCGTCACTCCGCGCGGCAATGCCCGGTTCCTCGATACTTTTATTCTGTTGAGAGTCTACGACAACATTGACACGGGCCTCGTGGCCAGTGCCTACATGATGCGAATCAGATTGTCCGTCTCCATCACCATCGCCTGAACCGTCGCCTCCGCCGCCGGAGTCAGCTTCGGAATGGGAAAAGGTAGCCACGAAGGAAGAACGTGAACGGCGGGAACTTCTTCTTTCACGGCGGGCGCGAGGTGCCCTTGAGTAGTAGACGCGTTTACTTTTCTTCATGCTAAAGAGCCGGCGAAGTCTTAAAATTTCCCTGCTGCGATCCTCTTGCCTACGCTCAATATAGGATTCAATAGCGTCGTACACTTCATTCGCTATGATTTGCGACTGCCTGTCAGGATCGAAAAACTCACTGTCGCCGCCTGGCCACTCTACCCATCTGAAAGCCCCCTCAAGACATTCGCCGCGGAGCGCTTCTTTAAAGTATTCGCACATCTCGCTGATCAATTCTTCCACTGCCTGAGAATCACCGGTCTTTTCATACAAGGCAATTTGTCTCGATTCCAGACTGTCTATAGGATAGCTATAATAATCTGAACCTCCATTTGCTAGGTAAAAAGTTATGTTTATAGCTGGATATCCACGTCTTATGCTATAATCAGAGTACAAAGTGAATTCATCTCCAGTCTTACGACCGTTCCCGGAACCACGCCCGGCGAGCGGTCTTTTTTTATCCTCACGCCATCATACGCGGCGCGCCCTTGGCGTCGGCAAACATCTCGCGGGGAATGCTCAGGCACTTCGCTACGCCCTCAAGCTCCGCATCGTTAAGCTTCCTGTATTTATCACCCCTTTCAAAGTTTCGGTATCTTCCCGCATCGACTCCGGTCCGTGCCGCCAGGTCTTTCACTGACACGTCACGCCTCAGTCTCTCGAATCTGACCACTGTAAGCATTTCAGATCACCTCCTGTCTCTGTGTGTATTTTACACCATTCGTGCGGTTATCGCCAGCGTTAAAACGCTAGATATAAAGACGATCCACAAAATTGCCCCTTTATGGTAATATGAAAAATTACACAGGAAGGAGGACAAAAAAAGAGCCTTCCATGTAGCCGCATGGAAAGCTCTTAAGCCTCGCCTGCGCGAGGCCATTTCAGCGCCATGGTTCCCAATTCAACCTCGGGGGATTTACGCCTTTTTCAGGCAACCCTGTAAGCATGACGCCATTTTAATATACACAAGCGGCCCGTTGCAATAGGCGCGTTTGTTTCAATTGGTGCCTAAGGAGGGACTCGAACCCTCACGTGGTCGCCCACGGGGGATTTTGAGTCCCCTGCGTCTACCGATTCCGCCACTCAGGCATGGACACGACGATGAACGGTAGAATGATAACACGGACAGTCCGCTTCCGCAAGTTGTATTTTTTGTAAGAATGTTCAGCGAAGTCTCTCGGGCTGGGAAATATCCTGAACGCATCGTGATATAATAAAAACGGCAATTGAAGTTCTCATAACGAAAGGATGGGATGAGAATGGACAACAATGCGATGATCGCCAAAGTGAAAGAAGTTGTTGCGGCCGGAAGCTGCTGCGCCGAATTGAAGGCCGCGGGGCAGGAATGGCTCGACGCGGTCGGCACGCCGAAGCAGAAGGAAGCGGCGGAAAAGCTCGTGCAGGAACTGGAAGAGGACGTGCAGAGCATCGACGCGACGATGGACTTCCTGAAAAGTCAGGCCGCCGTCGATCTTTTGGGCGCGGAAACGGTCGCCCGGATGACGGAGCAGGGCAAGAAGGTCAAAGCGTCCGGCGGCAAGTATTGCTTCTGTCCGGCCTGCCAAGGCGGCGTGGAAATCCTTGCCCGCAAAGAAGAGCTTTTTGCGTAGGAGCCGTCCCCAAAGGCGGCAGTCGCGTTGAAGCGGAATCTGCCGTGAAATATTTACCGACTGCGAGTGTTCCACGGCGAACATTCTGAATGGAAAAGTCCCGATGATCACGTGACCATCGGGACTTTCCGTTATCGAACGGGCTAGATTTTTTTCTTCCACTTGGTGCCCTGCGGCGTGTCTTCGAGGATGACGCCCTGGGCGGCCAGCTCGTCGCGGATGGCGTCGGAACGTTTGAAATCCTTGGCCTTTCTGGCGGCGTTGCGCTCGGCGATCAGCGCCTCGATCCGGGCGGCTTCGCCGCCGCTTTCTTCCTTCTTTTCCTGCTCGATGCCGATGATACCCATGACGCCGTCGATGTCGCCGAAGAACTTTTCGGCGGCCGCCACGGCGGCGGGGTCGAGCTTTTCGTTGCCTTTCAGGTATTTGTTGACCTCGGTGACGGCCTCGAAGATCACGCCGATGGCGGCGGCGGTGTTGAAATCGTCGTCCATGGCGGCGATGAAGTCCTCGCGGAATGTATCCAGCGCGGCCGTAAGCGCGGCGCCGGCGGCGGATGTTTCGCCGAGGCGGCCGCCCTTGGCGAACTGCAGGTCGCTCCAGCAGTTGCGCAGGCGTTCTACGGCCGCGGCGGCCTGTTCGAGGCCTTCGGGGGCGAAGTTGATGGGCGAGCGGTAGTGGGCGCCGAGCATGAACATGCGGATGGCCAGCGGCGGGAACTTCTGACGCGCGGCGCGGGCGGTGAGGAAGTTGCCCAGCGACTTGGACATCTTTTCGGCGTTGATGAGGATGTATTCGTTGTGCAGCCAGTATTTGACGAACGGTTTGCCCGTGGCGGCCTCGCTCTGGGCGATCTCGTTCTCGTGGTGAGGGAAGACCAGGTCGATGCCGCCGGTGTGAATGTCGACGGTGTCGCCGAGCAGATCGGTGGACATGGCGCTGCACTCGATGTGCCAGCCCGGGCGGCCGAGACCCCAGGGGCTTTCCCAGGCGGGTTCGCCGGGCTTCTGCGGCTTCCAGAGCACGAAATCGAGCGGGCTGCGCTTGACGTCGTCCACTTCGATGCGCGCGCCCGACTGCAGGTCGTCGAGGTTCTGATGGCTGAGCTTGCCGTAGGCGGGGAAGCTTTTCACGTCGAAATACACGGTGCCGTCGACGACGTAGGCGTGGCCGTTGTCGATGACGCGCTGGATCAGTTTGATGATCTTGGGGATGTACTCGGTGGCGCGGGGGTAGAAGGAGGCGCGTTTGATGCCGAGCGCGTCGGCGTCTTCGTAATAATCGGTGATAGTCTTTTCGGCCAGCTGTTGTACGGTGACGCCGTCGCGGTTGGCGCGGGCGATCATCTTGTCGTCGATGTCGGTGAAGTTCTGCACGAAGGTGACTTCGTAGCCGCGGAACTCGAGATAACGGCGCAGCACGTCGAAGACGATGAAGGGGCGCGCGTTGCCGATGTGGAAATAGTCGTATACGGTGGGGCCGCAGCTGTAAAAAGTGACCTTTCCTTCGCGCAGCGGGACAAAAGGCTCCTTTTTACGCGTCAGATCGTTATAAAGCGCAAGTGCCATAAACAGTTCCTCCGTTCTGGTGTAAAATTATACCGATCCAGTCGCTCTATTATAGCCGAGAAAACGAGAAAAGGAACTCCGAAAAACGTCCATGGAATTCAGGGTTTCAAATCGAAGAATCATGACGAAGGGGGGGCGCGGCGAATGGATGAACGGGAACGCATGGGGAGGATCCGCGCCATTCTCAGGACTCTGCCGCTCAAGCCTGGCGTCTATCTGATGCACGACGAAACGGGCAGGGTGATCTACGTCGGCAAGGCGAAAAAGCTGAAGCGCCGCGTCTCGTCCTATTTCAACCATCGGGATTTCGCCATCCCGCGCCTGCGCAAGCTGGTGCAGACGGTGCAGGACATCAGCTTCATCCGCACGGAAACGGAGTCGGAGGCGTTTATCGTCGAGAGCCGCCTGATCAAGGCGATCCAGCCGTTCTTCAACGTGGAACTGAAAATGGGCTCGCGCTATCCGTTCATCGTCGTCACGGCCGAAAGGTTTCCGCGCGTGCTGGTCACCCACACGCGCCCGAAGGCGGGGCGCGTTTTCGGGCCCTACACCAGCGCCGGAGCGATGCGCAGCATGCTGAACCTGATCAAGAATTTTTTCCCGGCGCGGAACTGCTCGATGAATCTGGAAAAAGAAAAGCTGGCGCGCCCGTGTATAATGTACGATATCGGCAAGTGCCTCGGCCCCTGCGCGGGCAAGTGCACGGAAAAAGAGTACAACGAAACCGTCGACGACATCCTCATGCTGCTGAACGGGCAGACCGCCGATCTGGTGTCGCGCCTGCGGACGCGCATGGAGCGTTTGGCGAAGGAGATGCGCTTCGAAGAGGCGGCCAAGGCGCGCGACACGATCCGCGACCTGTGGAAGTTCTCGCGCCAGAAGCTCTCGGTGACGCTCACCGACGATCTCGACGAGGACACGTGGGCCGCGATGACGCGACTGCGCGACCTCTGCGGCCTGCCCGTGGTGCCGTGGCGCATCGACGGGTTCGACATCTCCCATTCGGCGGGACGCGAGACGTACGGCGTGGCCGTGGTCTTCGAGCAGGGTTATCCCAATCAGTCGCTGTACCGCCGTTACGCCATCAAGTCGGTGGACGGCATCGACGATTTCCGCTCCATGCGCGAGACGGTGCTGCGGCGTTACCGCGGCATGATCGAAAGCCAGCTGCCGCTGCCGCAGCTGATCCTCATCGACGGCGGCCCCGAGCAGCTGGCCTTCGCCCGTCAGGCGCTGGCCGAGGTGCCCGTGGCGATCCGCACGATCGCGCTGGCCAAACGCGACGAACTGATCTTCACCGAGCCGGACAAGCCGCCGCTGCGGCTCGACTGGAACGATCCGGCGCTGCGTCTTCTGCAGCGCGTGCGCGACGAGTCGCACCGCTTCGCCATCACCACGCACCGCCGCAAGCGCGTTTCGCGCCTCAGCCGTTCGGCGCTGGAGGACGTCCCCGGCATCGGCAAGCACAAGGCGGCGCTGCTGCTGTCGACGTTCGGCAGCGTGCAGCGTATCGCTTCGCTCTCCGCGGAAGAACTGCAAAAAGCGCCCGGCATCGGCCCCGTTCAGGCCGCGAAGATCCTCGATTTCCTGACCGAGGCCCCCGCGCCGGAAGCGCCGGCGCCCAAAAGGACGGTGGAGCTGGTGCGCGTGGAGCGCCCGATCGGGATCCCAGTGCCGGAGACGGCAAAATATCGTTGGGACAAGACCATCGACGTGCCTTACCGCGAAGCGCTGCCCGAGCGGCGCGATGTGCCGGAAGCTGCCGGCGCGCTGTCGGCGGCCGGTGAGGAAACGGAAGACGGCGGCGCGGTGCGCCGGACGTACAATCCCAAACGAAAGCGAGGCATCCATCGCGCATGAGACAGCAATGGACCGACGAACATCACATGCGCCAGGCCCTCGATCTGGCGCTGCGCGGCCTGGGAAAAACCACGCCCAACCCCATGGTCGGCTGTGTGATCGTCAAAGACGGCGCGGTAGTCGGCCGCGGCTGGCACGACCATCTCGGCGGGCTTCACGCCGAGGCGGCGGCCCTGCGCGACGCCGGAGACAAGGCGCGCGGCGCCACCGCCTATGTGACGCTGGAGCCGTGCAGCCATCAGGGCCGTCAGCCGCCCTGCGCTCCGGCGCTGGTGAGGGCCGGTATCGCACGTTGCGTGTGCGCTGTTGGCGACCCCAACCCGAAGGTCGGCGGCCGCGGCCTGAAAATTTTGAGCGACGCCGGCGTCGAAACCGTCTGCGGCGTGCTCCAAAAAGAAGCGGCCTGGTTGAACCGCGGCTTTTTGTCTTTGCAGACGCGCCGCCGTCCCTGGGTGACGCTCAAAGCGGCGCTGTCGTTGGACGGGAACATGGCCCTTTCCGACGGGACCAGCCAGTGGATCACCGGCGAAGCGGCGCGCGCCGAAAGTCACCGCCTGCGCGGCGAGAACGACGCGATCCTGATCGGCTCGGGAACGTTGAAGCGCGACGATCCGTCGCTGACCGTCCGCGCCGTGGAAGGTCCGTCGCCGCGGCCCGTGATCCTCTGTTCCGATCCCGCCGTCTTGGAGGGGAACTACAACGCCCTGCGCCGCGACGCGATCGTTTTCGTTCCCGAAGGAACGGCGATTCCGCCCGAACGGAGCGGACACGTTTACGCCGTTTCGTCGTCCGCGGCCCGTCCCGACCTGAAAGCCGCGCTGGAAAAACTGGCGGAGCTGGGGCTTGCCCGCGTGCTGGTGGAAGCGGGACCGACCATCTGTTCGGCCTTCATCGCCGCCGGGCTGGCCGACGAATATCAGCTTTTCGTGGCCCCCGTGTTCATGGGCGAGGGACGGAAAATCACGGCTTCTATTCGGCTGCGGCGCATGGACGACGCTATCCCCATGACGCTGCGCGGCGTCCGCACCGCGGGGCGCGACCTGTGGATCGAAGGGGGAAATCCATGTTCACTGGACTGGTTGAAGCAGTAGGGACGATCGTTTCCGTCTCCCGCCGCGGGGACGTGACCGTTTTCCGCGTCGGCTCTCCGTTCGCCGGCGAACTGAAACGCGGCGAATCGGTGGCCGTCAGCGGCGTCTGCACGACCGTGACCGAGTGCGACGGCGTTTCGTTCGCCGTGGAACTGACCGGCGAAACCATGAGCGTGTCGCGATTTTCTTTCGTCACCGCGGGCGAGCGCGTCAACCTCGAACGGGCGCTGCCGGCCGACGGACGTCTGGACGGCCATTTCGTGGCCGGGCATGTGGACGGCACCGCTCTGGTCATGTCGCTGCGCCGCGGCCGCCACGCGGCCGAGCTGTGGCTGAACCTGCCCCCGGAGCTGACGCGCTACGTCGTGCGCAAGGGCTCGCTCTGCGTCGACGGCGTCAGTCTGACCGTCGCGGCGGTGGAGGGCAACGCCTGTTCCGCGGCCGTGATCCCCGAGACGCTGGCGCGCACGACTCTCGGAACTCTGGCGGCCGGCAAGAGGGTGAACGTCGAGACCGACCTGATCGCCCGCTACGTGGAGAAACTGATGGGGCTGGAAGCGCCGCGCGGCTCTTCCGAAGCGTCGGGAACCCTGACGCGGGAAAAACTGGTGCAGATGGGCTGGTAATTTCACGGCGGAATTTTCGCTTCCCGGCTTGGATTGTGCCTGAAATGATGTAAAATCGACAGAACGGCTTTCGTTTTCTATAAAAGTTTTCAGGAGGAATGTCCATGAAAGTAGTTCAAGGGAATTTAGTCGCTCAGGGCGAGCGCTACGCCATCGTCGTCTCGCGCTTCAACGAGCTGATCTGCGGCAAGCTGGTGGAGGGAGCCAAGGACGCGCTCGTGCGCCACGGCGTGAAGATGAACGAGTTCGACGTTTACTGGGTGCCCGGGGCCTGGGAGCTGCCGCTGACCGTGAAGGAACTGGCCCTTTCCGGCCGTTACGACGCCGTGATCGCGCTCGGCGCGGTGATCCGCGGCGACACGCCCCACTTCGAGTTCGTCTCCGCCGAGATGTCGAAGGGACTGGCCGCGATCGGGCTGGATCAGCGCGTGCCCGTTGCCTTTGGCGTGCTGACCACCGAGAATCTGGAACAGGCCCTGCTCCGCGCCGGCAGCAAGGCCGGCAACAAGGGGGCCGAAGCCGCTCTGGCCGCGCTGGAAATGACGTCGCTGCTGAGACAGATCCGCGAAAACAAAGAATAGATTTCTTCCGACTGAGAAAGGAGTACCCCCGTCATGCTTGACATCCGTACGATTCGAGAAGAGACCGAGGCCGTCAAGGCCTATCTGAAAGCGAGAAACAACGACTTCGACGTCGACAAAGTGCTGGCGCTCGACGACGAACGCAAGAAACTGCTGGCGTCCGTCGAAGAAGTCAAGGCCCGGCGCAACGCCGGCTCCAAGGAAGTCGGCAGGATCAAGGCGGTCGGCGGCGACGCTGCCGCCGTCATGGAAGAGATGAAAAAACTGGGCGAGCAGGTCAAGGCCGACGACGCCCGCGTGGCTGAGATTGACGAAGAACTCCGCCAGCTCATGTTGCAGATCCCCAACCGTCCCGACGCCTCCGTGCCCGTCGGCAAGGACGAGACCGAAAACGTGGAAGTGCGCCGCTGGGGCACGCCGCGTCAGTTCGATTTCGAGCCCAAAGCGCATTGGGACGTGGCTGAAGTCTGCGGACTGCTCGATTTCGAGCGCGGACCCCGCATGGCCCAGAGCCGCTTCACCGTCTTCAAGGGACTGGGAGCGCGCCTCGAGCGCGCCATCATGAACTACATGCTCGACCTGCACGTCATGAAGCACGGCTATACCGAGTTCAACGTCCCCGTCATGGTCAACTCCGAGTCGATGCTCGGCACCGGGCAGCTGCCCAAGTTCGCCGAGGATCTCTACAAGGTGGACAAGGACGATCTGTGGATGATCCCCACCGCCGAAGTGCCGCTGACCAACATGCATCACGGCGAGATGCTCGGCGAAAGCGAACTGCCCAAATATTACACGGCCTACACGCCCTGCTTCCGCCGCGAATCCGGCAGCTACGGGCGCGACGTGCGCGGCATCATGCGCCTGCACCAGTTCGACAAGGTCGAGATGGTGAAGATCTGTACGCCCGAGAGCAGCTGGGACGAACTCGAAAAGCTTACCGCCGACGCCGAAGACGTTCTGCAGGGGCTCGGCCTGCCCTATCGCGTCATCGTGCTCTGCACCGGCGACATGGGCTTCGGTTCCGCCAAGACCTACGACGTGGAAGTCTGGCTGCCCAGCCAGAACTGCTACCGCGAGATCAGCTCGTGCAGCAACTGCGTCGACTTCCAGGCCCGCCGCATGAACACCCGCTACCGTCCCGCCGACGGCGGCAAGCCCCGCTACGTGCACACGCTGAACGGTTCCGGCCTGGCGATCGGGCGCACGCTCATCGCCGTGCTGGAAAACTGCCAGAACGCCGACGGCTCCATCGACCTGCCCGACGCGCTGGTCCCCTACATGGGCGGCGTCAAGCACATCGATCCGCTCGGCAAAAAGTAAACGCTCGTCCGCCACGCAAAAAATCGGTACGGTTCAGAGAAAAGGACGGTTCGGCGCGCCATGGCCGGCCGTCCTTTTTCGTTGCGGAACTTTTCGTCGACCGCGAATTCTCGAATGAATCCCAAATTCCCGTAACCCCACACTAGAAAAAGACAACCAGCCCAGCTGAATCCCGCTAAG
>NZ_MUHX01000044.1 GCF_002007215.1 Pyramidobacter sp. C12-8 | reverse complement strand
AGATTGTTCCGTTCAATAATCTGTCAACAAGTGCGACTACATTATTCTAGGAGGAATTTTTATGGTCGGAGAAGCGGCGTTAAAAGCTCTTCAAGCGAAAGAGGAACAGTTTGTCGCCCACGCTAAAAAAATCTGGGAGCATCCCGAGACCGCCTACAACGAAGTGAGCACGTGCGCGGTCACTGCCGAGCTGCTGCGCGAGCTGGGCTTTGTCGTGGAAACGGGGATGTACGGGATGCCCACGGCCCTGCGTGCCAGTTGGGGCAGCGGCGAACCGACGATCGGTTTTCTGGGCGAGTTCGACGCTCTGCCCGGTCTGAGCCAGAAGGTCGGCACCCGCCAGGAACCCGTACGGGACGGCGCGCCGGGGGAGGGCTGCGGGCACAACCTGCTCTGCGTGGCGCCGCTGGCGGCGGCGTACGGCTTGAAAGAAGAGCTGCGGGCTTCCGGCTGTCCCGGTACCGTAGTTTACTATGGCTGTCCCGCCGAAGAGGCCCTTACCGGCAAGGTCTTCATGGCCCGCGGCGGCGCGTTCCGTGAGCTGGATCTCGCTTTTTCCTGGCACGGAGCCGCGAAAAACTGCGTCATGCGCGGCGTCATGACGGGCCTGAACAGCGCCAAGTTCCATTTCACGGGGCGCACCTCTCACGCCGGCGGCGCGCCGGAGAACGGCCGCTCAGCCCTCGACGCCGTCGAGCTCATGAACGTCGGCGCCAACTACCTGCGCGAGCACGTCACCATGGACAACCGCATCCATTACGTCGTCACCGACGGCGGGATGGCTCCCAACATCGTCCCCGACAAAGCCTGCGTCTGGTACTTCGTGCGCGCCCTGACCCGCGAGGCCGTGGAAGACACGTATCGCCGCCTCGTGCTGGTCGCCGAGGGGGCGGCGCACATGACCGAGACGAAAGTGGAGATCGAGTTCCTCGGCGGCTGTTATCCGACGCTGGAAAACCGCGTCCTCAGCGACGTAATCTATCAAAGCCTGCAGGAAGTGGAAAGGCCCGTCTGGACCGAGGAAGAGCTGGAATTCGCCGAGGCTATCAACGTACAGAATCCGAACTACGATCAGATCAAACGGCGCCCCGATTACGACGGCCCGCTCGGCGTCAGCGTCGGGATCCGCGAGGAGAATGGCTTTGGCTCCACCGACGTGGGCGACGTGCAGCACATCGTCCCCTGTGCGGAAGTGAACACCGCTTCGTGGAACTGCGCCGCTCCCGGCCACAGCTGGCAGGTCACATCCTGCGCCGGCTCGTCCATCGGCATGAAAGGCATGCTTTACGGCGCCCGCGCCCTGGCTCTGACGGCCGCCAAGGTCGCCGCCGACCCGCAGCTTGTCGCCGCCGCCAAGGCGGAGTTTCTCGAAGCCACCCACGGCGAACCCTACCGCTGCCCCATCCCCGCCGACGTTCCCGTGCCCATGCCGGTCCAGAAATAAGAGCGAGACGCGAATAATGCCGCCAGACCGTCGGAAATCTTCCGACGGTCTGGCGGCATTATCATTATGAGGATGGGACTGATACGGTCTCTTTATTAAAAAACAGTAAAATGCTGTGGCTGGCGACGAGTGTTCCGTCTCGCGTAGCGGCTTTCAGGTGAGCGTGGTAAACTTGTCGAAAAGTGACGAGACGGCGACGGCAGGGATTGTTCCACGTGGAACATTTCCCGTCTCGAGAGCCGCCGATCCTGATCGGATGCGGACGGAGGGGCTGAAACGATGCAGGGCTTTCTAACGAATCTGGTGATTTTCATCGTCATGGGCTGCGGCTGGTTTCTGAAAAGACGGGGGCGGCTGACTGAAACCGGACTGAAGGAACTGAACGGGCTGCTTTTCTCGTTGCTGATGCCCGTCAGCTTTTTCAAGGCCGGACTTGGCTTCAACGCGTCCATGATCCATGGCTGGCGCTTTGCTGCCGTGCTCATTGGCGGTTATGCGGCGGCGACGGCAGTGTTCTGGGTGATGTCGGGACTGCGCAAGATCGCGCCCGAACGGCGCGCCGTGTCCATGCTCACGTCGGTGCGTCCCAACGCGATCTTTATCGGCCTGCCGGTGATGACGCTTTGGCTCGGACAGGCGGGCACGGAAGCGCAGCTGCTCTTCGTGGCGGTGGGAACGCCGTATTTCAACCTCGTACCGCTGCTGATGTCGCAAATTGCCATGAGCGGTCAGAGCGACGGCCGGTCACTGGCGAACGCGTTGGTGCGGACGGTCAGAAATCCGATCCTGCTGGCGGGCATCTGCGGCATCCTGATCGGCGCTTTGGGCTGGACGCCTTATATCCCGCAATGGTTTGCGCGCGTCCTCGAGGTGCTGGGCGACTGCGGCAACGGCATGGCGCTGCTGGTCATCGGCGCGGCGCTGGCGCCGGAGCGTCTGTGGAGCGACGTCAAATCGGCCTGGCCCGACATGCTCATGAAGCTGTTCCTTCACCCGGCGATCGTCATGGCTGCGTTCATGCTTTTTCCCGTGGAAAATCCCGTTGTCATGCAGGTGGCGGTGGTCGGATCCGCGGTGGCGCCGGCCTTCAATTGTTACGTTTTGGCCCGCGGCTTCGGCATGGACGCCGACTACGCGGCCATGCTGGTAGCGTCGTCGACGCTGCTGTGCATGGTGACGTTGCTGTTCTGGATGGCAGTGACGCCCTGCATTTTCGTGTAGGCTATTCTGCGGACGGTTCTTTCATTGTCTGGTTGGTCAACGCGCGCCGCTGCCGCCAGTCGGGCAGACAGCGGGCTACGCAGTTCCAGAAGGCGGCCGAATGGCTGGCGACGATCAGATGGCTGAGTTCGTGCACGACGACCTACTCGAGGCAGCACGGGTCTTTGGCGGCGAGGCGAAGATTGAAGCACAGCCGCCCCGTGCGCGTATTGCAGCTGCCCCAGCGCGTCGTCATGTCGCGCACATGCCACCCCGAGGCTCGCACGCCCAGCACGGGCTGCCAATGGGCCAGCAGCGGCGGGATGGCGAGCCCGAGGCGGGCGCGCAGAAAGCTGTGGATCAGTTTGCCCCGTTCATCGGCGGTGCCGTTTTCCGGCAGGTTCAGGAGAATGGTTTCGCCGCGCAGGCTGGCGCCGTACGGCCGTCCGTGTGCGACGGCCAGCGGCAGAGAACGGCCCCATAACAGCACGGTGTCGCCGGCGTCGTGTTTCGTCCGCTCGTCCAGCATCTGCAAAACGGCGGCGCGGCGCTTGTGCAGCCAGCGCGACTGCGAAGCGACGAAGCGTTCGATCTCCGCATCGGGCGTGCCCGTCGGGCAGGAGACGCGCAGCATGCCGTCGGGACGCACGCTCAGGTACATGTTCTTTTGCGGGCGGCGCACGATCAGCGCCGGCGCGCCGAGGATCTCGCGCACATTGCCGCCGTTTCTGCTTTCCATCGCGCTTCCCTCCTTTTTTGCGTTCAGTTTATCATGTTTTTTGAAACGACCGCCGTCGCGAAGAAGCGGCGGCAATAATATTAATTATATACGATGTGTTCTTATCCATTGCAAATTCATGAACGATAGAAAAAAGTTCTACGTGGAACATCGAAAAAAAACGTCCTATAAAAGCGCTCCGGTACGACCGATGAATCTCTTTCGTCGCGTCGTGTCGGGGCGCTTTCGCTTCTTCCGGCGTTTTTGTTCTTTTTCCGTTTCGCCGCTTTTTCGCGGCTGATTTTATTCTAGGGGGCCTGCGCGGCGAGCATCAGGCTGAGGGCGATTTTCAGCCCCGTTTCCAGACTACCCAGGTCTACCCACTCTTCGCGGGTGTGCGCGCCCATGCCGACGACGGTGCCGAGCGTATTGGCCATGATGCCCAGGGACAGGGGCACGTTGCTGTCGGTGGACGAGGGGGTGACGGTCAGTTCGCCGTCGTAATAGCTGCGGATCACGTCCAACGTGCGGGCGGTAAAGGCTTGCAGCGCTTCGCGGTTCAGCATGCCGTCGCCGGGGCGGACTCCCAACAGTTCGACCGCGAATTCGCCGCCGCGGTTGCGGTTGGCGTTGAGGATCGCGTCGAACTGGACCTTCATGTAATCCAGGCATTCCTGGGAAGGAGAGCGGAATTCGTACAGCATCGCGGCATACTGGGCGATGGAGTTGACGGTGGAGCCGCCCTCGATGCGCCCGACGTTGAAGGTCGTGCGCGCGCTTTCGGGCAGCGTGACGGCGTAGAGATCCTCGATCAGGTGCGCCAGGCATTCGATGGCGTTGGCGTTGCCGAAGTTGGCGTAGGAATGGCCGCCCGTGGTCCGGCACGTGACGCGGTAACGATAGGATCCGACGGCGCCGCTGCAGCAATGGCCGAGCTTGCCGTCGAGCGAGTAAAAGGCCGTGACGCGCGGCCCGTAGGCGGCGAACAGCGCCTTCGTACCGTCGAGGTTGCCCAGCCCTTCTTCGCAGGCGTTGGCGACGATCAGCACGCCCTGCGTCAGTTCCTCTTCGCGCCACGCCAGATGACGGGCGGCGATCATCAGGTTGACGAGGTTGGCGGTGTCGTCGCCGATGCCGGGCGCGTAGAGCCGGCCGTCTTCCTCGCGCATGGGCAGCGGCGCCGTGTCGGGAAAGACGATGTCGGTGTGCGCTGCGAAGACGATCAGATCGCTGTCCTGTGGGCCCAACTTACAGATCACGTTTTGGGCGGCGTCGATCTGCACGTCCTTGAATCCCTGCGATTTGAACCACTCGCTGACGAAGGCCGCGCGCCGGCCTTCGTCGTGCGACGGCGCCGGGATCTTCCCCAGCGTGCGCAGCAGGTCCTGAGCCTCTTTTACGTTCTCGCGGGCGAACTGTTCGGCCGCGGCCTTGATCATGTCGTTCATGACGGACTCCTCCTTTATAAAGTTCATCGAACGGGCGCTCTTTTCGAAAACCGTGTTTCATCATAAACGACGGGTCCGTCCCCGTCCAGTGCGAAATGGACAAAAAAAGGGCGACGCGTTGTGATTTTTGGCGTATGATTCTTGGTTTTGCCGGAAATTTTTAAGCGTACTTACGTGATCGTAAAAGAATAAGGCAGGAACGCCCCTTTGCAAACGATTCTTTCGGACAGAACTGATGATTTGCGGCGAAGCAGAATTTCCGAACAACCAAGACGATGCAAAATGTTTTCTTGAGAGTAATACTGTTCATAAATTCGAATTGACTTTTCAAAAGCCGAATGATATGTTGATTAAGCATAAAAACTATAACCGTTACTAACGGTTGAGAAGGAGCGATCGTTTTATGAACAGAAAGCTGGTTGCGGTTCTGGCAGGTGCGGCGACGCTTGTTTCTGCCGCGGCCTTCGCGATGACGAAGGAAGAGGAAGACGCGGCCTGGAAGAAGGAGCCTGCTTACGGGCGCGTGATCAATGTGGGCTACAATGGCGGTCTGTGTCTCGGCACTTTTGGCATTGCCGACATCAAGGGTTTCTACGCCGAAGAGGGCTTGAAAGTCAAGATCACGCGCATGACCAAGGACGTGGACGCCATCGGCACCGGCAAAGTCGATGTGGTGGGCGGCCATATCGCTAAGTTCATCATTCCTACGGTTAACGGCGTGCGCATGAAATTCACGACGGGCATCCACACTGGTTGTAAATCGCTGTACGTGCTCGCCAAGGGCGACATCAAGAACACAAAAGATCTGGTCGGCAAGACGGTAGCTGTGCCGAACGGCATTGGCGATTCGGATCAGAACATCGCCATGCGCTTTTTCAGCCGCGACGGTATCAGTCCCTTCCGTGACATCAAATGGAAGGTCGTGGAAGCGGGGGTCAGTATCATGGCCATGCAGAACGGAGAGATTGAGGCCGCGCTGCTTGAAGATCAGTTCGCGCGCCGTTTCCTCGACGATGGTACCCTGCGCATCGTACGTTCGCTGACCTACGACGATGACTTCAAGAAAGAAGCCTGCTGCGTTCATGCCGTCAATCTGGACTTCTACAACGAGAACCCGATCACCGTGAAGAAACTGACCCGCGCCCATGAAAAGGCCAGTCAGTGGATTCTCGACAATATCGACGAGAGCGTCCGCCTCCTCCTTGACCACAAGTACGTCACCGGCAACTTCGACCTCGTGCAGTCCATCCAGAAAACTCTGGATTATGGCATCAGCGATCAGGCGACGGAGGAGACGCTGCGCCTTATCATCCGCGATTATCAGAGCTTCGGCATTCTCGACCCCCGCCTCGATCCCGACAAGATCCTGAAAAAGATCTGGGATCCGGTCCTGCAGCACGATTAGTTTCGGAACGGTCTTTCAAGATCGAACACATGATCGAGAGGAGAAATTTATCATGAAAATTCTAGTGTTGGCAGCCGCCATGATAATGGTTTTGAGCAGCGTGGCTTTTGCAGCGGAGAAACCTCAAAAACAGGTGGACTACAAAAACGCGGCGCGTCAGGCCGGCCTGCGCGGCAAAAAACTGCGCGAAGCGGCCCCCGAAACGATGCAGGCCTTCGGCGGCCTGGCCGGCGCCGTGCTGAAAGAGGGCGCGCTTTCCCTGAAGACCAAGGAACTGATCGCGTTGATGCTCGGCCTGCAGGCCCACTGCGAAATGTGCATCAACTCGCACGTCCAGAACGCCATCAAGGCCGGCGTCACGCGCGAAGAGCTGGCCGAAGCGCTTGGCGTCGCCGTCCTTATGGGCGGCGGCCCCAGCTCGGCTTATGCCGGGATCGTGCTGGAAGCGTACGATCAGTTCAGCGCCAAGTAACGGAAGCCTGGATCTCAGCGACTTTTCGTGTTCTTGATTTGACCTCTACGAAAAAACATTATGAAGGAGAGCTGTTGATGAAAAAGTTTCTTGTCGTTCTGTTCTGCGCCGCGCTGATGGCTGCGCCTGCCGCCGCCATGACGAAGGAAGAGGAAGACGCCGCCTGGAGGAAGGAACCCGCCTACGGCCGCGTCATCAAGATCGGTTACAACGGCGGCCTCTGCCTCGGCACGTTCGGCATCGCCCAGCTGAAAGGTTTTTACGAAGCGGAAGGGCTGAAGACCGAAGTGATCCGTATGGCCGGCGGCAGTAGCGGTCAGATCGACGCCATCGGCACCGGCAAGGTGGACGTGACGGGCGATCATATCGCCACGATGCTCGTTCCCACCGTCAATGGCGTGCGCGTCAAGTTCACCACGGGCATCCATTCGGGCTGTAAATCGCTGTATGTGCCCGTGGACAGTCCGATCAAGACTACGGCCGATCTGGTCGGCAAATACGTCGCCATTCCCGACGGCATCGGCGGTTCCGATCAGAACATTTCCATGCGCTTTTTCAACCACGACAAGGTCGATCCGCGCCAGATCAAATGGAAAGTCGCCGAAGCGGGCGTCGCCGTGATGGCCATGAAGAAAGGCGAAGTGCAGGCGGCGCTGCTCGGCGACCAGTTCGCCAAGAAATTCCTCGACAGCGGCGAACTGCGCATCATCCGCTCGTTGACGTTCGACGAGGATTTCAAGCAGGAGCCCTGCTGCATCCACGCCGTCAACCTCGATTTCTACAACGAGAACCCGCTCACGGTGAAAAAACTGACTCGCGCTCACGAGGCCGCCAGCGCCTGGGTCATGGAGCACCCCGAAGAGGCCGTCGCCGTGCTTCAGGCGAACAAATGGGCGGCCGGCGATCCCAAGCTCGTGCTCGAGATCTTCAAGACCTACGACTACAGCATCAGCGACGAAGCTACGGAAGCCGCGCTGCGCAACATCATCGACGACTACAAGACTTTCGGCCTCATCGACGCCAAAAAGGATACCGATGCGCTGATGAAGCAGGTCTGGGATCCGGTTCTCGGGAACGATTGAGATCGACCGCGCCAAATCGTTCGTTTTTAAGATGTTTTTGCCGCGAGGGGGCTCCCGGCGAAAAAACATCCAATCATATCTCAAGGGGGAGTTTTTCAATGGTAAAGTACTCAGTCGAACAGGTCAGCCCGAAGGCCGTCCAGAAGCACGCGGAAGATCTTTACAGAAACGGCTTCTTCTGCTGCGAGGCGGTGATGTCGGCGATCAGAAGCGATTTCAACGTGGACGTTCCCGAAGAAGTCATCGCTCTGTCGTCGGGCATGGCGATCGGCGCCGGGCGCTCCGGCTGCATGTGCGGGGCGCTGAACGGCGGCATCATGGCGCTGAGTTTGTTTTTCGGCCGCACGACGCAGGACGGCCCCAAGGATCCGAAGGTCAATTACTGCATGAAGCTCACGCACGAGCTGCACGACTGGTTCAGAGACGCGAACGCCAAACACGCGAACTGCTGCCGCGTGCTCACCAGAGGCTTTGAGATGGCCGAAGGGGAACACAAGGCTCAGTGCATCGCCTTCACCGGTCTCTGCGCGGGCAAGGTCGCCGAGATCCTGTGCCGCGAGCTGAACATCAAAAACGTTGACGACGGACCGATCGAAGGTCTGAAAGCGCCGTATTTGCCGCCTGCGAAGAACTGATTTGAACGGAGGTTGACGGATGCAGTTCATCAAGAAAGTGCCGATTCCCGCGGCGGGCGTGATGCTGGGCGCCGCTGCGCTGGGCAATCTGCTGCAGAGCTGCGGCGAAGGGATCCGCGCCGTCTGCGGGGTGCTGGCGGCGTTTTTGCTGGTTTTGCTGCTTCTGAAGCTGTTTTGCTTCCCCGCCGCGGTCAGAGAGGACATGCAAAATCCGATCACGGCGGGCGTCTCCGCCACGTTCCCGATGGCGCTGATGCTGCTGAGCACTTATATCCTGCCTTTTGCGGGAGCGGCGGCGCGCCTCGTGTGGTGGTTCGCCGTGGCGCTGCACGTGGTGCTGATCGTCTGGTTCACTCTCAAGTTTGTGCTCCGCTTTGATCTGAAAAAGGTCACCACGGTGTTCTTCATCCTCTACGTCGGCATTGTCGTCGCTTCGGTGACGGCGCCCGCTTATGGGCGCGGCGCCGATGTCGGCACCGTCGCTTTCTGGTTTGGGTTTGCGGCGCTTCTGATCCTGCTGTTCGTGGTGACGAAGCGGTATCAAACGCTGCCCGTGCCGGAGCCGGCGATGCCGCTGATCTGCGTCTATGCGGCGCCCACGAGCCTTTGCGTGGCCGGTTATGTGCAGTCGGTCATGCCCAAGTCCTTCGCGATGCTGGCCTTCCTGCTGGCGCTGGCGCTGTTGACGTACGTCTTTGCGCTGGTCAGGAGTTTCTCGATGCTGAAACTGCCGTTCTATCCCAGCTACGCGGCCTTCACCTTCCCGTTCGTGATCTCGGCGATCGCCTTCAAGCAGGGCGCATCCTGCGCCGCCAAGCTTGGGCGCGCCCTGCCGCTCGCACCGTACCTGGTGCCGGCGGCGACGCTGATCGCTGTCGTGTTCGTGGTTTATACCTATTTCCGTTTCATGAAATTCATCTTTTCGAAATGACCTGCTCCGGACGGAGTTTCCGTCCGGCGTGAACAAGATCTGCCGGCGGTATGGCGCAGAAGGGGGAGGGCTCGCTGCGGCTCCCCCTCTTTTTGCGTTTCCGCCCGGCGCGAAACGGGAACAGAAAATGTGACAGGCAGCCAGCGCTGCGCAGTGCTTGCCGAAGAGAAGAAAGGAGATTTTTCTTTATGCCCGGTCATGAAAACGGCCGCGCTTCCGGGATGCCGCCCCGCCGTCTGACGCGGGACGAACTGGCGATTCTCGAGAGCCGCCCGAGAACGAAATTTCAGAAATTTCTCGATTACGTCGTCTGTTTTCTTCCCGTCGTCGCCGGCGTCGTCGCCCTGTGGGAGTACAACTGCCTTCCCGATCTGCAGGGAAACACTCACGGCAACGACTACAACTGGTTCATCCTCGCCCTGACGGGGCTGGCGCTGATCGGTTTCCTCGCCTCGTTTTGCGGGCGCCGCGCCTTCCGCTGGATGCGCTACAAAGCCCCCTTCTATACGTTCGTCTTTCTGGCGCTGGCCGGCTACGACTGGCTGACGCTCAAGACAGGCGGCCTGCCGCTGCCGTACTTTCCGTGGCTCGATCAGATGCTGGAAGCGGCCATCGCCGACTGGGCCTACTTGATGGACTGCGCCAAAAACTCGCTGATCCTGCTGTTCACCGGCTACTTCATCGGCGTCGGCGTCGGGCTGGTGACCGGCATCGCCTGCGGCTACAACCGCAACGTCAACTATTGGATCGAGCCGTTTACGCGCCTGCTGGGCGCCATCCCCTCCACGACCTGGCTTCCCGTCGTCATGGTGCTGGCCGCCACGCTCTTCCGCGGCAGCGTGTTCATCATCGCCCTCGGCGTGTGGTACTCCGTCACGATCGCTACCAAGACCGGCATCACCAACATCGACCCCGCCTATTTCGAGGCGGCGCGCACGCTGGGCGTCAAAGGCATGCGCCTCGTCGGAACCATCGCCGTGCCCTCGGCGCTGCCGAACATCCTGCAGGGCATGACTCAAGGCATGAGCACGGCTTGCGTCGCTTTGATGGTGGCCGAGATGATCGGCGTCGAGTCGGGGCTTGGCTGGTATATCACCTGGCAGAAAAGCTGGGCCCGCTACGGCAACATGTACGCCGCCGTCGTCGCCATCTGCGTTATCTTCGTGCTTGTCAACGCGCTGCTGGGCGCGGTCCGCCGCTACATGCTGCGCTGGCAGGAAAGGTAGGCCGCCGTCATGTGCGAAAATATCCTCAAGCTCGACCACGTCAGCAAAAGCTTTGCCAACGCCGGCAGTTCCGTCACCAACGCCCTCGAAGACATCGAACTGGAAATTCGCTCCGGCGAGTTCATCAGCGTCATCGGCCCCTCCGGCTGCGGCAAATCGACCATCCTGCGCCTGATCGCCGGGCTGATCGTGCCGACGACCGGGAAGGTGACCCTCAACGGCGAGGTCATCGACGGCCCCGCCCCCGTGCGCGGCATGGTCTTTCAAAAACCGGCGCTTTTTCCGTGGTTGACTGTGGAACAGAACGTCGCCTTCAGCCTGAGAATGCGCGGCCAGCTGCGCGGCCATGAGGCCGAAGTCGAGGAACTGATGAGAACCGCCGGGCTGTGGGAATTCCGCAAGAACTGGCCGCACCAGCTGTCCGGCGGTATGGCCCAGCGCGCCGCGCTGCTGCGCACCATGGTCAACAACCCGCAGGTCTTTCTGCTCGACGAGCCGCTCGGCGCGCTCGACGCCTTCACCCGCATGACCATGCAAGACGTGATCCTCTCCATGTGGTCGCGCCACCGCCCCATGGTCGTCATGGTGACGCACGATGTGGACGAAGCCCTCTACATGGGCTCCCGCGTCGTCGTCATGGCGCCGCGCCCCGGCCGCGTCCACAACGACATCAAAGTCGACCTGCCCTATCCGCGCCGCCGCACCAGCCGAGAATTCATGGATTATCGCAGGTTCGCCATGGAGCAGCTGAACTTCGACGACCGCGGAGCGTAAACAAAGAGACTTTTCTCTTCCAACGCGAGGAAGAGAAAAGTCTCTTTTTTTTGAACCGCGATCTCGCCGGTAAATGTTTTCGCGAAATTTTAAAGATGAAATATTCTGTTAAATGGTTTATTTAAAGACATTTCATGATGCCTGAAGAAATAAGTCAATAAATATTTGTGACTTATAATCAGTGTATCAATTAAATCTCAATAAAAGAAAACAAATAGATTTTTATTTATGATAAAAGAATCTGAATGAAATCGTAGACAGAAAAGGATAGTCGCGTTAATATACGCCGTGTTGCGCGCGGGAAAGCCGTTTTTGGAAGAGAGAGAGCGGCTGGAGAGCGTGCGACGCCGTTTCTTGACAACCGAAGAGGACGAGGAAGAGAAGCCAAGCGAGAGCGAGCCGAAGATGGAGTAGGTAAGGAATAAAGGATTCAACGGAGAGTTTGATCCTGGCTCAGGACGAACGCTGGCGGCGTGCTTAACAC
>NZ_MUHX01000043.1 GCF_002007215.1 Pyramidobacter sp. C12-8 | reverse complement strand
AGAGGTGTTACAAAGGGAAGTAACGGAGCAGTCATACCGGTGAAGGCAGCAGTTTGCTGTCCGGCCATAACAGCCTTTGAAGACAGTCTCTGCATGTTTTCTGATCTCTCTGGAGATCGTACTCGGCGACTTCAGAACTGTTGAGGCAATACTTCTGAGAGATTCTCGCCGGTTGAGGGCGCTTTCAATGGCTTTTCTTTCAGCCAGAGTCAAATGTTTGTTCATGATGATGAACTCCTTTCCGAGATCTGTTGTCTCGTAAGAAAGGTCTTTCATCAATTCAGACTAAATGCAAGCTCCTTTTAATTCAGATTTAATGCAACGGGGTACCGGATGTTGCGTTGCATTTACCTTGAAGAATTTCACTTTTTCTTTGGAGAAAAATCGCGATGAAGTCTTTGTTGACGAATTCGTCGCCAACGGATAAAATGACATAGTTATTCCGCATGGCAGAGGTTGTAAACTCATTCGAGTACCTGCGCCAGCGAGAGGAGGAAAAAAAACATGTACGCAATCATCGAAACAGGCGGCAAACAGTACAGAGTGGCCCCCGGCGAGAAGATCCTGGTCGAGAAACTGGGCCTTGAAGCCGGCGCGACCGTGACCTTCGACAAGGTCCTCCTGGTCGGCAAGGACGACGGCGTCTCCGTCGGCGCTCCCTTCGTGTCCGGCGCGACCGTGACGGGAACGGTGGAAGAAGAGGGCAAGGCCAAGAAGGTCATCGTCTTCAAGTACAAGAACAAGACCAACCAGCGCCGCTTCCGCGGCCATCGCCAGCCGTTCACGGCAGTGACGATCGACAGCGTCAACGCTGAGTGACGGTCATCGAAGTTTATCGCCGCGGCGGCGTCCCCACCGGCTTGCGCGTTTACGGCCACAGCGGCTGCGCGGAGTCGGGCGCCGACGTGGTGTGCGCCGCCGTCAGCGTCCTTGTGCAGACGCTGCATATCGGGCTGGCGGACGTCCTCGGGCAGAACCCGGAACGCAAGATCGACGAAGAAAACGCCTCGATCGAGCTGCGTTGGGACAATGCGGACGTCGAAAGCGTGCGCGTCCTCTCGGAAACGATCGTCCGCGCGCTCTATGAAACGGCGCAGTCGTACGGAAGCTACGTCAAATATGTGGAGGTGTCTTTGTAATGCTCTTTGAAAGAATGGACCTGCAGTTTTTCGCTCATAAAAAAGGTCAGGGAAACAGCACCAACGGCCGCGATTCCAATCCCCAGTACCGGGGCGTGAAAAAGTCGGGAGGATGCGTCGTCAAGGCCGGCAACATCCTGGTCAGACAGTGCGGCACCAAGTTCCATCCCGGCACAAACGTCGGACTCGGCAAAGACTACACGCTTTTTGCCCTCAAGGACGGCGTCGTCAAGTTTACTACAAAGGGTGCTCGAAAAGTCGTCGGAGTCGAGTAAATCCCTTTGCCGCTCTGCGGCACTCCGATTTCTCGTGGACCCTTGTATCGGCAGGGGTCCATTTTTTGTAACCGCTCCCGTTGCGTTTATTTATCGAACGATACTGATTCTTGAGAGAAAGTATTGACATAGTTTGCCGGGCGCTGCGAGGGCATTCAGTCCTTCCCCCCCCCTCGACTGCTGTGCGGCCCGCTTTGCGAATTTCCCCCGCAGCACCCTTATGTTCGGCTTTTCAATTAAGAAGTAGTATAAAAGAGGTGTTCACCCTGAAATTTGTTGATCTCGTGCGGATCCATGTCAAAGCCGGTCACGGCGGCGACGGCTGCGTCAGCTTCCGCCGCGAAAAGTTTGTCCCCAAAGGCGGCCCCGACGGCGGCAACGGCGGCGACGGCGGCAGCGTCATCGTCGAGGCCGCGCAGAATCTGCTGACGCTCGCCGATTATCAGTACACTCGCCGCTTCGCCGCCGAGCGCGGCGTGTCCGGCAGCGGCGCCCTGTGTTACGGCGCCAACGGCAAGGATTTGACGATCTACGTCCCCTGCGGCACGGTCGTTTACGACGCCGGCGCCGACGCGCCGCTGGCCGACCTCGTCGAGCCGGGGGACCGCTGCGTCGTCGCCAGGGGAGGCCGCGGCGGCAAGGGCAACGCCCATTTCGCCAGTTCGCAGCGGCGCGCCCCGCGCTTTTCGGAAAAAGGCGAAGCGGGCGAGGAGCGGGACGTCACATTCGAGCTGAAGATGATCGCCGACGTGGCCCTGGTCGGCCTTCCCAACGCCGGCAAGAGCAGCCTGCTCAAAGCCATCTCCAACGCCAACCCGAAGATCGCCGGCTATCCTTTTACGACCCTGACGCCCAATCTCGGCGTCCTCGCCGTCGACGATCAAAAAATCATCCTCGCCGACGTGCCCGGCCTGATCGAAGGCGCGCACGAGAACAAGGGATTGGGACTGTACTTCCTGCGCCATATCGAACGGACGCGGGTGAACGTCCACGTCCTCGACCTTTCGGACGGGGACTTCGATACCATCGTGAAACAGTGGAACGTCGTGCTCGACGAGTTCCGGCACTACGGCACCGGACTGGCCGAGCGCCCCTGCCTCATCGCTCTCAACAAGGCCGATCTGCTTCCCGATCGGGACGTGATCCGGCAGCTGCGGGAGTTTTTCTCGGTCAAAGGGCTCCAGGTGATCGTCACCAGCGCACTTCGCGGCGACGGCATCGGAGAGCTCATCGGCGAGATCGTCAGAGTTGTCCGCGCCAATCCGCGCCCCAAAGGCTCGTACCGTCTCTACGACATCCCCCTCGACGTCGATTCGATTCCCGCCGGCAAGCCCCGCATCGTCAAAGAGGACGAGGGCGTTTACCGCGTCGTCCATCCCCGCATCGAAAAAGCCGTGGCCCGCTACGACTTCAGCCAGGAAGAAGCGCCGCTGCGCCTGCAGCGCCTGCTGCGGCAGTTCAAGGTGGAAGACCTGCTCGAAGAAGCCGGCGCCGCGACCGGCGACACCGTCAACATCGGCGGGACGTCCTTCACCTTCGAGCCGGAAAGGGCCTTGTGACGATGGCGGCTGAGGCTGAGGAGGCGTCGGTGCTGCGTATCGGCATCATGGGGGGGACCTTCGACCCCATCCATTTCGGCCACCTGCTCGCGGCGCAGGAAGCGCTCGTCAGGCTTTCCCTGCAGCAGGTCATTTTCGTCCCCACCGGGAATTCCTATCAGAAAACCTACCGTTCCGTCACTCCGGCCGAAGAGCGCTATATGATGACGTTCCTGGCCACGCTCGACAATCCCAAGTTCTCCGTCTCGCGCCTCGAGATCGACCGCGAGGATCCCAGCCATACCGTGGACACGCTGCGCGAAATGCGCTACTGGTACGCGGACCAGGCGGTCGAGTTCTTCTTCATTACCGGCATCGACGCGCTGATGAGCATGGACACCTGGACGGAATACGAGAAGATCCCCGAGCTCTGCACGATCGTGGCCGCCAACCGTCCCGGCTACGACTACGAACATTACAATCTCGACAACCTCCCGGAAAAGGTGCGGTCGCGCGTCCTGCGCCTCGAGATCCCGCTGCTGTCCATTTCCAGCACGGAGATCCGCCACCGCGTCGCCGCCGGGGAAAACCTCAGGTACCTGCTGCCGCATCCGGTCGAGCAGTACATTTACAAGCGCGGCCTCTACAAAGACGAAGATCCTGGAAGGGATGTGGTCCTGAAAAAATGAGACGCGGAAGCATAATCCTCACCGTCCTCATCGCGCTCGCCGCCTTCGCGGTCGGCGCCACTTACCGCTTGTATTCCCTCGTCACGGCGGACGTGGGGGAGATCAAAAAGGCCATCAACTTCGACGAACGGCACGGCACGGTGAACGTCCTGGTCCTCGGCGTCGACGAGGTCGAGGCCGTTCACCGCTCCGACACGATCATCCTGGCCAGGGTCGATATCGACCGCAAAACGGCCTCGATCATGTCGATCCCGCGCGATACGAGGGTTTCCATCAAGGGACGCAAGCAGCCGCAAAAGATCAATCATGCCTACGCTTTCGGCGGGATCGAGCTGCTGCGCGACACGGTGATCAACCTGACGGGAGTGCCCGTCAACTATTATCTGGTCCTGAACTACGCTTCCTTCCCCAAGATCGTCGACGCGATCGGCGGCGTGGACATCGACGTGCCGCGGCGCATGCAGTACACCGACCGCGCCCAGAACCTCCACATCGATTTCGCGCCGGGCAAACGCCACATGAACGGCGTCGACGGGCTCAAATACGTGCGCTTCCGGCACGACAGCCTGGGAGACATCGGCCGCATGAAGCGCCAGCAGGAATTCGCCAAAGCCTTTCTCGACAAGGTGAAATCGCCGGCGATCCTGCCGCGGATCCCCGAGCTGATCGAGCTCGTCCTTTCGGAAATCAACACCGACATCCCCGTCAAGACGGCGTTGCAGCTCGCCGGACAGCTGAAAGACATGAAGCTGGGCAACGTGCGTTTCTTTACGATGCCGGGCTCGACCGCCTACATCGACGGCCTGAGCTACTTTGTGGCGGACCTGCAGCGGGCGTCGCGGGAAATGGATCCCAATTCCGTTCTGAGCGCCGACAAAGACGCCGGGGACCGTGCGGATCCGAAAGGCACGGACGAACCGCCGACGCCCGAGACGGATCCCGTCGGCGGCTCCATCGAGCCGCCCGGAGACTTGAGCGAGATCGCCTCCCGTTTCAAAGAGCCGATCGCCATCCTCAACGGCACGGGCAGGCCGGGACTGGGGAAACAGTTCACGACGCTGTTCGAAAAGGCCGGCATCGAAGTCGCCTTTACCGGCAACGCCAAACACGCGGATTTCCGCTACTGCCTGGTCCAGTACCCGGAAAAAGGCGATTCCGGCCTGGCCAGAGAGCTGGCCAAACTGTGCGGCATCTCCGAAGGGCTCGTCCGCAAGGCGAACATCACCTATCCCGCGGCGCTGATCCTCGGCAAGAACAACAGCAAAGACGTAATGGCGCGGATCGAAGCCCTGCTGGCGAAGCGGCAGTGAGTCAAAGGAGTCATTTCATGAACGAGAATATTTACAAGGTTCAAGAGGAGATCGTCAACGCGCTCCTCGACAAAAGAGCGCTGGACGTCCTCACCATGGACGTCGGCGCGGTCACGCCGCTGGCCGACGGTTTCATCGTCGCCTCGGGCAATTCGGACGTTCACATGGGCGCCCTCGTCAACGCCGTCACCGATTGCCTCGACAGGCTGCGCGCGGATTACCGCGTCGAAGGCGCGATGAGCTCCCAGTGGACGCTGATCGACGCCGGCGACCTCGTGATCCACATTTTCAGCGTCAAAGCCCGCGAGTTCTACAAGGTGGAGCGCCTGTGGGGCGACGTCCCGGTCCAGCGTTACGAGAGCCGCGATTAGAAAACGGAAAAACTGCCGCGAGGTCTTCTGGCTCGGCGGCAGTTTTTCAATGGGAATTTTTGGGGATTTTCGGTTGTCTGTACCGTAAGGAGGAATGAGACATGCCCGCTGCTATTCGCGTCGCCGTCACGGGCAGCCGCGGCAAAAGCGGCGTCGTCCGCCTGATCCACGCGGCGCTGCGCGGCTGCGGCCGGCGCGCTTACGGCCGCATCACCGGCGTCGTGCCGCGCGAACTGGGCCCCGATTCCGAGCGTCCGATCCTGCGCCCCGGCGGCGCCAACATCTCCGAGATGAAATGGTGGCTGCGCTCGCTTCCCGCCGACGCCGAAGCCGTCGTTTTGGAAAACAGCGCCGTCTCACCGGAACTGCAGGGCCTGTGCGCCCTGTGGCTGAAACCCGCCGTCACCGTGCTCACCAACATCCGCCCCGACCACGAAGCCTTTTGGGGGCCGGGCGAGCTCGACGTGCTGCGGGCGCTGTCGCGCGCCCTGCCGCGCGGCGGGGTCGTCGCGGTCCCGGCGGAGCTGGCGGAAAATCCCGCCATGCGGCTTCTTGCGGAGGAAAAAAATCTTGCCGTCCTGCCGGCGCAAAAAATCCCCGGCCTGCCGCCGCATCTCAGCGCCAACATGGGGCTGGCGCTGGTGGCGTGCCGCTTCTGCGGCCTCGACGAAGGGCGCTGTCTCGAGTCCATGAAGCGCCTGCCGCCCGATCTCGCGGATTTCCGCGTGCTCGGCGTCGGCGGGGGAGAACTGGCTTTCGCGTTTTCGGCCAACGACGTCGTCACGACCGAAGAGCTGTTCCGCTCCACGGGCTGGCGCCGGGAAGATACGGGCGTCCTCTTCAACCACCGTTCCGACCGCGTCGACCGCTTCCGCTGCTTCGAGGGCTGGATGCGCGCACATCCCTGGCGCGAAGTGCTGATCATCGGCGACCGGCCGCCGCGCGCGCGGCTGCGCTGCGATTTCTGGCGCGGCGGCGACGTGAACGCGCTGGCCCGCCGTCTCGACGGCGCGCGCTGGCTGGGCTGCGGCAACACGGTCTACGGCCTGCCGCTGGTCCTCAAACTGACCTGCGAAGAAGGAGGGCTTCGGCTGTGAACGATCTCGGCATCCTCACCATCGGCATCGGCATCGCCGTCTCCATGATCTGCGACTGGCGCACCGGATACGGCAGCGGCGGGCTCGTTTCCGCGGGAACGATCGCGCTGACGCTGTACAGCCCGCTCCGCGTCGGCGTCAGCCTGCTCGCCGCGCTGCTGATCTGGCCGCCGCTCGATTTCGCCGTCAGGCGCTGGGGCCTGCACGGCCGCGCCCGCGTCGGCTGGGCCATGCTGATGGCTCTGGCGCTCCGCCTGGCCGCGGGGAACTTCGTGCAGCCGCTGCCGTGGCTGGGCTGGGTCATCCCCGGCCTGATCGCCGCCGACATGCAGCGCCAGGGCGTCGTGGAGACGCTTTCGGCGCTGACGGCCGTCTCCGTGCTGACGGCCTTCGCGTCGCAATGGCTGTTCCGGTTGGGGGGCGCGCTGTCATGAAGCTGGCCGGACTTGAAGAGTACAAAAAGCGCCAGCGCGCCGCCGTGCGTCGGAACCGGCTGCTCCTGCTGGCGCTGGCCGCCGTTTCGGCCGCGCTCTGGTTCTGGGCCGGCGGCGGCCTGTCGGCCCGGGAGCGCACGCTGATGAGCTCCGTGCACGAGGCGCAAAAATTTCTCTACGATCTGCGCGTGCGCGGCGGCAGCGGATTCGAAAGAAGCGACGACCCGTACCGGACCGGTTTCATCGGTCTGGAATGGAGCCCCCTCAGCACGACGCTCGGCGCCCTTCCCGCCAAGCGCACGGCCTGCGACCCGCGCTGGTCGGTGGTGGTGCGCCGCTGGATGGAATCGCTGGGCGTGCAGCCCGGCGACTGCGTGGCCGTCTATTCGTCCTCGTCGTTCCCGGGCATGGCCTTCAACGTTTTGAAGGCGCTGGAGTCGCTCGGCGCGCAGCCGCTGCTCGTGGTCTCCCTGGGCTCCTCGACCTGGGGCGCCAACGATCCCGATTTCCCGTGGCCGGCGCTCGAAAAGGAACTGCGTTCGGCCGGCTTCCTGCGCACGCAGGCGCACGCCTACACGCCCGGCGGCGGCCGCGACCTCGGCGGCGGCATCCCGGAGGAAGCAATGGCAGTCCTGCGGCGTGCGGCGGCGGAGAATCATGTGCCGCTGATCGTCAAAAATTCCCTCGAAGAAGTGATCCAGTGGAAAATGGATCTGCTCGCGCGGCACCACGCGAAGGCGCTCGTCAGCATCGGCGGTTCGGAGAGCAACCTCGGCCCCGGCAACGACATTCTGCGCCTGCGCCCCGGGCTGCACCGTTCCGGCCGCGCCGGCAGCGGCGTGATCGGCCGGGCTTTGCAGGCCGGTTATCCGGTCGTGCACCTGCTGAACATCAAGGGCCTCGCCGCCGCCACCGGCGTGCCCTTCGACGCGCCGCCCGGCGCGGTTTTTCACGGCGCGCGCAGCCTCTGGGCTTCGCTGGCCTGCCTCGCGGCGTTCGTCGCCGTCATGGCGTTTTACAAAAGATGGAGTTTTTAAAAGGGAACGGCGAGATCGGGAAAACTTTTCCCGCCCTCGCCGTTTTTTTATGCCGAGCCGCCGCGCGGCTTCACGGAGACTTCGCCGGACTGCAGATATTCTTCGGCGCCGTCCTCGTAGCGCACGTGCAGCCGGAACTCGCCGTCGATGTCCAGCGCGCGCGCCGGACGGCGCTCCGCCCCGCTGACGACGTCAACGTCCTTGCCCGACAGGAACGAGCGCTCCCGGTAACCTTGCAGGAACGCTTTTTCGCCCAGATTTTCGTAGGAACGCCAGAAGCGTTCAATGATCTCCGCAACGATCCGATTGCGCAGGACGGGATCGTAATCCGCCTCGCCGAAGACGCTGGTCACGATCGGTTCCAGCTCGTCGGGAAAGCCGCCCGCCGGCGGGCGCATGTTGACGCCGATGCCGAGCACCGCGTAGGCGAGGCGGTTCGTCTCCATGTCGAACGCCGCTTCGGTGAGGATGCCGCACGCCTTTTTGCCGCGCAGATAGACGTCGTTGACCCATTTGATCTGCGCGCGCCGTCCCGTAACGTGTTCGATGGCTTCCGCCACGGCCACCGCGGCGGCCGTCGTGACGTACAGCGACTGCGAGGCGCCGCACGACGGCCGCAGCAGCAGGCTCATGTAGACGCCGCTGCCGGCGGGGGAGTAAAAGCGGCGCTCCATGCGCCCCCTGCCGGCCGTCTGTTCCGCGGCGACGAGGATCTTCCCCTCCGGCGCGCCGCCTTCGGCCATCGTCTTGAGCACCGTGTTGGTGCTGGTCACGGTCTTGCGGACTTCAACGTCCCAGCAGGCCGCCCGGCGCGAAAAATATTTTTCGACCGCCTGCGGCGACAGCAGGTCGGGCGTTTCGTTGAGGCGATAGCCGCGCCGCGTCACGGCGTCGATGGAGCAGCCCTCGTCCTGCAGCGACTTCACCGCCCGCCAGACCGCGTTGCGGCTCAGCGAAAGCCGGCGGGCCAGAGCCTCGCCCGACACGTAGCGCCCCTGTGAAAGTTCGAGGGTTTTCAGCACTTCTTCTTTCGTCGTCATGATTCCCTCCCGTCGCAGCGCGCCGGCCGCGCCGACGCGCCGATATGCGTGCCGTTTCTCGTTTCCAGTATAAACCGAAGGCGGGGCAAAAGCCAGCGATGTTCTTCGCCCGCCGCCCCGCACGTGAAGAATTTGCCGCCCGCCGAAAAAGGGGAAAAAACAAAATGAATCCGCTGAGGATACATTGAAGAAGGCGCCGGACGTTTTCAAAATGGGAACGTCCGGCGCCTTCTTTTTTACGTTCTGAAAGTTCCGGCGGACATCTGGCATCATGCCGGATCGCGCAAGCCTGCGGGGCCGGGAGCAGAAAATGGAACAAAACGGGCTATGTAAACAATAAGACATCTTTACGCGGGGGGGGGTGATGATATGATACCCTTAATTGTTAATTACAATTTGAATATACGCGAGTTATCAGTTTGCATTCGACGAACCCGTGAACGACGGATCCTCTTCTTCGAAGAGATTTGAAACAATCTCAACGGGCCGCGTCGAGAAAGTCCTGAGGACGCGGCGGAAAAATTTGCGACGGGAGGGGATCCATGCGAACGAAACCTTGCGGGAAAAACTGCCGAAGAACTTCGTTCTTCGGCTTATTTTATGATATTGCCTAAGGAGAGTGCACGTATGAACAAGATTTACAAGGTCATCTGGAGCAGGGTCAGGCGCTGCTATGTGGTCGTTTCGGAACTGGTCAGGCGCAACCACAAGAACAGCGGCGGCTGCAGCAGCGTGTCCCTGACGGGAGTGCTGTGCGCGGCGGCCGTCGCCGGCGCGGTTTGGGCGTCGCCGCTGCCGGCAGGCGCCCACGATAACGTGAACGGCACCGGCCCCGGCGTCACCATCGGCACCGGCAGTACGACGCATAGAGCCACCGACGTCGCCGTCGGCAGCAACGCGTCGGCCACCGCGCCGACCACGGGCGAGACGGACTCGGGCGCCACGGCGACGGGCGTCCATGCCAAGGCGCTGGGGAAAAATTCGACAGCCTTTGGCTACAAGGCGCAGGCTTCTATTATCTATTCCGGAGCGGGCACGCAGGGGGCTATAGGCTCCACGGCCATAGGCGCGTTCTCCGTGGGCGGGGCCAATTATGCAACTGCCCTGGGGCAGGGTGCAAACGTGCAGTGGGGCGGCGACTACAGCGTCGCGTTGGGGCAGGCTTCCGTCGTCAACCGCAAGACCAACGACATCCAGGCGGGGTACCTTGCCCCGTCCGGCGCTATCGGCAGCGCGAATGAGTATATTTGGAAAGCGAATCGGGGCGTAGTATCTATCGGTTACCTCGCCGACGGTGTACATAATACCCGCCAGATCATGGGCCTGGCCGCCGGCACCGAAGACACCGACGCGGTCAACGTGGCGCAGCTGAAGGCGGCGTACACCCATTATTACAGCGTGAATTCCTCCGAACAGGGACGCGGCAGCAACTATGCCAACGACGGCGCCACAGGAACGAATTCTCTGGCGGCGGGGCCGAATGCCGCCGCTAACGGCGCGGGCGACGTGGCCGTGGGCTACGGCGCGCAAACGGACCCGGCGGCGCAGGGCAACAATATTGCCATCGGCACCTCCGGAAAGGTGACCCGTGGGGCCGACAGCGTCGCCATCGGCCATGGGGCCGAGGCCAATTCGGCCAACGGCGGCATGATCGCCTTGGGCAAAAACGCGGTCGTCGCCGCTTCCGCCCACGCAAACGCCATCGCCGTCGGCACCGGCAGTTCCGTGGCCGGGGACGGGCTGGCCCTCGGGCCTTCGGCGTCCGTGACCGCGTCTTCCACCACGGACGGCAGCGGCATCGCTATCGGTAAATCGGCCAAGGTGGACGCCAAAGAGGGCGGCATCGCCATCGGCAAAGGCGCAACCGCAACCAATACTTCCGGCAATCAGGGGGCTCCGATCGCCATCGGCATGAATTCCAACGTGACCGGCATCCAGAGCATGGCCATCGGCTACGGGGCGAAAACCGAAGGCAATCAGCAGAAAGCGGTCGCCATCGGCGCCGAAGCGAAAACGACGGGAAGCAGCCGATATGCTACTGTAGTCGGCGCGGAGGCCAATGCCAGCATGGAAAGAGCCTCTGCGCTGGGGTATCAGGCTTCGGTAACGGCCCAGGGCGGCGTGGCCTTGGGCGCGGGGAGCGTTGCGGATCGTACTCAGCATGTCAGCGCCGCGACCAACCCCTACATCCCTTCCACCGCGGGCACCGCGCAGCAGAACGCCGTCAACGCCACCAAGGCCACGGACGGCGCGGTCAGCGTGGGCGCAAAGGGCAGCACGAGCAATCCCGCTGCCCGGCGGCAGATCATCAACGTGGCCGCCGGCTCCGAAGACACTGACGCGGTGAACGTGGCGCAGCTGAAGGCGGCCATCACGGCGGCCGGTCCCGCGATCCACGATTACAGCGTCAATTCCGTGGACGCGGCGTTCGATAGCAACTACAACAACGGCGGCGCGACCGGCGCCGACGCCATGGCGGCGGGCGTGAACGCCGCGGCGCAGGGAAAGAGTGCTGCGGCCGTGGGCAAAGAAGCCAAGGCGATCGGCGACAATTCGCTCGCTGTGGGATCGACCGCCCAGGCAAAGACCGCGTTTGATATGGCCATCGGCGGCGGCGCCATTGCCAACGGCGGCCCGGCCAGCATCGGCGACGAGGGCGGTTCCGCGCTGGCCATCGGCTCCAAGGCCAAGGCGGAAGGCACGAACGCGATCAGTATCGGCAACAGCGCCCAGGCCACGCAAAAATCCGCCATTGCCGTGGGAGGCAGCGCGACTGGCGATTCTTCCACGACGCTCGGCTATGTGACAACCGCATCCGGAACAAGCTCCACCGCGGTGGGCTATTATGCCCAGGCGACCGGGAATCAAAGCACGGCAATCGGTACCACGGCTCAGGCAGGAAGCATCGGAGCCGTGGCTATCGGCAATGGAGCGAATGCCGCGGCTTCCGCGGGCGACGTCGCTCTGGGCGCCGGTTCGGAAACGGCGGCGGCAGCGGGGACTGCTTCCTATACGGTCAACGGGCAGACGAAGAACTTTGCGGGAACCAGTCCGTCTTCTACGGTCAGCGTGGGCAAATCCGGCACGGAGCGCACGATCACCAACGTGGCGGCCGGGCGTATCAGCGGCAACTCTACGGACGCCGTCAACGGCAGCCAGCTGTTCGGCGTCATCG
>NZ_MUHX01000042.1 GCF_002007215.1 Pyramidobacter sp. C12-8 | reverse complement strand
AGAGGTGTTACAAAGGGAAGTAACGGAGCAGTCATACCGGTGAAGGCAGCAGTTTGCTGTCCGGCCATAACAGCCTTTGAAGACAGTCTCTGCATGTTTTCTGATCTCTCTGGAGATCGTACTCGGCGACTTCAGAACTGTTGAGGCAATACTTCTGAGAGATTCTCGCCGGTTGAGGGCGCTTTCAATGGCTTTTCTTTCAGCCAGAGTCAAATGTTTGTTCATGATGATGAACTCCTTTCCGAGATCTGTTGTCTCGTAAGAAAGGTCTTTCATCAATTCAGACTAAATGCAAGCTTCTTTTAATTCAGATTTAATGCAACGGGGTACCGGATGTTGGGTTGCATTTACCTTGAAGAATTTCAGGGAAATTTTTTTCGAGAAAACCCCGGCGAAAAAGTTTTTGGGGGCTTGTCAAAATCGAAAAGATCTGTATAATAACCACGTGTTCAAGAAACGCCCGGGTGGCGGAATTGGTAGACGCGCTAGATTCAGGTTCTAGTGGGCACTAGCCTGTGGGAGTTCGAGTCTCCCCTCGGGCACCATCCTTTTTGTGGGGATGGCAATGTCACCGATACGCGAGGGCTGCATCAAGCGGTGCTTGGTGCAGCCCTTTTTGTATTTTGCGCAGCTTTTTTCGCGGCGCTCACCCCCTTTTGTAAACGGCGGCGAAGCCCGTGAGCGACGGATTAACCACTTAAGTTCGCTGAACGCCGAGAGTGAAAAAATCCGTGTCGAAATTTTCTTTCTAGTGAGACTTTTATTCTGAATGTGTGGAGGTTGAACACGCATGGCTGAGTTTGTTCCGGTGAGCAAGGGGCGTCAGCGTCTGATTTTCGGCAGCGGGCACGATGTGATCCCGCTTCCCGACATGGTGGAAGTCCAGCGCGAATCCTACCGCAGTTTTTTCCAGGAAGGCGTGGCGCCGGAGGATCGCGAGCCCGTAGGCCTTCAGGAGCTCCTCGACGAAATTTCCCCGATCAGCAATTTCGACGGCAGTTTCCGTCTTGAATTCCTAGGCTACGAGATCGACGAGCCTTCCATGTCCCAGGAGGAAGCGAAGCGCCGCGACTGCACGTGGCACCGTCCTATCAGGGCCAAAGTGCGCCTGCACAACGATCGTTTGCAGGAGGTGCGCGAGGAGGAGATCTACCTCGGCGACTTCCCCGTCATGACCCCGCGCGGCACTTTCATCATCAACGGCACCGAGCGTGTCGTCGTCAATCAGCTGGCCCGCAGCGCCGGCGTGTACTTCAAGTCCGAACCCGGCGCCTCGGGCGCACAGAACTATTCGGCGAAGATCATTCCCGAGCGCGGCGCCTGGGTGGAGTTCGTCATGACCGGCGATTCGCTGTCGGTCAACATCGACAGCCGCCGCAAGCTGCCCGCCACGCTGCTGCTCAAGGCCTTCGGCCTGGGGACGAACGAAGAACTGCTCAAGGCGTTCGGCGGCGTCGTGGAAGATCTGGACATCGTCACGGAAGAAGCGGCCGGCCGCCTGCTGGCCGAGTCGGTCACCGATTCCCGCGGGCAGGTGCTGCTCCACGAAGGGACCCGACTTGACAAAGACGGGCTCGAGCTGCTCTGGGAACAGGGACGCACGTCGCTCAAGGTGTGGAATGTGGCGCCGATCTTCGTCTCCGCTCTCGAGAAGGAGAACACCAACAGCACCGACGAGGCCCTGCTGGAAATTTTGCGCCGTATGAGGCCGAACGAGCCCGTGCGCATCGAGGGCGCGCGCGAATACTTCGACGAACTGTTCCTCGACGTGCGCCGCTACACGCTGGGGCGCGTCGGCCGCTACAAGCTGAACCGCCGCCTCGGCCTGGACCTGAAGAAGGACGAATATCTGCTCACGCTCGACGATCTGATCCGCATCGTCAAGGGGCTGGTCGCTCTGCGCGACACGGAGGAGCAGCGCGACGACATGACCTTCCCCGAGATCGGCGAGGAGCGTGTCGACGACATCGACCACCTCGGCAACCGCCGCGTCCGCTCCATCGGCGAACTGCTGCAGAGCCAGCTGCGCATCGGCATGCTGCGCCTCGAGCGTATCGCCAAGGAACGCATGACCACGGTGGCCGACCTCAGCAAGGCCATGGCCCGCGATTTGATCAACGTGCGCCCGCTGGCGGCCGCCCTGCGCGAGTTCTTCGGCTCGGGGCAGCTGTCGCAGTTCATGGATCAGAACAATCCTCTCTCGGAGCTGACGCACCGCCGCCGCCTTTCGGCCCTGGGGCCCGGCGGATTGAGCCGCGAGCGCGCCGGATTCGAAGCCCGCGATGTTCACTATACGCATTACGGCCGCATCTGCCCCATCGAGACGCCCGAAGGCCCGAACATCGGTCTGGTGACTTCGCTGGGAACCTACGCGCGTCTCAACGAGTACGGCTTCCTGATCACGCCGCGCCGTCCCGTCAAAAACGGCGTGGTCTCCATGAAGGCGGAAGACATCGTCTATCTGTCCGCCGACGAGGAGGACACCTATTACGTCGGCCGCGCCAACACGCCCTTCGATCCGGAAACGGGACGCTTGACGGAAGACGCCGTATATGCCCGCTACAAGGGCGACATCGTCAAGATCGCTCCCGAACAGGTGGATTTCCTCGACGTGTCATCGAAGCAGGTCGTATCGGCTTCCGCCGCGCTGATCCCGTTCCTCGAGCACGACGACGCCAACCGCGCCCTGATGGGCTCGAACATGCAGCGCCAGGCGGTGCCCCTGCTGCTGCCCAAAGCGCCTTTCGTCGGCACCGGCATCGAAGAGCGCGTCGCCCGCGATTCCGGCTGCTGCGTCTATTCCTCCTGCGACGGTTCCGTCACCTACGTCGATTCCGACCGTATCGAAGTGACCGACGACGGCGGCGGCCGCCACGAATTCGAGCTCGACAAGTTCCTGCGTTCCAATCAGGGCACGATCATCCATCAGCGTCCAAAAGTCGACGTGGGCGACAAGGTAAAGGCCGACGAACTGCTCGCCGACGGCCAGTCCGTCGACGGCGGCGAGCTGGCGCTGGGGCGCAACGTGCTCATCGCGTTCGTGCCGTGGGAAGGGTACAACTACGAGGACGCGATCCTGCTCAGCGAAAAGCTCGTCAAGGAAGATTATTTCTCTTCCATCCACATCGAAGAGTACGAGATCGACTCCCGTGACACCAAGCTTGGGCCGGAAGAGATCACCCGCGACATTCCCAACGTCGGCGAAGACGCGCTGCGCAACCTCGACGAAGACGGCGTGGTGCGCATCGGCGCCGAGGTCAACCCCGGCGACATCCTCGTCGGCAAGGTCACGCCCAAGGGCGAAGCCGACCACAGCCCCGAGGAGAAGCTGCTGCGCGCCATTTTCGGCGAGAAGGCCGGCGAAGTGCGCGACACGTCGCTGCACCTGCCTCACGGCACGCGCGGCAAAGTCGTCTCCGTCAAGCGGCTCAACCACGTCGACAATCCCGAGTCGCTCAGCCCCGGCGTCAACGAAGTCATCAAAGTCTACGTGGCCCAGTGGCGCAAGATCACCGTCGGCGACAAGATGTCGGGACGTCACGGCAACAAGGGTGTCGTTTCCCGCATCCTCCCCGTGGAGGACATGCCCTACCTTCCCGACGGCACGCCCGTCGACGTCTGCCTCAACCCGCTGGGCGTTCCCAGCCGCATGAACCTCGGCCAGGTGCTCGAGGTCATCCTCGGTTTCGTCGCCCTCAAGAACGGCTGGCACGTCGGCACTCCCGTGTTCGAGGGCGCCACGGAAGAGGAGATCTACACGATGCTGCAGGAAATCTCCGACCGCGAGCCCGACCTGCGCGGCAAACTCTCGTCGGGCGGCACGATCCGCCTGCGCGACGGCCGTACCGGCGATCTGATGGCCGAGCCCAGCACCGTCGGCGTCATGTACATGCTCAAGCTGAACCACCTCGTCGACGACAAGCTGCACGCCCGTTCCGTCGGGCCGTACAGTCTGATCACGCAGCAGCCTCTGGGCGGAAAGGCCCAGTTCGGCGGCCAGCGTTTCGGCGAGATGGAAGTCTGGGCCCTGCAGGGCTACGGCGCCGCGCATGTGCTTCAGGAGATGCTCACCGTCAAGTCCGACGATATCCGCGGCCGCCTCAAGACCTACGAGAAGATCATCAAGGGGCAGAACCTCACCAAGCCGGGCGTGCCCGAGAGCTTCAAGGTTCTCGTCAAGGAACTGGAGGGGCTTGGCCTGACCGTTTCCATCGATTACAGCGACGGCACGTCCGGTCCCCTGCCGATCGACGACGATGACGACGGCCCGCGTCGTCCCAGCGACATCGACAACATTACCGCCAACGACATGATGTTCGCCGCCGAAGCGGATCTGCCCGGTCAGCCGGCGGAACGGGACGTTGAAGAATCCGACGGCGAGGAAGAATCCGAGATGCTGCCGGATGCGGATGAAGAAAACGCCGGCGGCGAAAACGCGGCGGATCCCGAAACTCAGGAAATGCCCAATCTGAACGAGTAAACGGCAAAAAGAAGAGCGGGAGAGACGCTGCTGCCGCCTCTTTCGCTTCCGAGCGTTTTTCGGTCCCGTATTCGTCTTTTCGTCATTTATTGGATAGAAATGGAGTGATTCTCCTTATGAATAAAGAAATCGTCGGAATCCGTCTGCGCCTGGCCACCCCCGACCAGATCCGGGAGCTGTCCCACGGCGAAGTCAAAAAGCCCGAAACGATCAACTACCGCACGCTGCGTCCCGAACGCGACGGCCTTTTCTGCGAGCGCATCTTCGGGCCGACCAAAAGCTATGAGTGCGCCTGCGGCAAATACAAGAAGAGCGGTCCCAAGTTCAAGGGCGTCGTCTGCGACCGCTGCGGCGTCGAAGTCACCGACAACCGCGTGCGCCGCGAGCGCATGGGGCATATCGAGCTGGCGGCTCCCGTCGTGCACATCTGGTATCTGCGCGGCATTCCCAGCCGTCTCAGCCTGCTGCTGGGCACGCCCACCAAAATGCTGGAGCGCGTGGTCTATTTCGCACCGCTGCGCAAGCGCGAGGCGGCGTACAAGGTCGTCATTGAGGGCAAGCGTCCCGACCTGGCCGCCAAGGACGACGTGATCTCCGAATCAGAGATGCGCGTCCACGCCCATTACGATCCGAAATTCAAGGCCGAAGAAGCGTACCGCATCCTTTCCACCGACGACGTGCCGCTTTCCGTCGGCGACGTGATCAGCGCCAATCAACTGGCCCGCTATCAGTCGGAGTGGGGGGAGGAATCCTTCTCGGCGGAGCCGGCCTACACGATCGTTTCTCTCAACGGCGTCACGGCCGACGAAGTCCCCGTGTTGACGGCTGAAGGCCCCGCCGCCGAGTCCGCAGGCGAGATGAAATGGAAGCCCGGCGACAGTATTCCCGAATCCGATCTGACTGCCCTGCGCGGCGGCAGCGAAGTGGAGGCCGAGCGCCGCAAGACCGGCACTCAGGACAGCTACATCGTCACCTCGGTGACCCGTCTGCCCTACGGCAAGGGACAGATCCTTTCCCAGTCGGAACACACCCTGTTCCAGGAAAAATATCCGCACCGCTTCACCTCGCAGCTCGAGAGCGTCGTCGTCGAGGATCCCTGCTACCTGGTCATCGACGAGGGCGAATCGCCGTTCTCTGATTCCGACATCATCATCGAGCGCGAACAGCATCTGTGCTCGGCCTACGATCCCAAGTTCAAGGCCGGCATCGGCGCCGAGGGCGTGCGCGAAAAACTCTGCGCCATGGATCTGAACCACCTCGTCCAGGAGCTGCGCGAGGAACTTTCCGAAACGACGGGACAGAAGCGCCGCAAGATCGTCAAACGCCTTCAGGTCGTGGAAGACTTCCGTAAGGGCGACTGCGCGCCCCAGTCCATGGTGCTCGAAGTGCTGCCCGTCATTCCGCCCGATCTGCGTCCCATGGTCCAGCTCGACGGCGGCCGCTTCGCCACCTCCGACCTGAACGATCTGTACCGCCGCGTCATCAACCGCAACAACCGCCTCAGCAAGCTGAAGGAACTCAAGGCGCCCGAGATCATCATCCGCAACGAAAAGCGCATGCTTCAGGAATCCGTCGACGCCCTGATCGACAACGGCCGCATGGGCAAAGCCGTGCTCGGCGCCGGCAACCGGCCCCTCAAGAGTCTCACCGACCTGCTGCGCGGCAAGAAAGGACGCTTCCGCCAGAACCTGTTGGGCAAGCGCGTCGATTATTCCGGCCGTTCCGTCATCGCCATCGGTCCCTTCCTGCGCCTCTATCAGTGCGGCCTGCCCAAGCAGATGGCGCTGGAGCTGTTCAAGCCGTTCGTCATCCAGAAGATGGTCGAGAAGGGCATCGCCACCAACGTCAAAAACGGCAAGCGCATGATCGAGCGCGGCAACGAAGAGATCTGGGGCATCCTCGAAGAGATCATCAAGGACCATCCCGTCATGCTCAACCGCGCCCCGACGCTGCACCGTCTGGGCATTCAGGCTTTCGAACCGATCCTCATGGAAGGCAAGGCCATCCGCCTCCATCCCATGGCCTGCACGGCCTTCAATGCCGACTTCGACGGAGACCAGATGGCCGTTCACGTGCCGCTGTCCATCGAAGCCCAGACCGAAGCGCGTATGCTCATGCTGGCCGCCAACAATCTGCTTTCGCCCGCCAGCGGCAAGCCGATCGTTTCGCCCACCCAGGATATCCTGCTCGGCGTGTACTACATCACCAACATGGTCTCCGGCCTCAAGGGGGAGAACACTTACTACGACAGTCTCGACGACGTGATGACCGCTCTCGATCACGGAGCGGTGCACGTCAACACGCGCATCTATCTGCGCTGGGATCCCGAATGGAAGCCGCTCACCAAAAAAGGCATGGAGGACGGCGATTTCCTCGATCCCAAGACTCGCAAGTGGCTGATCACTTCGCCCGGACGCGCTTTGTTCAACCTGCACCTCAACCCGCGCCTGCGCTTCGTCAACTTCCAGATGGGCAAGAAAGACCTCAGCGCCATGCTCGACAAGGCGTACGATTATCTTAGCCACATCGAGATGGTCGACACGCTCGACTCCATCAAGAACCTCGGCTATCACTGGGCCTGTCTCAGCGGCCTAAGCTTCCAGATGCAGGCGATCGTCATCCCGCCCGAGAAGCAGCAGCTCGTCAATGAGTCGCTGGACGTCGACGGACGCATTCGCGACCAATACGAGATGGGCATTCTCACCGAAGACGAATATCTGCGTCAGAAGGAAGATCTGTGGTCCGGCGCGGCCGGCAAGATCGGCGACTCCATCATGGATCACATGGCTGTTACCAACCCTATCCGCATGATGGTCGAGTCCGGCGCCCGAGGCAGCAGAGGGCAGCTGGCGCAGATGGCCGGCATCCGCGGCCTGATGGCCGATCCGACGGGGCGCATCATCGATTATCCCATCACCACGAACTTCCGCGAAGGCATGAACATGCTGGAGTACTTCATTTCCACGCACGGCGCCCGCAAGGGGCTGGCCGATACGGCTCTGCGCACCGCCAAGTCGGGATATCTGACCCGCCGTCTGGTCGACGTCGCCCAGGACATCATCGTCCTCGAGGAAGACTGTCACACCAGCAAGGGCATCAAGATCGAGCCGATGAAGAGCGACGGCAAGGTCGTCATCCCGCTGAGCGAACGCATTGCCGGGCGCACCAGCCTTGAAGACATCGACGATCCCGTCAGCGGTGAACGTATTATCAGCAAAAACGAACTGATCTCGCCGGACAAGGCCCTTGAAATCGAGAACCTTCGCGAGCACATCTGGGTTCGCAGCCCGTTAAGCTGCGAGTCGCCTTACGGCATCTGCCAGAAGTGTTATGGCGTCGATCTGTCCAGCCGCAAGATGGTCAACATCGGCGAAGCGGTCGGCGTCGTCGCGGCGCAGTCCATCGGCGAGCCCGGCACTCAGCTGACGATGCGCACGTTCCACACCGGCGGCGTGCGCATTTCCGGAGAGGACATCACCCAGGGGCTTCCTCGCATCGAACAGCTTTTCGAAGCCCGCCGCCCCAAGAAGGTCTCCTATCTGGCCGGGCTCAACGGCAAAGTGGCCGAAGTGCGCGAGCTCGAGGGCAAGCGCAAGGTCATCATCGAAGGCACCCCTAACGACAGCGACGTCGTGCAGAAGGTTACCTACAATATTCCCGCCTCTCAAAGCATTCTGGTGGAGGAGGGGGATGAAGTCAAAGCGGATACTCTGATCACCGACGGCTACATCGACCCTCAGCAGCTGCTCGAAGTCGAGGGACAGGAAGCCGTGCAGAAATACTTGGTGGACAGCATCCAGGAAGTGTATCGTTCGCAGGGCGTTTCCATCAACAACAAGCACATCGAGGTCATCCTGCGCAAAGTCGCTCCGATCAACCGGCTGCGCGTCATCGACGAAGGCGACACTTCGCTGGTGGCGGGCGATCTGGTCTGGGCTTCCGACGTGCAGAAGGAGATCGACGAACTGACGGCGGAGAACGAGCGCAATCTTGAAGAGGCCGTCAGAACGCTTTCCGGCAAAACCTTCCTCGGACAGGAAGGCGTTCATCCCACGCCGGAGATCACGAGCCGTCAGAAGACCGTTATCGACCGTCCGCTGGTCGAGGAACTTCTCAAAGCCGGCACGCCGATGACCAAGCTTCATCTGCGTGACAGCGACGGTCCGCTGGACGTCATTGTCGGCGAAGCTTCATTCCGCGCGCGCCTGAAAGGATTCCAGCCCGTGGAACCCATCACCTGCGCCGACGGCACGGTGATCCCCAACTCTCGCGAGCTGACGCTGCAGGACTTGACTCGCATCACAGCCACGCCTTCGGAGCCTCATTTCTATCGTGACGTGGAAACTTTGCGCAAACTCACTGACGCGGCCTATTTGGCCAAGGATGTTTCGATAGGCGATACGGTGATCGCCAGGACCAACGATCTGGTCAACGGCGAGCTGGTGCAAAAACTCAGCAGCAATCCCGTCAAAAGCATCCGCATCTGGAAGAACGTCCAGCACATCGACGTTATCGATTACCTCCAGGAGCGCCTGATCAGCACTCACTGGGGCAAACTTCTGACTGCCGCTTTCGACGCCGAAGGCAATCCCGCGCCCAATATGCCCAGGATCGTCGACGCGTCGGTGATTCGGGCCATTCTGCAGAACAAGATCAAGACGCTGGCATTGCACGACAGCGACAAGCCCGTTCATCTTGACGAGTATCTGGCCCAGGCGCTCATCAATGCCGTTGTCGGTAAAGTCACGCTGGAAGCCGTAGAACTCGGCGAAGGCAGGGGCAGCATCCCCGCCGGCGTTACGCTCACGGAAGAACACGCTGCCCGCATCATTGCCAGCCGCGTGCCGAAGCTGAGCCTGCGTCCCGCTTCACCGCAGAGCGAAGAAGTGACGCTGATTTCACGCGTTTCCTACGTGCGTAAGCTGCGCGTTTCTCCTGTATGCAAAAAATTCATTCACGGGATCACCAAGGCCGCTCTGGCAACGGAGAGTTTCCTGAGCGCCGCGTCTTTCCAGCAGACCGCCCAGATCCTTGCCGGCGCCGCTGTGCGCAGTCAGGTCGATCATCTGATGGGGCTCAAGGAGAACGTCATCATTGGTCACCTGATTCCTGCGGGAACGGGGATCGAACGCTTTCAGAGCCTGAATGTTTCCAGCAAGTTCGTGCCCGTCTCCGAAGCTGAGAACGCCGATGATGCTGCGGAAAAACAGATGTCTGACGGCGCTGAGGTCCCGGCGGACGAGTGAGAATCTAAGAAAAGTCAAATGTGTAAGTTTTAAATGTCGAAGAAGTCGGCTTAAAATACTCGATGCGGGGCGTGCTAAAAGCTTGACATTAGCGCGCCCCGTTGCTATTATCACTTGGTGTCTTTCGTGCGAGGGTGAACTGTGTCCTTTTATCGGGAACCGCGATGATTCCAAGGATGCGCGCTCTTTCCCTCGGGAAAGGTGAACGTCTGGGACCATTTTGGTTTAATCTGCCGTGGATCAAGCCCCAGGGCTTGAGTAAACGAATGCTCTCGAGAGAGGCTGGTTTTTCTTCCCCGCGCGGAACTTATCCAGACAAACCCGGACCGGTGTACATCATACGGAAGACAGCCGGAGAAGTTGTTCTTCGGCGAAGTTCAATAGAATTTTTTCGGAAGAAGGAGGAAATATCGTGCCAACAATCAATCAGCTTGTGCGTAAGGGACGCGTCGCTGCGACTTACAAGTCGGCGTCTCCCGCGCTGCAGAACTCTCCCGTTCGCCGCGGCGTCTGCACCCGTGTCTACACCGTGACTCCCAAGAAGCCCAATTCGGCCCTTCGCAAGGTGGCTCGTGTCCGCCTGACCAACGGCATTGAGGTTACGTCTTACATTCCCGGCGTCGGACACAACCTGCAGGAGCACTCGGTGGTTCTCGTGCGCGGCGGTCGCGTCAAGGACCTTCCCGGCGTCCGTTACCACATCGTTCGCGGAGCTCTCGACTGTGGCGGCGTTGCGGATCGCAAGCGCAGCCGTTCCAAGTACGGCGCTCGCCGTCCCAAGTAAGTATTTAAGGAGGAAATTCCATGCCGCGTAAAGGGCATATCAAAAAACGTGAAACCATCGCTGATGCGACTTACAACAGCGTTGTCGTCACGAAGTTCATCAATACTCTGATGCTCGACGGCAAGAAGAGCATTGCCGAAGGCATTATGTACGGCGCTCTCGAAAAAGCTTCCGAGAAGCTGAAGGTCGAACCCATGGCTCTTTTTGAGAAGGCTATGGAAAACGTCAAGCCCGCGGTCGAGGTCCGTTCCCGCCGTGTCGGCGGCGCGACCTATCAGGTCCCCGTCGAAGTCGCTCCCGCGCGTGCGCAGGCGTTGGCCATCCGTTGGATCATTTCTTACGCCCGCAGCAAAAAAGGCATGCCCATGGCGGAACGTCTTGCCCGCGAGTTGATGGACGCCTACAACAATGAGGGCAGTTCCGTGAAGAAACGCGAAGATACCCACAAGATGGCCGAGGCCAACAGAGCCTTCGCTCATTACCGTTGGTAGTCAGCCGTTGGTGACGTTTCATGCTGACTAAGGATCTGACGAAACTCCGCAACATTGGCATTGCCGCCCATATCGACGCCGGAAAGACCACGACCACGGAACGCATCCTGTTCTACACGGGCGTGAACTACAAGATCGGCGAAACTCACGACGGCACCGCGACCATGGACTGGATGGCTCAGGAGCGCGAACGCGGGATCACCATCACTTCCGCCGCTATTACCTGCCAGTGGAAGGATTGTTTTATCAATATTATTGACACTCCCGGCCACGTGGATTTTACGGTCGAAGTGGAACGTTCTTTGCGCGTCCTCGACGGAGCCGTTTCCGTCTTCTGCGCGGTCGGCGGCGTCGAACCCCAATCGGAAACGGTCTGGCGTCAGGCTGACAAGTACAAGGTCCCTCGCATCGCGTTCATCAACAAGATGGATCGTGTCGGCGCGAACTTTTTTGGCGTTGTAAGCCAGATTCATGATCGTCTCGGTGCTCGTGCTGTGCCGGTGGTTCTGCCCATCGGTGCGGAGGATTCTTTTCAGGGAATCGTTGACCTTCTTCATATGAAGGAGGTCGTCTATGTTGACGAAACCGGCGCGCATCCTGAGCTTCGCGACATTCCCGCCGATATGCTCGACGACGCGAAAATGTATCGTGAGAACCTCATCGAGCAGCTGGGCGACGTCGACGATGAGATCATGAACATGTATCTTGAAGGGCAGGAGCCGACGGTCGAACAGCTGAAGGCGGCCATCCGCCGTCAGACGATCGCGCTGAAGTTCGTGCCCTGCTTCTGCGGCAGCGCTTTTAAAAATAAGGGGATTCAGCCCGTGCTTGATGCGGTTATCGATTATCTGCCCAGTCCCGTCGATATTCCCGCAGTCGAGGGGACTTCTCCTGATGACGAGACCAAGGTGATTGAACGCCATCCTAAGATGGACGAGCCGCTCTCGGCTTTGGCGTTCAAGGTTGCTGTCGATCCCTTTGTGGGGCGTTTGACGTTTTGTCGTATTTACTCCGGCACGCTTCATACTGGCGACACTCTTTACAATCCTGCAAGCCGTAAGCGCGAACGCATTGGCCGCATCCTCCTGATGCATTCCAACAAGCGTATCGACATCGACGACGCCAGCGCCGGCATGATCGTGGCCCTGCCCAGTCTCAAAAACACCCGTACGGGTGACACTCTCTGCGACGAGAACAATCCCGTCGTGCTTGAAAGTCTTACCTTCCCCGCTCCCGTCATCACGCTGGCGGTCGAACCCGCGACGACCGAGGACAAAACCAAATTGGCCAAGGGGCTGATCGCGCTGTCTGACGAAGATCCCACCTTCGTCGTCAAAGATAACGAAGAAACGGGGCAGACGACGATCTCGGGCATGGGCGAGCTCCATCTTGACATCATCGTTGACCGCCTGCGCCGCGAGTTCGGCGTCCACGTCAACGTCGGGCGTCCGCAGGTCGCTTACCGCGAGGCCATTCAGAACCGCGTTGAAAAGGTTCAGGGCAAGTTCGTCCGTCAGAGCGGCGGCCATGGACAGTACGGTGATTGCGTCATCAACATGGAGCCTTTGCCCGATGGACAGGAAGGATTTGTGTTTGAGGACGATATCGTCGGCGGCGTCATTCCTCGCGAATTCATCCCCGCCTGTCAGAAAGGCTTCGAAGAAGCCATGGGCAGCGGCGTTCTCGGCGGGTTCCCCGTCATCGGCGTGAAAGTCGAGTTGGTGTACGGAAGCTATCACGAGGTCGACTCTTCGGAAATGGCCTTCAAGATCGCCGCTTCGATGGCTTTCAAGGAGGCCATGAGAAAGGCGAATCCCACGCTGATGGAGCCTATTATGTCCGTCGAAGTCGTGACTCCGGAGGATTACGTGGGCGACGTTATGGGCGATCTTTCGTCCCGCCGTGGCCGTGTTGACGGCATGGAAATGAGGGCGAATGCCCGCGCGATCAAGGCCTATGTGCCTCTGGGCGAGATGTTCGGTTACGCCACCGATTTGAGAAGCAAAACTTCGGGGCGCGCCAACTACACCATGCAGTTTGACCACTACGAACCGGTTCCCAAGAATGTTGCCGAGACGATCTTGAACCCCAGCGGCGCTGACTCCGCTGGCAAAAAGTAAGTTTCTAGGAAAGCCTAGGGAGGAAAAAACAATGGCAAAAGAGAAATTTGAGCGCAGCAAGCCCCATCTGAACATCGGAACGAT
>NZ_MUHX01000041.1 GCF_002007215.1 Pyramidobacter sp. C12-8 | reverse complement strand
AGGGCCCCATGAACAGCGTCTACGTGATGCAGAAGGAGAACGCTCAGCTGCAGGCACAGGTCGCCTCGATGGAGAAGACCAACTCGCGTCAGGCCGAGGAGATCGCGGAGATGAAGGCTTCGCAGAAGGAAATGCAGGAGCGGATGGAGCGCTTGGAGCGTCTGCTTCGCGCTTCGGGCAAAATCAAGTAAAAACGGAAACAAGAACTGACGCGGAGAAGCGGAGAAATGCAAAAGCAAAAAAAATGACGCCGCTTCCGCAGCGGAGAAAAAACTGAAACAGCGAGACGGAAAAGGCGCGACGATCATTGATTTCGATCGCCGCGCCTTTTCCATATAGAGTTTTGTGTTGTGTTTTGCGGTTTACTGGCGGGGAGTGTCGATGATCACGGCGCCGCGAGGATCGAACGAGGCCTGGGCGCTGGCGCCGCCGGCGCAGATCTGGGTGCCGGGCAGGAAGGGAACGGACAGGCTCAGGACGGGGCACGGATCGCCGACCGTCAGTTCGGCGTGATAATCGAGTCGATCGCCCTCGAAGAGGCAGCGCAAGACGCGGATCGGCAGGCTGTTCTCCTGTCCTTCCAGGCTGAGGTTCTCGGGGCGTACGATCAGCAGGGCATCCTTTCCGACCTGCGGCGGGTTCTGTTTGCCGAGTCGCGCCCTGACCCTGCAGCCCGCAATTTCGAAGACGCCCATGTCGCCCTCGGCCGCGGCGAGGACGCCGGGGATCAAGTTGGCCTGGCCGATGAAGTCGGCGACGAACGGCGAGGCCGGATCGGCGTAGATGTCCATAGGTGTGCCGACCTGCTCGATGCGGCCGCGGTTCATAACCATGATGCGGTCCGACATGGTCAGGGCTTCTTTCTGGTCGTGGGTGACGTAGAGACAGGTCAGCCCCAGTTCCTGCTGGATGCGGCGGATCTCCGCGCGCATGTGGATCCGCAGCTTGGCGTCGAGGTTGGAAAGCGGCTCGTCCATCAGCAGCAGTTTGGGACGCAGGACAAGAACGCGCGCCAGCGCCACGCGCTGCTGTTCGCCGCCGGAAAGCTGGTTGGGATAGCGGTCTTCGGCTTTTTCCAGTCCCACGAGCGCCAGCCCTTCGCGCACTTTCTTGGCGATCTCGGTGCGGCCGAGGCCGCGGACTTTGAGCCCGTAGGCGACGTTCTCGAAGATCTTCATGTGCGGGAACAGCGCGTAGTTTTGGAAGACGAAGCCGATGTTGCGCTCGTTGGCCGGCATGGTGGTGATGTCCGCGTCGCCCATGAGGATCTGCCCCGACGTGGGGATCTCAAAGCCGGCGACCATGCGCAGCGTCGTGGTCTTGCCGCAGCCGGACGGGCCGAGGAAGGTCAGAAACTCTCCCGTGGTGACCGAAAGATTAACGTTTTGGACGGCGTGAAATTTTTCTCCGTCCTTCATGAAAACTTTGTTGATATCGTTCAGAGTCAGTGAAACGGACATCAGCGAATTCCTCCTCCCGCATTGCCGGTGCGGCACAGAAGCCGGGCCAGAAGCGCCATCACGCCGCTGGCGATAAAAACAAGCACGATCAGCACGATCGAAAAGGCGCACGCCTGCGCGAACTGAAGTTCGGTCATGCACTCGAGGATACGCGTCGTGATCAGGCTCCAGCGCACGGAGACCAGGAAGATGGTGGCGCTGATCGCCGTCATGGAGTGGATGAACAGATAGCGCATGCCGGCCAGTATGGCGGGGAGCACCAGCGGCAGCGTCACCTTGCGGAACGTCCGCGCCGAGGAAGCCCCCAGACTCGCCGAGGCCTCTTCGATGGACGGGTCGATCTGCTGCAGCGAGGCGACGACGTTGCGGATACCGGCGGAGGAATAGCGGAACACGTAGGAAGCGACAAGGATCGAAACCGTGCCCGTCAGCACCAGCGGCTTGTCGTTGAAGGCGATCACGTAGGCGATGCCGACCACCGTGCCTGGCAGCGCGAAGTTGAGCAGCGAGACCGTCTCCAGCGTCTTATGCCCTTTGACCTTCAGACGTTCTGTGGCGTAGCCGACCAGAACGGCGAGCAGGCCGCCCAGCGGCGTGCCGATGCAGGCGATGATCAGCGTGTCCTTGATGGCCTTGCGCCCGAAGTTGAACACGTAGGCGTAGTTTTCCGACGTCAGCGCGTTGTTGATGCCCCAGACCTTGACGATCGAGCCCCAGAAAATCAGCGCGTAGATGTAGACGACGAAGGTCATTATCGCCGCGATCAGGCCGATGATGCAGGCAGCGGGAAACGGCCCCGGCCCTTTCACGCTGCTGCGGCCGCCGGCCTTGCCCGAGATGGTCACGAAACTTTTTTTGCTCAGCCAGCAGTACTGGAGCGCGTAGACGACGAGCGCGGGCACCAGCAGCACGAAGGAGAGCGCCGCGCCGCCCTTGAGATCGTACATGCCCGTGATCTGCAGATACGCCTGCGTCGGCAGCACGGGAAACGCGTGCCCGGCCAGGACCAGCGGCGTGGCGAAGTCCGCCAGCGAGCAGGCGAAGACGAGCAGAAAGGCGTTCGCCAGCCCCGGCGCCGACAGCGGCAGCGTCACCGTGCGGAAGACCCGCAGCGGCGAAGCCCCCATCGAATAGGCCGCATCCTCCAGATTGGAGTCGATGCGGCTGAGGATCGTCGTCAGCGTCATGAAGGCGACGGGGTAGAACGTGAGCGTTTCCGAGAGGAACGTGCCCCAGAAGCCGTAGAAGTTGAAGTTTTCGAGCCCGAGCAGCTTGATCAGAAGGCCGTTCGGCCCCAGAGAGAGTGTCAGCGCGATGCTGCTGGTAAAAGGCGGCGAGATCAGCGGCAGCATGGAAATAATGGAGAGCAGCCATTTGAACCAGCCCGGCAGAGAAAGGCGCGTCACCGCGTAAGCGAAAACAAAGCCCAAGACCGTGCCGGAAACGGCCACGCAGCCGCCCAGCAGCAAGCTGTTGATCAGCGCCTGCCGGTCGTACCAATTGGTGAGGACCGGCGCGAGATTGGCAAGGGTGAATCTGCCGTCGACCCAGAACGCGATCCACAGCAGACGAAGAGCCGGATAGACCACGAAAATCCCCAGAGCGATCCAGAGCGCGGCGATCACGGCCCGAGTGGCGGGATCCAAACGGGGGCGAGTAGAAAGACTGTGCGTCAAAGTTTTTCACCTGCTTCAGTCGAAATATCACGTACGGGCTGCGTCCGATGGAGCGGCAGCCTGCCGGACCGTCAAAAAAAGGGGCTCCGCGAGGAGCCCCGGATAAATTGCCGCGCTACTTGATGACCTCGTTCTTCCAGCGCTCCACGAACTCGTCGCGCTTGGCGCCCTTCCATGCCACGTCGGTCTCGACAAGGTTGATCGCGTTCAGATCGAGCAGAGGGTTGTCGGTTGTGACGTCGGTGCGGGTGGGAACGTAGTTGATCTTGTTGGCGACGATGAAATCGGCAAAGCTCTTGCTGACCATCCAGTCGGCGAACTTCTTGGCGTCCTCGAGGTTCTTGGCTCCGTGCACGACGCCGCAGCCTTCGATGCCGTAGGACACGCCATCCTTGGGATAGCTGATCACCACGGGGTAGCCCTGCTGCTGGATGTCGAGCGCGTCGACGATGTAGAAAATGCCGGAAGCGCACTGACCGGTCGCGATCGGCATGGCGCCGCCCGCGCCGCTCTTCGTGTACATCTGGATGTTGGCGTGCAGCTTCTTCTGATACTTGAAAGCTTCGTCTTCGCCCATGATCTTCACCAGCGAGAAAATACGCTCCGTCGCCGTGCCGGACGTGCGGGCGTCGGCCATCTGCAGACCGTTCTTGTATCTGGGATCGAGCAGATCGTTCCAGGTCGCGGGAGCCTGCATCTCGTTCTTCTTGAGGAAATCCTCGTTCGTCAGGAAGCACAGCGGGATGATGCCGATGCCCGTCCAGTAGCCGTCCGCGCTGCGGAACTTGGCCGGGATCGCCTCGACGCCCTGAGGCAGGTACTTCTCGAAGACGCCCTGCGTGACGATCGCTTCATAGGTATCGGCCGGTCCGCCGATCAGCACGTCGACCTGAGGATTGTTCTTCTCGGCTTCGAGGCGCGTCTTGGCCTCGCCGGAAGACAGACGCAGGAAATTGACGTGGATCCCCGTCTCCTGCTCGAACGCCTGAGTCACCTTGGAAACGTACTTCTCCGGCATGATCGAGTAGGCGTTGATCTCCGCCGCGCTTGCGGGCAGAGCCGTCAGCCCCAACAACAGAACGAGTGCAGCAAACTTTTTCATCACCGAAACATCCTTTCTGAAATGATTGAGATGAGACGCCAGATGGAACGTAAACATTATAGCGCAGATAGTCAGTGATTCCAAGTGAGATCCAACAGATAAAAATGACCGGAAAACCGAAAAAGGGCGAAGGGGAATCGTTCGTTGGCGCTGTTGCAATTTTTACCTTTGTGAGCGAAAATCCTGTATGGGCAACGCGCACCTAAGCGCAGTCGAAATTTGTGCAATCACAGTTTAAATTATATTTTTAAGGAGGAGTTTCCATGGGATTGTTTTCTGTGGCGAAGCGTCTTGCGTTCATCGGGATCTGTTCGTTAGCGCTGAATGTCGGCGGCTTGAGGACGGCGAGTTTGGCCCGCACGGTCGAGTCGATGAACTTCACCTACGTGCAGTCGCCGCTGAACGTGCCTTCCATCGTCGAGAAAGCGCGGGGCAGCTTTGCCTCGTACTTCAAAGAACTGGGCCTGCCGGTGAACTACGCCAACCTGACCGCCGGACCGCAGCAGACGGCGGCCCTCGCTTCCGGCGACCTGCAGATCCTCAACGCCGTCGGCGGCACCTCGGTCATCCTGGCGGCGGCCAACGGCGCCGACGTCAAGATCATCAGCATGTACAGCCGTTCGCCCAAGGCGTTCATGCTGTTCTCCAACGACGCGGCCATCGATTCGCCGGCGGCGCTGAAGGGCAAGACCGTCGCCGGTCCCAAAGGCACCAATTTGCATGAATTGCTGGTCGCATACCTCAAAACCGGCGGCCTGACCATCGACGACGTCAAATTCGTCAACATGGGGATCCCCGCGGCGCTGGCCGCCCTCGAAGGCGGCACGATCGACGCGGCGCTGCAGGCCGGCCCCAGCGCCTACAACTGCATGAAGTCGGGCAAACATCTGATCACCGACGGCGACGAACTGATCGCGGCACTCATCGCCACGGCCACCAGCCAGAAATTCTACGACGAGAACAAAGAGTTGGTCGAAACGTTCGAGAGGGCGCAGCGCTCGGTCCTGCAGTTCATCGCCGAAAATCACGATGAAGCCATGAAGATGACGGCCGAGGCGACCGGCCTGAGCGTGGAAGCCGTGGAGGAAATGTTCCCCATGTACGATTTCGCCATGGACGTCTCCGAAAAAGACGTCGAAGACCTGAAGAAAACGGAACAGTTTCTGCTCGACAACGGCATGATCGACAAGGAGATCGACGTGAAGACGCTTTTCTTGAAGCGCTGAGGCAATGATAAGCAACAAAAAAGGACTGCTTTTCAGCAGTCCTTTTTTGTTGCTTCGGTATAGTGATAACTCACGACGGAGGAACCGTAAAACCTAGAGATACACTCCGCGCATTTCCGTGGCGTCGGCGACGCGTTTGATGGCGGCCAGGAACGCCGCGCGGCGCATCTTCACGTTGTGCGTCTGAGCGTAGTCCCAGACCTTCTTGAAATTGTCCTTCATGATGCTCAGCAGACGGTTGTTGTAGTCCTCTTCGGACCAGAAGAAACCGCCGAGATCCTGGCACCACTCGAAGTAGGATCCGATCACGCCGCCGGAGTTGGCGAGGAAGTCGGGAACGACGAGGATGCCTTTCTGATCGAGGATCTTGTCGCCTTCGGGCGTGGTGGGGCCGTTCGCGCCTTCGACGATGTACTTGGCCTTGATGTCGCCGGCGTTCTTCTCGGTGATGACGCCTTCCAGCGCGCAGGGCAGGAAGATGTCGCAATCGCACGTCTGGATGGAATCGATCATCGTGACGCCCGGTTCCTTGTCAAGACCCGTCAGGAGTTTCTTGGGGTTGGAAGCGATCAGTTTGAACGCCTTGGCGATGTCGATGCCGTTCTCATTGTAGTAAACGCCGGTGATGTCGCTGATGGCGACGACCTTGGCGCCGGCTTCGGCGAGGGTCTTGGCGGCGAAGGACCCGACGTTGCCGAATCCCATCACGGCGCACTTCATGCCCTTGATGTCCTTGCCGAGGGCCTTCATGAATTCGATGGCGCAGGTGGCGACGCCAAGGCCGGTGGCCGCGTTGCGGCCCTTGGAACCCCAGAGGGGAATGGGCTTGCCGGTGAAGATCGCCGGTTCGAGACGACCGCGCATGCGGCTGATGGTGTCCATGAACCAGGTCATGACCTGACCGTTGGTGTTCACGTCGGGCGCGGGAACGTCCGTCCAGGCGCCGACGACCGGTTCGATGCGGGCCGCATAGGTGCGGCTCAGGCGCTCGAGCTCCTTCTTGGAGAGCTTCAGCGCGTCGACGCGCACGCCGCCCTTGCCGCCGCCGTAAGGGATGCCGGCCAGCGAGCACTTCCACGTCATCATGAAAGCGAGAGCTTCGCACTCGTCAAGGCACACGTCCTGATGGAAACGCACGCCGCCCTTGGCGGGGCCGACGGCGCTGTTGTGAGCGACGCGGAAACCTTCGAAGACCTTGATGGAACCGTCGTCCATTTCAACGGGGACGGAGACGCAGGTCTTGCGCTCGGAATGGGCGAGGATGTCGGTGATCCCCTCGTCAAGCCCCATTTCCTCAGCTGCGCCGTAGAAGTTCTCGAGTGCCGTGCGAAGGAGTACATTGTCAGACTTACGTTTTACCAAAGCCATAGCAAAACACCTCCTGAGATTTAGCGGTAAAATACCGCTTCAAACCGAACACATGCTACATCAATCACAATTTTATTTTAACACTCTTTCCTGGTGAGTCCAGTGCGTTTATGTGTATACATGTCTTGCTCATAAGTTATGAATATTGACTGTCACTGTAATTATTGATGTTTGCTGATTTTAGATGAAAAATAACTATATATTATCCAGCTTTTTGCTTTGCGACGATAAATATTTATAAAGCCTTTAATATATCTTTGAGCGGCGCACGTGAATGATCTCAGGAGGAATTTCGAAGCGTTCGTTCTGTCTCGGCTCAGAAAAGCCGGGCGAATGCGAGGCATTCGTCCGGCCAGAGAAACGATTTTTTGAATTGTGCGCGGCGGGAGCAAGGCGAGCGCACAAAATGGCAGAGCACCGCACCGTCGGGCAGGAGCGGTCATTGCGAAAGATTATGGCGTTCACTGAGCCTGTGCGCGAAAAAAAGCGCCGCCTTTTCCTCGGCGCGGTTTTGCGGCGTGTGGCAATCGTAGACGAACGCCGGCGGGATGTTGCGGAGCACGAACGAGATTCTGACCGATTCGAAAAGATGACAGAAAAGACGGTGCATTTGTCGGGAATATTGATAGGCGATGAATTGGCCGCTGGGTTTTAAGCATGTCACCACGCCCTGGAGGATTTTGCCGGAAACTTCTCTTGGGAGCGTTGTCCAGGGAAGGCTGGAAATGATCACGTCCAGCGAACGTGGCCTGATGACCTGCGCGAGGTCGCAGGCATCTGGGAACACGGCGATCTTAAATCTGTTTTCGATTTTTTCGCGCAGTTTCCGGTCCAGTTCGAAGACGGAAAGACAGGCATCGGGAGAGATTTTCCTGAGGAGCGCTTCCGTGACAACTCCGGTGCCGGCGCCGAGTTCGGCAACGTCGGTCACTGCGGCCCAGTCCGTGAGTTTGAGCATCTCCTGAACGAGAAAGTGAGAACTGGGCGCGACGCTGCCGATCTGTCCCGGCTGCGCGATAAAACGGCGCAGGAAAAGCAGGGTGCTCCAGCGGGGGAGCAGGGGAATCGGTTCTTTATCCATGAAGGGGCCTCCGAATTGTCGTGAAGGGATGAACGAGGCGTTGAAGTCGTTCCGTAAAATGTGAATAATATTGTATCATAGATCCGCGGGCTGCATGAGGCGGAATGTCGGCAGCGCCGCGCGGCGTTAAGAAAAGCGCGGGCTTAAGTATAAAACAGTTGACACTCCCCGTGGCAATTTTTAGAATCAGACTCTTCAGTGATCGAGTCGTTATTACAGAGGTGCTGGGATGGATCTTGTCGTAGCGTTCGTCTTTTTCGCAGGAGCGATGGCGGTGGGGCTCGGCTGTCGTCTGCCCATGTTCTGGGCGATGACCGTCGGCTATTTCGCTTTTGTCGCCGTGGGGCTGCATCGGGGGTACCGTCTTGGCGTCCTGTTGAAAATGTCATGGCCGGGCGCGAAGAATTCTCTGATCGTCATTCGCGTTTTGCTGTTGATCGGCATGTTGACGGGGCTGTGGCGTTCGGCGGGGACTTTCGCTTTCCTGGTAACGTGGGGAATGCGCCTGATCAGGCCTTCGTTGTTTATCCTCGCCGCCTATGCGCTTTCCTGCGGATTGTCCTACGCGATCGGCACCTCGTTCGGCGTCGCCGGCACTCTCGGCGTCGCCCTGATGGCTTTGGCCCGCGGCGGCGGGGCCAACGAGCTGATCACCGCAGGGGCCATCATGTCCGGCATCTACTTTGGCGATCGCTGTTCGCCGGTATCGTCCTGCGCAAATCTTGTCGCGTCGTTGACGGGAACCGAGCTTTACGACAATATCAGGCTGATGATGAAAACGTCTCTGACGGCGGTCGGGTGTTCGTGTCTGTTCTATTATCTTCTTTCTCTGGCTTACCCGATGCCACGCGCCGACAGCGGCATGATCCTGTCGTTGGAGAAGAGTTTCAATTTGACGCCGTGGGTGATCGTTCCCGCGGTCATCATGTTTGTGATGCCACTGCTGAAAGTGCGGCCGCTTTATGCGTTTCTTGCCAGCATCGCGTGTGCCTGGGGCTGCACGGTGTGTTTTCAGCACGCTTCCTGGAGCGGTTCGCTTCGATATGCCGCCTTTGGGTTCTCCGCCGAGCCCGGCTCTGCGGCGGCGCTGTTCAACGGCGGCGGGCTGAGTTCCATGCTCGACATGTGCGCCGTCCTGTTTATTTCCGGGACCTATTCGGGGATTTTCGACGGCACGCACATGCTCGACGGCCTTCAGGGGCGCCTTGTCGGCTTTATGCGCCGAACGAGTCCTTTTGCCGCGTTGACGCTGGTCGGCGTTATTGCCAACGGGATTTTCTGCAATCAGACGATCGGCATCATGATGACGACTCAAATGATGAAAAGCCCTTATGAACGCGCGGGGCTCAGTCGCGCGGAGCTGGCGCAGGACATTGCCAACTCGACGGTGGTGACGGCGGGGCTGATCCCGTGGTGTATCGCCTGTTCCGTGCCGCTGGCGATGCTGGGAGTCCCGGCGCGGGCTCTTCCGTATGCCGCGTACCTCTATTTGCTCCCTCTTTCCTATGCGCTGATGAAAAGGATCTGGTTCAAAAGCTGATCGCTCCGAAGAACGGGAATGGCCGAAGAAGCCGTTCTCGTTCTGTTTTTATGACTGTCGGTACGCTTTTGCCGTTCGCATCGGGGCGTTTGCGTACGCACGATGAATTCAAGGGGCTGGCTTGTAACTTGCAATGTGTTGTTTATGTGCTATTTGCCTTGCGTTTTTTTGGGGTTGAGCTATACTGCGCTATGCAATCCAAACGTAATGTTCCCCGGAGCGGCGAAACCGGCCGAGGGGGAAAAACGCCTTGGCATTATCATTTCGCTCAGGAGGCATGATACATGGACATCAGAGCTTGGGCGGCGCTATCCATCTTTGTCGGCGTCATCGCCGCGATCGCCAGCGGCAAGGTGAAGTCGACGACCGCCACGCTGCTGGGCGCCTCGGTGATGGCGCTGAGCGGCCTTCTTTCCGGCGATCAAATCGTCGCGGCGATCGACCACAACACGGTCGGTCTGCTCGTGGGCATGATGATCGTCGTGGGGATTCTGTCGAAGTGCGGCGTGTTCCAGTATATCGCCGTCAAGGCCGTGAAGGTGACCGGCGGCCGGGGGCGCCTGATCCTCTGGTCGATCTCGTTCATCACGGTGATCCTTTCGGCGTTTCTCGACAACGTCACGACGATCCTGCTGGTGACGCCGGTTGTATTGTCGCTCTGCGATCTGATCGGCCTCAAACCGCTTCCGTTTCTGATGGTGGAGAGCTTTGCCTCGACCATCGGCGGCACGGGGACGCTGATCGGCGATCCGCCCAACATGATCATCGGCTCCATCGCCGGACTCTCGTTCAATGACTTCATCAGAGTGATGACGCCTGTCGCCCTGGGTGTCTGGGCGGCCGTCACGCTGTATATGGAGCGCCGCTACCGCGCCGAGCTGAGCGCCGTGGACGCCGAGGCGACGGCCCGCCTGAACCAGGTCGACGAGTCGAAGCTGATCACCGACCGGCGGCTGATGACCAAGGCGCTGATCGTCATCTCCTTCGTCCTGGCCGCGTTCGTGCTGCAGAAGCAGATCGACGTCGAGCCCTCGGTTTCGGCCCTGACGGCCGCGGCCGTGCTTCTGATCATCACCGGCATCGACGACGCGGCGATCATCCGCGACGAAGTGGGCTGGACGACGATCATTTACTTCGTCTCGCTTTTCGTCATGGGCGGCGGGCTGCGCGCTACCGGCGTGATCACCGCCATAGCGCACGGCATCGCGTCGCTTTTCTCCGACTCGCCGCTGCTGATGGCGCTGGGGATCCTTTGGGTCTCGGGCATTGCCTGCATCTTCATCAACAGCGCGGCCTTTGCGGCGATCTTCGTCTACGTCGTCGCGGAAATCGCTTCGGCGACCGGCATGCCGGCGACGCCGCTGTACTGGGCGCTGGCTTTGGGCGCCTGTCTCGGGGGCAACGGCAGCTATCTGGGGGCGGCCGCCAATGCGGTGATGGCCGATCTGGCCGTGAAAAACAACGTCGGCATTTCCTTCGGGTATTTCATGAAGATCGGTCTGCGCGTCGTGTTGATCTCTCTGTTCATTTCTTCCGCGGCGGTGTACGTGATCTGCAAATTGTCGTAGAATCATGGTGCGGGGAACACCATTCAAAATCGATCGTTAAAGGGGCTGAGTATCGTGAAAATCGGCGAGTTGATGGACCGCGACCTCACGGCGCTGCACGAGGAGAACACCGTGGCGGAAGCGATCGAAACGCTTTTGCGGCATCACATGACAGGGCTCCCGGTGCTCGACGAGGATTGTCATGTCCTCGGTTTCGTCAGCGAAGAGGACATCATCAAATCCGCGCTGCCGGATTATGTCTCCAAGCTGCCCTCTTCGGCGTTCCTTCCCGATTACGGGCAGTTCTCCGCGCGTCTGGCCGCGGCCGGCGCAAAGCTGGTGAAAGACATCATGCACCGCGGCTGCGTCGCCTTCGATGTTGACGAGACGGATTTCGTCGTCGCGGCGGAAATGATCCGCAGGCACATCAAGGTCGCTCCCGTCCTCAAAGACGGCGTGATGGAAGGCTATATCAGCCGCGCCTACCTGATCAAGAGGATGATGCGCGCGGCGAACCCCGGAAGCGACGTGGGAGTTTTAGACGATCAGCACTGAATGCGAAAAGGGGAGGCCCGCGACGGGCCTCCCCTTTTTCATATCTGGTGTAGAATAGGCGTGAAGACCATTTGAAGCGGAGGCGGAAAAACGGTGGACGAAAAGCTGAAAATCCTGAAACGGTACTTTGGCTACTCTTCCTTTCGCCCCGGCCAGGAAAAAACGATCGACGCGCTGATCGGCGGGCGGGACACTTTCGCCGTGATGCCGACCGGCGCGGGAAAGTCCATCTGCTACCAGATCCCGGCGCTTCTGGGGCGCGGCGTCTCGCTGGTCGTCTCACCGCTGGTGTCGCTGATGAAAGACCAGGTCATGTCTCTCGTACAGATGGGAGTCAAGGCCGCTTATATCAACAGCTCGCTGACGCCGGCGCAGATCCGCGTCGTCCTCGGTCGGGCGGCTGCCGGGCAGTACAAGATCATCTACGTCGCTCCCGAGCGTTTGCTGACGGGTGGCTTTCTGCAGTTCGCGCGGAGCGCGCCGCTCGATTACGTGACGGTCGACGAGGCGCACTGCGTCTCCAAATGGGGGCAGGATTTCCGACCCAGTTATCTGGACGTGAAGGCGTTTATTTCCGAACTGCCGAAACGTCCTGTGCTCGGCGCCTTTACGGCCACGGCGACGGCGGAAGTCAGGGAAGACGTCGTCGACCTGCTGGGGTTGGAACGCCCGTACAAAGTGGTGACGGGATTCGACCGGAAGAATCTCTTTTACGAAGTGCGCCATCCGTCCGAGCGCCGGGCGGAGCTGCTGCGCATCGTCAAGGACTTTTCCGGGCGCAGCGGGATTGTGTACTGCGCCACGCGGAAGAACGTGGACGAAATATGCGAGATGCTTCGGGACCGAAACATTCCCGCCGCGCGCTACCACGCCGGGCTCGACGACGCCGAGCGCTCGCGCAGCCAGGACGACTTCATCAACGACCGCGTCGGCGTCATGGTAGCGACGAACGCCTTCGGCATGGGCATCGACAAGTCGAACGTTTCCTACGTCGTCCACTACAACATGCCCGGCGACATGGAAAGTTACTATCAGGAAGCGGGTCGGGCCGGCCGCGACGGCGAACCGGCACGGTGCATCCTGCTCTACGGCGCGCAGGACGTGCGCACGCAGCTTTTCTTCATCGAACACATGGGCGAAAATTCCGCGCCGGGCGACCGGAACCAGAGCGAACTGCAGGAATTGGCGCGACTCCGTCTGAAAGGCATGATCGATTACTGCTTTACTTCCGGCTGTCTGCGCGCCTATATTCTGAAGTACTTCGGCGAAGAGCCGCCGTCGCGCTGCGACAACTGCGGCAACTGCCAGAGAGTTCTCGAACAGGTCGACGTCACGATCGACGCGCAGAAGATCCTCTCCTGCGTGAAGCGCGCCCATGAAGCCTGGGGCGTCAAAGTCATCATGGACGTGCTGCGCGGCAGCAAAGCGGCCAAACTGCACGAGAACGGCCTCGACGGGCTGACGACGTACGGCATCATGGCGGACGTTTCCGAGCGGCGTCTGCGCGACATTATCTTCTATTTGATGCAGGAAAAATATCTGGCCAGTTCCGGGGGCCAGTATCCGCGGCTGATCCTGGGCGAACGGGCCGCGGAAGTGCTGCGCGACCGCAGAAATATCGCGGCGCCGCTGCCGCAGATCGAGAGCCGGGCCGCCCGCAGCGAAAAGAAGAAGCGCATGCAGGCGCAGATGACATCCGCTTCTCAGCCGGAACTTTACGAGCGGCTCAAGTCGCTGCGCTTCGAGATCGCCCGCGCCAAAGGCGTGCCCGCCTTTATGGTGTTCACGAACGCCGCGCTGACCGACATGAGCGAAAAAATGCCGCGGAGCATCGACGAATTCCTCGAAGTTTCCGGCGTCGGCGAGCGCAAGGCCGCGGAGTACGGCGAACGCTTCGTCGCCGCCATCGAAGCCTGGCTGAACGAACGGCGGCCGTCCGCGGAAAAATAAGGAGCCGATAACGAACAGGACGCGCGATGATCCCGGATCATCGCGCGTCTTCGTATGTACGGGCTTCAATTTTCGGCCGCTGCAAATTCCTGGAAAAGGGCGCGCCATTGGGGCGCGGTCAGCTCTTCGGCCCTGGCCGCGAGGCCGATCCCGGCCGCCGCAAAAATTGCGGGGAGCCTGCTTTTGTCGCAGCCGGCGGCCGCAAGATTGTTGACGAGCTTTTTGCGGCGCTGGGCAAAAGCCGCAGCCAGAAGTCGCCGCCACAGAGGGGAAGCGGCGAGGTCGAAGTTTTTTGTAAGAGCGATTGAGATGAGCGCCGACCAGACTTTGGGCGGCGGATTGAAAGAGCCGGGCGAGACTTTCATGAGCGTCCTGACCGCGCCCATCTGTTCCAGCGTGATCCCGAGCGGCGACCGCCCTTTTGTTGCCGGAGGCGCGTTCAGGCGGTCGGCGGCTTCTTTTTGCACCAGAAGGATCAGCCGTTCCAGGCGGTTCGGCCCCAGCTCGGCGAGGATTTTCCAGATCAGGTCGGTCGTGATGTTGTAGGGGATGTTGGCCAGGACCTTGGTGGGAAGCGGGGAAAGCTGCCTTAAATCGACGGACAGCGCGTCGCCCCAGGAAATCTTGAAACGGTCGGGGTGCCTGGTCCGGAGCGGTTCCAGCCACGGCGCGAGCCGCCGGTCGATCTCCAGCGCGTGCACGAAGCGGCAGGAGCTTTGCAAAAGCTCCCGGGTGAGCGCTCCCTGCCCCGGGCCGACTTCGAGAACGACGTCCGCGGGATTGAGCGCGCCCGCTTCGAGGCAGCGGCGCGCGACTGCGGGATTGTTGAGGAAATTCTGCCCAAGGCTGATTTTGTTGTTGAAAGTGTGTGTCATGGTCGAATCCCGGATTATGAAAAAAGCGGATGCCGGAGGCATCCGCTGGAAATTTCTGGTCGGGACGAGAGGATTCGAACCTCCGACCACCTGAACCCCATTCAGGTACGCTAGCCAGGCTGCGCTACGTCCCGTTTAAGACATTGGGCATTATAGCCCTGCGGTGAAGAAGTGTCAAGCGCCAATTTGAAAAGTTGCGCGATTTGCCGAATCTTGAAATTCTTCAAGGTAAATGCAACCCAACATCCGGTACCCCGTTGCATTAAATCTGAATTAAAAGAAGCTTGCATTTAGTCTGAATTGATGAAAGACCTTTCTTACGAGACAACAGATCTCGGAAAGGAGTTCATCATCATGAACAAACATTTGACTCTGGCTGAAAGAAAAGCCATTGAAAGCGCCCTCAACCGGCGAGAATCTCTCAGAAGTATTGCCTCAACAGTTCTGAAGTCGCCGAGTACGATCTCCAGAGAGATCAGAAAACATGCAGAGACTGTCTTCAAAGGCTGTTATGGCCGGACAGTAAACTGCTGCCTTCACCGGTATGACTGCTCCGTTACTTCCCTTTGTAACACCTCT
>NZ_MUHX01000040.1 GCF_002007215.1 Pyramidobacter sp. C12-8 | reverse complement strand
AACCAGAAAGTTGAGTTAACGATGAACTCCTAGGGTGGTGTTTCGGGAATCCAGGTTAAAAGGGCCCTGTTTGACCGCATCGAGGAATACGATATTACCGTCGTCAAAGATGCTTACGATGAATACATAAAAAGCGGCAAAAAGAGTCGGCCGATCAGAGGCTCTGGAAAGAAGTCAATTTTATGAGATACGACGTCTAAACAATTCCCCAATTCGACCGGGAGTTAAAAACTCGACAAATATATGCAGCTCATGATCAGGTCATGGATCAAAAAAACTTGTTGAATGCGGAGACCTAAGGATCCATGGGAAAGAGCCTGCAGGCAATTGCAAAGGACAATAACGGCATCGAATCAGAGATTATCATCTAATTTGCTTCATCGACGGTTATGAATTGATTATTTCAGCCCTGAACGTCAGACATCAGCGAGAAGTTCACAAAAATGAGCTTGTGATAATTGCCCCCGGTTGCGGATCCACTTCCGTTGCCAGGGGCATCTGTGCCAACGTCAACGTTCAAGGATGAGTCATAGCTTACGACCACTGGCGGATATGTGCAAAGGGTTAGGCCGCACGTGCGGCCGTCGCTTTTAGGAGCCCATCTCCGCGTGAGCGGAGGTTTGTACATCAAGGACAAACGCGGAAGAAAACGGCAAGGTCCATCTCCGCGTGAGCGGAGTTTTGCACGGGAAGCCTCCGAAAACAACATCAACTGGAGGTCCATCTCCGCATGAGCGGAGGTTTGCCAGAGCGGCCTGCGCTTTTTCAAGCTCGCTCAGGTCCATCTCCGCATGAGCGGAGGTTTGGCCGCGATGCGCCCCCTGTACCGAAGCGTCACGGGTCCATCTCCGCATGAGCGAAGGTTTGGTCTTCACGTCCGCCGGGCTTTGGGCGTTGATGGGTCCATCTCCGCGTGAGCGGAGGTTTGCATTTGTGCATCAACAAGATCGATCCAGATACAGGTCCATCTCCGCATGAGCGGAGGTTTGCGCTTTCTATCGCCTCTTTTTGCTTTTGCCATAGGTCCATCTCCGCGTGAGCGGAGGTTTGCCGTAGCCCGCGCAGCGCCTCGTAACCGCGCTGGGTCCATCTCCGCATGAGCGGAGGTTTGTCCTGTTTGATATGGCATTCGCGGTAACCGCTGGGTCCATCTCCGCATGAGCGGAGGTTTGCTGGCAGCGATCGTGGGCATTGCCGCGGCCGGAGGTCCATCTCCGCATGAGCGGAGGTTTGGCCCCCTCGCCGCGAGGCGAAGGGGCTTTGTGGGGTCCATCTCCGCATGAGCGGAGGTTTGCTATTCACAATTCGCTCACCAATCGCTCTAAAAGGTCCATCTCCGCATGAGCGGAGGTTTGCTTCGCCGGCAGCGGTTTGCCCTCGGCCAGCAGGGTCCATCTCCGCATGAGCGGAGGTTTGACGTTGGAGAGCGTCGTCGCAACATCTTTGGCAGGTCCATCTCCGCATGAGCGGAGGTTTGGCGGTCACGTCGTTTGTCCGGGCGATTACATCAGGTCCATCTCCGCATGAGCGGAGGTTTGGCCATGAGGACGTGCTCCGTGGTGCGGTCGGTGGGTCCATCTCCGCATGAGCGGAGGTTTGCCGAACGCTGGCAACTGTCTTTTTTTCTGACTAGGTCCATCTCCGCATGAGCGGAGGTTTGCAGCGAACTGGAAGAGCTGACGATCGGACAGGTGGTCCATCTCCGCATGAGCGGAGGTTTGGATATCGAACTGGACGCCAAGAACCGCATTATCGGTCCATCTCCGCATGAGCGGAGGTTTGCGGCGCCGCGTGTTGGGCACGCCCTGCCATGACGGTCCATCTCCGCATGAGCGGAGGTTTGCAGAGCCCCTGCCGCTGCAGATAATCGATCAAAGGTCCATCTCCGCATGAGCGGAGGTTTGGGCGTCATGCCGGTGAAGCGGTGGTATTCATAGGGTCCATCTCCGCATGAGCGGAGGTTTGCTTTCGACGGAGTGCGCCTTATTGTGAGCGTCTGGTCCATCTCCGCATGAGCGGAGGTTTGTCTTCAGTGTGTATCATGTTCAACTTATCTCTTCAACGCAGTTCCCAAGGAATTTCCTGGTCGCCGTACGATAGGGCACAGATCTGCACCATGGACAGCAACAGCATTCACCACATATATAAAAAGTGCAGCGCTGTTTGCGCAAAGCACATCGGAGGGCTTCCTTCGGAAACACGATGTTCATATCGACAGACACTGTGTGTTATCTGTGTCGTCTGGCCCTGAAATTATCTGAATGTTCCGCCGCATAATTTGGGCAACTATTCTTTCTACAAGACGGGCCGTCTGCACTTAGAGCTGTCGTCATCCATTTCTTCTTCCAAACGCGTGACGGCGTTCATCAACTATCCACGTACGATTCTCGCATAACATTTCGCCGTCAAGGCAAGCCTATATTTTTAACGCCAACGAGTCTCAAGGAGCTCCGCTCTTACGACGGAAACAACATGTTTGCAGTGCGGGCAAAAAACGCGCTGTCCATCGGCAGAGATACGGATGTCAAACTCCTTCGCGCCAATAGAAGAAATTATGGTTCTTCGATGAGCTTCAGGGTGTAAATCTTTTTTTCGAGATCACACGCGATGACTTCAGCCCGAAAAGTTTCCCCCTCACGAGCGTGGGGAATTCCCGGAGAAAAGCTGACGTTCTGCGCGCTGTCTTCGTCGACAAGTTTATATCGAGGCTTAATCTTCCCTTTGACTTTACGGGAACCGCAGCACATTGCTTCAACGATGTCGCCCTCGATATACCTCATGCCGCCCTTTCGGGCCATTTCCCGCAGAGTCTCCCGGCTTGCTTCCTGCGCTGACTGCTGACGGTTCAGCCGTCCGTATCCGGAACTGCGCTTCGCGCCAACGCCGCGTTCGCCCAAGACATGCTCGAACAGTTTCTCGATTCCCGCCAGAAGGTCTTTTTTCCTGCCGGCGTCGGGTTCTTCGCAGTCGCAACCGACCAGAAACGTACCTCTGACGGAAACGAAGCTGACGGGAACGGGGTCGTCAAAATCGCTGGGGACAGCAGGCTCTTGCTTGCTGTAATAGCCGCTGTGATGGCACGTGACGACGTCGTCGTGAAGACAGTTTTCAAGGCTCTCGGGGGTGATCCAGGCGTCGTGAAAGCGCACGTATCCCTTCGCCGACGCTCCGTCCGCGGCGGCGCTTCCGAAGATAACTTTGCTGTTTTCGAGCCACGCGGCGGCGGCCTCCCCGCCGGGCGCAGCGTTTTTCAGCGCCTCGGCGCAGTAAGCGGCAAGAACGCCCTTCAGAGAGCTGGCGGGAATGATGGGAACGCCATACGTGTGTTCCAGGGAAAGTCCGTTTTCCAACACGTTTTTTCCGCCCAGGCCGACGGCCAGAGGCGCCGTCGTGCGGAACTCGAGCAGCATAGCTCCAGCGGCCTTAAAGGCGTTTTCACGCCGCCGATAGGACGTTTCATAAACGTCTTTCGCACATTTCAGCGCCTTTTTCATCTGCTCGTAAAGCCTCGTACGAGCCATGATCGCGCTATCCCCGCCGCGGGCATCTTTGCTCGCGTCTTCTATTTCTGCCAGAAAACGCTCCATGACCAGCGAAGCATTTGAAGCGCCGTCATCCTTGCACAAGCAATCAAGCGCTTTTCGGCAACTGTTCATCGGGGGCCTCCGTTTTCCGCGCCGTCAAGGCTTTCGCAGCAGCGTTTGATCCAGGCGGCAGCTTCCAATGCCCGGCGGCTCAGACGCATGTACTCCTTCAAATCGGCTTCTCTGGCGCTCGCGACCAAGTCGTCGGAACATCCCGTTTCGACGTTTTGCAAAACTTCCTGCAAACCTTCAAGGTACTTGGTCTGTCCCTTCGCGTCGGCAAACGTCGCCGCCTGGACGAGGCCGCAGCTGTGGATCAAGCACGGGAACGAAAGGGCAAAGCGTTTATAGTCTTCATATTTCCCGCCTGCGCAAACTTTTTTCACGGCGGTAAAAGCGGCCCGCGCCATTTTTTGCCCGTTGGTCAGCATAACTTCATCTTTTTCACTCATGAAGCTCACCGGCCTTTTCGATGTCCTTGAACAGGCAGCGGACGTGCCCCTTGCCGGTAGTCGCTTTGCCGCCCAGCTGCAGGGAGAGCTCGGAACCGCAGAATTGCTTTAAAAGCTCCCCGCTCGTGGGCGTTTCGTCCTCCGGCGCGCCGTAAATTTTATCGCACCAGACCCGGCCGACAAGGAGCGTCTCGACCGGCAGCGTTTCCTCATACCACAGCGCCCCGTCGGCAGCCGCGCCGGTTTCCTGGTCGACCTTGATGTGCGGCGTCACTTCCGTCCCGGCTTCGCACAGGAAGGTAAAGATGTCGTCGTGGACGACGGCGAAGCGCGCTTTAAAAGTTTTTTTCCAGCCTTCGTCATCGCCGAACAGTGTCTGGGCGATTTTTTCCGCCCAGTTTTCGGCGTTTTCGTTAAAAGCCGAGGCAAGGTCAAGCTCTTCAAGATACATCTTCCCGCCCGGCTCTTTGGTAAGCGCCGTGTCTTGAGCCGTAAAAGCCTGAAATTCGTCAGGAAGAATCACGGGCGGCGCGGAGCGCTCTTTGACGTCGCGGGCACAGCGCTCCAGGCAGAAGGGCGACGTTATCCAGGCGAAGGTGCCGTAAAAGCTGCGCACGGGCAGGCAGAGGATATGCGCGTCAGTGAAGACGAGCGAACCGGAATTGCTGCAATCATCGCCCGTCGCGCCGAAAGCGATCCTGGCATCGCCTTCTCGTTTTTCCGAATTGTTGGAAACGTTGTGATGGGCGGCAATCACGCCTTTGACGCTGCTGCCGGGGATATAGGGCCAGTTGGTCACCTTCTCGCGCACGACCGGCAGATCGATATAGCCAAGTCCGCGTCCCGCGCCGATATGAATCGGGCTGAGCGCATGAAGCCAATAACTTTTTTCAACGAAAGTTTTTTCTCCCATGTTCGTCCTCTCCCCTATTTATGTTCTCGCCAGCCGCCCCACAACGCCAGGCCGAATCCGTCGAGCCGATCCTGCGGCTCGTCGCAGACGGAACGGAGCCAGACCCGATCAGGGACAAAGTTCCCCGCAACAACTTCGAAAAAATAGACGCTGCCGGCCGGGACCATGCGCCGCATGGGCTTGGGGCCGGTTCTGCCCTTTTCGTGACACCAGCCGGAAAGAGGCTGCCAGCGACCGACAACGGCGGATACCAGCCGCACCCGCACATCCGTACCAGGCAAAATTCCTTCGCGAGGCGGGGTCTTATCCCCGCCGATCCAGCCGGGATACCAGCCGTTCGCAAACAGCGCCGGCGTCGCCAAGATCATGCGGATCCGGTCACCACCGCGCAGACAGTCCAGGCAGGGGGGGCAGCGCCATGCCGCGTCGTCATCTGTCTGCCGAAAATCGGCAAGACGACGCATCCCGCCGACGGGAGCGGTAAAATCTCCAAGCAAGCGGGCCGCTCGTTCGTCGATCTCCAGTGCCGCCGCAATGGAGGCGTATGTTCTCTCCGCCGTCCGGTGCACGAAATCGAGTCCCGTGGAAGAAAAGATCTTCCCGTCGCCGGCAGCGCCCGTTTCCGGCGCGATGCTGACGTGAGTACGTTCGTCCTTGGGAATGTCGTCGAGCCAGTCGTCGCCGAAATCAACGCGCCCGTCGCGCCCGTAGCGCTCCGTCAGTCCTCTTTTTCCCTCGCACAGCCAGCGGGCGTAAAGATCCAGCGACCAGTATCCGCCCCGTTTTTGGGGCTTGAAGTTTTCCTCGGTATCGGGCGACGGCAGCAAAAGCCCTTCAAGCGGCATGTCCGCAGACTGCTCGTCTTCTAACTCCGCAGGAAGGAGCTGGTACGGCTTGCCTTCCTGAGTCTGGACGAAATCCAGAGGCCGGGGAAAATAAAATTTGCCACCGATCTCGGGAAACGGACCGCGCACAGCGATCGAGCGCAGATATGACGGAGTCTCCCCGGTCAGCTTCCAGAGCGCGGTGCGCACGGAACCGGCGGCCACCGTCTGCGTCAGCCAGTCAAGGGAACGGACGCGCGCGCCGCCGCCTCCGGAGCCGAAGGTGCGCGCATCGCGAGCAATCAGCGGCTCGATGGGAATCATCCGGTATTTCATCGTTCGGCCTCCTTCTGCGGAGTCGGCTTCCGCGTATAGCGGCGGGCAAACGCAATCCACTGGCCGACGACAAGCTCATCGGCGAGTTCTTTGACCCCCGCGCCATCCCCGAGCTTGCGTCCGATGTAGCGGGCGATTTCCGCCTCGTTTTCGGCGGAAAGGTCCGTGTCCTTGCGCGCGAAAATGCGCATGACGTCGGCTTTCACAGCTTCGGCCAGCGACTCTCTGTCGTCCCAGTTCTCGTAAAAGCGGGCCGTCTCGAGCAGTTCGTGCGGGAACTTATCGGGAATCTCGCCTCCGGCAAAGCGGTCGCCCCACCAGTCAAGCCGTTCGGCCAGAGAACGCTGAACCAAAGGCTTCTCTCGTCCGTCGTTTTCGCTGGCAGCGGGCCACTGCTCGCGCACCGTTACGGCAATGTTGCCGCGAGCGCGGACGGCAACGGCCAGTCCGTTCCGATCCCTGCCGACGGCGGCTTCGCCGTGGAGCCCGTTCTTGGCGTCGCTCTCGGCGCGGCGGGCAAACTTGAGCAGCAACTCCAGATCTTCCAGAGCATGAGCGATGGAAACGCCGATGGAAAGCGTCGGCCGGCAGCCGAAAGGAACGTCGGAACTCATGATATGCCGAATTCGGACCGCAGTTCCCTGGCGCAGTCAAGAGCGGTATCCAACGGCAGGAAGGCAAGCACGTCATCTCCTCCGGTGTAAACGGTAACGCCGTAATGTCCCTTGATGACGTTTCTGGCCCGACAGGCAAAATCGGCAAGCTTTTTTGAAAAGCAACGGTGCGATTCGGCGTCTTTCATGTTGTCCAGAATCGCTCCCATGCGGTCTCCGTCGGCGCTGAGCACGGCAAGATACGGCTCGCAGGGGCGGTCGCAGGGCTTCAGTTTCGACAGCACGCCGACAATTTTACGGCACTGCTCCGCAACTCTCTCAGCTACGTCCTTCCCTTCGTTTTCGGCATCCTTTTTCATGCCGGCATAGCGTCCGCGCATCAGCGCTTCGCCGCCGTAAGGGAATTTCTCGTAAAAATCCGCCCCCACCGCGGAGAGAACGCCGCACAAATTCAGTTCCTCGCATGCCTCGAGGATCGTCTTGCGGTCCGCTTCTTTCATCTTGCCAGCCGCGGCAAACACGCCGCGCACCCAGGGATCGACGGCAACGCGGGAAACAGGAGGAAAATTCTTCGCGTCGGAGATGCGCTTGATCACGCCGATGGCGTCGAGCGCCTCGTTCCGCTTGAGGCGCAGCGTGCGGGTCATGGCGCGCTGCTGCGCGTCGGAAAGACTCTTGCCATCTTTGAACACGCTCTCGCGCAGTCCGTCCAGCGAGCTTTTGGCCACGCGATCCGCGCACGGGGAAGGGCTAAAGTCACGGATGTTCTTGCGCGCGGCCAGAAGTTTGGCCGCGGTTCTGCGTGCTTCGTCGTACGGACGTCCGTCGAGAGGCGTCCAGACGCAGTAAAATTCGATAATATCGTCCAGCTGCCCGTTCCAGCGCTCCATGACGACGAGATCTCCGACTTTTCCGCCCTCTTTGCCAAGCGGCGTGTCGAGCGCTTCGCGCCCGTACTCAGCCAGCCGCGCCTCCGCGGCCTTCTTTGCCTCGTTTTTGATGCGCCCCAGTTCCTCGGCGTCGGCGGCAGTCACTTTGGCAAGGATCACGTTGGCGATGCCGTCCGACAAGGACGAGTCTTGCACAGCGTCGGGAAAAATCAGAGATCCGCCCAGATCCCTCACGCAGCAGGCCACGGCCTTGCTCAGCTCGGAAAGCATCCGCGACCCCATCCAGAGGTCGTGCGTGCGGCGCGCGGCGGCGATAAAATCCTGCACGGGGCCGATGGCGATCTGCAGTAAATAGTTCCGTTCGCTCACTTCCCCGTCACCTCCTTAAAACCTTTTTCTCTTAAATAGGCGCGGAACGCCTCCAACGCGTTGCCGGTGCTGGAACGATTTTCCATCGGAGAACCCTTGTAATTCGCGAACTTTGCCCCCTGGTAGTCGCTGCATTCTTTATCCAGTTTATTCAGTCTTCCCCCAAGTTTGTTTCCGCTCAACCTCAGACCACAGGAAAGATCCGGTTCGGGCAGAAAGACAGCCATGCTCAGAACACGGCCATCCTTCAAGCGCAGCGGACGCAGAATCACCGGGCTGCTCATGCGCTGCGCACCGACAGGGAGCAGCTGCTGGCACGACTTCGGATCGCCCGACGTCTTAAATCTAAAGCCGATCGGCATGCCGAAGACCGCGCGGGGGAAACCGTACGGATGATCCGGTGGATAAACAGCCTCATGTCTGGGATCGCGCTGGCCCGTCAGCTTACGGATCGTGTCCGCCTCGGGCCAGCGCGAGCGGCCGCGTGTCCCGTTTCGCCCTACGTCTTTTCCCTGCCTAAACTCGCGCAAACACCCGACAGCCTCCTTCCAAGCGACAATGCTTTGCTTGGAGTCGCACTCTTTCGTCCACACGCGCAGTCCGCACGAGACGGCCAAAGCGCGCGCTTCTTCTTCGTTCTCAAAAGCCAGTTCAGGGCAGAAAACCGCCCCGCAGCCACGCCGCGTGCGCGCGCCGACGCCGCCGAAATTGGCCCAGGCGCGCAGACTGCGTTCCAACTGTTCCTTGAGCTCGGAGCACAGCTGCGGCTCGCAGACGACGCCCAGATCAAAATTAAACTCGGGAAGGACTCCTGATTTATCCCTAAACGGGAAGAGGGCGTACTGAGCGTCCTTCACCGGTTTCAATACGACAGACTGGCCTGCCCCCTCTTTTATGAACACTCCGACGCGGCTGGTATGCTGCAAAGCGGCTTTGTCCCCGTCGGATGACGCCGCGAACACTCCGCCCCAGAGCGCGCATTCCTTTTCTTTCAACGCGTTGCCCCGCAGGCCGCGAACGCCGTGCAGCAACCGCCACCAAAAGCGCAGCTGCCCCCGTATGGAAGGCGCCCGCACGGGAAATTCTCTGCCAACCTCTCCGGCCTTGGCGCCGCCGCCGAACATGGGCGTGATGACGCTGCACGCGTAAACCTTGCATTCCCGCGCGGGCAAGGCCCCCAATCGAAGCGCTCCGCCAAGTTTTTCCGCCATACTCCTCACTCTGCCGCCTCCTCCCAAACAGACAAAACAACCGCGCACACCGCGGACGGCGCGCTGCGCCCGACACCTTTCGACCTTGTCCTGCCGTATTTCATTTCAGCAAGTCAAATATACTCTAACATATTAAAAATTTTTGAGCCCACCGCGTCCATGCTCCCGCAAATACCATGCGCATTCCGCTTGATCCCCGGAGGCGCCACGCCGAATCCGCGCCTCGACGCGGCGTTGCCTGCGCGCCTGCCGTCTGGGGCGCTCATCGATCAAGAGCCCGTTCGCTCGACAACGTGAGCCTTGAACCGCAGCACGTCTTTCAGCAGTTTCTCGACGCTTCGATATTCTTTTCGAATGTCTTTTTCGATTTCTGGCAGCGTGCCGTTTTCAGCGTTTCCATCCAGGCCGTAAATGTCGATTCTCACGCAGTCGCCTGAATCCCACACCGGCAGCACAAAGCCCACCTGACGGTGTTTGTCGAAATGAAGCGCCTGTTCGCGCTTGAACGCGTAACGGTTCGCCAGCGACAGCGCCAGAAAGCGCCGCAACGACTGAGGATCACGCTGCACGGCCAGCCAGCCTTCCGTTTTTTTCATACCTCCCAGCGTCCGGAAAACGCCTTTGTAAATTTCTTTGCACAGGTATTTCATTCTGTCCACGTCGCTTTTTTCCTGCGTCAATTTCTGCACATTGACTTTCAGACCCTTAGGCAGCGCATCCGCGTACCCTTCAAGCTGGCGGCCGACAAAATTCGCTTCGTTTTCCGTGCGCCGATGCCGCGCTTCCATGTACTCCTGACTGACCGTGCGGTCGGCCTGCACGTCGCAGGCGTCGATAATACGCATCAGCGCCGTCAGCCGCAGAAAACGCTGAATTATCGCATCCCGCGTTTCCCCGGTCCGGACATGTCGAAAATCCTCCACGCGCAAAATCTTGTCAAGCCTCTCTTCAAGCGGTTCCAGCGTCTGTTTAAAGTCGTCCGGACACAGCGTTTCGCCAACCGGTTCAACGACCTCATTCGCCTGCGCTGTGCCGTCGGCGCAGCACAGTTTCGTGTAATGACGGTGATATTCGGCTACCAGCGGGACATAACGGGCCAGAAACGCCTGCTTTTCCCCGTTCTCGTCAAGCGGTCTTCCAGGCGCTCCGCCCGGTCTGAAATAGCGATCGGGCTCCTCGCGCAGCAGCGACGCCGTCAGCAGATGGTGCATCTCGCGCACCGCCGAGGGAAACAGGCCGAGCGGAAAATCTTTGTCGCATCCGCGCTCCGAGGCCCCCGCGTAGGTCAGAGCCGTGTGGCCGATGTCATGCAGGTAAATCGACGCGATCAGCAGCGCCAACATCTCGGGATGCTCGTCGTCGAAACCAGCTTTTTTCAGAGGTTCTTCCGCGCAGCGAAACAGATTGACGGTGAACTCCATCAGACGTTTGGAATGCCGGCGGCTGTGCTCGACCGTTTCCGGGATCTGGTCGCCCAGCCACAGGTGTTCCCACTTGCAGACCAAAAGATTTTCGAGATATTCCGCCCATTTCCTGCCTTCGCCGCCGCAGCGCCGCAGCCGCTCGAACAGAGCCTGCCCCGTGCCGAACGGCCTTTTGCGCATCGCATCATAACTTTTAATTAGGGCCCCCGCCATTTTCCCAGAATCCCGCACCCACTGCGGCAAAGAGGGCGCCTGCATCATCTCCGGGTTTCTGTCGAGCGCTCTGAGCATATTGATCTCCTCGTCCAGCGCGGCGTAAGCATATCCCAGCGGCATGCTCATCAGCTCATACGCCTCGGGAGAATCTTCAAACGTATACAGACAAGGCAGCCCATGAAGCTGCGCGTATGCGGCGGCAAACGCGGAAATCGCCTTGTAGCCGCCTGTGGAACAGATCACGACCTCTTCCCCGTTCTCCTTCTTCTCAAGACATTCGTCAAATTCACGATAGAGATCGACAACAGACTGGTTGAAGCTCTCCTTGTCCCGAACGTCGATGGCGACCGGACGTATACCTCCCTTTTCGCCCTTTTTCCCCTCTTCGCAGACCAGCTTCTTGATTCTTCCTTTAAAGCAGAGTCTGACCAGTCTTTCGAGAAATACCCGAACACAGAGCGCCGTCAGTTTCGACACCGCCGTTTCCGAGGGAAGCAGAAGGACGTGCAGCCGCTCGAACGCAGCTTCGCCATCCCTCTCAAGGATGCGCCGCAGCCAGCGGTACAGCGTCTGCACTTCCGCCGAAGGGAAACGAAAATCCCGTTTGTCCAGCGCCTTTTTTTCCTCGCCAGACAACGATGAAGAATCCAGTATCTTCATCAAAAGCTCCGTCTTGGGAGACGCCGAACCTCCGATAAGTTCCCTGACGCCTTTCTCAGAAGCGTCGCAAAGGCGTTTCGCCTCCTGCTCCTTTTTTTCCGCACTCAGATTCTTGTCCAGCCAGAATGCAGCGGACATTCCCACCGTGCAAATCACCGTAACGCGCTTCATACGCTGCCCTTCTTCCTCGACGAGCCAGCCGTCCGACGACTGCCCGTTTCATGCCGTCGAAAACTTTTACAGTTACGCCGCTTCAACAGACAAAAGGTTGTTTTTTCGTGATTTTTCAATCTTAAGCAGTTATACCTAATATATGTTAGTATAATACTATGCGTCCAAACTTTTCTCAAGAAAAAATTTTCATCGCGTTCGAAAGGATCGTGCTCATGAGAACAATTTATGTGGTAACCTGCGGCACAAGCATTCTTACTAACGGGGCGTCGGAGACCGATCGGATTTTTCTGCGCGAAAACGCCAACAAGCTTGAACAGGACTATTCCCCGGAGGAGCGCGACCGGCTTGAAAATATCGCCGCTTCGCGGCGCGAGACTCTGCTCGGGGAAAGCGACGAAGCCCGGATATGCCGCTGTTCCGCCGAACTGAACGGCTTCCTCAACTACCGCCGCACCAGTCCCGCAGCGCAGAACAGCGCCGGAGACATGGCGTACTTCGTCTGTACCGACACGTTTCAGGGCAAACTGACCGCTCGAATCCTCGCCGACTGGAGCAGAAAACGCGGAATGGCAGCCGACGTCGTAAAAGTCGAGGACCTGAATACCGCTTCCGTCGAATCGTTTCACCGCGGCGTCAACAACCTCATCGAATGGTGCCGCACCACGCTGTCTGCAGCCCGGGAGAGCGGCTCCCGCATCGTTTTCAACCTGATCGGCGGTTTCAAAACGCTGCAGGGATACATGCAGACGCTGGGAATGATCTATGCTGACGAGATCTTCTACATTTTTGAATCAGGGCACGAGATCATCACCATCCCCCGTCTGCCGCTCGACATCTCCTCCGCGGCCCAAAAGGCGATCCGCACCCACCTTGCCGTCGTACGCCGCATGAATTACCGCGATCTGCCCGCCGCAGAGTGCGCCGGCCTGCCGGAAACCATGCTGACTGTCATGGACGGACAATGTATTCTGTCGGTATGGGGCAAAGTGATCTTCGACGAGGTCAAGAAAGAACTGTACCAAGAGAAACTGCAGCCGCCAATGATCGATTCGTTCGAGTTCTCCCCCGGGGCGAAAAATGACGCCGAAAAGCTCGATCCGCAGCAAAGAAGAAGGCTGAATGACGCCATCGACAACTTCGGCGCCTGTCTGGAAACGGGACAAAATCTGCAAAGACTCGACTTCCGCGCACTGAAAGGGAATCCCAAGCCTCCGTCCACGCACGAATTCAACATATGGAGCACGCAAAACGGCTGGCGCGCCTTCTGTCATTACGAACAAGACCGTCGAAAATGGGTCATCGACCGCTTCGCCGTCGGCATCGGCCACTGATACAGCGGCCGTGACGGGCGTGTCGCCTGAAAAAGAGTTCCAACGGAAACAGCGCTTTCCGCAGGCAAAAGGAATCACTGCCACCAGATTCCCGTCCTCTGCAGCCCCGCTGAGGCAGACAGTTTGAAGCTCAAAATGCGGCAAGGCAACGGAGAAGATCCATTTCGAAATATTCAGATATTACGCTTCCCACACGAACGACAAATACACAGAGTGGCTGTTATTTTTTCCTCTCTGTAACAGAGCGATCGGCAGTTCCATGCCGCCGCAACGAAAACAAAACAACAAACAAAGATAGAGACACGCGTCAATACGATCCGACAGAGTCTTGAATTTTTTACTTTCTCCAGGGAGCACTCTCCGAAAGAAGCGGGGCATCATATCCTTCAGCTTACAAACCGAAGATAAAACTCCGCTTACGCGGAGATGGACCTCTTTTGCCCGCAGCTTGAGCCGCTGCGGAGTCCAAACCTTCTTCTACGCGGAGACGAGAGACATCGGGAGGAAAACTGCATCGCGACGTAACGATGATCAGGCACGTTCTTTTGTGTAAGTCTCCGGAGCCGAAGCTCCGGAGACTTTTTCCGTATCGGAGTTTCCCGGAGGTTGTCCGCTGGCGGGGAACTCTATGCTGCGGCCGACGGTTGGCGGCGTTCATATAACGGAGGCAGAAGAATCTCTTCGCTCTTTCATGCCGCATGTCCGGTTTTCAGCCGCCTGGAAGCTGGCGATGCCGCGTCGATATAACGTGCCGTATTTCGCCGCCACGCTGACGACGTTCGGGTTCCGACGAAATATCCGGGAGATGATAAAATAAGGCGTCATCTGTTTTAGAAAAAGGAGACTGAGAACATGTCATTCATGTCGTTGAAAAAGATCGCCGTTCCGGCTCTGGCTTTGCTGCTCGCGGCCGCGGGGACGGCCGGCGCGGAGGTGCCGCGCGGGAAGGTGCTGGGCGAGCTGATGCAGGTCCTCGACCTGCCGCTGAAGACGGGCAAGACCTTCGGCGACGTGGACGAGACGACGCCTTACGGGCCGGCGCTGCTGTCGGCGCTTTCGCTGGGGATCCTCTACCCGGCCGACGATTTTTCGCCGGAGATCGCCTGCACGAACGCCGAAGCGCTGATGTTCGCGTTTCAGGCCATGGGATTCCGCCACGAGGCGGAAACGGCGGCCTGGGCGCTGCCGCCGGAGGATAAAAGTCTGCCGGCCTACATTTCCGGCTACGTAGCGCTGGCCAAGTCGGTCCGGCCGGCGGCACCGCGGAGCGTGTTTTCCAAACCGTGGGACAGCATCACCGAGGCGCAGCTGAGCGAAGTTCTGGAATGGGCGGGGCGCTGCCGCGCCAGTCTGGTCTGGGACCACGAGATCAAACGCCCCGAAGGCGCGCTGCGCATCCATCGCGAAAACGTCGGCCGCCCGCCGCAGGGCTGGCGCGTGCAGCTGGGCATCTTCGACACGGAGGCGCAGGCCAGCGCTTTCGCGCGGAAAAAGACGAGCGAAGCCTGTCCGCTGAGCGTGCAGGAAGTCGATTTCAGCTACGGCGTTTTCACGCCGTTGGTGGCCGACCGCAGCCAGGCCTACGAATGGGCGACTCGCCTCGGCAAGGGATTCAGCGCCGTGATCCTGCCGGAGTCCGGCGACAGCAGCGCCCTGTTCTGGACGTCTTTCACGCCGGCTGATCCGGCCGACGCCGTGATCGGCATGAACCGCGCCGTCAGTTCCCAAACGCTCGCCAAGCTGTCGGAGATCGCCGCCGCCCACAAGGCGCTCGCGGCTGTGAACGGCGGCTATTTCGGCGGCAACGGCCCCATCGGCACGCTGTTCGCCGGCGGACTGCCGGTGACGCTGCCCTATTACAACCGCTCCATGGCGGCATGGGACAAACGGGGCAAGATGTACTTCGGCGGCGGCGAATTCCGCATGCGCCTGTCGGTCAACGGCGGCCCGTTTGTGCCCGTGCTGCTCAATTCCAAGGTCGATTATGGCTCCACGGCGATCCTCACGCCCGCGCTGGGCGCGTCCGAGGCCCGCGCCGGCAACAACGGCTTCGTGGCCCGCGTGCACGACGGACTGGTGCAGGAGGCGGTGCCGGCGCTCCAATTCAGCCGCGACATGGGGCCCGACGAGTGGCTGATCGTCAGCCGCGATCCCAGGTTCACGCTGCAGAAAGGCGACCGCGTTGCGCTCGAAACGCAGTGGCGCGAGACTCCGCCCATCGACGTCGCCAGCGCCGTGCAGGCGGGGCCGCTGCTGTACGCGCCCGGGCACCAGTTCTGGGACGAAATGCTGAGCCTGAGCATCCTCACGCTGCGCCATCCGCGCACGCTGCTTGGCTGGGACGGCAAGCGCATGGTCTGGATCGTAGTCGACGGCCGCTCGTCGTGGCACAGCCGCGGCCTGTTCCTGAACGAGGCCGAACAGCTCGGTCGTCAGCTGGGACTGACCGCCCTGCTCAATCTCGACGGCGGCGGCTCGTCGGAAATGTGGTGGGACGGTCACGTCGTCAACGCCGTCAGCGACGGGCGCGAACGCCGCATGCCCTACGGCCTGATGGTGCTGAAAAAGTAGCGCCCGGAGAAGCGCGCCGCGCGTAACGGAGATCCGCCAGCGTCTTTCCGGCGAAAACGTCCCGCGCCGGACACGCGACGATCTCTTCTTTGTCGTCAATGTCAATAGCCAATAAAAAAGTCACCATAACTGCTCATTGAAAAAGTCACCCCATCACACTCTCATCACAGCAAGACACCTCGAAAGAACTCCCCATCGTGCCGCCATAACAACGTCTACGCGAACGTACATTTATCCCGACATGTGCTATGATATCCCTGCCTTTTGACGACGCCACGCCGCCATGGGTGGTCCGGAGCGGGCTTGTGCGCTTTCACAAGCCCGCTTTTCCGTTTCTTTGCCGATGCCTCATCGGAGTCGACTCGTTTTTGACTTTCAACCTCCTTCATCTCGATCCGTCTGCCCTTGGAAACACCCCAGATCCGCCCGGTCGACGTTTCACGCACCTCAACCGTCGTTTTGGCCATCCCGAGGCAATCGTCCGCCGCCGGAACGTACCGACGACCTCCGTAGGAGATCATGCCGCCGTGATCCGTCCTGCGAGATTCGCGACGCGCAAAGAGAAAATCCAAATCGACTTTTCCTTCCGGCTTCACATAAACGTCCTCTCCCTCAGCCGGCGTGACGGCAAACTTCCGATTGTGCCTGGCGATGAGCTTGGGCAAAACCTCGTTGG
>NZ_MUHX01000003.1 GCF_002007215.1 Pyramidobacter sp. C12-8 | reverse complement strand
TCCAGTTCGCCGTTCCGCCGATGGCGCCGGTCAGGGCCGCGGTGTCGAGGCTGTATTTGACGCCGTCGGCGGTCATCGCGGATTTGATGTAGGCGCCGTCGCCTTCGAATTTCACCGTCGGTTCGGTATCTTTGGCCAGGGTCACGGTCTTCTTCGCGCCGGTTTCCGCGGTCACGCCGAACTTGGCGCTGATGTTGGTGATCGGGGTCGCGGTCGCGTTGTTGATGTTGGTGATGACGTCGCCGGCGATGTTCTGGGCGAGTTTGCTCGCGTCGATGCCGTAGGTGACTTTGGTGCCGGTCAGGCCGACGGTCATGGTGTCGTCGGTCGTCGCGAATTCCACGGTCGGAACCGAAGTTCCGCCCAGCTGCACGTTGTTCGTCGTGCTGCCGGCTTTGAGGTCGAAGCCGCCTTTGAGCGCGGTGATGTCGCTGGTGTGGCTGTTCACGGCGCTGTTCAGGCTGGTGATGGCCGAATTGCTGGCGATGTTGAGGCTGGTCCCGAGGTTTGGGTCGGCCGACACGGTCACTTTCGCGCCGTCGCTCCCGTCGGCGGTCACGGTCACGGCGATCTTGCCCGCTTCGCCGGCGAACTTGACGTTCTTCTTCGTCGCGCCGCCGAGGGTGATGGCCTGTTTCGTTCCCGCTTCGTTGCTGACGGTGAAGCCGCCTTGCAGTTTCGAGATGTCGGCGGTGTACCCGTTCACCGTGCCGGTCAGGCCGGCGATGGCGACGGCGTTCTGTTCGGCTTTGCCGTCCACGATCTTCAATTGCGCTTCGGTCGCCGCCTGTCCGGCGCGGGCGCTTTCGCCCCAGCCGGCATCGAGCGCGGTGTTGCTCAGACCCTTGACGGTGTTGCTTGCGGCGGCGTCGTTGACGGAGATGCCGCCGAAGGCCGCCCAGCCGTCGTAGAGGCGGGTCCTGGCCGTGCCCGCGGCCGCGCCCACGGTCGCTCCGGCGAAGTGGGGCGTGAGGCTGGTGGAGATCTTGATGGCGCCCGAGTCATCCGTGAGGACGATGTTGTCGCCGGTCTTGAAGTTGAGGACGGGGTCGGTCTTGTCGACGACCTTCACGTCGGCGCCGTCGACCTGGGCCGTCCAGCTCCGCAGCGCTTCGGCGGAGAGCACGTCGAGCTCCCCTTTCACGACTTTGAGCTGGGCCACGTTGACGGCGTCGGTGTCCTCCGTGCCGCCGGCCACGCCGGTGATCTGGCGGGTGACGACGGGAAGGTCGATCGTAACCTCATCGCCGTTCAGATCTGTGTAGGTATAGGTATACGGCGCGCCGTTGCCCACGGCGACGGCGTTGCGCGTGGATTTCCACTCCGGGGTCTCTCTGCCGTCCGCCAGATAGGCGGCTTTTTGGGCGGCGGTGTTGGCCGTGGCGCCGTCGCCGAGGGCGGCGCTGCCCGACAACGCCGCCACGGCGTCCTTTCCCGCGGCAAAGGCGTTGGCCGCGCCGGCGGCGGTCCTTCCGCCCGACGCCGCTAGGGAGTTCTTCCCCTGCGCCCACGAAAGATTCCCCAGCGCGGTGGACTCGTCGCCGGTAGCGATCGAAGAATGTCCCATCGCCACGGAATCGTGGCCGCGGGTTTTTGCGGAGCGCCCCAGCGCCATGGAACTGTGCCCTGCGGCCTCCGCACCGACTCCGAAGGAAAAGGCCCCCTCGCCGCTGGCTTCCGACCGGAATCCCAGCGCGACGGAGCGGTGACCGCTGGCGCGCGTCTCCATCCCGGCGGCAAAAGATTGAGCGCCGCTGGCCGTGGCGCTGCTTCCCAAGGCGATGGCACTTGAGTCGCTGGCCGTGGCGCTCAATCCTATTGCGACGGCTCCGACGCCGTTCGCCTTCGCGTCTTTTCCAATCGCAAGAGCCGCCGCCGTGACAGTGGGACCTCCGTCGGCTTTCGCCCCGCTGCCTATGGCGATGGAGTCTCTGCCGCTGCTCGTCGCCGCGACTCCGAATGCAATGGTCCCATAACTCTCGGTTTTTGCGCCGCTTCCCACGGCGAGAGAACCATCGCCGCCGGAGACCGCGCCGGGACCAATTGCGGCACTCCCGTCTCCTTTGGTTGTCGCTCCGCCACCCATCGCGAAGGAATGATTGCCTTCGGCTTTCGCACCGACGCCTAAGGCAACGGCGGTGCTGTAGATGGCCGTCGCTTTATACCCGATCGCGACGCTTTCATGGCCCAGAGCTTTCGCGCTGGTGCCGATCGCGGCGGACTGGTTGCCGAGGGCTTCCGAACCGCTCCCGAACGCGAGGGAACGTACTGCGCCGGTCGTCGCTCCTTTTCCTATCGCGAGAGTCTCGCCCGCGCTGGCGTTCGCGCCCCTGCCGATCGCCATAGAGTCCTCGGCGGCCGCCGCATTCCCTCCTATCGCAAGGGAATATCGCCCGCCGGCGTTCGCGCCCTCGCCGATCGCGAGGGCATACTGCTGGCCGGTCGTCGCGTTTCTGCCGATCGCCAGGGAATAACTGAAGGCGTTCGCGCCGCTGCCGAGCGCGAACGCATGGTGATCGGCCGTCGCGCCCTGCCCTACGGCGACGGCATGGTCGCCGCTGGCGACCGCGCCCGTTCCCATGGCGATGGCCTGGCGTCCCGTCGCCTTGGCGTCTTTGCCGATCACGGCGTAGGCTTCCGCGCCGAGCGTGTTGTTTTCGCCGACGTTCAGCTGGTCGCCGGTCACGACGACGGCGCGGCCGACGTCCGCCCCGGCCGCGCCCGCCGCCAGCGCCAGAAGCAGCGCCGACCGCCTGCCGAGGCGGCGGCGCCGCAGTTCCTTCACGCGCACTGTGTCATTCATCTTCCGTGAACCTCCTTCAAGTTTTCACGCACGTTCCCGCTTTCCGCGCGCCGGCGTGTCAGCGCCGGCATACTGTAGGTCATTGAACACGTTAGACAACACTAACACGCCCCCCCCCGCGTAAAGATTACTTACTGTATGTATCGGTCTCCCCTCCGCCGCGGTCAGCGCCGCCGCGGCTTCCGCGGCGGTCGTCGGCTGCTGCGCCGGAGCCGGCGGATGCCGACGGAAACGGTCAAAATCAACAATCATTTTCAGAATTTATTTACCGAAAAGCATCGTTAAAAACAGAAAACTTCATGAAAAACATCGGAACTCCGTCCGGCCCGCGCCGCGGATCTTCTCCCGAAATTTGCCGCGCGATATTTCAGCGAGGAAACAAGAGGGGCCGCCCCCGCCGCCGTCGGCAGGGCGCACGCGCCTTTTCGAAGGGCCGGCGGCAAACGTCGCGCCCCCGGACCGATCGAACGGTTCGGGGGCGCGACGTTTGCCGCCGGCCTGTCTTTTGTCGCAACGATGTCTCCGACATCCTCCGATCGAGCGGCAGATGCCGTAATTTATTGTGTAAAGTCCCGCTATCTCATCTTTTCCCGAGTCACTTCAGACACCGGACTTATCGTATCATACACGATACATTTCTCCGACCGGAGCGTTTGTGCGGCGGGAAGTTCTGTGCTACAATGTTTTCCGCAACCGAACAAGACAGTTCGAGACCATCCTGTCTTTAAACAAAACTACGGGCTGCGTTCGCGGCGTCCGGGGCGGAATTTTCCGCCCCGGGCGGCGGGCGCGACGCGCCGTTACGGCGCGGCGGATGGGGAGCTGGGAGGCTCTCCTTTTTTTTGCGGCCTTTTCGCGGCGCGGGAAGGCGCGGAGGATCTTTTTCGATGAAGGAACTGACGGTGACGCGCAAGCTGACGGTCTCGGCGCTGGTCGTGGCGCTGTATGTGGTGGTGATGACGACGACGCGGAGCTTCGCCTTCGGGCAGTATCAGGTGCGCGTCGCCACGTCGCTGTACGCGCTGAGCGGCGTTTTCCCGTTTCTGGTGCTGCCGCTGGGGTTCGCCAATTTTCTCAGCAACGCGCTGATGGGGGGGCTGGGGCCGCTGGACATGGTCGGCGGCATTCTCGTCGGTCTGCTGACCAGCGGCGCGGTCGCGGCGTTTCGCCGTTCGCCGCGCGCGCCGTGGATCGCCGCCGCGGCGATCACGCTGATCCCGGGGCTGGGGGTGCCGCTGTGGCTGAGTTATCTGCTGCATCTGCCCTACTCCGTTCTGGCGGCGAGTCTGCTGATCGGGCAGGCGGTCGCCGGCGTTTTCGGGGGGCTGCTGCTGGCGGCGCTGAAAAAGCGCCTCGGCCTGACGGAACGCACAAAGGAGCCGAGAAGATGACGCGCACGCCCGAAGAGATGAAGGATCTGTCGCTGCTGGGGCATAAAACGGCTTACAGGAGCGATTACGCGCCGGAGGTGCTGGAATCGTTTCCCAACAAGCATCCGGGGCGCGACTATTTCGTCAAGTTCAACTGCCCGGAGTTCACGAGCCTGTGCCCGATGACGGGGCAGCCGGACTTCGCCAACATCACGATCAGTTACGTTCCCGACGAGCGGCTGGTGGAGAGCAAGTCGCTCAAGCTGTATCTGTTCAGCTTCCGCAACCACGGCGACTTTCACGAGGACTGCGTGAACGTCATCCTGGAGGATCTGGTGCGGCTGATGTCGCCCAAGTACATCGAGGTCTGGGGGCGCTTCACGCCGCGCGGCGGGCTGAGCATCGACCCGTACGCGAACTGGGGCAAGCCGGGCACGGTCTGGGAGAAGACGGCCGAGGAGCGCCTGCGCCTCCACGACCTGTCGCCGGAGCTGGTGAACTACCGCTGAGCGCGGCGGCGCCGGCCGCGCGCGACGGAGCGCGAAAGCGCAACAAAAAGAAGAAATCCGTCTTGGCGCATGTCGTTCGATCGCAGTTGCCGAGGCCGTTTATAAAAAATGTTCCACGTGGAACGCGGGACTTTTCGCGGGAAACGTCTTTTGCAAAGCGCGGCGGCAAAAAAACAAGGGCGTCCGCAGGAGAAATTTTCCTGCGGACGCCCTTGCTGCGCCTGGACGGGTCACTGCTTTTTCGTTTCGGTGTAGAGGATCAGGGCGACGAACTGCAGCGGGCCGTCGCCGCTGTTGGCGATGCCGTGAGATTCGCCGTCGGGGCAGTGCATCATGTCGCCTTCTGCGACGTCGACCCACGTGCCGTTGTCGTTGTAGCGCGCCGAGCCTTTGAGGATATAATAGGTCTCGGAATCGCCCGCGTGGGCGTGCGTGCCGATCGACGCGCCGGGTTCGAGCGTGGTCAGCCCGAACTTGCGGCCGTGCCCGCCCATCTCGCCGGGAGCGAGGATCTCGCACGAAAGCAGCGCGCCCGTACCGCCCTTGAAATTCTCGACTCTGGATGACGCGATTTCCGTTCCTCTGCGGATCATTGTCCCACTCTCCTTCGCACCGTTTTATTGCCGCGGCATGCGGTCGATCTTGCGCCGGTCGAGGTCGAGCCCGTGCTCGCCGAGGATGCTCCAGACCATCTCCACGGCGCCGGCGATGACGTTCGGGCAGATGCGCCTGCGCAGTTCGGCGTCGCCGTGGACGATGCTTTCGCAGGTCGTGCCCTTCCAGTAGGCGCGGAACGTCTCCGTCAGTTCTCTGACGTACTGCCTGATCGTTTCGCTGCGCGGCTCGCGCGCCGTGCCCTTGCCGAGGTACAGCCCCATCAGCGCGGCGCCCCCCGCCAGCGCGCCGCAGGTCCCGCCGCAGGCTCCGCCGCAGAATCCCTCCATGGCGCGGAGCAGATCGGGATCGTCGATCCCCAGCCGCCTCATGCCGATGGCCAGCACCGTCTGGGAACAGCAGAAACGCTGATCCGCATTGAGTTCCCCGACGAGCGCGTCAAGATTTTCCAGCCATCGGTCCGCGCCGGCTCGCGCGCCGCACTGACACTCCTTGGAACCGTCGTGCATTTTCCTCTTCCCCCTTAAAATCGTGCCAAAGATTTCAGTTTATTATACAACAAACGGCCCCGTTTCCCCGGGGCGTCATTTGAGGAGGTCTTTCCATGCCTTTTTTCGGCTGTCATCTTTCCGTCGCCGGCGGATTCAGAAAGATGGGCGAAAACGCCCTGTCCATCGGCGCCGACACGTTCCAGTTCTTCACGCGCAATCCCCGCGGCGGCGCGGTGCGGGCCGCCGATCCCGACGACGCCGCGGCGCTGAAAAGCATCATGGCCGCGCATCGCTTCGGCCCGCTGATCGCCCACGGCCCCTACACGCTCAATCCCTGCTCGGCCGACGCGAAGGTGCGCGAGTTCGCGCTGCTGGCGATGGCCGACGACCTGAAACGTCTGGACGAACAGCTGCCGGGCAATCTGTACAACTTCCACCCCGGCAGCCACGTCGGCCAGGGCTGCGAAAAGGGCATCGACCTGATCGTGGCGGCGCTGAACGAGATTTTGCCCGCGGTGAAGCGCACCGCCGTGCTGCTGGAGACCATGTCGGGCAAAGGCAGCGAGGTGGGCGGTGATTTCGAACAACTGGCGGAGATCCTGAGCCGCGTCAGCTGTCCCGAGAAGATGGGCGTGTGCCTCGACACCTGTCACGTCTATTCGGCCGGCTACGACATCGCCGGCGATCTCGACGGCGTGCTCGGCCGTTTCGACCGCATCGTGGGGCTAAAGCGCCTGCGCGCCCTGCACCTCAACGACAGCATGACGCCGTTCGGCAGCCGCAAGGACCGCCACGAGAAGCTCGGCAAGGGCAGCCTCGGCCTGGCCGCTTTCGCGGCGCTGGTCGTCCATCCGGCCCTGGCGGAACTGCCCATGTGCCTGGAAACGCCGCAGGATTCCCTCTCCGGCTGGGCGGCCGAGATCGCGCGGCTGCGGGCGTTCGCGGCGAACAAGGAAACGGGGCGGGGAAACGATCGTTTTTTCGAAGCGGCCAAGAGAGCACGGCCGATGGGAGAGGGTTCTTTTTAAAAAATGTATTTTAAATACATGAATGCGCCTGATTGACAACGCTCGGCCGATCATGAAATAATGAAAACGTATCCGAACGCAAATAAAAAAAGGAGGCGTATTCATGGATCAGAACAAAGGAAAAAGCACCTTGCAGGTCCTTCTCGGCGCGGCGTTTCTGATGGCGACGTCGGCCATCGGGCCGGGATTTTTGACGCAGACGACGGTCTTCACGCAGCAGCTTTTGGCTTCGGCGGCTTTCGCCATCGCCGTGACGATCGTGGTGACGGCGGTGGTGCAGCTCAACATCTGGCGCATCATCTGCGTCTCGAAGCTGCGCGCGCAGGACGTGGCCAACCGGGTCATTCCCGGCCTGGGTTATCTGCTCGCCTTCGCCGTAGCGCTCGGCGGCCTGGCGTTCAACGTCGGCAACGTCGGCGGCGCGGCGCTGGGGCTGAACACGATGGTCGGGCTCGACGTGCAGGTCGGCGCGGCCGTCAGCGCGGCGATCGCCGTTTTCATCTTCCTCAACAGGGATCTCGGCAAGGCGATGGACCGCTTCACGCAGCTGCTCGGCTTCCTGATGATCGCGCTGATGCTCTACGTGGCGTTCAAGGCCGCGCCGCCGGTAGCGCTGGCGGCGAAAGAGACGGTGATGCCGAGCACGGTCAACTGGATGATCATCCTGACGCTGATCGGCGGCACGGTGGGCGGCTACATCTCCTTCTCGGGCGCGCATCGCCTCATCGACGCGGGCGTGCACGACGTGCGCGACGCGACGAAGAGCGCCGTGAACGGCATCGTCGTCACGTCGATCATGCGCATCCTGCTGTTCCTCGCCGTGCTCGGCGTGGTTTACGTGGCGGCCGGCCAGCCGGCGGTGGTGCTCGACGCGGCCAATCCCGCCGCCGACGCCTTCCGCAAGGGAGCCGGTGAGGTCGGCTACCGCATGTTCGGCGTGGTGCTGTGGGCCGCGGGCGTGACCTCGGTGATCGGCGCCTCCTACACCTCCGTGTCGTTCCTGCGTTCGCTGTTCGCCGCGGTGGACCGCAACTACCGCTGGTGGATGATCGGTTTTATCTGCGCCTCGACGGCGATCAACATTTTCATCGCCCGGCCGGTGGCGCTGCTGATCGTGGCCGGCTCGATCAACGGCCTGATCCTGCCGCTGGCGCTGGCTTCGATCCTGCTCGGCGCGTACAAGAAAGACGTGGTCGGCCCGGCGTACCGTCATCCGACGTGGCTGACGGGAGCCGGCTGGGTCGTGGTCGCTTTCACGCTGTGGATGGGCGTGAAGGCGCTGCCCAACATCATGAAGATCTTCTCGTAGCGGCGCAGGGCGAAAGAACTCCGGAGCGCGCTCCGGCCCGTGGAGATTTTTTCAGCAAGGAGGCGATCCCATGGAAGCGAAGATCCTGCCGGCCGGCGAGACGTGTCTGTTCGTCGATTTCGGCGAGGTGATCGACCTGGCCGTGAACGGCCGCGTGCAGTCGCTGGCACGAGCGCTTGACGAAAACCCATTTCGCGGCATGAGGGAGCTGGTGCCGACGTACCGCTCGCTGTCGATCTACTTCGACCCGCTGACGGTCGATCTGCCGGCGCTGCGCGAGCGGCTCGAAAGCGAGCTGGCCAAGCCCTTCGCCGCGGAGCGGGCGGGCGGCCGCGAGGTGCGCGTGCCCGTCCTTTTCGGCGGCGAGTCCGGCCCCGACCTGGGCGAGGTCGCCGCGCACACCGGCCTGACGGAAAAGGAAGTGGTGAAGCGCTACTGCGATTCGCCGCTCTACTGTTACATGAACGGCTTCACGCCGGGATTCCCCTATCTGGGCGGCATGGATCCGGCGCTGACGACGCCGCGCCTGAAAACGCCGCGCGAGCTGATCCCCGCCAACAGCGTCGCCATCGGCGGCGCGCAGGCCGGCGCGTATTCGATCGCCAGCCCCGGCGGCTGGCGCATCATCGGCCGCGTCCCCTACGACCTTTACGATCCGCGGCGCGATCCGGCCGTGGCGATCACGTCGGGGCTGTGGGTGAAGTTCTATCCGGTGACGGCCGCGCGCTACGCGGAGATCCAGGAGCAGATCAAGAGCGGCGAGTACCGCATCGAATACGCTGAAAGGGAGGCGAGCGCATGAAGCTGATCGTCGAACGCGCCGGCGCCCTGACCACCGTGCAGGATCTGGGACGCTGGGGCCATCAGGCGCTGGGCATGCCCGTCAGCGGCGCGATGGACGCGCCGGCGCTGACGCGCGGCAATCTGCTGCTCGGCAATCCCCCCGGCGCGGCGGCGCTGGAAGTGACGGTGATGGGGCCGCTGATCCGCTTCGCCGGCGAAGGCTGCGTCGCCGTCGCCGGCGGCGATCTGAGCCCGCAGCTGAACGGCGCGCCCCTGCCGATGTGGACGGCCGTCGCCGTGAAAGACGGCGACCGGCTCGGCTTCGGCGCCCCGCACGGACGCGGCTGCCGCGCCTACGTCTGCGTCGGCGGCGGCATCGACGTGCCGCCGGTGATGGGCAGCCGCAGCACCTACATGAAAGCGAAGATCGGCGGCCTCGAGGGCCGCAAGCTGAAAGACGGCGACGAACTGTCCGCCGGCGCGCCGTGGTCGCTGTGGCGCAACATCGTCGGCACGGCCTGCCCGGCCGAGCTGCTGCCGGACTACGGGGATGCGCCGCTGCGCGCCGTGCCGGGGCCGCAGGACTCCTACGTCACGCCCGCAGGGCTGAAAACGTTTTTCGAGACCGAATACGCCGTTTCCACCTCGGCCGACCGCATGGGCTGCCGTCTGGAAAGCGACCGCGCCATCGAGCACGCGAAGGGCCCCGATATCGTCTCCGACGGCATCCCCATGGGAGCCGTGCAGGCGCCCGGTTCCGGCCTGCCGATCGTGATGATGGCCGACCGCCAGACCACCGGCGGCTACGTGAAGATCGCCGTCGTGCACGCGCTCGACGTGGCGCGCCTGGCGCAGAAAATGCCCGGCGAAACGGTGCGCTTCGCGCCGCTCAGCCAGGACGAAGGCGTCGAGCTGTCGCGCGCCGAAGCGGCGAAAGTCGAGCGGCTGCGGCTGTTCGTGCAGCACGCCGCCGCGCAGCCGCAGACCGCGCCGTCAATGCAGCCGGCGCGGTCGGGGGCGATGAAACTGAACGTCGAAGGCAAAGATTACGCCGTGACGTGGGAACGTCTGGATTGATCCGAAATCTGGGGGAGGAATGAACGATGAACTATCGAGTGGATCTGAACAGCGATCTGGGGGAAAGTTTCGGCGCCTGGAAGATGGGACGCGACGGCGACGTGCTCACCTTCGTCTCGTCGGCGAACGTGGCCTGCGGCTTCCACGCCGGCGACGCCTGCGTGATGCGCGCCACCGTAGCGGCGGCGAAAGCGGCGGGCGTAGCCGTGGGGGCCCATCCCGCCTATCCCGATCTGGTCGGCTTCGGACGGCGCAGCATGGCCTGCACGCCCGACGAGCTTTACGCCTATACGCTCTATCAGATCGGCGCGCTGCGCGCCTTCTGCGAGGCGGCGGGCACGAAACTCCAGCACGTCAAGCCCCACGGCGCCATGTACAACAGCGCCGCCAAGAAGATCGAGGAAGCCGAAGCCCTCGCGCAGGCCGTGAAAGACGCCGGCGGACTGATCCTGATGGGGCTGGCCGGCTCGAAGTTCGACGAAGCGGCCGCGAAGATCGGCCTGCCCTACGCCGCCGAAGCCTTCGCCGACCGCGGCTACATGCCCGACGGCACGCTCGTGCCCCGCAGCAGGGAAGGCGCCTTCGTGCGCGACGCGGAAATCGCCGCCGCGCGCGTGATCCGCATGGTCAAAGAAGGCGTCGTCGAAGCGATCGACGGCACGATCGTGAAGCTGCGTCCCCACTCCATCTGCCTGCACGGCGACTCGCCCACGGCCGTGCAGATGGCCCAGACCCTGAGAGCGCGCCTCGTCGAGGCCGGCATCGAGATCGCCCCGCTGGCGCAGATCGTCTAGCGCCGGCGTAGAAAACAAGCGCTCCCGCAGGGCGCGCGAGAATTCCGACGCGCCTTCGACGCTCTAAAAAGGGCACAAGCCCTTTGTCCTCTTCGACGAAAAACCGTATGAAAAATATTTCCTGGGAATGGGGCCACGACAAGAGGCGCGGCAGCCGATAAACTGGCTGCCGCGCCTCTTGTGCTGTAGATCTCGTTCCTTCTTCGCTCTGAAGCGTCGGTGTATTACTATTTCTTGATAAAAAGCACTCGTATATTTTGCAGAACGCTGCGTGGGAGTTCAGTCGCTCAGAAGGAGCTCGACTGCTGCGCAGCTCGCTTTGTGAATCTCCCCCGCAGCGCCTCTGTGTTCGTCGTTTTAATTGAGAAATAGTATAAGCTGCGTTTTTTGCCCTCGCTCCGCGTCTTTGCGGCGGATTCTGTTCCCGCTTTTACCGGAACTTGACCGAAGCGCGCAGCAGGCGCTCCAGTTCCGCCATGCGTTCTTTCATCTCCGCGATCTCGTGCGCCTGCGAGGCCACCCGGGCCTGCAATTCGGCGTTCTCCTTCTGCATCACGTAGACGCTGCCGATCGGGCCTTTGCGGTAGCGCGCCGGGATCGCTTCCGCGTCTTCCCTGCTTCCGATCCTCCAGGTCAGGCCGGCGTTGGCCATCGATTCGCCGTGGTCGGAGACGGACACGCCGGCGTGGACCATGAAGTCTTCCCTGACGTAATGCGCCACGCCCAGCGCCAGCGCCCACTTGTCGCGGTAATTGCCGAATCCGGCCATGATCTGGCTGGGTTTGACGGGATCGTACTGTATCGGTTTCAAAGCGGAGAGCGCGGAGCTCAGCGCGCCGACGTTCTTGACGTCGCTTCTCAGCTCGCCCATCTGTTCGTAGACGCTGCCGAAGTTGCCGTAGAGTTTGCCGAGTTCGCTGTCCACGGCGCTCAGCGCGTCGCCGACGCTGTGATAGCCGCTGCCGCGGATTTTGTAAGTCGGCTGGAGAAGAGTTCCGTCAGCACCGGCTTTCGCTCCGCCGCCGAGGTATCCGGCGATCCTGTCGGTCAGGCCCCAAAGCTGCGAGCCGTTGACGGCGTCGGCGCTGGCCTGGCTGACTTCTCCCGCCCCGACGCGTTCGACCTTGTGGCCTGCGGCGTCGAAGCCTTCTTTCGCCGTCACTTTGCCTTTGAAGGTCGGATTCTTGGCGACGGCGACGGTCACTTCCCTATCGGTGCGGGTGATCTCGATGTTGTCGCCGTTCTTGAACTTGACGGTGTTTCCCGTGCCGACGGGGACGGACGCGCCGCCGTCGGTTTGCAGATTCCACGTGCCGGGCTGTCCGAGCGAGGCCGGATCGATCCCGATCGTGACGACCCCGCCGGCGACCGCAGCGGTGATGCCGCCCGTGCCGACGAACTTGATGTCCGGTGGCGTCGTGTTCTGCCCGAGCGTGACCGTGTGCGCGGAGGGAGTTGCGGAATCGCTGAGGGGAAATCTGTAAGTGGCGGCTCCGCTCGCGGCTGCGATCTGCCTGAGCTGCGCGACGTTGACGGCGTCGGTGTCGGCGCTGCCGGCCGCGACGCCCGTAATCTGGCGGGTGACGGAGGCGGCTCCCCGAACGGGTGCGCCGACGGAGACGGCGGAAGCCGTGGCTTTCCATACGCCGTCCGTGTCGTTGCTGTGATCCGCGCCGGAGGCGTCATAGCCGACGGTTCCCTTGCCGCGGTCAGCGACGGACTTTTCTCCCAGCGCCACGCCGCCCTGCACGGCGACGCCCGCTTCGTTGCCGAGCGCCACCGCGCCGGAAACGTCGGTTTCGTCTATAAACTTTTTATTCAGCCTGTCGTATCCAGTCGCGCCGATTTTGATTCCCTTGCCCAAGGCGATCGTATTTTCCGACGTCGAACCGATGACGTTGCCGTGTCCGAACGCGAGACTGTACTTGCCGCCCACTTTGTTCTCGATGCCGAAAGCGTTGCTGTTCGTGCCGGAAGCCAGGTTGTCGGCTCCAAAGGCGTTGCTTTGTACGCCGGAAGCGGTGTTGAAGCCTCCGAAAGCATTGCTTTTCAGCCTGGTGGCTTTGTTGTAAGTGCCGAAGGCGTTGCTCTGCACGCCGGAAGCGGTGTTGAAGCCTCCGAAAGCATTGCTTGCCATTTGGGTCGCCTTGTTGTAGGTCCCCGCGGCGCTGCTCTGATTTCTGTCGGTTTCGTTTGCGAATCCGACGGCGACGTTTTCGCTGCCGGCAGTTTTGCTGTTGATGCCGATGGCCAGAGAATCGGTTCCCATGGCGCCGTCGTTGTCGTAGTTGCTTCCCGCTCCGGTCTTGCCGCTCTTGACGCTGTAATAGTGGGGCGCGTTGGCGTCCACGGTCCCTTTCAGAGCCTGGAGCTGCGCGACGTTGACGGCGTCGGTTGGAGCGCTGCCGGCCGCGACGCCCGTGATCTGACGGGTGACGGAGGCGGCTCCCCGAACGGGTGCGCCGACGGAGACGGCGGAAGCCGTGGCTTTCCATACGCCGTCCGTGTCGTTGCTGTGATCCGCGCCGGAGGCGTCATAGCCGACGGTTCCCTTGCCGCGGTCAGCGACGGACTTTTCTCCCAGCGCCACGCCGCCCTGCACGGCGACGCCCGCTTCGTTTCCGAGCGCCACCGCGCCGGAAACGTCGCTCTCCCCGTCGAACGTGTTTTGCGAGGAACTGTATCTCGTAGCGCCGATTTTGACGTTATTCCCCAGGATCAGCACGTTCTTCGAGGTGCTCCCAACGATGTTCCCTTCGCCGAAGGCATGGCTGCTCTCGCCCCCTACCTTGTTGTTGGAGCCGAAAGCGCTGCTGTGCCTGCCCACCGCCGCGTTAAAGGCTCCGAAGGCGTTGCTCATGTCACCGAGTGCATTGTTGCTGGAGCCGAAAGCACTGCTCATGATTTTGGATGCTTTATTGCCGGAGCCGAACGCATTGCTCGAATTTTCGGTGGCCTTGTTATAATAGCCTACGGCGCTGCTCGACTTGCCCAAAACCTTGTTTCGATAGCCTACGGCGTTGGCATACGTGCCGGAGACCGTATTCGAGATTCCAATGGCGGTGCCGCTTTCGATATCTTCAGTGATTGCGTTCCCTCGGCCGATGGCGTTGCTGAGCTTGCCGTGGATCTCGTTTCGAGAACCGATAGCGTTGCTGCTTTCGCCATGATCAAAGACTTTGTTCTCTCGCCCCAAAGCGACGCCGTATTTACCGGAAACTTCGTTCCCATAGCCTACGGCGCTGCTGGCTCTGCCGGCTGCTTTGCTCTTGACGCCGACGGCTAAAGAGTCGTCTCCCGTGGCGCCGTCGTTGTCGTGGTTGCTCCCCGCTCCGGTCTTGTCGCTCTTCACGCTGTAATAATGGATCGTGTCTGCGAACGTCGTCGCGGGCTGCATAAGCGCCAGCCCCAGCATCACGGCCACCAGCGCGCCTCCTTTGAAAAAGGGCGCGGCGTGTTTTTCCCGGCGGAGTTTCCGTTTTTCAAACGTTTCACATACAGTTCCGCGTCTTCCATGCCCTGTTGCCCGGTATCCCATTGAAGAAATCCTCCTCAGACAAAAATCGGAGCCGTGGTTGCGCGCCAAAGACACGCACAAAACCGCTCCTACCTAGCATGAAGATATGAATAACATATATATGCTTAAACATCAATGGTATAAATCAAATTATATAATAATTTGCATATTGTTGGCCTGCTTGGTCTAAGTGCTTGCGCTGTAAAGACTCGAGCGGTTTCGGATGTATCTTTTTTCGAAGGTTTTGCCGTTTTTCAAAAAACTCAAATTAACAAACTAACTATGCACTGCATATAAAAAAACGTCCGACGAGTCAGTGATCGTCGGACGTGCGTTCTCTTGTTCCGATAAAAACGCAAGAGGCGAAAGAAAAAAACTTCCGCCTCTTGTGTGAGGTTCTTGCTATTCTTCGACGCCGGCCAGCGCGGCGATGGCGGCGGCCATGATTTTGGTGTTCTTCATGATGTGTTCGATGCTCCACCGCTCGTCGACTTCGTGGATGTGAGTGTTCTCGCCGGGGAACTGGTTGCCGAAAGCGAGCATGTTGGGCATTTCCTTGGCGTAGGTGCCGCCGCCGATGGACATGGGCTTCGACTCGCAGTCGCCGGTCTCGTCCCGGTAGACTTTCATCAGCTTTTTGACGAGGTCGCTGTCTTCGGGCATGTAGAGGGGATGGCTGCCGCTGCCGGCCTCGACTTCGAAGCCGTGGCCGCGCAGAGCTTCGACGAACTTGGCGCAGACGGGGTCGCGCCCGAAGGTGACGGGGAAGCGGTAGTTGAGCGTGAACATGATCTTGTCGCCTTCGCTCCTGAGCAGGCCCCAGCAGAGGGAGGTGAAGCCGGATACGTCGTCGTAGAGCATGACGCCGAGGTTTTCGCCGCGGGTCTGCGTGCCCACGAGCGCGTCGATCTTTTCGAGGAAGGCGCCCTGTTCGCCGCCGACGCCGAGCAGACGCAGCACTTTGACGAGGTTGGCGGCGGCGTTGGAGCCGTACTGCGGGCGCGAGCCGTGAAAGGCCAGGCCGTCCATGGTCAGCGTGTATTCGCCGGACGCGCTCTTTTCGCAGGTCAGCTTGGCGTCGCGGGGGGCGGCGAACTCTTCGACGACGCGGCTGAGGCGCGCTTCGGCCGCGGGCGCGACTTTGAGCACGGCCACGGCCTTGGAGGGCACGGCGTTGGAGGCGACGCCGGCGTCGATCGAGAGCACCTGCACGTCGCCGCCGTCGGGCGCGAAGGGGGCGCGGCATTTGGGCGTGATGCTGCCCTTTTCGCCGTTGATGAGCGGGTACTCGGCGTCGGGGGTGAAGCCGGCCACGGGCAGTTCCTGGCCGGATGTGACGTAGCGGTCGATGGCGCGGCTGCCCAGTTCCTCGTTGGTGCCGACGATCAGGCGCACGCGGCGTTTCAGCCGCACGCCGGCCTCGCGCAGGGCTTTCATGGCGAACATGGCGCTGATGGCGGGGCCTTTGTCGTCGGCGACGCCGCGGCCGTAGAGCAGGCCGTCCTTGATCATGCCCCGCCAGGGGTCGCAGCTCCAGCCGTCGCCGGCGGGAACGACGTCGACGTGGGCGAGCACGGCGATCATTTCGGGCAGGGATTCGTCGCCGAGTTCGGCGATGCCGACCTGATCTTCGAAAGCCCAAGTGCGGAAGCCATGGCGCGCGCCGATCTCGACGAACTTGTCGAGGGCGGCTTTCGGCCCGGGGCCGAAGGGGGCGCCGGGCTGCGGCGCTTCGCCGCCTACGCTGGGTACGGCGACGAGCTCGCGGATCGTGCCGATCAGGCTGTCCCGGTCTTTGTCGATGATGGCGCGGATCTTGTCCATGTTCATGTCGGGTATTCCTCCTCGAATAAAGTTTTTTCTTCTGAACCGATTGTACTCTGGCGTTTTTGTTTCCGCTTGCGTGAAATGCCGGAAATTCGTCGTTTTAAAGGCGGATATGAAAAAAATATGAACGAAAATCACGGTTTTACCGCGTTTTTCTTCCGCGCGCCGCGTTTTTTTGCAGCGGCGCGGCGGGCGATTTCGTCGAATGCGGCCGTCGAAAAACGATCCTGCGAGGACGGTTCCAGTTCGTAGGCCAGCTGGGCTTCTGCCAGCGGGACGGCGCGCCCCAGCACGCGCCCGGTGAAATCGGCGTGCGCGCCGCGCAGGCGCTTGAGGTCGCCCGCGGAGATCTGCAGCGTTTCGGCGTTTGCGAGTGCGTCCAGCAGCGGCAGCACGCGCGAGACGCGGGCGCCTTTTTTCGTGCGCGTCTGCACCCAGGTGGGGATGGCGTCGGCGCTGACGAGACGCGTGACGCCGTTTTCTTTTTCCAGCGTCAGGCGCGCGATCACGCCCATGTCGCGCGGCCTGGCGCGCTGGTTGGAAATGAAGTTGCCCATCGACCAGGCGATCAGCGCCGGCGCGCGGTCGCCCGAAGCGGCGCGCAGTTCCAGCGGCTGCACGACGTGCGGGTGCGAGGCGATCACCGCGCCGACGCCGGCTTCCAGCAGCTTTTCGGCGAAGGCGACGACGAAGCGCGGCGGCGTCAGCGCGTATTCGACGCCGATGTGCGGCATGGCGACGATGAAGTCGGGCCTGAGCGCTTTGGCGCGGGCGACGTCGCCGCTGACTTCTTCCCACGAAGCGCCGCGCGCCACCGCCCAGTCCTGCGAGGCCGGCACGGGGATGCCGTTGGTGCCGTAGGTCCACGACAGGAAGGCGACTGTGATGCCGTTCACGTTCTCGACGGCGACGGTCTCGCGGTCGGCGGAGGCGGCGTACGTGCCGAAGGTCGTGAAGCCGCGGCCGCGCAGCTCTTTCAGCGTGCGGAACAGCCCGGCGGCGCGGCGGTCCAGGCAGTGGTTGTTGGCCGTGGTCAGAGCGTCGAAACCGGCGTCTTTGAGGGCGTCGGCGTACTCGTCGGGCGTGTTGAAGCACGGGTAGCCCGTGTAGCCGCGCTTGGCGCCGCCGAGCGTGGTCTCGAGGTTGCCGACGGCCAGGTCGGCGGCGGAAAGCAGCGGTTTGACGCGCGCGAACGACGGCGCGAAGTCGTAGCCTTTTTTGCGCCGCGCCGTCGTCAGCTGCGGGGCGTGGGCCATCAGGTCGCCGACGAAAAGCAGCGCGGCGCGCCGGGGACGCAGGGCGTCGGCGTCGGCGCTGAACAGCGACGCCGAATCGTCGGGAAGCGGCGCTCCCGCGCGCGCCGTCCCGCAGAGAAACGCGGCCAGCAGCGCCGCGAGCAGCGGTCTTCTCATGAAAAAAGTCCTCTCCCGAAAAAATCCGATTGAAATCCGCTCCATTGTCGCATCTTTGCCGCGGCGGCGAAAGGGGGAAATCGCCCGCGTCCCGCGGCCGTTTTGCCGCCCCTTGTCCGTTTCGGCGCGTCTTGACCTTTGCCCTTCTTTGGGGGATAATCGTCTTTCAAGAAGGTTAACTATATTATGATTTTCAGTTATCGACAAACGAAAGGTGTATTCCCGATGATTCTGGATACGCACATGCACACGGCGGAGTACTCGCCGGACAGCTTTCTGCCCATCGCCGAAGCGGTCGCCCGCGCCCGGGAGATGGGCATCGACGGGCTTTGCGTCACCGATCACGACACGCTGGGCGCGCGAGAGGTCGCCGCCGAATGGCGGAGGAATTTCGATTTTCCGCTTTTTCTCGGCGTCGAGGTGCTGACGACGAAAGGCGACGTGGTCTGTTTCGGCCTCGACGAAGCGCCGCCGCCCGCTTCGCTCACGCCGGAAGAACTGATGGCGCGCGTGGCGGCCTGCGGCGGCTGCGCGACGGCGGCTCATCCGTTCCGCGACAACAACCGCGGTCTCGAAGATCTGATCGGCACGCTGCCGGGGCTGCACGGCGTGGAATGTTTCAACGGCAGCACCGACCCGGCCGCCAACCTGCGCGCGCTGGAACTGGCGCGCGCCTCCGGCCGCGCTTTGCTGGGAGCGGCCGACGCGCATTGGCGCGAGCGGGTCGGGCTGTTCGTGACGGAATTCGCCGACGAGCTGCGCGACGAGCGCGACCTGATCCGCGCCGTGCGGGCCGGGCGCTGCCGTCCGCTGGCCTGGGACGGCGCGAAGTTCACCGACGCGGAGGCGTTCTGCCGCGCGCACCTGGCGGGATAAAACGGTTTTTCCGCGCCGCGGCAAGCGGCGCGTATCAGTTTAAGGAGGTCTCTGCATGTCGAAAAAGTTTGGAGCGTTGGCGGCGGCTGTGATGATGCTGGCGGTCCCGGCCGTCGGCGCCGAGGAGAAGAAACTCAGCATCTTCATCGCCTACACGGGCGTTGACGGCATCCTTCAGGAGTTCACGAAGGACACGGGCATCGAAGTGGAGTATCTGGCCATGTCGTCGGGAGAGGTCCTGACCCGCCTGCGCGCGGCCAAGGGCAAGGCGCAGGCCGACGTGTGGTTCGGCGGCGGTCTGGACAGCTACGTGGCGGCGGCCGGCGAGGGGTTCCTCAAACCGTACGCGTCGCCCGAACGCGCCGCGTACGACCCGATGTTCTATAACGCCGATGGCTATTGGAGCGGCATTTCTTTGGGCGCGGTCGACTTCGTCGTCAACAGCGAGATCATGGCCAAGAAGAACCTGCCCATGCCGCGCAGCTGGCAGGATCTGACGGACCCCGTCTACAAGGGCGAAGTGCTGATGGCCACGCCGGCCGTGAGCGGCACGTTTTACGCCATGGTCTGGGCGATCCTCTCCGCGAAGGGAGAGGAAGAGGGCTGGAAGCTGCTCGAGGGCATCGACGCCAACGTGCCCTACTACTCCAAACGCGGCGCCGAGCCGGCCAACAAGGTCAGTACGGGCGAAGCGGCGATCGCCGTGGCTCCGTTCGACACCGGCGAAAAGCTGAAGGGCGAGGGCTACACGATCGAGACGGCGTTCCCGGCCGACGGCGTGCCGTGGTACATCGCGCCCGTGGCGCTGTTCAAGGGCGCGCGCAATCCCGAGGCCGGCAAGGCGCTGATCGACTGGGTGCTGTCGGCGAAGGGGCAGGAGACGCTGGCCAAGTACACCACGCAGGCTCCGATCCGTCCCGGCGTGAAGCTGGCTCCCGCGGTGCAGGCGATGCGCGATTCCAACCTGGTCAAGGCCGACGTGGTCGAGGGCGGGGCGCAGCGCAAGCGCGTGCTCGCCGCCTGGCAGGAGCGCTTTGGCTCCAAATAATCCGGCGCAAAGAAGAGGACGCGCGCTCTCCGGCGCGGAGCTGGCACTCTGGCTCCTGGCGGGGGGCGGCGTCCTCCTTTTTGCGCTGTGGCCCGTGGCGGCGGTGCTGCGCGAAAGTTTGCTGGCGGACGGGCAGTGGTCGCTTTCGGCGTGGCGCGGGCTTTTGGGAAAAAACTGGCCGCTGGTGCTGAACAGCTTCGGCGTGGCCGCCGCCGTGACGGCGGTCACGCTGCCGCTGGCGTCGCTGCTGGCCGTGAAGCTGCTGTACGGCGCGGCGGCGGGACGCAAACTGCTGACGGCGGTGCTGGTGCTGTCGACGATCTCGCCGCCGTTCGTCGGTTCGATGTCGTATCTGATGCTCTTCGGACGCCGCGGGCTGATCACCTGGCGGCTGCTGGGGCTGGAATGGAATCCCTACGGCTTTCACGGCGTGGTGATGATGGAAGCGCTGTCGCAGCTGGGCGTCGCCACGCTGCTGGCGGCGGCGTCGTTCCATCAGGTGGACGGCGCTTTGGAGCGGGGCTCGCTCGATCTGGGCGCTTCGCCGCTGCGCACGCTGCTGGGCGTCAGCCTGCCGCTGGCGCGTCCCGGGCTGGCCGCCGCGGCGCTGATGGTCTTCGTGCGCTCGCTCTCCGATTTCGGCACGCCGCTGTTCGTGGGCGGGAGGTTTCAGGTGCTGGCGTCGAAGGCGTACAACACGCTGATCGGCGTCGGCGATTTCCCGCTGGCCTGCGCCATGAACGCGCTGCTGGTGCTGCCGTCGCTGCTGCTGTTGGCGGTGCGGCGCGAGGCGCGCGGGCGGAACTTTTCGCTGCGGCTGGCGGGAACGCGCTCGCTGCGCCTGCGCGGCCCGTCCGGCTGGCTGCCGGAAGCGGCGGCGTGGGGGTTCGTCGCTCTGGAAACGGCGGTCTACGGCCTGATCTTCGCCGGCAGCGTCACAAAGACGTGGGGAGCCGACTTCACGCTGACGACGGCGCATCTGCGCAGCCTGTGGAACTTCAGCGGCAACGGTTTCGCGCGCAGCCTGGCCTGTTCCGTTGCGGCGGGGCTGGGCGGCGCGGTGCTGGGAGCGGCGCTGGCGCGGCTGCTGGACCGCGCCCCCGAGGCGCTGCGGCGCGGCGCGCGCGTGCTGATCGAACTGCCCTACCTCGTGCCGGGAACGTTTTTCGGCGTGGGTTATCTGCTGGTGTCGTCGTCGCTACCGTGGGAGGTTCCCGCCGGCTTTTTGATCGCCATGAACTGCCTGTTCCGCCAGCTTTCGCCGTCGACGTGGTCGGCGCAGGCGGGATTGGCTCAAATCAATCCCGAGCTGGAACTGGCCGTGCGCGACCTCGGCGGCGGCCAGGGGCGCGTGCTGCGCGACATGCTACTGCCGCTGCTGCGTCCGTTTATGCTGGTGTCGTTCATCAACGCTTTCAGCGCCGCCATGACCAGTACGGGGCCGATCATCTTCCTGGTCAGCCCCTACGCGCGCGTGGCGGCGGTGGAGCTGTTCGAGTCGATCAACAGCGGCAAGTACGGCGACGCCTCGGCGATGGCCTCGCTGCTGATCGCGGCGATTTTGGCGGTCAACGCGCTGGCCTGGAAAATCAGCGAAAGGAGAGGTTGAATGCTTTCATTCGAGAACGTGTCGTTCAGTTACGGCGAAGCGAAAGCTCTCGACGGTTTGACGCTGGCGCTGGAAAAAAGCGAACTGCTGACGCTGCTGGGACCTTCGGGCTGCGGCAAGACGACGACGCTGCAGATCGCCGGCGGATTCCTGTTTCCCGATTCGGGGCGCGTCATGCTCGACGGGCGCGACGTTTCGGCGCTGCCGCCGGAGAAACGTCCTACGGCGACCGTGTTTCAGAGTCACGCGCTGTTTCCGCACCTGAGCGTGGAGGAAAACGTCGCCTACGGCCTGCGCGTGCGCGGAACGCCCCGCGCGGAGCGGCTGCGGCGCGCGGCGGAAATGTTGGAGCGCGTCGGTCTGGACGGCTATCAAAGGGCGCGCGTGCAGGAACTGTCGGGCGGCCAGCAGCAGCGCGTGGCTCTCGCCCGGGCGCTGATCCTCAGCCCGCGGGTGCTGCTGCTCGACGAACCGCTCTCGAGTCTCGACGCGCGGCTGCGCGTGCGCATGCGCGCCGAGATCCGTTCGCTGCAAAAGGCGTTCGGCATCACGGCGCTGTACGTCACGCACGACCAGGAGGAAGCGCTGTCGATCTCCGACCGCGTGGCGCTGATGCAGGGAGGGCGGCTCATGCAGGTGGGCACGCCCGAAGAAGTCTATTTTTCGCCGCGCAGCGATTTCGCCGCCGATTTTATCGGCGACGCGTTCCCCGTGATCCTGGAAGGGAAGCGCGAGCTGCTCCGCCCCGACCAGATCGCCATCGCGGAAGACGGTCCGCTGGTCGGAACGCTGGTCTCGCGCGCGTTCCTCGGCGCCTCGACGGACTGGATCATCGACTGGCAGGGGCAGACGCTGCGCGCCTCCATGCCCAGCGCCGCCGAACCGGCGCGCGAGATCGGCGGCGAAGTGCGCTTCGCGATCCTGCCGCCACGGAATCACGACGAATAAAAACCGCTTCAACCGTCGCTCCTTTTAAACGGATTTTTCATTTTTATATTTTCGTAAGATGCGCATAATGTTGAAAAAGGGACAGAAATTGATATATCTTATGGAAATCGCTCCCAAAAGTTCTATAATGTAAAAATCTTTGCCGCACGTCGGCTGCCCGACGCTGAAAAGCTCCTGCGGCGCGCTTGACAGTTATGTCTGCGAAATGCTATATTTTGATCATAGAAATCATAGAATGTTCACAGCAATTTTCAGAGCGAGAGAGGAGCAGGTTCCATGAATTCTACGCGCAACATCATGGCGCTCATCGAGACGCTGCTCGCCGACGGCGGCGAGCTCGGCGTCCGCGAGCTGGGGATGCGGACGGGTATTCCCAAGAGCACGGTCCAGCGTTTTCTGTCAGGAATGGAAGAGAACGGCTGGGTCGCGCAGGACAAGAGGACGCAGGGCTATCGGATCGGTTACAAGCTGCTCGGCCAGTCGAACGGCTGGGCGCTTCGTCTGGCGTTGGTCAACCAGTCCCAGGATCTGCTGAAGGCGTTGTGCAATCAGACCGGGCAAAGCGTGTCTCTGTGCACGCTCGACGGGTTCAGCGGTCTCAGCGTCGCCGCGTCTTTGCCCGAAGACGCGCCCGCGCTCGCGGGCCGTCGCGCGAAGCTGTTCGACCTGCACGCCGGCGCGGCGGGCAAGGCGCTGTTGGCTTTCGCGCCCGAGCCGCTGCAGAAGTACATCGTCTATTCCGAGCCGAAAAGCTACACGTCCGCGACGATCACCGGCTCCAAAGAGCTGCTGGCGGAGATCGAGAAGATCAGAGAGAAGCGTTATGCCGTCAGCGTCGAAGAGTTGGTGCCGGAAACCGCCGAAGCGGCGGCGCCGATCCTGAACCCCGATGGGACGGTCATGGCGGTGTTGGCCATCGGCGGCGCGAAAAATTCCGTGGTGCCGCAGTTCGAGGCGTTTCGCGGCGTCCTTCAGAAAGCCGCCGCCCGACTGCGAAAAAGTATCCTCGATTCGTGAACCGAAGAAATTTCCGGCGACAAAAAAATCCGGCGCTCCCGCACGACAGGAGCGCCGGATTTTTTTGTCGCCGATCAGACGGCCGCGGCTTCGAAGCGGCTGAGCACGCGCAGCATCCGCCGGGGCAGATGGCGCTTCCAGAACGCGGCGGCGCTGGCGATCCAGCCCTCGGCTTCCGTGCCGATGCCGAGGCCGAAGCCGTGTCCGAGATGCGGGTACTTGTGGAATTCCGTGTCGATGCCGCAGGCCGCCAGCGCGTCGAGACGCTTTTTCATCACCCGCCAGTCGCAGACGGGATCGTTTTCGCCCACGCAGACGTAGGTGGGCGGTTCCCGGCGGGTGTGATTGGTGTGCCCGGTGTACTGCAGCACCAGCGTGCCGGGGCGCGGCAGCTGCGCGCCGCCGAAACCGTGCGGCCCGTACGAGGCCAGATAGGCGGCGATATGGGCGCCGACCGAGCTGCCCCAGAGCGAATAACACTCCGTGCCGACGTTGAGCTCTTCCGCATGGGCGAAGATCTGCGTGATCGCCGCCGCCAGATCTTCGCAGGCGGCTTCGAGACTTTCGGTCCGATAGTGGAGCGTAAAGGCGTTGAATCCCATGCGGCTCAGCTCCAGCGCGTGCGGCAGGCTCTCGTGGAGCGACGCGACATATTGGAAGCTGCCTCCCGCGCAGATAACGGCAAACGGCGCTTTTTTGACGCCGCGGAAAGAGAACAGCCCCGTCTCCGCCTTGGCCGGATCCCTGCCTTTCTCTTCGTCGGAATAAAGGTCGTAGAAGATCTTCTCGCCGTTCTTTTCCCGCGCGAGCATGGAGTTGAGGACGTTCAACGTGACGTCGACGCTCAAATGCCTATGATAGGGGAACAGCGGCGCGATCTGCGCCAGCGTGCGTTTTTTGTCGGATTCGCTCAGACGCCCGGGAAAAAGGAGATGGCCATATCCCTTGAAATTTTCGTTTGCGATGACATCTGTGATTTTCGTTTCAGCGTTCATTTCCGCCCGACCTCCTTTGCCCGTGATCGGAGAATCCTTCCAAAAGAGAAAAACCGATCTTTTGAAAATGAAGAAGACAGCCTTGAAAGTATTTCTTTGTGATTAACTAATTTAATTCTATCATGGAGCGATCAGATTACCAAGCGGCGCGCAAGGAAAAATTGCTATAAAAAATAATAAAATTAAGAAATGATAGTTTTGAGCCAAAATGCCTCATTCCATGAGACGGGAAAACGCTCCGTGCATACAGAATAAATTATAGTTGCGGCGTGACGCGATGAAAACTGAATTTGAGACTTTTATTTCTGACGAATCAGATCCCCATTCCCTTCTTCTCCGAGAGAAACATGATGTGCTTTGTCTTATTTGATTCAAGTGACGTGATGAAGGGTCAGAGGCAAGATTTTATTTTAAACTCTTAAAATAAAAGTTGTGGATGGAGAAGATCTCCATAACTTCCCATGCCGGACGCGTTTTGTCCCCCCCATAAAAGGAGACGCGCCGCACTCGGCGCGTCTCTCTTTAATACTGCCGCTCGATTCTGTGATACCGATTTTCAATGAAAAGGCGTCATTGAAAACGCCGCGCCTCGTATTCCATCATCAGCGCAGTACGGCAGACTGTCGCGGGCGCTTTTTCAAAAATGTTCCACGTGGAACATTTTTGCGCTGAGGCGGCGGAAAACAAGCAGCCATGCCGATCTGCAAGATGCGGAACAGCATGGCCGAAAAAACAGTTTGCCTTTTTTCTACTTGGCGGGGCCGCCGAACGCGGGCAGTACGCCGCCGGCGTAGGCGCCGAGGATGTACTTGGAAACTTTGTCGCTCTGCAGGGCTTTGATCAGCGCCTGCACGTCGGCGTTGTTCTCGTTGCCGGCCTTGACGGCGATGACGTTGGCGTAGGGCGAATCGGCGCCTTCGACGAGCAGGGCGTCCTTGGCGGGGTTGAAACCGGCGGGCAGTGCGTAGTTGCCGTTGATCACGGCCGCGTCCACGTCGTCGAGCGAGCGCGGCAGCTGGGCCGCCTCGAGCGAACGGAACTTGAAGCCGTGTTTGTTCTCTTCGACGTCCAGCTCGGTGGCGGTGAGACCGCTGTCCGCCGCCAGCCTGATCAGTCCGGCGGACTGGAGCAGCAGCAGGGCGCGCCCGCAGTTGGTGGGATCGTTGGGGACGGCGATGAGCGCGCCGTCTTTGAGCCCTTCGAGCGTGGCGAACTTCTTCGAGAACAGCCCCATGGGTTCTACGTGGATGGTGGCGGCGGAGGCCAGATCGAGGCCGCGGTCTTTGCAGAAGCTCTGCAGGTAGGGCAGGTGCTGGAAGTAGTTGGCGTCGAGTTCGCCGTCGCTGAGCGCCAGGTTGGGCGTGACGTAGTCGGTGAACTCCACGATCTGCAGGTCGACGCCCTGGGCTTTGAGGTCGTCCCTGACCTGGGCGAGGATCTCGGCGTGAGGCGTGGGCGTGGCGCCGACGCGCAGCGTGCCGGCGAAGGACGCGCCGGCGAAGCACAGAGAAACGGTAAGAGCGAGAACACAGATTTTTTTCATTGCAGCAAAACCTCCCGAAAAATAAATTATCGATTCCGGCTCAGATTCCGGACGATTTTATTACCGAGCCATTGGATCCCTTGAACAATGGCGATAATAACGACGACGGCGGCGATCAGCACGTCGCTGCGGAAGCGGTGGAAGCCGTAGCGGATGGCCACGTCGCCCAGCCCGCCGCCGCCGATGGCCCCGGCCATGGCGGAGCTGCCGACGATGGCGATGACCGTCAGCGTCGCGCCCGCGGCCAGCGAGGGCAGCGCTTCGGGAATCATCACTTTCAGGACGATGGTCCTGACGTCGGCGCCCATGGCCTGCGCGGCTTCGATCACGCCGCGGTCCACTTCCTTGAGGGCGCTCTGCACGACGCGCCCCACGAACGGCGCGGCCGAGATCGACAGCGGCACGATGGCGGCCGTGGTGCCGATGGTGGTGCCCACGATCAGCCGCGAGAGCGGGAAGAGGATGATCATGAGGATGATGAACGGGAAGGAGCGAAAGACGTTGACGAAGACGTCGAGCGCTTTGCCGGCAAAGCGGCTTTCGCACAGGCCGCCCTTTTCGGTCAGCGTGAGGGCGATGCCCAGCGGCAGCCCCAGCAGGATCGCGAACAGACTCGACAGGCCGACCATGTAGAGCGTCTGCAGCGTCGGTCCGGCCAATAGGTCGAAGATTTTAGCCATTCCAGACCACCTCCACCTGCACGTTATGGGCGCGGATCATGTCCATCGCCGCGGCGATCACCTGCGGCGCGCCGCCGAACTGCACCGTGAGGGTGCCGACGCGCGACACGTAGAGGCTGTCGATAGCGCCGGCGAGAATGTTGACGTCGGCCCCCGTGGCCTTGATCGTCTGCGAGATCAGGGGCGCTTCCGCCGCCGAGCCGTCGAAGGTCAGCACCGCCACCGGCTTGCCGCTCTCGCGGGGCAGTCCCGCGCCTTCGTCGTAGCCGGTGCGCGGCAGTTTGGCGAGGAACTCGCGCGCCGTTTTCGAGCGCGGGTTCAGGAATATTTCTTTCACCGTTCCCTGCTCGACGATGCGCCCCGACTCGATGATGGCCACGCGCGAGCAGATCTCGCGGATGACGTTCATCTCGTGGGTGACGACGACGATCGTCAGCCCCATGAGACGGTTGATGCCGGCCAGCAGGCCGAGGATCGATTTGGTGGTGCGGGGATCGAGAGCGCTGGTGGCCTCGTCGGAGAGCAGCACGTGCGGCCGGTTCGCCAGCGCGCGGGCGATGGCGACGCGCTGCTTCTGCCCGCCGGAAAGCTGCGACGGGTAACTGCCGGCCTTGTCGGAAAGCTCGACGACGTCGAGCATTTCGGCGACGCGGTCTTTGATGTCTTTCGGCTTCCAGCCTTCCAGTTCCAGCGGAAAGGCGACGTTGCCCGCCACCGTTCGCGAGGCCAGCAGGTTGAAGTGCTGAAAGATCATGCCGATCTTGCGCCGCGCCAGCCGCAGTCCGCCCGCGTCGAGCGCCGTGATCTCCTGCCCGTCGATGGCGACCTGTCCGCCGCTGGGTTCTTCGAGGCGGTTGATCGTGCGCAGCAGCGTCGATTTGCCCGCGCCCGAGAGGCCGATGATGCCGAAGATCTCGCCGTCGGCGATGTCCAGGTCGATGCCCGACAGCGCCTCGACGGAACGGCCGTCGGGCGCGCGATAGATTTTTTTGATGCCGCGGAGCTGGATCATGATTTCACCTTCCTGAAAAGCGCGCGTCGTGCCGGGAAGAACGAAAAAGCCGCCCTGCGATGGCAAGGCGGCTCAAATCCCTCTTTGAGGCTTCCCCTCATCGCTGTCAGCAGGACCACCTTTCCCCGTGCGGGCAGGTTGGTGCAGGATCATCGAGCTGACTCTCTCCCCTGACTCTTGATAAAAGTTGCGCTGTTTGATTGACGGGTATGATAACACAATCTTCCGCGAAGCGCAAGAGAGCGCCGCGGATCCGGCCGACAGAACGTTTTCGCGGAAGAGTTTACAGCTCGAGAGATTCGCCGGGCCGCAGCACCGCGACCCTGCTGGCCGGCTCGCAGAGCGCCTTGAACGCCTGCGGATCCTGCCTGATGGCCGGGAACGTGTCGTAATGCATGGGCACGGTGATCTTCGCGCCGATGGCGCGGGCCGCGCGGGCCGCGTCGTCCGGCCCCATCGTGTAGAAATCGCCGATCGGCAGCAGCGCCGCGTCCAGTTTTTCCTCGGCCAGCAGCGCCATGTCGCCGTAAAAAGCCGTGTCGCCGGCGAAATAAACTTTTTTGCCGCCCATCTCGATCAGAAAGCCGCAGGCCAGCGCTCCCGGCAGGCCGCTGCCGTGGATCGCCTGAAGCAGCTTGACGCGCCCGAACGGCATCGGCCCCCAGCCGCCGATGTTGCCGAGACAGTTTTTCAGCCCCGCCTCCGTCAGCATGCCGCGCAGCTCGGCCACGCCGACCACCGTCGCCCCCGTGCGCCGGGCGATGTCCAGCGTGTCGCCGAGATGGTCGCCGTGACAGTGGCTGACGAGGATGAAGTCGGCGGGAACTTCGCCGGCTCTCGCGGCGGCAAGGTCGTTGCCACTCAGATAGGGATCGGTGAGCACGTGGTATTTTCCGTCGCACAGATCAAAACAGGCATGTCCCAAAAACGTCAGTCTCATGAAAATCGCTCCCTTCCATTTGGATCAGGCGTCGCATCCTGAACGAGCATTTCTACGGCTCTTCTCCTTGCGGCTCCAGCTGCGTACGTTCAGCATAGCATATTTTCGACGGAACTGTATCTTTGATGTTTAGATAACGGTAACTCTGTTAACGGAGACGATAAAACCGGTTGAGCGATCCTTCCAAGGTAGCGCGTCCTCTTCATGGCGGTCTACGTTTATTCGCTGCGAACGCGCAGTCCTTCGTTGCTTTTCAGCGACGTGGCCGACAGCATCAAATGGACTTTCATGAGCTGCTCCGCCTTGTCGGAGTCGTGCGCCAGCAGCGCCTTGAGCAGGGCGCGGTGCTCGTCGAGACTGGGGTTGGTGCTCATGTCGAAGAACGAATCGTAAAAGATCATGTACACGCAGGTGCGCGCCAGCAGATTGCCGACGAACTCCGCCAGCACGGCGTTGCCGGAACACTCCGCCAGCGTGCGGTGAAAACGGTTGTTCACGTCGAGATAGGCCTCGAAATTGCGGGCGGCGAAAATCTGCTCTTCTTCGTCGATCGTCTGCTGAAGCGTGTTCGCCTGCGCGCCCGTGATGTTGAGAGCCGCCTTGCGCGCCGCCAGACACTCCAAATATTCGCGCAGCTCGTAGGTATCCATGATTTCTTTCTTGGTCGGATTGGCCAGACGGGCGCCGGCGTTGGGGATCAGCGTCGCCAATCCCTCGGCGGTGAGGCGGCGGATCGCCTCGCGCACGGGCGTGCGGCTGACGTCGAGCTCCTGGGCGATCGCCTCCTCGGTGAGCCGGTCGCCGGGCTGGCGCTTTTTGGCGAAGATCTGGGCGCGCAGATGTCGGTAGACGAAATCCGCGGCAGTCGGGGCGTAAGCTTCCGGTTCTTTCATTTTCAGAGCCTCCTGCAAGCTGGGCTGAATGGACGGTCGGCCGTTGACTCCCGTCGCTGTCGGAACGATCTTCACAATTATACACCACATCGCCGCGAGCCGTTTCTGTGCGGATTTTTCGAGATATATCGCAGCTAAATTTTTGCAAAATACGATTTTTGCATTTTATTGCTGTAATTTTGTCTCATCGGATGGGAACAAATGAGTGATTTTGGGCAGATGAAAAAAACGCAAAGACGTATACAATACTGAATTATAATAAATATCCGACGAGACAGAATTTTGCGTCGATTGCTTATGTGATGTCGGCTGAAATTCGTATGCGTTTTCTGCAGGACCAAAACAGAAAATCGAAGGAAAGGCGGGGCGCAGAATATGAAAAGCCTTGTGATTCGCGGCAAGATCTGGACGGGATGCAAAGACCGCCCTTGGGCCGAGGCGACGGCAGTCGAGAACGGTCGTTTCGTTTACGTGGGCGATTGGGCCAGCGCTCGCGCTGCCTGTCCCGGCGCAGACGTGGAGGATTATGGCGCCAACATGGTCATGCCCGGCATGAGCGACGGGCATCTGCATCTGACCGCTTTTGCCCGTCAACGTCTCTACGTCGACCTGCTGTCGGTCAAATCTCTTGCGGAAGCCGGCGAGATGCTTCGCAAAAAAGCGGCGCAGCTCAAGCCCGGCGCATGGATCCGCGCCATTAACTTCAACGAGATGGCCTGGGCCGACACGACGCCGCCGACGCGGGAATGGCTTGACTCTTTCAACTTCGACCATCCCGTCGTGATGAGCCGTTACTGCGGCCATCGCCACATCGCCAACACCCGCGCCATGAAGGAAAGCGGCCTGTGGAACAGCGCCGATCCTTACGTGCTGAGCGACGAAAGGGGCGAAGTCACCGGCGTCATGACCGAAGGCGGCGCAGCTCCCATCATCGAAGCGGTGGCAGCGGAATACGAGACGCCGCAAAAGCTTACGGACGCGATGGAGGAAGCCGCGCTGTGCATGGCCTCTCGGGGCGTCACGTGCGGGCATGCCTGCGACGCGCCCAAATACGCTCTCGGCGAGGAAATCTTCACCTGGCAGAATCTGTACGAGCGGGGCAAACTGCCCGTGCGCGTGATCTGCTATCACGACCGGCTGCCGGAGTTCACCTTCCGCTCCGGCATCGGCAACGATCAGATCATGTACGGCGGCCTGAAGATCTTCATGGACGGCACGCTGGGCGGACACACCTGCGCCATGCGCGAGCCCTTCGACGACATGCCCGGGAGCCGCGGCGTACCCAATCACACCGACGAAGAGCTTGATCGGCTGATCCGCGCGGCTCACCGCCGCGGCATTCAGGTGCAGGCGCACATGATCGGCGACGCGGCCGTCGAACAGGCCGCCGGCGCCGTGGAACGCGTCATCGGGGAAGAGGGACGGCCGCGACTGCCGTATCGCTTCGTGCACGTGATCTGCTGTCCCAAAGACCTGCGCGAACGACTCGCCCGCCTTGGCGTCGTGCTCGACCTGCAGCCTTGTCAATGCTACACCGATCGCGTCATGGCGCCGTTGCGCCTCGGCGCGCAGCGCGCCCTCGACGCGTATCCCTTCCGCGCGCTCTGGGACACGGGGTTGCTTGTCGTGGGCAGCACCGACGCGCCGATGGAACTGGAGAACATGTGGATCGGCATCTGGAATGCAGTGTGCCGCTGCGACGACGACGGCTCGCCGCTCAAGTACGATCCCTCGCAGACGCTGACGCTGGACGAAGCCCTGACGGCCTATACGATCAATCCGTGGCGCGCCGTCGGCAGAGGAAACGAGTTCGGTCGCATCCATCCCGGCTATCGCGCCGACTTCACCGTGACCGACGGCAATCCTTTTGAAAAGCCTGCCATGGAACTGCGCCGCACGACGCATCTGGCCACGTATCTGGAGGGAAGAAAGGTTTGGTCGCGCTGAAAATTTTTGCGCCGGAGCGGATGTTCCACGTGGAACATCCGCTCCGGCGCAGAGGCTGAAAGCCGCGCTACGGCTCGGTTAACGGGGTGTTTTACCGGGCATCCGCGAGACGCTCGTATGCGAATTTGAAATCGTGAAGGAGGAAACAACGATGTTGGAAGAAGAAAAGAGAGTTCCGCACGAAACAAAACGCGAAGCGACGCTGGGAGCGGCGCTTCTGCTGATCGCCCTGATCACGGCCGTCGTCTCGCTGGCAACGCTGAAATACGGCGTCGACGTGCACGTGCCCATCGCCATGCTGGCCATGGTAGTGGCTCTGGTCGACTGCTGGTGGCTGAAGCTGAAATACGACGACGTCATGCAGGCGGCGCTGAACAGCATTATGGCCTCGCTGCCCTCGTGCATGATCTTGATGCTCGTCGGCATTCTCATTGGCATCTGGATGCGTGCCGGCATCATCCCCGGCCTGATCTATCACGGTCTGGACATCCTCAGCCCCGCGTACTTCCCGCTGGCCACCATGGTGATCTGTTCGATCATCGCTCTCTGCACCGGTTCTTCGTGGTCCACCGAGGCAACGATCGGCGTCGCGCTGATGGGCATCGGCAACGGGTTGGGCGTCCCCGCCGCCATGACCGCCGGCTGCGTGGTCTCGGGAGCCTACTTCGGCGACAAAATGTCGCCCCTTTCGGATACCACGAATCTGGCTCCGGCCGTGGCCGGAAACGACCTGTTCGATCACATCCGCGCCATGCTCTGGACCACTCTGCCGACACTGCTGATCTGCTTCGCCGTGTACATCTTCTGGGGGCGCGGTTTTGCCGGTCAGACGCTGGATGCCGAGCGCATCAAGGCCATCCAGACCATGATCGCCGCCGAGTTCAACGTGAGCTGGCTCTGCGTCGTGCCGCCGCTTGTGGTTATCGTCGCTTCGGCGCTGAGAGTCCCCGCCATGCCCGGCATCTGCCTCGGTATTCTCGTGTCCGTCATCATGGCCTTTACCCAGGGCGTTTCCATCGGCGAGATCTGGTCCCTTGGGCAGAGCGGCTACAAACCTCAGCTGACGGCTCAGGTCGCCGGCGCCGCTGACATGACGGCCGTTGCCGGGCTCCTGGCCGAAAGGGGGATCACGCTTGCGCCCGAACTGGCCAAGGACGTGTCCGCCATGATCTCTCGTCTTGTGGGGCGCGGCGGCATGTTCCCGATGATGTGGTCCGTCGAGCTGGCTATCGCCGCGATGGCCATGGGAGGTTTTCTTGAAGCGGGCGGTTTCCTGCGCGTTCTGCTCAGCGCCATCACTCGCGGCGTGCGCCGTGCCGGCGGCCTGATCGCCACGACGATCGCCTCCTGTTTTATCGGCAATCTGCTGACAGGCAGCCAGTATCTTTCCATCATCATCCCCGGGCGCATGTTCAAGGAAAAATTCGCGGAGAGCGGGCTCGCACCCCGCATGCTTTCCCGTTCGCTGGAAGACTGCGGCACGCTGACTTCCGTGCTGATCCCATGGAACGTCTGCGCCGGTTACGCGGCGGGCGTCCTCGGCGTCGCCACGCTCGATTACGCTCCTTATGCCCTCTTGAATTGGCTCTGCCCGTTCGTCGCGATCGCCATCATCTACCTCGGTATCGGCGTATTCTGGCGCCAGCCCGACGGCTCCATCAAACGCGAACGCCGTACGCTGATCAACGCCAGAGCAGCCGAATAATATCCTGCATTGAAAGTTTGACTTTGTTACATTCCGAGGGCAATTTCACACTAACTCCCGATAAAAAACGACGAACGAGTTGGAAGGCAACTCGTTCGTCGTTTGAGTCAAAAAGCTACACCACGAAGCGGCGCGGTAGACGTTCAGCCGGTTGCTTTTTGGGACGTCCTCGCGGCGACGCGCGCGTCTCCCCGCGCTCGTCACAGCTCGAACTTTTTGCCCGTTTCCCGGCGTGCCTGCAGACCGGACGTTTCCAGAATGATTTCCGCGACGTTGGTGGCGTGGTCGCCGATGCGCTCCATGTTGCTGACCAGGTCGATGAAGAGTACGCCGGACGAGGGCGTACAGGTCCCGTCGTTGAGGCGCTGCATGTGCATGTGCCGCAGTTGCTTCTCCATGGCGTCGACCCGGTCTTCCATCGTCACCGACACCTCGCGGGCCAGTTCGACGTTCTCCGCGCGCAGGGCTTCGAGCGCCTTCTGCACCATCTCGCGGACCAGAGCCATCATGGCGGAAAACTCCTGGACGGCCGACGGCGAAAATTCGAGATTGTGGTCCTGAAGGTATTCGTAAAGCTCCATCATGTTCTGGGCATGGTCGCCGATGCGCTCGATGTCGCTGGAGCCGTTGACGAGAGATTCGAGCAGCGAGGAAAGATGATCGGAGATGTGGCGCTGCCAGAGCTTAGCGGCGAAAGAGGCGACGCGCCGCGTCAGGTCGTTGAGGCCGTCCTCCACTTGGTTCAGCTTGGCTGCGGCGGACGGGTCCTTGGCGGCGAAGGCCTGCTTTACCAGGTCGAGCATTTCCAGCGCCATGCCGCCCATGTTCAGCAGTTCATTGCGCACCGCCGTAAGCGCGGCGGCCGGCGACGTGTTCAGCAGGCTCTCGTTCAGATAACGGGCGCCGGTGTAAACTTTTTCATCCCTGACCGGAAGCAGTTTCTGGATTAGCCGGGCGAGCAGGCTCACAAAGGGCAGCTGGAACATGGTGTTGACGACGTTGAAGAGCGTATGGGCGTTGGCCAGCTGACGGGCGATATTCCCGGACGTGTGCGAGATCAGCGCCGAGTAAGGGACAAGCAGCGGCAGGAAGATGGCCACGCCGAGCAGATTGAAGAGCACGTGTCCCGCCGCCGCCTGCTTGGCCGAGCGGCTCGATCCCAGTGCGGCGATGACGGCGGTGATCGTCGTGCCAAGATTGTCGCCCAGCAGGATGGCGATGGCCGACTGGAGCGGCAGCAGTCCCTGCACGGCCATGGCGATCGTCAGGCCGACGGTGGCCGAACTTGACTGCACGGCCATGGTCAGCAGCGTACCGGCAGCCACGCAGAGCAGCGGCCGAGAGGCGAAGCTGAGGAAAAACTGTTTGTTGGCGGCGAGAAAGCCGAGCGCGTGCTCCATCGTGTTCATGCCGATGAAAAGCAGGCCGAAGCCGAAGATGCCGTTGCCGACGTAGCGGCGCTTTTTGGAATGGCCGAACACCGCCAACAGCATGCCGATGCCCAGCAGCGGCAGCGCCAGCTCTTTCATGTTGAAAGCGACCAGCTGCGCCGTGACGGTGGTGCCGATGTTGGCTCCCATGATCACGCCGAGCGCCTGTTTCAGCGTCATCATCCCCGCCTGCACGAAGCTCACCGACATGATCGTCGTGGCGGCGCTCGACTGGATCACCATCGTCACCAGCGTGCCAACCAGCGCGCCTTTCAGCGGCGTACTCGTCAGCGACGCGATGAGCGTGCGCATGCGGTCGCCCGTCAAGTCCTGCAGGGCGTCGCCCATCAGTTTGATGCCGTACAGAAACAGCCCGACGCCGCCCATGATCTGGAACAAAGTGCTCAGATTCATTCGTTCCCCCCGTTTCTCATGAAAAGCCGTCCCTTCGATGAAGCAGACGTTTCTTCGCTTCAAGGTGCCGATGGGAACCCCGTGGCGAAAACGTTATTTTTTCCCCGATCCCGAGGCGGAAAACTCCGGCGGCAGCGGTTTCAGCGTCGCCTTGAAGGTGCCGTCGTCGTTATAACAGCTGGCGACGCGGATCGCGCGGTCAACGATGCGGTAGGAGAGCCCTTCGAGCTCGCGGCGCAGTTCGTCGGGGATCAGCGCGTTGGAAGTCCACGAAAGTTCGACGCCGCGGTTCCACAGCCGATAATGAAGCGTGGCGCCGCGCCGGAGATGACCGCCCACGCGGGCGCTGATCACGTCGAAGAGGGCCAGGTCGAAGCGCTTCAACACCGCCGTGAGCACGACGCCGGGAGCAAGGCGCTCCTGCGGTTCGTCCACGCCGATCACGTAGAAACCCTCTTCGATGGCGGCTTCGACGACGCCGTTCCCCGACAACCCCGCCGCCTGGAAGATCACCTGTGCGCCCTCGTCATGCATGGCGCGGGCAATGGCCTTCGCTTTTTGAGGGGCGTTCCAGGACTGGACGCTCCGTTTCAGCAGCGTCGTCCGTCCGTCGGCGTCCTTGGCCCCCTGCTCAAAGCCGAGCAGAAAATCCAGCATCGCCGGCGTTTTTTCGCCGCGCTCGCCGAGGATGATGCCGATCTTCCGGGAATTTCGGCGCGCCGCCAGACGGACGGCCAGCACGCCGGCCAGATAACTGGCTTCGCTCTGGTGGAACAGCACCGACGAGACCCCGGGATTGACGGATTTCGCGTCGAACAGCACGAAATCGGCGCTTTCGTGCGCGCGGGCCGCCCTGTCGACCGCTTCGGCGAGAGGACTGCCGACGGCGAGCACCAGCCGGTTCCGCCGGGCGGCCTCCGCGACAGTCGACTCGTATTCGGCGCTGTTGTAGTTGCAGAGATAGCTGGTGATCTTAACGTCCAGTTCCGATCGGGCGCGCTTGATACCGCTCAACGACGAACGGAACATCGAGTCCTCGGGACCGCAGGAAAAAACGACTCCGATCGGCAGAGGGCGGCGCGCCTGAAGCGGCGCGGCGCTCACTGACCATACGGCCAGCAGCAGTAAAACGCGAAGGAAACGCATCACATCCCGCCTTTCAAAAAAATGCCGGAAGCTCTCGGACTTCCGGCATTTTGCGGCCGGAAGACAACGGCCTCCCGACCGAAACGATCTAAAGGAAAAGTTCCCGCGCGCAGACCAGCGCGAACGCCAGGATCGCCGTGCCGCAGGCGAAACTGGCCGCGTCCTTGGCGGCTTTGGCCAACGGATGCCGTTCCGGCGTGCAGAGATCCACCGTCTTTTCGATGCCGGTGTTGAGCGCTTCCGCGACCAGCACCAGCAGCCCCCAGGGCAGCGCGGCGCCGAGGGCGGAAAGGCCGCGCCGCCAGCACACGACCGACAGCGCGGCAAGCAGCATGACCAGCTCCTGACGGAACGCGGCTTCCTTGAGCAGCACGAGAAAGCCGCTCCAGGAATACGCCAGCGCTTTGAAAAAATGTCTCATCACACCACGTCCTGAAAGATTCTGCCGCGGAGCGGAACGCCGTTCCGCGTTTTTTTATTCCCTATTCGGGAGTGAAAATACTCTCGATGTATTTCTGTTCCTGATCGAGCTGAAGCTGAATCAGAGCCCACTTCTGCTCTTCGGGGCTCATCTTGCGGAACTCCGCCCAATCGTCGTCCTCGATGATCTCTTCGTCTTCCGCCGGAGGCAGCGCTTCGTCGCGGAGCAGCTCCAGCTCGTCCTTGGAAAGCTCTCGTTTGTCCTTCATGAACTCTTCTCCCCCTTCACTGGTATGATCAGGCATCGGGGCCAAGTTCCCCCTTGGCGACAACGGCGGTGTTCCCGCCCAGAGCGGCGCGGAAGCGCGTCTCGTCAAGCCGTTCGAAAGCGACGCGGTTCGTGCCGCCGGGATTGTGCACCTCGATCGGGCCGTCCATGCCGAACAGCAGACTGGCCGACAGCGCCGCCGCCACGCCGCCCGTGCCGCAGGAATCGGTGAGGTCCTCGACGCCGCGCTCGTAGGTGACGGCCGTCAGCTCGCCGCGTCCGACGGGGCGCGCGAAGTTCACGTTGCAGCCCTGCGGGAACAGCGACGCGTCCGCACGAAACGCGCGGCCGATACGCCGGCAGTCCTCGCGGCTCAGCTCCTCCGATGCGAACAGCACGAGATGGGGCACGCCCACCCACAGAAAACAGCTGCGGAACGTCGCACCGTCCATCGTCAGCGGCCGGTCGATCCAGCCCGGCGCGAACGACTGCTCGCCCAGGTCGATCTCGGCGAAGCTGCCCTCGACGCGCGCGCGCATCACGCCCGCCAGCGTCTCGAACGTCATTTCGGCCGGCGCGACGCCGCGCTCGCAGGCGAAGCGCGCGATACAGCGCGCGCCGTTGCCGCACATTTCGGCCTCCGATCCGTCGGCGTTGAACAGCCTCATGCGGAAATGCGCGTTCGCGGACGGCTCCACGATCAGCAGCCCGTCGGCGCCGATGGAGGCGCGGCGGCGGCAGAGGCGTCGCGCCAGTTTCGCCAGCTCGGCCGACGATTTCTGCGCGGCCAGCATGTCGAGCGTGATGAAATCGTTGCCGTTGCCGTTGATCTTCCAAAACTCCATGCTCATTCCTCCGCGAGGCGCTTTATTTTTCCATTCTCATTTTACCTCAAGCGGCGCGCTCTGTCCAAAACTTTCCGTTTCGCTCCGCGACGTCTCGTTTTCCTCCTCTGGACAAAGGAAATCCAGTAATATATAATATGGTCAGCTTTGGTTAGACGATAAAAGAATCGCTCTGACCAGTGGAGGTGTCCGGCTATGAGCGTAGCCTACAAAGACTATTACGAAATTCTCGGCGTGTCCAAGACCGCCACGGAACAGGAAATAAAGAGCGCGTACCGCAAGCTGGCGAAGAAGTACCATCCCGACGTGAACAAGACCCCCGGCGCGGAGCGGAAGTACAAGGACGTGAACGAAGCGTACGAAGTGCTGCACGATCCGGAAAAGCGCCAGAAGTACGACGCCCTCGGCCCCAACTGGGAAGCCGCGCAGCAGTTCGGCGGACAGGGCGGCGGTTTCCAGGGCTTCGGCGGATTCCCCGGCGGCGGCGTGCACATGGAGTTCGGCGACGGCGGCGGCTTCAGCGAGTTCTTCCAGACCATCTTCGGCAACATGGGTGGCCCCGCGCGGGGCTTCAGCGCCAGCGACCTCTTCGGCGGCCGCGGCCGCGCGGCCCGCGGCGAAGACAGCGAAGTGCGGATCACGCTTTCGCTGGCCGACGTGATGGCCGCGCCGCTGAAACGGAACATGACCCTCAGCGGCGCAGCGGGGCCCCGTACCATCGAGGTGAACCTGCCCCGCGGCATCCGCGAAGGCTCGCGCCTGAAACTGCGCGGCCAGGGCGCGCCCGGCCGGGGCGGAGGCGAGAACGGCGATCTCTACGTCGTCGTTCACATCGAGACGGACAGCCGCTTCGAGATCAGCGGCTACGACCTCGTCACCGCCGTGACCGTGGCGCCGTGGGACGCCGTGCTCGGCGGGACCGTAAGCGTGCCGTCTCCCGAAGGCGCGCTGAAAGTGAAAGTTCCCGCCGGCTCCCAGTCGGGAACCCGCCTGCGGCTGCACGGCAAGGGACTGCCCATGCGCGGCGGCAGCCTGCGCGGCGACCTTTACGCCGTGATCGGGATCAGCGTGCCGCAGAACGTCTCTTCCCGCGAACGGGAACTGTGGGAACAGATCAGGGCGCTGCACGCCTGACGCTCGCTTTTCTGCGGCGAAGGGAGTCGGGCGAACGACATCTGCCGGAGGCGCGGGGGATTTTATACGTTCTTTGAGCGGAGCGGGCGATAATTTTTGCCCTTCCGGGAGATACATGATATAATTGGTCGGAGTACAAGAACCAAATCTATCCATGGGGGGTAATACGATGAAAATTGGTGAATTGATTCAAAGCGGCGACTGGAAAGGCGAAAAGCACGTTCCCGTGATCGAAGCGCCGGCGTCCGTCAAGGCGGGGGAGACGGCCCACGTGATGCTTTCGGTGGGCAAGGAGATCGCCCATCCCAACACGATGGAGCATTACATCGCCTGGATCAAGCTCTACTTCAAGGGCGCGTCCAGCAAGTTCGCGGTCGAACTCGGCGAGCTGACCTTCGACGTCCACGGCGACAACGCCACGGCGCCTCAGGGATGCCTGCACGTCAAACTCAAGGAGAGCGGCACGCTCATCGCCGTTTCCTACTGCAACATCCACGGCCTCTGGGAATCCAGCGCCGAGATCGCGGTGGAGTAATCCGCCTGCGGAACACAAAATCTTCAAAGATAAAAAAGCCGGTGATCGCTTGATCATCGGCTTTTTTCATGAAATCATGCCCTGCCCGCCGGATCAGTCGTCGACGTAGAATTCGCGGGCGTGTTTGCGCCACAGGAAGAGCGCGGCGACGGCGCTGAGCGTGCCGAGCAGCAGTCCCCAGACGATGTAGCTCAGGTGCCCTTTGCCGATCAGATAGCCGCCCAGGCCGGCCAGCGCGTAACCGTAAGCGATCAGTGTGCCGACGGAAAGAAACGTGACGATCAATCTCATGGGAAAAGGCTCCTTTGTCTGAATTATAGAAAGAACTTCCTGCTACGTATTGTACCAGTTTCTTCACTCTCTGTGTCACGATGCTGCGGCTCGTGATACAATAAACTGACCTGAGAGAAAACGGAGCCGCCGAGGGATAATATTTTATCGATAAGGCCCGTTTTTGAACGAATAATCCAGGCGGCCTCCTTTCACGCCGCCGTCCCAGCTCAGAGGAGATGCATCCATGGAAAAGAGAACCCTTCCGACGCTCGATTTGAAGAGGCATTACGCGCAGATCAAGGAAGAAATCGACGAAGCGATCCGCGGCGTGGTGGAGAACCAATATTTCGTGCTCGGCCCCGAAGTGAAAAGCTTCGAGACGGAGGCGGCCAATTATCTCGAAGTCAAACACGCCGTCGGCTGCGCTTCCGGTTCCGACGCGCTGCTGCTCGATCTGATGGCGCTCGACGTGGGGCCCGGCGACGAGGTGATCACCACGCCGTTCACGTTCTTCGCGACGGTGAGCGCGATCACGCGCCTCGGCGCTATGCCGGTTTTTGCCGACATCGACCCGAAAAGCTACAACCTCGATCCCGCCAAGGTGCTGGAAAAGATCACGCCGCGCACGAAGGTTTTCATGCCCGTGCACCTGTTCGGCCAGATGGTGGAGATGGAGAAGATCGCGCCCGAGCTGAAACGCCGCGGCATCCATATCGTCGAAGACTGCGCCCAGGCTTTTGGCACGTGGCGCAAGGCGGACGGCAAAATCGTCCGCTGCGGCGGCTGGGGGGATCTGGGCGCCTTTTCGTTTTTCCCCACCAAGAACCTCGGCGCTTACGGCGACGGCGGCATGGTGACCACGAACGACGACGCCCGGGCGGAACGTTTGAGCCGTCTGCGCGTACACGGCGCCGGGACCACCTACTTCCACGACGAAGTGGGGCTCAACAGCCGTCTCGACGCGCTGCAGGCCGCGATCCTGCGCGTGCACCTGCGCCATCTCGACGAGTGCCTCGAGGAGCGCCGCCGCATCGCCGACCGCTACCGGATGCTGTTCGCCGAGCGAGAACTGGGCGAATTCATGACGGCGCCTTACGAACTTCCCGGCAACTACCACACCTATCATCAGTACGTGGTCCGCGCCCGAAAGCGCGACGAGCTGATGGACTTCCTCGGCGCCGAAGGGATCGCTTCGAGAGTTTATTACCCGCTGCCGCTGCATCTGCAGAAGTGCTTCGCATTCCTCGGCGGCACACGGGGCGATTATCCCGAGAGCGAAAAGCTCGCCGAAGAGTGTCTGGCGCTGCCGGTTTTCCCCGGGCTGACCATGGAGGAGCAGCAGCGGGTGGCCGACGCGATCGCGAAATTCTACAAGTAGACAGGCGGTAAAATCGTAGTTTTTACCAATATTGACCAAATCGTCTGTTCATGATTCAATAGGGCTAACCTAAAACACGGGAGGTCTTTGAAAATGATGCCTATGCTGGGTCTTGACTGGACCATGATCATTCTGTTTCCCGCGATCCTGTTGGCGATGTGGGCGCAGGCGCGCGTGAAAAACGCCTTCGCCACTTACTCGCGGGTCCATTCGCGCAGCGGCCTGACGGCCCGCGAAGCGGCGCGGCAGATTCTCGACAGCTACGGTCTGTCGGGCGTGCCCATCCGGCAGGTGGGCGGACAGCTGACCGACCACTACGATCCGCGCGACCGCAGCCTGTCCCTTTCGGAGCCCGTTTACGACAGCACGTCCATCGCCGCGATCGGCGTCGCCGCTCACGAAGTGGGGCACGCCGTGCAGCACGCCACGGGCTACGCGCCGCTGCAGATCCGCAACGCCGTGGTGCCGCTGCTGTCGCTGTCGTCGAGCGCGGCCATGCCGTTGTTCTTCATCGGTCTGCTGAGCGCTTCGAACATGCTGATGAACATCGGCATCCTGCTGTTCGTCGGCGTGCTGGCGTTTCATCTGATCACGCTGCCCGTGGAATTCGACGCCTCCAACCGGGCGCTCAAGGTGCTTTCCACGAACGGCATGATGACTCGGGACGAAGTCGGCGGCGCGCGCAAAGTCCTCAACGCCGCGGCCATGACGTATGTGTCGGCCACACTGATGGCGGCGCTCCAGCTCGTGCGTCTCCTGGCGCTTCGCAACTCGCGCAGCCGCGACTGACGATAGTCGAAAAATCGGGTGGTCCCCGAGAAAGGGGAGGCCACCCGTTTTTTGACTGTCTGCCTTCGGGAGGATGACGATGAGATTTAATCCCTTATGGCTGATGTTGTTGTTCCTGTTTCTGTTTTCCGGAGGCTGGATCCTGCTGATGCCGCTTTTTTTGATGATGATCGTGTTCTGCGGCGGGATCTTTCTTGCCGGCGCGTCGGCGCGCGGGCTGACGAAAGCGCCGCGGCAGATCTGGGACATGTTGTTCGACGCCCGCGTACGCGCCAATCTGACGCTCTGCCACGCAGCCTGTAACGTGCTCCGCCGGAACGGCTGGCCGGGACTGACCGGCAGCGCTTCGGCGGCGGGATTTTTCATCGACGGCATCGACGACGAAAACGCCGTCTACGAGGCTTCGGTACAGGCGCTGGCGCGTCTGAAAAACGGCGAGAAATCGCTGCGGATCCTTCCGGAAAGCCCGCTGTTCCGCGTCATCGCCATGGGGCTGTCGGCCCTGTCCCTGGTCGTTCTGCTGGCGGCCGCGGGGAGCGCGAACGCGGTCAGCGTGGTCGCGGCTGTCGTCCTGTCGTGGTTCGTCGCCCCTTACGTCGCTCCATTTGCGCAGGGGATCGCGCTGAGCGGCAGCGACGTGACGGGGCTGCAGGTGCAGGGCGCCGCGTTCCGCGTGCTCACGGCAACGGCGCTGGGCGGACGTTTCAGCAGCGTCGAACGCGGCGTGGAGGTGTCCACAGCGGCGGAAAATGTCATCGAGGCCGAAATTGTCGAAGATTAAGCCCCCAGCGGCGGAAAGGACGTCGGCGCCCATGCGCGGAGTGGAAGCGGCCATGTACCTTTGGCGCCAAGTGAGCAAAGGCGGCATCGTCAGCGAGTCGCTGCGGGCGCTGGGCGACCGCGTTTCGCCGCCGGACCGCACGTTGGCGGCGTCGCTGGCGTATGCGCTCGTGCGACGGCTTTCGCTGTGGGAACATCTGCGCGAAAGATTCCTGCTGCCGCGTCCGGAAAAGTTTTCCAAGCCGGTGCGGGCGGCGGTCTTGACGGGCGCGGCCGGGCTGACGGAGCTGGAAAAGTTCGCGCCCGCCGTGCTGATCTCGTCGCTGATCGAGTGGACGAAGGCGCGCGATCCGCGCGGCGCCCGCGTGGTGAACGCCGTGCTGCGCCGCGTGCTGGAGGAAGGCCCGGCGGAGCTGGCGCGCCTGCGGAACGACGGCCGTCTGGATTCGCTGTGCCTGCTCAGCGGCGTGCCGCTCTGGGTGGGCGAACGCTGGCGCCGCGACTACGGCGCGGACGAAGGGCGCCGGCTCGTCGAACAGAACGCCGGCGGCAGCTCGCTGTCGCTGCGTCTGTCGCCGGGTGCGCCGCGGGATCTGCCCCAACGGCTTGAAGAAGCGGGACAGATCGTGGCGGAATCGCCGCTGCCCGAGGGGCTGCGTCTGGCGGACACCGCGCTGCCCAGCGCGCTGCCGGGGTACGGAGAAGGCTGGTTCACCCCTCAAAGCGAGTCCTCGATCCTCGTCGGCACGGAAGCCGCCGATTTCGAGGGAACGCGCCTGCTCGACATGTGCGCCGGCCGCGGCGTCAAGACCGGCCAGATCGCCCAGCTCCGCCCCGACATCGCCGTCGAAGGCTGGGATCTCTCCAAAGGCCGCGTCGCCGCCGGCGTCCGCGAGATGGAACGCCTGAAACTGAGCGGCCGCGTCGTCATGCGGACGGGAAGCGCCCTCGAGCTGGAGCCGCTGGCCGCCCCCGACGCGATCCTCGTCGACGCGCCCTGTTCCGGCAGCGGCACCTGGCGCCGCCACCCCGAAGGCAAATGGCGGCTCTCGCCGGAAAGTCTGACGGAACTGGCGGAGCTCCAATATCGGTTGCTGTGCCGCGCTTTTTCGCTGGTCAAAAAGGGCGGTAAAGTGGTATATTCCACGTGTAGCCTTCTCGCTGCGGAAAATGAAGAAGTGGTGGAGAAAGCGCTGCGCGCCTTCCCGGAAATCTCCGAACGCCCCCTTTCCGCGGATTTCGGGGGGATCGATCGCGGGAGAGGCCGCGTGCTGACGCCGGAAAATCCTTGGACCGACGGCTTTTATCTCGCCGCGTTCTCGAAATAAATTTTTTCTATCGGAGGCAAACATCATGGGCAGAACCTTTCGAGCGGCATTGTTGGTGGTGCTGCTGTGCATCATCGGCAGCGCGGCCTTTATCAGTTATAAAGTCTTCTTCTCCAATCCCGCCCGTTCGATCCCGCTGCTGAAAGGCAGTTCGGTCATCGAGGCCGTACAGACGCTGGAGCGCATGGGCATCAAAGCCCGCGTCGAGGAAGAGGACTCGGCGCTTCCCCGCGGCACCGTCATCGGCCAGTGGCCGGAGATGGGCGTCAAGCTCCGCGCCGACAAAGTGGCGATCCTCAAAGTCAGCCGCGGTTCCGAAAAGCTCCCGCTGCCCGATCTGCGCGGTCTGACGGAGAAACAGGCCGTGGCGCGTCTCGAAGAGGCGGGTTTCGTCCTCGGCGAAGTGCAGAAGATCAATCACGAGCGTCCCGCCGGCGTCGTCATCGCCCAAAATCCCGCGGCGCCCGTCTCCATTTCCCAGAGCCGCGAAGTCGGCCTGCTGATCAGCCTCGGGCCGGCCGCCGCTTCCGGCATGGTGATCGTTCCCGATCTCGTCCAGCGCGACGAGAAGACGGCCGAGGCTCTGGCGCGCGAAAGCTCGCTGCGTCCCCGCGTGGAGTACGTTTACAGCAACAGCTCGCCGCAGGGCATGGTCGTCTCCATGAATCCCGCTGCCGGCCAGCGCGTGGCCCGCGGCGCCGACGTTCATCTGCGCGTCGCCAGCTGGGACCGCAAACTGGCGCCGCAGCAGGACGGCGGTGAAAAGAGCGGCGGCGGCGCGAAAGTGATCGTCGTAGAGCCCGGCATCGATCCAGACACGGCAGCCGTTCAGAACCGGCAGGGCGACGGCGCCGCGCAGACGTCGCCGGACGACAAGAAGCAGCCGCCTGCCGAAACGAAGAAAAAAGTCGCTTCGATCCGTTATCAGGCGCCGCCCGTGAGCAATCAGACGCTGGTCATCGAGCTGATCGACAAAGAAGGCGAGCACACGCTCGTGAACCGCAAGGCCAAGGCCGGCGAGTACATCAAGATCAACGCCCCCTACGTGGGCGAAGCCGTCGTCACCATCTATCTGGGAGGCAATTTCGTATGGCAGGATCGTTACAATTGAAACCGTTTCTGATCGCGCCCTCGATCCTTTCCGCCGATCCTCTGGCGGTCGGCGCCTCCGTCGACGCGTTGAAAGGCGATTTCGACTGGCTGCACGTGGACGTCATGGACGGTCATTTCGTCCCCAACCTCTCCTACGGTCCGGCGATCGTCAAGGCGCTGCGCCGCCGCTATCCCGACGCCGTCATCGACGTTCACCTGATGGTCGAGCCCGGCGAGGATTTTCTCGACATGTTCCTCGAATCCCGCCCCGATTACCTTGTCGTTCATCAGGAAGCGTGCCGCCACCTGCACCGAGCCCTTTCGAAGATCCGCGCCGCCGGCGTCCGTTCCGGCGTGGCGCTCAATCCCGCCACGCCCGTGGAACTGATCAAGCCCGTGCTGAACATCGCCGACGTGGTGCTGCTGATGTCGGTCGATCCCGGTTTCGGCGGCCAGTCCTTCATCCCCGAGGTGACGGAGAAGGCCGTGACGCTGTGTCAGCTGCGCGAAGCCCGCGGCCTGAAGTTCCTGATCGAGATGGACGGCGGCGTCGGCGCGCCCAACGTCGCGCAGGTGCGCCGCTGCGGCGTCGACGTGGCCGTGATGGGCAGCGCCGTTTTCGGCACGCCCGACCCGGCGGCGACCGTCGCGAAAATGCGTGCGTTGGCGGATGGAGAATAGCGGAAGCGCCCGCGTGCGCGAGCGGTGTTTCATGTATTTTTAAGGAGGAACCACGATGAAAGACGCGAACACCCCTACGAGCGAGCGCAGGAAGGATGAACCCCGTTCGCTTCAGGAACTGGGAGCCGAGCTGCAGCGCCTGCGCGAAAGCAAAAATCTGACGCTCGACGACATCTCGGCGGCGACCTGCATCCGGAAGAACTTTCTCGAGGACATCGAGGCGGGGAATTTCGCCCGCTTCAAAGCGCTGGTGTACGCCCGCGGTTTCGTGCGCACCTGCACGACGCTGCTCGGCGCTCCCGAGCTGTGGAACGAATACCGCCAGCAGTTGACGATCGACACTTTCGGGCCGGCCCAGGGCGCGTCGGAATCCGCCGACCGGTCAGAAAGCGCGGGGAGACGGCATTCCATGATGCCGCCTTCCTCGGTGCGGGCCGGCGCCGCGAACATGGGGCTGCCGGCCCGCGGCTTCCGGCACAGCTCGACGCGCCGCAACGGCGTGATTCTGTTGGTTCTGCTCATCGTAGGAGCGCTTGGCGGACTGTGGTTCAACTGGGACCGCCTCCGCGGCGAAGTTTCCAAGCTGCAGCGGGAACAGGCCTATGACGAGATGAAGAGCCGCGAAGCGGAACAGGCGCGCCACGACGAAATGCGGAAAGCCGAAGAAGCGGCGGTGCAACGCGAAATGCAGGCTCGCCGACAGGCAGAAAACGCCGGCGCGGAGCCGGACGCCGAGCCTCCCCTCGTCCCTGCGGAGAAACCGGCCGTCATGCCGGAGAAAACGGGCGAAGCCGCCGCCAAGGCCGCGCTGACGATCCGCGCCAGCGGCGACTGCTGGCTGCGCGTCAGAGAGGGAGACAAAGACCTGCTTGTGACCACGGTGCGCGAAGGTTTTGAACAGACCTTCCCGCTGGACAGGACGCTGTCCGTCCGTTTCGGCGCCGGACAGAACGTGCAGGTCTCCACGAACGGGACGGATTTCAGTTCTCCCGGCGGCGGCGTGCAGCGCCTCGAATACCGTCCCGACGGCTCGAGCCTGAAAGTGAGAAGATAACCCTGTGAAGAACCTCTACATCGTCAGCCTCGGCTGCCCGAAGAACGCCGTCGACAGCGAACACCTCGGCGGCGTTCTCGAGGCGGCGGGATTCCGCCTCGTCAGCCGCGCCGAGGAAGCCGACGTCGCGCTCGTCAACACCTGCGGCTTTCTGCAGGCGGCCGTGGAAGAGGGCATTCAGGTCATCCTCGATCTGGAACGGCTGAAAAAAGAGGGCGTCGTCAGCCGGATCGCCGTCGTCGGCTGCATGCTGAACCGTTACGGCGACGAACTCAAGGCCGAGTTCCCGACGGTCGACTTCTGGGCGAAGTCCGAGGACTGGGGCGCGCTGCTCCGCGAGATGGGGCGCGACGTTCCGGCCGCGGCGGCGTCCGGCTGCCTGCGCGCCGATCTGTCGGGCACGCCCTGGACGCGCTATCTGAAAATCAGCGAAGGCTGCAACAGCCATTGTTCCTACTGCGCCATCCCCGGCATCCGCGGCCGCCTGCGCAGCGTGCCGGTAGCGCAGATCGTCGGCGAAGCGCGCCGCCTCGTCGATGAAGGCGCGAAGGAGCTGTGCCTCGTCGGCCAGGAGCTGAGCATCTACGGCGCCGACCTGTTCGGCCGTCCCTCGCTGCCGTTCCTGCTCGACGAGCTGGAGAAGGAGCTGCCGCGCGGCGTCTGGCTGCGTCTGTTCTATCTGCATCCCTCTCTGGTCGACACGGCCTTTCTCGAACGCGTCGCCGCCAGCCCCGTGATTTTGCCGTGGCTCGACATCCCCATCCAGCACGTCGACGACGGCGTGCTGCGGCGCATGAACCGCCCGCCGGTGGAGCGCCACATCCGCGAGCTGTTCCGGCGCGGGCGCGAGATCGATCCCGATTTCGCCTTCCGCACCACGCTGATGGTGGGATTCCCCGGCGAGACGCGGGCGCAGTTCGACAAGCTGCTCGACTTCGTCGAGGAGATCGGCTTCGACCGCCTTGGCGCGTTCGTCTATTCGCCCGAGGACGGCACGCCGGCGGCGGCGTTTCCCGACCAGATCCCCGAGGCGGAGAAGACGGCGCGCTACAACGAACTGATGGAACTGCAGCAGCAGGTCTCGCTGACGCGGCAGGCGCATTTCGTCGGGCATGAGCTGAACGTGCTGATCGACGAGGTCGACGAGGAGACGGGCGAGCGCGTCGGCCGCTCCTTCCGCGACGCGCCCGAGATCGACGGCGTCGTCACGGTGACGGGAGCGGAGCGCGCCCGGCCGGGCGACGTGATCGCGGTGAAGATCACCGCTTCGTCGGAATATGATTTGTCGGGAGTGGCGATCCATGAATAACGATCCTGTGGTGACGCCGGCGGGGCTGATCGCCACCGTCGGCGGGTTGGGGAAAATCGTCAAGAAAGCGCCGGGCACGGCGGGAAGCGTCGCGGCCTGCGTGTTGGCGGTGTTTCTGCCCGAGCCGGTCCGTCTGGCGGCGATCGCCGCGCTGGCAGCATTAGGCGTCTGGGCGGCAGGGGCATATGAAAAGGCCTGCGGCCGAGCCGACCCCGGCGAAGTGATCATCGACGAGGTGGTCGGCCAGCTGATCGCCACGATCGGGCATGCGGCCGTGGTTGGGCAGGGCGGCGGCGCGGTGAATTTTCTCATCCCCAGCTTCCTGCTGTTCCGCTTCTTCGACATCCTCAAGCCGTGGCCGGTCAACGCCTGCGAGAAGGCTCCCGGCGGTTTGGGAATCATGCTCGACGACGTGGCCGGCGGCCTTTTGGCCAATCTGGTACTGCGGGGCTTGAGAAAGGTTTTCATCGAGGGCTGGTGGCCTTTTTAGGAAACGCGGCGATTTTCGAAGGAGGTCCGTCATGACGCAGGAAGAAAACATCGCGGCGCTGGCGCTGAAACTCAAAGAACTGGCGCTGGCGCGGCGCGTCACCGTCGGCACGGCGGAATCCTGCACGGGCGGCCTGATCGCCGGCGCGATCACAGCGGTGCCGGGCAGCAGCGAGTACTTTCTCGGTGGCGTCGTCAGTTACGCCAACGCGGTGAAAACGAAGCTGCTGGGCGTGCCGGAGGAGATCCTGAGCACGGCCGGGGCGGTGAGCGGCGAGTGCGCGCGTTTCATGGCGCGGGGCGCGGCGAAAGCGCTCGGCGCCGACTGGACCGTGTCCGTGACCGGAGTGGCCGGCCCCGACGGCGGCAGCGCGGAAAAGCCCATCGGCACCGTGTGGTTCGGCCTGTATGGCCCCGGCGGAGTCGAAGCCCACGTGCGCCATTTCGCCGGCGGCCGCGCCGCGGTGCGCGCGCAGACGGCGGTTCACGCCCTCTCGATGCTGATCGAGGCGCTGACGGAGGCGGAGTGATGGAGCGCGTGCGCTGCTTCTTTTGCCTGCCGCTCGCGCCCGAGCTGAAAAAAGAGATCGCTGCCTGGATCGCCGCAAATCGCGCCGCAGTTTCGGGCGTCCGCTGGGCGGCGGAGGCCGGTCTGCACGTGACGCTGCGTTTCTGCGGCGAAATTCCGCAAGCCGCGGCACGGGCTCTTGGCGAGTGCGTGAAAGATCTGCTGTCGGAACGTCGGGCCGCACCGCCGACGCTGACTTTGCGGGAAACGGGCACCTTCGGCCGGCCGCCGCGCGTGCTTTGGGCCGGGCTGGGCGGCGACACGGCAACGCTCGAACGGCTGAACGCTCTGATCGAAGGCGCCTGCCGCGAAGCCGGGCTGCCGCCCGACGGCAGAAAGTTTTCGCCCCATCTGACGCTGGCCCGTATGGACGCTTCGCGCAGGTTCGACCCGGCGGCGCTGGACGCTCTGCGTCCATGGAAGCTTGCCGGGCGCGGTTGGACGGCCGATCGCGCGATCTTCATGCGCAGCCGCCTGACGTCCGCGGGGCCGCGCTACGAACCGTTGACGGTCTGCCGTTTGGGAACGGCGGCGGACGGAGCATAGATTTCGACAAAACCACAGAGACTGGAGGAGTTTCCCTTGGCTGAAACAAAAAAGGGCAAAAAACTGACGCGCGAGGACATTCTCGAGCAGGCGCTCGACGACATCCGCAGCAAGTTCGGCGACGGTTCGATCATGCGCCTCGGCGAGCGCAACACGGCGAACGTGGAAGTGATCCCCACGGGCATCCTGCCGCTGGACGTGGCGCTCGGCATCGGCGGCCTTCCCCGCGGCCGCATCGTCGAGATCTTCGGACCGGAGGGCAGCGGCAAGACCACGCTGGCGCTGCACGCCATCGCCGAAGCGCAGAAGGCCGGCGGCGTAGCGGCCTTCATCGACGCCGAACACGCGCTCGACCCGCGCCTCGCGGCGGCGCTGGGCGTGCAGATCGAATCGCTCTACCTGTCGCAGCCTGACAGCGGCGAACAGGCGCTTTTCATCCTCGAGACGCTCGTGCGCAGCGGCGCCGTGGATATCGTCGTCGTCGACTCGGTGGCGGCGCTGACGCCGCAGGCGGAGATCGACGGCACGATCGGCGAGAGCCAGGTGGGCCTGCAGGCGCGCCTGATGTCCTACGGACTGCGCCGGCTCACCGCCTCGATCGCCCGCAGCAACTGCGTCGTCGTGTTCATCAACCAGCTGCGCGCCACGATCCCCACGGGCTACTCCAAAGGCCCTACGGAGACGACGACGGGCGGCCGCGCCCTCAAGTTCTACACTTCGGTACGCATCGAAGTGCGCCGCGGCAAGCAGATCTCCAAGGGCGACGACGTGATCGGCCACGAACTCTACATCAAGGTGGTCAAGAACAAGCAGGCGCCGCCGTTCCGCAGCGCCCACTGCTCGCTGATCTACGGCAAGGGCATCCCCCTCACCATGTCCATCGTCGATATGGCCATCGACGCCAACGTGGTCAAGCGTAAGGGCTCGTGGCTCACCTACAAGGGCGAGACGCTCGCCCAGGGCAAGGACCGCCTGGCCGAGTTCCTCGACAAAAATCCCGAGATGCTGGCCGAGATCCGCAAGACGGTGCTCGATCAGGCCGCCGAAGGGCTTGGCTTCTACACGGCGCCGGAAAAAAGCGACGACGAAGATTCCGTGGACAGCGGCCACGGCGTGGACATCGACGAAGAAGTGATCGATCTGGACATCTCCGACGAGTCCATGCAGGCCGAAGCGGAGAAGGAGAGCAAAAAGTAACGCGGCGTTTTCTCCGAAAGCGCGGCGAAGAAACGCGAAGGGCCCCCGATCGTACGATCTACGATCGGGGGCCCTTCGCGTTTCTTCGCCGTTTTCCGTCCCGTCGAAAACCGGCGTTACTTGAGCTTGCCGGAGGCGCGCAGCAGGCGTCTCATGTCTTCCATATCCGCCTTCAGTTCGGCGATCTCGCGCGCCTGGTCGGCCTGGCTCTCGGCGAGCTTGTGCTTGAGCGAGGCCACCTGGACCTGCAGCTCGGCGTTCTCCTTCTGCATCACGTAGACGCTGCTGATCGGGCCGGAGCGGTAGCGTTCGGGGATCTGGTCTTTGTCTTCCTTGCGACCGATCTTCCACGTCAGGCCGGCGTTGGCCATCGACTCGCCGTGGTGCGTGACGGACACTCCGGCGTGGACCATGAAGTCTTCTTTCAGATAGTGCGCGAAGCCGAGGGCCAGCGCGTACTCGCCTCTGTACGCTCCGAAGCCGGCCATGATCTGGCTGGGTTCGACGGGGTCGTACTGCATCGGTTTCAACCCGGCGAGGGCAGATCCGAGCGCTCCGGTGCTCTTGATTTCGCTTCTCAGTTCGCCCATCTGGTTGTAGACGTTACCGAAGTTGTTGTAGATGTTGTTGAACTGTGTGTCGACGGCGCTGAGGGCGTCGCCGACGTTATGGTACGTGCCGCCGCGGATGACGTAGGTGGGGGCGGAGACGGAACCGTCGTTGTTGACGGTGGAGCCGCCGCCGAAGTGATTGGAGACGCTCGACGAGACGCCCCAGAGCTGCGAGCCGTTGACCGCGTCGGCGCTGGTCTGAGTGACGTCTCCCTTGGCGACGTTGACGATCTTGCTGCCGGTCGCGTCGAAGCCTTTGGCGGTGACTTTGCCGGCGAAGGTGGGCGCGTCGACGACGCGCACGGTCACGTCTCTTTCGTCGCGGGTGATTTCAATGTTGCTGCCGTTCTTGAACTGGACGGTATCGTTCTTGGCGACGACGATCGATGGTCCTCCATTGGTCTGAAGGTTCCATTTGCCGCCCTGCCCCGCGTCGGGATCGAGGCCGATCGTGACGACGCCGCCCGCGACGGTGGTAATGACGCCGTTGGCGCCGACGAACTTGATTTCGGGATTTTTGTTCTTGCCGAGTTCGACGGTATGCGTTCCCGGTGTCGCCGCGTTGTCGCTGATAGTGAATCTGGAAGAGAAATCCAGCTGTCCGGAAAGTTGATCCATATCCACGCCGATCTTGACGGTGCGTCCGACCACGGCGGTGGTGATGATGCTGCCGTCGGGAACGATGTCGAGGCGTTTGTTCGAGCTGTCGAGCACGATGCCCGCAGCCGCGCCGGCCGGGTCGGCGCCGATGGTGTAGGTGGAGCCGGCTGCCGCGCCGGTTGCCACTTTCTTCAGTTGCGCGACGTTGACGGCGTCGGTGTCGTCCGTACCGGCGGCGACGTTGACGATCTGGCGGGTGACCGCTCCCGCCGTACCGGCGGCAGAACCTATGGAGACGGCGGCTGCCGTGGATTTCCAGGTTGCCGACGTATCCGTGGAAGCCGCGCCGGTCGACGGATCGTAGCCGACGGCGCCCTTGTCGACAGAGGCTACGGAGCCGCTGCCGAGGGCCACGCCGCCCGACACCGTCAGGCTGCCACCACGGCCGATCAGCACGCCGTCGGTGACGCCAGCTGCCACCGTGCCGCCGCTGGAGAGGATCTGGCTGCCGGCAATGTCCGCGCCCAGCGTGTTGCCGAAGCCGGCGACGAAGTTCTGCGTGCTGGTCCCGGAGAGAGTGTTCCCGGAGCCGATGACGCTGTTCTGCTCTGACGCGTTCAGAATGCTGTTGTCGACGCCGATCACGTTGTTCTGCACGTATCTGCTGGGCGCGCCCGTGAAGAAGTTCGTCGTCGGCGCGACGTCCATGGATATGACGTTTCTGATGCCGATGATGTTCGACGCGCTGCTGTTTATCAGTTTGTTCTGAACGCCGTTGACCGAGGACCAGTAGCTGCTTGAGGCTTCGTTGAGGCCGCCCATAACGCCGACTACGCGGGTGTCGATCGCGGAGTTGCTCTCGCCGATGACGATGGTGTCCGACAGAGTCGACCGCGTTCTGAACAGGACACTTTCGGTCCCGGTCCCCCTCACGGTATTGCGGTTGCCCAGGATGATCGAATTTTCCGGATTTTCGACGTTCTTGTTCTCCGTGCCGATCAGCGTGGTATGCTTGAAGTACTGGATCGTGTTACCGGCGTTCTGGTTGACCTGGTTGTCCGCGCCGATGAGCACGCTCTTGTTGGCCTCGTTCTTCGCCGCGTTGCCGGTCAATTTGTTCTGGCTGCCCAGCATGACGACGCGGGAGGCGTCCTTCAGTATGTTCTGATAGCCCATCATGGCGACGCTGCCGGCGCCGGAGAGAGTCCCAGTCGCCGAAGAGTTGCTGCCGACGATCGTCGTCGTTCCAAAGCTCGTGGTGTTGTTAGTTCCTACGGCGACGGAGTTGCTCCCGTTGACCGTCGCCTTGTAGCCCACGGCTACGGAGTTTGCCGCCGTTTTGGCTGTCGTGGCGTTGGCGCCCGCCGCCAGAGAATTTTGACCTCCGGCTCCCGCCGTGGCCGTCATGGGGCCCTTGTTGGTGGTGACGGGATCGACCGCCGCGCCGGGGTTGACGTGGAAGTACATGTCCGCGTTGGCTATCTCTCTGAGCTGTCCCTCGGTGGCGGCCTGGAAGCGCCTGTTGCCCTCGCCCCAGCCGGGGTCGAGTGTGATGTTGATCAGGCCGTTCACGGTGCCCAAGCTGACTTCGGGGTTATTGATGCTGACGTTGCCGATAATCGCCCCGCCGTTTTCGAGGACCGTTCCCGTGCCGATGCCGACTCTGTTGAACTGCACGTTACGGCTGGTGGCGATATCGATGGCGCCTCCCTTGTTCGTCAAAACGATGTTGGATATCTCGCCCGCCTTGAAGTTCAAGACGTTATCGGTTTCATCGACAGTCTTCACCGTGACCCCGCCGATCTGAGCGTCCCAGCTCTGCAGGGCAGCGAGGGCCGTACCCGGGAACGTCGTCAGCCCCAAGCACGCAGCCGCCAGTAGCGACGCGCCGGCAACCGATGCGCCGCGTTTCCAATAGAACCTTCTTTGCTCTTCCATGTGATATTCTCCTTTCGAATATTTACGAATCAAGAACGCCGCACCCAAGAGGCGTCCCCCGACGGGGGAAAACGGGAATGTCTGTTTTCCTTCCGACGACGCGCCTCGAATACCTGAAGTTCCTGTCGTCGCAGGGATAAATAAAAGATTTCATCCACACTGCGATGGAATGGATCAATTCAACCAATGTATTCGAATTGTAATTGGACAATTAATGTGAGCTTATCATACCCCCCCCCCGCGTAAAGATATCTAATTGTTTTCATTACATCTTCCCTTACCTATCGCTCAAAACCGCGCGCAAAATCCGTTCCGTACTGTACAGCTCTTATTTCAGGGCGGGCTTTTCCGCCATCGGCACGATGAAACGATCATTATGCAAGCATGTCTTTTTGTTTTTTCCGAACGGACATGCCTGCAAAACGGCCGGCGTGTTTCCCTTGTCCGCGCCCAGTCGGTACAGCAAAATGGCGGCAGCCCCCTTCCCATCGCGGGGAAAGGGGCTGCCGCCGTCGTGTTTTTCATTCTCTTCCATTCCAGCAATAAATGCAGAGTCTAGAGCGTTCAGCTGCCGTCATGCGATACCTTCGCTGCGATTTTATACTTTTATTATTCGGCTCGCCGTTTCCCGGCCACGAATATACTCACTTATGATATAATTATTTTATAGAAAATGACTCCGCGTGTTTGGGAACGCTCAAACGCTCCCGTTCGGGCACAATCAAAGCGTCGGCCCGAGGGGCTCGTTCGAGGGCGCCGGTCGAGGCCTCTTCAAGAAAACGGTTTTGTCTGCATGATCGGGAGCATCCGCACCGGCGAAGTTCGTCACGCTTCGCGGGAACGGGTGCTTTTCTCTTTTCCGGAAGGCGCCGCGCCCGTTCCCGGCCGAGGGGACAGCGGCATTCCCGCAAGATTCACGGCATTTCGAAAAGGAACGAAAGGGGCGTTTTTGATGGATTTTTCGACGACGATCAAGAAGTTGGGCATCGAACAGGCTCTCAAGTACGTGTTCAGGGAGCCCGAGAAAAATCTCAGAAAGCTGATCGACTGGGCCGACCGGTTCGACCGCGGCGAGTTCGCGCCGCAGCGTCAGGCGGTCAGAGAGGCGATCGCCAATCCGCGGGATCCTTATTATCCGCTCGTCCGCCGGCTCCTGACGGACGTGGATGCCGACGTTCTGAAGACGCTGGCGGTGAATTTCTTCGTCAACGCCAACCTGAGCGGATGGCCTGTTCAGGAACGATGCCGCCGAAAGTACGGCTGCAATATTCCCTGGGCGATCCTGATGGATCCGACGTCGGCCTGCAACCTTCACTGCACGGGCTGTTGGGCGGCGGAATACGGCAACAGCCTGAACTTGAGCCTCGACGAGATCGATAGCGTCATCCGGCAGGGCAAGGAACTGGGCGTTTACATGTATATCTACACGGGCGGCGAACCGCTGGTGCGCAGGGACGACCTCGTCCGCCTCTGCGAACGGCACCCGGACTGCGTGTTCCTCTGCTTCACCAACGCCACGCTGATCGACGAGGCTTTCGCCGACGAGATGCGGCGCGTGAAGAATTTCGTCCCCGCCATCTCGCTGGAAGGCGGCGAAGAAGCGACCGACGGCCGGCGCGGCCGTGGCGTCTACCAAAAGGCGATGCGGGCGGTCGATCTTCTGCGCCGCAAGAAGCTGTTCTACGGGATCTCCACCTGTTACACGCGCGCCAACTACGAATCGGTCACCTCGGAAGCGTTTTACGACAGCCTGATCGCCATGGGCGCCTTCTTCGTCTGGTATTTCCATTACATGCCGGTCGGCAACGACGCCGTGCCGGAGCTGCTGCCGACGGCCGAGCAGCGCCGGGGGATCTACGAGCGCATCCGCCGCTACCGCCGCACCAAGCCGCTGTTCTCGATCGACTTCCAGAACGACGCCGAGTACGTGGGCGGCTGCATCGCCGGCGGACGCCGCTACCTGCACATCAACGCCAACGGCGACATCGACCCGTGCGTGTTCGTTCATTATTCCGACTCCAACATCCGCGAGAAGACGCTGCTGGAAGCGCTGCAGTCGCCGCTGCTGATGGCCTACCACAAGGGGCAGCCGTTCAACGAGAACATGCTGCTGCCCTGCCCGATGCTGGAAAATCCGCAGAAACTCCGCGCCATGGTCTCGGCGACGGGAGCGCGCTCCACGGATCTGCAGTCGCCCGAGTCGGCGGAACACCTGTGCGCCAAGTGCGACGAATACGCCCGTCTTTGGGCGCCCGTGGCGGACGATTTATGGCAGCGCCGCCGCGCGGAAGAGAAAGAAAAGGTCGCCATCAGCGTCGAGAGCGGTTCGTAATGCCGAACGCAGAGGCGCTGCGAGGGAGATTCACAAAGCGAGCCGCGCAGACTGCGCAGCCGTCGGGGAAGTTCTGAGCGACCGCCCCCTCGCAGCGCTCGGCAAACTATGTGAGTGCTTTTTATCAAGAAATAGTATGACGATAAGAGCCCGTCTCTCGTCTCGCGGGGCACGAGTCGAGAGACGGGCTCTTTTTCGCGAAAGGATTTCGCCGCGCGGACCGCACATTCATTCCCTGCTGTTCCAGCAGTACGTGCAGAGTTTGCAGGGTTCGACGCCGACGGCGGCGAGCATGTCGTCGAGGCGGTTGAACTTGAGCGAGGAAAATCCCATCTGGCGGCGGATGCTTTTTGAGGCTATAATATTGAATAATAAGCGCACTTGTGCGTAAAATTATCAACGAGGTCGCGACCATGGAATTTAAACGAGAACAGTACCTAAAAACGTTGATCGATTGCATGCACAACGGGTTGATCAAGGTGATCACGGGGATGCGGCGGAGCGGCAAGTCGTACCTGCTGTTCAATCTTTTCACGCGGTATCTGCGGCAGTCGGGCGTGCCGGGATCACATATCGTCCCGATCGAGCTGGATGTCTGGGAAAACAGGCAATATCGGAATCCCGGCGCGATCCTGGATTATATCGAGTCGCGGATCGAGGACAGCGCGAATTATTATATCCTTCTCGACGAGGTGCAGATGCTCGACGGGTTCGAAGAGGCGCTCAATTCGCTGCTTCATGTCAAAAACGTCGACATTTACGTGACGGGGAGCAATTCAAAATTTTTGTCGAAGGACGTAATTACGGAATTCAGGGGCAGAGGGTACGAAATTCACGTTTATCCGCTGACGTTCAAAGAGTTTATGGAATCATACGAGGGCGATATTTACCGGGGCTGGGCGGACTACGTCGTTTACGGCGGGCTGCCTCTGGTCGCTTCGATGAAGACGGAAGCACAGAAGGTTAAGTATCTGACAGACCTTTTTGTGGAAACGTATTTGAAAGACATCATCGAGCGCAACCGCATCGAAAAAACGCAGGAGTTGGAAGACGTCGTCAATATTCTGGCGTCCTCGGTCGGCTCTCTGACCAATCCGAGCAAAATCCTGGCGACGTTTCGAAGCGAGCTGCATTCGCAGATCAGTCTGAACACGGTCCGGCGGTACGTCGAATATTTGGAAGACGCGTTTGTGATCAGCGCGGCGCAGCGCTACGACGTGAAGGGACGGAAATACGTCGGCTCGCCGCTAAAGTATTATTTCGAGGACGTAGGGCTGCGCAACGCCCGGCTGGACTTCCGGCAGACGGAAGAAAACCACATTATGGAAAACGTAATCTATAACGAACTGAGAAGCCGGGGCTTCGCCGTCGACGTGGGAATGGTTCGGAAGAGGGAGCGCGACGCCGGAGGGAAGCAGCTGGCCCGCCAGCTGGAAATCGATTTCGTCGCCAATTTGGGGAGTCGGCGTTATTACGTTCAGTCGGCGTTCAGTCTGGCCGGCGTCGAAAAAACCGCGCAAGAAAAAGCGCCGCTGAACTGTCTCGGCGATTCTTTCAAAAAGATCATCGTCGTCAAGGACGTCGTCAACGTGACGAGAGACGCAAACGGCATCACGACGATGAACGTTTTCGATTTTCTGACGAAGGAAAACAGCCTCGAACTGTAACGTTCCCGCGCGCTTTTGCGGTTCATACAACAGAGCCGTCCTTCCGTCCACGCGGTGCGGACGGAAGGACGGCTCTGTTGTTCACGGCGGAGTGACGGTCTATTCCCTGCCGTTCCAGCAGTACGTGCAGAGTTTGCAGGCTTCGACGCCGACGGCGGCGAGCATGTCGTCGAGGCGGTTGAACTTGAGCGAGGAAAATCCCATCTGGCGGCGGATGCCTTCCAGCATGGCGGCGTAGCGCTCCGACTCGGGATCGCAGTACTCTTCGAGGACGGCGCGCTCGGGTTCGTGCCCTTCGAGTTTGCTGACGATGCGGCGGGCGATCAGCTCCATGTCGGAATTGGAGCGCGAGAAGTTGATGTACTTGCAGCCGAACATGATCGGCGGGCAGGCGGGGCGGGCGTGGACTTCGCGCGCGCCGGTGCGGAACAGGAACTCGGTGGTCTTGCGCAGCTGCGTGCCGCGCACGATGGAGTCGTCGATGAGGAGCATGCGCTGCTTTTCGATCAGTTCATGAACGGGGATCAGCTTCATCTTGGCGATCATGTCGCGCTTGGACTGAACGGTGGGCATGAAGCTGCGCGGCCAGGTCGGCGTGTACTTGATCAGCGGGCGCGAGAAGGGCACGCCGGATTCGTTGGCGTAGCCGATGGCGTGAGCGATGCCGGAGTCGGGCACGCCGGCCACCGTGTCGATCCGCTCGCGGCTCATGCCGTCGCGCCGGGCCAGCATGCGGCCGCAGTTGTAGCGCATCCGCTCGACGGAGACGCCCTCGTAGTGCGAGGACGGATAACCGTAGTAGACCCACAGGAAGGTGCAGATGCGCATTTTTTCTCCCGGCGGCACGAGGGTGGTCACGCCTTCGGGAGTCATCAGGTCGATCTCGCCGGGGCCGAGCTCCTTGTAGTCGCGATAGCCGAGGTTGAGATAAGCGAAGGGCTCGAAGGAGGCGCAGAAACCCTCGTCCTTCAGGCCGATGGTCAGCGGCGTGCGGCCGAAGCGGTCGCGGGCGCAGTAAACGCCGTCGGCGGTCAGCACGAGCAGCGTCATGGAGCCGTCGATCATCTCCTGCGCGGAGCGGATGCCCTCGACGAGGCTGTCCTTCTGGTTGATGAGGGCGGCGACGAGCTCGGTGGAGTTGATGTCGCCGGAGGTCATTTCGAAGAAATGAATGCCGGTGTTCTTCATGATCACGTCGAGCAGATGGTCTTTGTTGTTGACCCTGCCGACGGTCGTGATCGCGTAGGTGCCGTGATGCGAACGCACCACCAGCGGCTGAGGATCGTAGTCGGAGATGCAGCCGATGCCCATGGTGCCCTGCATGGCGTTGGCCTCTTTCTCGAACTTGGTGCGGAAGGGGGAGTTTTCGATGTTGTGGATGGCGCGGTCGAACCCCTTTTTGCCGTAAACCGCCAGACCGGCGCGCCGCGTTCCCAGATGGGAATGGTAGTCCGTGCCGAAAAACAGATCGAAAACGCAGTCTTCCCTCAGCGCCGCCGCAAAAAAGCCGCCCATGATGTCTTCCCCCTGATCGCTTCGCGCTGTTCGCGAAAAAAATTCGACGCGGCTTTCTTCGGAAAACCGCGCTCCGCCGTGCAGAGATTTTACCAGAACATTTTAGCATAAAACAGGATATATTTCAGGAATGTGCCGCTGCAGATCGGCAACGGCAGTAAAAAATTCCGCTCCCAGCCCCGTTTTCGCCCCGCTAGAACGCCAGCTGCACGAGCAGCATGTAGCAGATCGTGCCGGCGGCGATGGAGAGGAGCATCTGCCGCTTCCACAAGTGCAGCCGCACGGTGACGGCGATCGAGATCAGCTCCGGCAGGCCGTGAGTGCCGCCGAGCAGACTGACGTTCTTCAGGCAGTAGACAACGAGCAGACCGAACACGGCGCCGGGTAGAGCCTTGCCCAGATAACGCACAAACGGCGGCGTTGGACGCGACGCAGAGAAGATCACGAACGGCAGAAAACGCGTAATCATCGTGCCGAGAGCGCACATAGCGACGGTGATGATTTGCTGCGACAGAGTCATTCTTCATAGCCTCCTCGGCGGACGATGGGACGACGCCAGAGCGCCAGCAGGGCAAAAATGACGAGCATCGATGGAATCATAAAGGAATCCGGGCCGCAGCAGAACAGGCACACAATCGACGCGCCCAAGCCGATCAGCGCCGTCAGGTGGCTTTTTTCCTTGAGCCATTGCTCTACGAAGATGACGACGAACATGGCCGTCATCACGAATTCCAGCCCTTCGCTGTTGAAGCGTACCAACGAGCCGAGCGCGCCGCCGAGCGCCGAGCCGCTCACCCAGTAGGCGTAATTCAGCAGCGATACAAAGAGCATGAACCAGCCGCGATCGACGCCCGCCGGAACCGCAGCGGCGCAGTTGATGGAGAAGGACTCGTCGCACATGAGAAAGATCAGCAGCGGCTTCTTCCAGCCCAGGCCTTTGAACTTCTCCAGCATGGCCAGACCGTAGAAAAGATGCCGCGCCTGGATGATCAGCGCCATCGCCAGCGCCTGCAACGGCGCGAAAGGTGCCGTTAGCATGGAAACGGCGACGAATTCCAGCGAGCCGCCGAAGATCGTCATCGCCATCAGCAGCGGATACCAGAAGCTGAACCCCGACACGTTCATGTAAACGCCGTAGGTCAGGCCGAGGAACCAGAACCCCGCAAAAATCGGGATCGTAAAAGGGAAAGCCGCTCGCAAAGCGCGGCAGATGACCGCCTTCTCGTTCATAAAAACCCCCCGTTTCACCGTAAAATGATTGACAATTATAAGACAGCATCCCTATAATGAGAATGAAAAAATAACTTTCTTTGCGCAGGCAAAAGGCTCCCGTCCGCCGGCGCGGAAACCGTCTCCCTGCGATCACCCCGCCGCCATGGCCCGTTATCTCGGACTTGTTTTCGTCAAAAAAGCGCAGGTTCTTCGCCCTTTAGAGCGCCGAAGGCGCGCCGAAAACCGCATGAAATCGCGTGCCGCATGCTTTTCGGCCGCGCCAGGGCGACATTTTCAATGATGCTTTCTCATCGAAAATCAGTATTCTAAAGGAGCGATGTCCCGTGAGCAACGAGATGGCTTTCTGCAAAACTTTTTCCGACGGTTCGCACGTCACCGTGCTGTGGAACGAGCGAGAAGGGATGCGCCTGAAAACGCCGGAAGACCTCTGGTCCCTGCCGCACGATCTGGCCTCGGAATTCCTCCGCCGCGTCGCCGAAGGGCGCCCCTCCGCCGCCGACCGCCAAATCCTGGAAGACTGCGCCGATACCGTCGAAACCGCACGGGGCGGCGCGAAAGCTCCCTGACGAACCCCGCCGGCCGAAAGGAGCGATTTTCATGATCGTGATCATGTCCGAACACGGCGTGTCCTTCACGCTCGACCAGTTCAACCGTTTGTCCCGCCCCATCGTCTCCGTGATGAGCGACCGAGGCGGAAACATCTGCACGTTCGTCGGCGAGGAGGACCGCCTGCTCGTCCGCCACGCCGACGGCTACTATGCCGACGAGTGGGGCTTCAAGTACGACGCGCTCCATTACGTCGAACTCGACGCGCAGGGACGCGAGATGAGCCGCCTTGCCGTGAACCGGGTCATTCCGGTGCGATAAGCGCCCCCGACGGAAAGCGCGCAAAAAGAGCCTTGTAAAGCCGTGCTCCGGGCTTTACAAGGCTCTTTCGCGTTCTTCGGGAGACATTTCCGGCGCCGCCAACCGAAAACAGGCACGCCGGCCTTATACTATTTCTTAATTAAAGAGACGAACGCAAGGGCGCTGCGGTCGAGGTAGTCCTAAGCGACTGAACTCCCCCGCAGCGCCCCGCAAACTATATCAGTGCTTTCTATCAAGAAATAGCCTTAAACGATTTTCGCTACGTCGTCAAAGGCGCGTTTGGGCACGAAGTAGTCGCGTTTTTCGTCCACGAAGTATTTGACGCTGCCATCGGCGCCGACGGGAACAAGCGTGCTTTTGTGCGCCGGATAGCCCAGCGCGACGACGAGAAATACGGTATCCTCCGCGGGCACGCCGAGCAGCGCGGCGATTTCGGCGCGGTTAATGGAGCCCATCAGACAGCTGCCGACGCCCGCCTCCCACGCCGTCGTGGCGATCGTGTTGGCGGCGATGCCCACATCCACGTCGGCGAACGCGCCCGAACCAGCCTTTTTGACGATGACGACAAAAGCCACGGGCTGTTCGCCCTCGGCCGGCGTACCGATCTCTTTGGGCAGATAGGCCGCCCATTTGACGAGCGGCTGCATTTTGGCCACCAGCGCGGCGCTCTGCACCGCGACGAAGCGCAGCGTTTGGGCGTTGGCCCCCGTGCTGGCGATGCGGGCGTTTTCCAGCATGGCGCGAAGCAGCCCGTCCGGCAGCGGCCGCTGTTCGAAGCGGCGGTACGTGCGGCAGCCCACATAAAGCTCGGAAAGTGTCATTCGGCATTCCTCCTTCGGGAATCGAAATTGCGTGCGTCTTTATTTTAGCAGTTTCAGGACAAAAATGGAGCAAGAAACGAAACTGTTATTCATTTAATTGCATTCTTGACAAATATAATGAACCGAAGTATCATTCACGGCATCGAACATAAGTTTATTGTCATCTCATTTAACAACAAATAAGTTTATTCAGGAGGGGTTTATCATGAAAAAACGGCACATCGGCGCGATCGGACTGGCGGCTTCTTTGTTTTTTGCCGCGGCGGCCTGGGCGACGCCCGGCGCGATGACGAAGGAAACGCTGACGGTGGGCACGGAGAGCACGTTTCCGCCGTTCGAGTTCCGCGCGCCCGACGGTTCGCCGCAGGGCTACGACATCGACCTGATCGAAAGCATCGGCACAAAGCTGGGCAAGAAGATCGAATGGGTGGACATGGCTTTCGACGGCCTGCTGCCCGCGGTGATGACGCACAAGATCGACCTGATCGCCGCCTGTATGTCGGCCACGCCCGCGCGCCGGAAGAAGATCGCCTTCACCGGCGTGACCAATCATTCCGACTCGGCGTTTTTCGTCCTGCCCGGGCACGAAAAGGCCGCGGCGGCGGACTTTGCCGGCATGACCATCGCCACGCAGCTGGGCACGATCCAGGACGCTTACGCGCACACGATCCCGAACGCCGTCGTCAAGAACTACCAGAAAAGCGACGACTGTCTGCGCGAGGTGCTTTTCGGCCGCGCCGACGCCGCGCTGCTGGACGGCCCCGTGGGCTACAAGTACTGTCAGGCCAAAGATTTCGCCGGCAAGATCGCCGTCTGTGCCGTGACCAACGTGGCCACGGAATCGAAAGGCTCGGCCTTCGGCGCCGCCAAGGACGATCCGGAACTGCTGGCTGCCGTGGACAAGGCGCTGGAAGAGATGAAGCAGAGCGGCGAGTTCCAGGCTCTGCGCGACAAATGGGACCTCGACGACTGGAAGAAGAACGTCAAGTAACTCCGGTTCCTTTCCGATGCGAAGAAGAGCGCGCGGTATATGCCCGTCGTCAATGTTCCACGTGGAACATTCCGCACGCCGTTTCACGGCGCGCTCCGGCGCAGGCGCGCAAAGACCTTGCGGAGATCCAACCGCGCTGCCCGCGAGGCGCGGACGGCTGCCCCACGACCGCGAACGGCTTTTCGCCTGCCTGACGGCCGCCGCGGCCAAGCTCGGCGGAGACGTTTTGGACAAGCCCGTCCGGCGCCGGACGGCGCTTTGAAAAACCCTCCGCGTTTCCCGATTACATAAATAGAAAAACTTATGCGGATTTGCCGAGACCGAAAAACTCGGATATAATACGGGCGCTGTAAATTTCTTCTATGTTGAAAGGAAGTCAAAAAGAATGAAGAAGTATCTCGCTGAATTTGTCGGCACCTTTGTGCTCGTGCTCTTCGGCTGCGGCACGGCCGTCGTGCTGGGCTGCAACGGCGCGCAGGTCAACGCCGCCTATCTGGGCACGGCGCTGGCGTTCGGCCTGGCGATCGTCGCCATGGCCTATTCCATCGGCAACGTTTCCGGCTGCCACGTCAATCCCGCCGTCTCGCTGGGCGTGCTGCTGACCGGCGGCATGAGCTTCGGCGACTTTATCGGCTACGTGATCGCCCAGTTCGCCGGCGCCACGGCCGGTGCGGCTCTGCTCGGCTACCTCTGCGGCTGGGACAGCGGCTTCGGCGCCAACGCGCTGTATGGCGGCGACGTGGTGAAGAGCTTCGCCGTCGAGGGCGTGCTCACCGCCACGTTCGTGCTGACGATTCTCGGCGTCACCTCCAAGTCTGGCCACAACAAGTTCGCCGGCCTCGCCATCGGCCTGACGCTGATTCTGATCCACATTTTCGGCATCCACTTCACGGGCACCAGCGTCAATCCCGCCCGCAGCTTCGGCCCCGCCTTCTTCGCCAAGGGAGCCGCCATGGCAGACCTCTGGGTCTTCATCGCCGCGCCTCTGGCCGGCGCGGTCGTCGCCGCGATCGTCTGGAAGGCGATCGAGCCCGAGACCGAATAGTTCTTTTGCTCCGTCCCAAAGAAAAGCCGTTTCCCGCTGAGGGAGGCGGCTTTTTTGTATGCGCGCGTCGTCCCGATGCCGTTGCAGCGTTTCCTGCGCAGAATATCGTACTGATTTCCAATAAAAAGGCATCATTGAAAAGCGGGATCAGGGCGCGGGAATCGGCAGAAACGATTCGCGGTCCGCGCAGGCACTCCCGACGAAAAAAGGCGTGACGCTCGAACGAACGTCACGCCCTTTGTTTGTATGAACTGCGTTTTCTACATGCGAGAGCCGCAGGCCCCCTCCGCGCTACTTATTGAACGCGATTTCGAGCTGAGTGCCGAGAAGGTCGCGATCGCCGCCGTTGAAGCTCTCCCAGAAATACCACAGCAGAATGGCGCCGATCAGCCCGCCTCCGACATCGACGACGATGAAACAGCTCCACGCGCCGTCAAGGCCCATCAGCTGCGGCAGAACCAACAGCGCCGGCAGGAAAAGGAACCCCTGGCGGCAGAAGTTGAGGAACAGACTCACGCCCGAACGTCCCACGGCGAGAAACGCGTTCGAGGCGACGATGCCTGCCGCCGCAAAAGGCATGCCAAGATAGCCGATGCGCATGGCCCGCACCGTGAGGCGGATCAAGGCCTCGTCGTCGGCCGCGAAGAGCGTGACCATGGCGCGCGTAAGAGACTCGGCGCCGATGAACGAAATCGCGAAATAGACGGAGCTGACGGCAAGCGCGCATAAAATCGTGCGTTTGACGCGGTCCGACCGCTGGGCGCCGTAGTTGTAGCCGACAATGGGCTGAAGCCCTTCGCCGACGCCGAACACGGGCAGATAGATCAGGTTGTCCAAGCAAAAGAAGATGCCCACGGCCGAAATGGCCAGATCGCCGCCGAGATCGTTGACAACGTTGTTGAAGAGCATCATGCTGACCGTGTAAAAGAGCTCCATTAAAAAGGGAGAGGCGCCCACAAGGAGCATCTCCCTGACGATGTCCCCATTGGGTTTCAGCGACGCGGCGCTGATCCGCAGCGATCCCGCGCCCTTGAGATAAAACAGCGCCACCCAGACGAACGAGGCGATCTGGGCCAGCGACGTCCCCAGCGCCGCCCCGGCGATGCCCATGCGCATGCGCGCAATGAAGAGCCAGTCCAGGAACACGTTCATGCCCGCGCCGACGCACAGCGTCCACATGGCGTAACGGGGGTGCCCCTCGGCGCGGATCAGATAGTTCAGCGAGAATCCCAACAGGTTGAAGGGCATTCCCCAGAACAAAATTTCCGTGTAAATGCGAGTCTGCGGCGCCAGATGGGGCGAGGCGCCGAACGCTTTCACCAGCCCGTCGAGGCAGAACAGCCCCGCGGCCGTGAAAAGCGCGGCGAACAGCGTCATGACCGCCGCGGCGTTACCGAGGACCGTTTCGGCATCCCGACGCCGTCCCTCGCCGAGCAGGCGCGACATCTGCGATGCGGCGCCGACGCCGACGAGCGAGCCGACGGCGATCACGAAAACCGTCAGCGGAAACGTCAGTCCGACGGCGCCAAGACCGTCGGCGCCGGTGAAACGGCCGATGAAGAGACGGTCGACGATGTTGTAAAAGGCGTTGGCCACAAGGCCAAGCGTGGCAGGCGCAGAAAACCGGAAGAGCAAACGGGCGACGGAGCCCTGACTCATGCTGGTCAACGTGGAAGTCTGAGTCATGATAAATCAACCTCATTTCGAATTCAGACACGAACGCGGGACAAAATTTTTGTCTACATTCACTTTTTCCTTCTCAAGTGGAGTGTGGAAATTCCTCATGGAATTCCTCATGCGCATGATTACATTATATATGAAAATCGAATAGATTCAAATGCGATAGGACCCGATAGCCTTGAATAGGAAAGGATAGGGACGATTCAATCGCAAAAATCGGGGTGGAAAGCAAATTTGCCGTTGGGTCCTTGCCGGTCTGAAAAAACACGAGGGGAGCTGCAGTAAGCGCTTGCAAAAAAAGAGAGGCTCTGTACACAAACAGGAAAGCTCACGAAATCTCGCGTTTTCGCCATTCAACGCTCGTGCAAAAACGCGTGATTCACGAGAGCTCCTGCCGCGACGTCTTGACGGCGACGGTGCGGCTGATGATGCGCCGCCGCGGTCCCGTTTCCGTAGCCGTGATCTCGATCCAGCCGAGCTTGCTCAGGTCGCGCAGCGCTTGGGCGACCTTCTCCTTCTTCACTCCAAGCAGCGCCGCGAATTCTTCGAAATGGATCCGTCCGCCGCTGCGCCGCGCCTGCCATTGCAGCAGCACCATCCACAGCAGTCTGCACATCGTGCGCGGCTTCATGGCGCGGTACCATACGAGCAACGGCTCGTCGTCGGCCGCGGCAGGAACGGGGGCAGGCGTCGGCTCGGGAGGGTGCGGCGCGTCGGGAGCGCCTTGGACGATTTTTCCCAAAAGATTCAGAGCGTCAGTGATCTCAGCGCCCAAAAAATTTTCATCCGTGCTTTTTGCCATTAAAAATCGCTCCTCCTCTGCCTCAGGCGATCAGGACCTGAAGCGCCAGATCGCGGAAAAAGTCGTAAGCGTCCTTGTCTTTAGCGGGATCGAGTCCTTCGAAGCCGAGATAGCTGTTATAGCAGTTTGAGATCGCCGAGCGGTTAGGCGCCTCGCGGCAGCGGATGCCGCTCTGACCGAGCTGTTTGGAAACGGCGTCGCGGATATCGCGGTCGAGCGCGCGGCGCCTGTCGTAGCGCGAGAAGATGACGCCGTAAAGTTTCAGCTGCGCGTTGTACTGGCTGTAACGGCTAAATGTGCTGATAAACTGGGGCAGCGTCGCGATGGCCTGACGGCTGGGATCGATGGGGACGAAAACGCCCGATCCGGCCATCAGCGCGTTTCTCAACGCCAGCGTATCGGAAGGCGGCGTGTCGATCAGGATCAGCGAATAATCGTCGGCCGCCGCGGCCAGATACTGCGCCAAACGGGCCTCCCGATCGCCCTCGGGCGAAGGAATGACGTCGGAAACGGATATATGCGCCGGCAGCAGGTCGATATGGCGGTAGCGTGTCGGGTGGAACAGCGTTTTCGCCGCGCCCGGAAAAGGATACGGTTCGAAAAGCGCGCGCAGCGTCCGCGCTTCCTCCGGCTTCTTGTCGCGCAGGAAGAAATCGGTACTCGACCCCTGCGGGTCGGTGTCGACGACCAGCAGACGCCGCTCGGAACCGTATTCATCCCAGATTTTCTCGATCGCGGTGCCCAGAAAGCAGGTGATCGTCGTCTTGCCGACGCCCCCTTTGAGCAGCGAAACGACGATACGCTTCTGACGGAAGGGCGTTGATGCCGCCGGCTCGGACAACTGCGGGCGAATGTCGGCGGGCTGCGGCTCCAGAGGCGTGTCAGCCTCTTCCGCCGCCTCGGCAGCCCAGAGGCCATCGCTTGCCCCACGCACTTCGGCGCTGGAAGCGGAAATATTCGCGGGTATGCCCTTTTCTTCGCCTTGCGGCTCGACTCCGGGGACGATGCACGCCGAATCGCTGACGGCGACCTGACCGCACGGTGTCTCGCCAATACCCGTCAGAATGCCGTCATGAGCGGTTTCTTCGTTCATCGTTTCCTCGCCGTCAAGCTGCCCGAGCGGCGACATATGGCGCCCACGGGTCTCCTGTAACGTTTCGTCCTTGCCGGCGGTGGCAAAAAGCTCCTCCCCTTCCGCGCCCCGCGCGTCGGGTTTCGAAAAGCCGGCACCGTCCCGCGGGAGATCATCCGCTGCGGACTGGAAAAGAAGCGGCTCGTCGACGGAGAGAACGCCGCCTTCCTCTTCCTTGGTCGCGACGGAAGCTTTGGTTCGCGGCGCGGCTGCCGCCGTCTCGAGATCCTCGTCGGTACCTTCTTGCCCCGGAACTCCCGCGGCGATATTTTCCGCCATCGCGGGCAGCATGACCGTCGCTTGAACCGCTTCATCACCTCTTTTACACACGGCTGGCGCCGCGAAGCCGTCAAGGTCGTCCGGCAGCTCTTCAGGCAAAGTCGGCAGGTCATTCGCCGCTCCTTCCCCGGAGAGCGCGCGGCGCGGTCTCTCCAGTTCTGCCGCCGCGTTCAGCGCGGCGAAAAACGTATCGTCGCTTGCGGGGCGCTCGTTTCTTTTCGCCTCCGCAGCTGCGACCAGCGCGGCGAAAAGCGTTTCGTCTCCTGCTGGCAGCGTGGCATTCTGCGCTTCCGCCGCCGCCACGAGCGCGGCAAAGAGCGTATCGTCGCCAACCGGCATCGCGTCTTCGCCGCCATTCTCCGGCTCCAGAAGCCCGGCGTCGTCCAGAAACCAACGCCACAAACCGCGCAATGTGTCCGACAAAGCCATTCCATTCACCGTCCGTCTCTAAAAATTCCAGCTTTCGCCGCGGCCGCCTCCAATAGAAAAAGCCGCTGCGTTTCAGCCGCTGAACGACAGTTTATCATATTGCCGCCGACTCTGAATCCATATTTCAACGAAGTTACGAAAACTATTTTGGGAACGGGGCGCTCTGCCCAATGGAAATTTCCGCGCTTGCGGAGCTTTTCGCCGTCCGCCGGTATTTCTCATCTCATGACCTTATCCAGCAAAGACTGATAGCTGTCTACGACGTCATAGATAACGCTGTCGCTGCTAATCGCCTTGAAATGTTCCCGCGCGCAGTGGATTTTTGATTCTTCGATCAGTCTCAGCTGCATCGATGACATGGAGCCCTTCGTCTCCGCGACGAAGTAGACGTGCTTGACGTTGCCTTCATAGAACGCGATCGCCCAGTCGGGATTGTAGCGCCCCACCGGGGTGGAAATGTAAAAACCGTCCGGCAGTTTAACGTAGACTGCAACTTCTCCGCTTGTATCGAGCGCTTCGGCAAATTTTTGCTCGTTGGAAGAGTCGTAGACGATGTGATCGTAAAGATGCTTCCGAGTCTTCATCGCGTTGACGCCCAAGCGGCCTTTGATGGTCGGATCGGTAAAGATGTCGGTTTCGTAACGGTCGTTCAACAAGTTGTACGCGATATGCTGAATGATGACCGTCGCCTTCTCTTCGTTGATGAGAGTCCCCGCCTTGATGATGAATTCCTCCGGGTTTTCCCTGAACTGATCGAAGACGGTTTTCTCGATGCCGGCAAGGATTTCTACGATCGCTCTGCGGGTCAGGCCGGTTTCCTCCACCAGCTTGCCGACGAGATCGTATTTCACGCGGCCGTTCACGGCGATTCTCCTGCCAGCGTCATACACGGCCGAAGCGTCCCTGATAAAAGCGCCGCCGCTCTTCAAGTCTTCTTTCGACGTGATTTCCGTCAGAGAACCGCTCTCGACCTTGAAGTATATTTTCGCCACGCGCAATTTTCGGTTCAGCGCGTCGATCGATTTTTTCGTCAGCTCGTCCGTATTGAAGTCCACGGCATACGCGGATTTGGGGCTGATACGCTTCCAAAGTTCTTTGAACTCCGGCATGGCCAGTTTTTCCTGATCGACGCGCAGCTCCACGTTTATGTCGCGGGCGTTTTCAGGCTGCATCCGCCTGGCGTCGTAGATGGAATCCACGATGGCGATCACCGATTCGGCGCAGTCCGCCGCTTCTTCGGCGACTTTCACTTCTCCGTTGGCCCTGTCCCGATAATATGTGTCGGTCAGCGCCCCTCTCTTGTCGACGTAGCCGTTCTTGATCATATCGAAATAAATTGCCTGAGCCGTCTCGCCGTCCACGATCTGCTCGTTGCCGTCGGCGTCCCTCAGAACCCGCCCCTTGAACAGTTCGGGCGCGACTGCCTGCGGTCGGTCGGCGACCGCCTCGGCAAGTTCGTTCTGCAGCCCTTTGGCGAAACGGTCGTAGCTTTCGCTGGCGATGACCGTCAGCACGTTGACGTTGTGAACGTCGTCGCCGAGCGCGTTCGTATCCATGCGCTCCCCATCCTGATCGACGCACAGGCGCAGACCCCGTCCGACTTCCTGACGCTTGCGCACGTCGCTGCCGCTCTGCTTCAACGTGCAGATCTGGAAGACGTTGGGATTGTCCCAGCCTTCGCGCAAAGCCGAATGCGAAAAGATAAAACGCACCGGCGACCGTTTTGGATCCCGGTCGAGCAGCAGTTCCTTGTTCTTCATGATCAGGTCGTAAGCGTCGATGTCGTCGGAAGTTTTTTCCGACTTGTTGCCGAGTTTGCCGTCGGTCATGCGCCCCTTTTTGTCGATGGAAAAATATCCGGCGTGAGTCTCGCAGGCGGAGATGGAATCCAGATACTTCACGTACTGTTCGTCGCCGATCTCGCGCTGTACGGCGCCGACGACGTCGCGGTACTCTTCCTCGAACATGTCCGCGTAAACGCCGTTGCGCGCCTGCCCGGCTGCGTCGTACTGCCTGTATTTGGCGACCTCGTCGATAAAGAACAGGGAGAGCACCTTGATCCCCTTGCAGAAAAGCCGGCGTTCGCGCTCGATGTGCGAGAGAATCGTTTCCCTGATCTGAATGCGGCGAATCTGGTCGTCGCCGACCGCGCCGATCACGTCGCCCGCGCGCAGCCTGATCCCGTTCAGAAACTCCACGGAATTGTCCCGCCCGTCGATCGCCTTCACCACGTAACCGTCCCTGTATTCTTCCATCCCGTTGGAGTGGTCGAAGAGATTGAAGCCGATCCCCACCGTTCGGCTCACCTTTCGGAGGGCGGACGCGCCTTTGCAGTCGAATTGAATCGTCGCGGTCGGATCGGCCTTGGACAGATTGACGCTCTCCAGATAGACGTATCCGTCCGTCGCCGTGCTACCGGACTCGGCGATGCCCTTGACGGAGATTTTTTTGACCAGGCGCTTGTTGTAAGCTTCCATCGCGTCCAGACGATACACCATGTTGTAGACGCTGTCGGCCCTGTGAGTCGCAGAATAGCGCAGCGTCAAAAGCGGATTGAACTCCTTCAGCCGCTCCTTCGTCTGCTTGCCCTCGACGGACTGCGGCTCGTCAATGATCAGGATAGGGTTGGTCCTGGCGATAATGTCGATCGGCCGGCGGGAGCGGAACTCGTCCAGCTTCATGTAAATGCGCCGCGCGTCCTTTCCCCTGGCGTTAAACGCCTGCGAATTGATGATCATGGCGTTGATCGCGCTGTCCGAGGCAAAACGGTCGATTTCAGTGAGCTGTGCGGAGTTGTAGATAAAGAAACGGATCTTCCTGCCGTACTCCTCGGCGAAGTGTTCCTGCGTCACGTCGAAAGACTTGTAAACGCCCTCGCGGATCGCAATGCTGGGAACGACGACAATGAACTTGCTCCAGCCGTAATGCTTGTTCAGTTCGTACATCGTCTTGATGTACGTATACGTTTTGCCGACGCCCGTTTCCATTTCGACCGTCAGATTGTAGCGTCCTTCCAGCTTTCGGGAAGGAGCGATCCCGTTCGTCCGCTGAACCTTGTTCAGCTGCTCCAAAATACGATCGTCGGAAAGCCCCGGCACAATACGCTCGTTGCGCCAGCCTGTGTAATCTTCCTCCTCCGTCAGGCTCCGCTGATAATTTACGCCCCGATCCATCAGATATGAAGGCGTGAGATACGGCTGTCCGGCAAAAACGTCGACGACCGCCTTGGCCGCGTCGGCCTGGAACTTCTGACGCTTGAACCGCAGCTTCATCGTTCCTCGCCCCCGGTTTCTTCTTTGAGCCATTCTTTCAGTTTCTTTTGCAGGACTTCTTTATCCGGCAGGTACAATTCGTATCTGGAAGCGTAGATATTTGCGTCCTTTGGCAGCGTCATTTCGACCATACTGTCGTTTTTGTCGCTGCAGAGAAGGATGCCGACGGTAGGATTTTCATCGTCCGTTTTTTCGTATCTGTCGTAATAATTTACGTACATCTGCATCTGTCCAATGTCTTGGTGCTTCAGCTTCCCGACCTTTAAATCGATCAGCACAAAACACTTCAGAAGCCTGTTATAAAGTACCAAATCTACCCTGAAATGATCCTCGTCAAAACTGAATCGCACCTGTCTGCCGACAAATGTAAATCCCTTTCCCATTTCCATCAGGAATTCCTGCAGATGGCCGATGATTCTTGACTCCAGTTCCGACTCCGCGTACTCCGGCTTATCCTGCAAACCGAGAAATTCAAGAACGTAAGGGTCTTTTTTCAGGTCGTCCGCGTTCTCGACGCTCTGCCCTTTTTCAGCCAAGGCGAGAATATTTTTCCTCTCCGCCCCCAACAGCAGCCTCTCGTACAGCGAACTGCCATACTGACGCTGAAGCGTTCTGACGCTCCAGTTTCCCTTGTACGCCTCTATCTCGTAAAAGCGTCTCTCGTCATTGTTGCGAATACGGCAAAGGATCAGATAATGGGAGAACGACAATCTAAAAGGCGGTTCTTCCTCCAAAAACCGAAACACCGCATCGGATTTTTCCTCTGCGAATTTCCGAAACACCGTATCGGAAATTCGATCCTGATAATTCAGATAAAACTTCCTTGCGTTCTCGAGCGTATCAACCGAGAACCCCTTGCCGAACCGTTCCGTCAAGACGTCGGACAAATTTTTTATAATCTGCCTGCCATATTCTGCCCGCCGTTCGCCATGCTGCTGCCCTTCGATAATCCAGCGGCCGATGGAGTAAAAGGTCATCAACTGCACCGTGTTGATCTGCCGTGCCGCAGTGTGGCGAGCGTACTGAATAAGCTGAATCGCATTCTGGCACAAGGTGTCCAGCCCCACGGCAGGAACGGCAGAAGTTTTTGGGGCCAGTTCCGCATTCTTTTTCATTTCGCCCCTCCTTAAAGCACCCTGACGCGCTTGCTGATGTCGCCCGCATCCTCCGGCATGTACGACTTGAAAATCTCGAACGCGTTGATCTTCGACGGACTGTCGGCGAAGCAGGAATCGCGGAACACCGCGCGCAGCGGCTTGCGCTTGGCGATCTCCCTGACGACCGATTCGGGAATTCTGTCGGCAAAACAGGCGATCAGATCGCCGTCGCCCACGGTGTGCACCGTGCAGCCGCCGATCTGCTCCGAACGGTACGGCATCGAGAGCGGCAGCCCCCAATCCAGCAGGCAGCCGAACAGCAGGTCGAGATCGCCGCGGCCGTCCTTGATGTTGGAGATCATGTCCTCGAGCCGACGCTGGTCGATCTCGTCCGCGGCGTAATAGACGCCTTTCATGTTGGAATCGTCCAGCTTGAAGACGCGGAAACCGACGTCCAACGAAGAATTGCCCGCCTCCGCTTTTTCATTCCTGATTTTCTCGCCCGCGCGGCGGATGCGCTCTTTGCCGATTTCGCAGATATTCTTGTAACCGGCTTTAAAGGCTTCGCTTTTCTCGTTGCACGCTTCGGGAAGCTGAACCATGATAAATTTTCTTTGTCCGCCGTCTTCGGCGTTGAGCTGCATCACCGCGTGAGCGGTAGTGGCTGAGCCGGAGAAGAAGTCGAGAACGAGAGAATCCTTTTCCGTATGGGCGAGGGTGAGCAGACGTTTCAGCAAACGGACGGGCTTGGGGCCGTTGAAATAACCGCCGCCCAGCAGTTTGCCTACCTCCTGCGCGCCTTCTTGGCTGTGCCCTACCTCCTTGTAGAACAAGATCGAAGTGGGCGCCATGCCGTCAAATTTCAGCTCCGACAAGAAACGTTTAATTCGTGGTACGCCATTGCCGTTAGGACCGAACCAGATTCGATTGTCGCGGAGTCTCTCCAAAAACGCGTTTTTGGAGAGCCTCCAGCAGCGACCTGCTGGAGGCTCTCTCACGACCCCCGAAGGGGTCGTAATTGGATAGTCGCAGTCAGGCGTATAAGTTTTAACTGTCATATTATCAGACATCCATATTCCGCGCGGGTCGTCGTCGGGATTTGAATAGCGCGCATTGGCTTCGATCGTCCGCGGTAGGCGGCCGACGACGAAGTCGTTGATGTTGCGCGCGTACATCAACACGTAATCGTGACTGTTCGAGATAAAACGCGCGTCGTTTTTGGGAGAGTAGGCGCGTTCCCAGACAAGCTGGGCGACGAAGTTTTGCGCGCCGAAGATCTCCTCGCATATTTTCCGCATATTCGCGACTTCATGATCGTCGATGCTGATAAAGATCACGCCGTCGTCGCGGAGCAGGCTTGCCGCCAGCTTCAGGCGCGGATAGATCATCGAACACCAGTCCGAATGAAAGCGGCCGTTGGTATCGGTATTCCTGAACAGCCGGTTATCTTCTTCGTCAAATACGCCCATCTGGCGGTTTTCTTCGTCCTGAGACCGCACGAAATCGTCGGCGTAAACGAAGTCGTTCCCGGTATTGTACGGCGGGTCGATGTAGATCATCTTGACTTTGCCGAGGTAGCTTTCCTGCAGCAGCTTCAGCACTTCCAGATTGTCGCCCTCGATGTAGAGGTTCTCCGTCGTGTCCCAGTTCTTGCTCTCCGCGGGGCAGGGGCGCAGGGTCTTGCGAATGGGCCGGTTGGCCTCCAGGATCGCCGCCTTTTTGCCCACCCAGGTGAATTCATACGCCTCGTCGCCGTCGATGACTTCATCAGAGAGCATCTGCTTGAGAATCTTGAAGTTGACGGCCTTTTTCAGCGTGCCGTGTGCGTCGATCGTCTCCGTAACGCAGTTCGGAAACATCGCCCCGATCTTCTCAACGTTCCCCGCCGTCAGATCCGGGGATTCCATTCGCATTTTATCCAAATAATTGTTCCTCCTTATCTCTTCCGATTTCTACGGGACTCACAAAAGGACTCACGAATTCTATTGAATTCTTCTGGGTTTTCATCTAATTCCTTCAGTTTCTCTCGTAAGAATTGAAGTGCAAATTCGGAAAATTTATGTGTTTTGCTACTCTCTGATGTTGTAATCTCAAGATGGTATTTATTAGCCTCTTTCATCTTGTAATACCAGATTAAAGCATATAGATCTTGTCTATCAATCTTAAGTTTTTTAGCCATTTGTTTTTGTATATAAGGATGCGTATCATCAGGATTTCCCTCTGGCACCGGAACTTCTTCCGCTAGGTCAATATTTCCGGTCACTTTAATTACAGGAATACCTTCTGTCTCGTTAAAGCTACCTTCCTTGATGAATTTTGCCTTTTTCAGTACTTTAGCAACTAATTTTCGATCAAAGGCAATGTCAACTCCATATGGGGTTGAAAATTTGCTGTCCGAATAGTTCACAATGCCAAGCTTAGTTGTACCGCTTGCTTTGATTGCCTCGAGAAGCTTTAGAAGTCGTTCACGCTCTTTGGTAGTATGTTCGTCGATAATATGTCGCATTTCTGCATATTTAATTTTTTCATTGCGTGCGCGGTAACGATAATAAATATCTCCACTGGAAATCTTTTCCCCGCTATTTGCTTTCAATGCAATGATTGGTTTATCTTCCGATTTTTCGGTATAAATCCATCCGATTTTTTTCTGCATTACAGTTTCTTCTCCTTCGATAGGTTTCAACTGCAATGTGTTACATTCATACTCAATTGCGGGAGCAAATAAAGAATTTATCGCTTCTGTAAATTGCTCTTGATTGAGATTCTCGAAATTATTATTCTGCAACCCTTTGATTGTCCGAGGGCTATCTGTGACACCGAAAATGATGTAGCCTCCTCGATTATTAGAAAAAGCCGCCATAGTCTTTGCGTACTTAGGAGTATTTGCTTTGTTGAATGCTTCTTTGAATTCAACAGTAGTACTCTCTCGGCTCTTTAATGTGCCGGAAGCTGTAAGAGAAGACAAAAGTTTTCGCACTTCTTCTTCATGATTCAATTACGATACCTCCGTTTTATTTTTTAATTGTTTCAGCTTTGCATTCATCTCCACCCGCCGGTTGAGCTGCTTTTCCCGGCGGATTTTGTTTTCGAGCGCGTCGATCTGTTTCTCGAGCCGGCGTCGCCGCGTTTCCCGTTCCACGGAACGTTTCAGGCTTTCGGCGGCGTCGCGTCCCCGGCGCAGGGCGTTGCCGGCGATTTGGCGGACAAAGTTCTCGTAGACGGCGTCGAGGTCGAGACCTTCGATTTTCAGGGAAAAGTCGTCTTCGCGCAGCCAGTCCGTGTGATAACAGTTCTCGACTTTAAAGGCGACGCGTCCGGCGGCCGCCGGCTCTTTGTAGGAAATCCAGAGTTGGTGCCGTTCCCCGTACTCGAGCGCGAAAACGATGTGGTAGGGGATCTCGCGGTCGATCTGCCGCAGGAGTTCTTCGTTCAGCGCGCCGCCGCTCAGTTCGATCTCGAACACTTCCACTTCCGTCACGGTCGCGCCGGCGGCGACGTTGACCGTTGCCGCCGCGATTTTGTTGCGCCAATAAACGTTCCTGATCTGTTCGATAAAGTCCCGTTTCAGGGCGGGGGAAATCGGGATCTTCTCGTAAAATTTCCGCTTGGGGATTCGTTTATCGACCGCAGTTGTCCTGGGCAAGCCAAACAAAGGTCTTCCTCCTTATCTGACCACAAGGAAGCATACCAGCTCGAAGTCGTCGAGTCCCGATATTTCGGATTCGAGCGCGGACGTTCCGCCCGCCGCGAACAGGCTGTCGATATCGCTCTCTTCCCTGGTCTGGATGACGGACTGGATGGCGTCGTTGAGCAGCTTCGATATGGAATCCATTTTACGGCCGTCGTCGGTTTGGGCGTTGAACTGGGCGCAAAGCTTGCGGTCGGGCTGGGAACGGTCTTTGCAGAGGAGGCGCATGGCGTCGAGCAGGCGTTTGGGGTTGAGGTAGTCGCAGACGACCCGGCCGTCGGCGCCGATATAGACCATGTAGAACGGATGGAGCTGGTTGCGGCGCCCTGCGTTGACGCTTTCGTCGACGTTGCGCAGCACGAAGACGGCGCCGGCGGGCAGTCCGTCCCGCGCGGCGGCGAGGGCGTGCAGGCCGTGCGGCGCGTTCTCTATGCCGGAATTGCTTTTCATGTATTCGAGCAGGTCGAGGCGGAATTCGTTCAGTCCCAAGTCCATGATGGAGACGCCGCTCTGCATGTCTTCGATGTCGACGACTTCTTCCTGCAGGCGCTTGAGCTGGCGGCTGCGATATTCGAGATCCTGTTTTTCGTCGTTGACGGGATCGTCGGCGGAATCGCCGGTGGACGACATGACGGTCAGGCGCATGCGGGCTTCGACGCGGGCCTTGAGGTTGATGTACTCGTCGAGGTTCAGATCGGGCCAGAAGTTGACGAGCTGGACTCGGTCGTTACGGCTGCCGATGCGGTCGACGCGTCCGAAGCGTTGGATGATGCGCACGGGGTTCCAGTGGATGTCGTAGTTGATCACGTAATCGCAGTCCTGTAAATTTTGGCCTTCGGAGATACAGTCGGTGGCGATAAGGACGTCGATGTCGCCGGGGCTGTCCGGCATGAGCAGATCGCGTTCTTTGGAGCGCGGCGAGAAACAGGACAGCGCGTGGTTGAGGTCGGCCCGAAGGCCGGGAAGGTTGGAACGGCCTTCGGTGCTGCCGGTGATCTCGGCGGCGTACAGCCCGTATGCGCCGCGCACGTACTCGCTGACCTGATCGTAAAGGTAGTCGGCGGTATCGGCGAACGCGGTGAAGATAAGGATCTTGCGGTTGCCGGGATTGATGGGACGGGCCATTTTCTCGTCGATCTGGGCGAAAAGCGCCTGTAGTTTGAGGTCGTGTTCCGGCGTGATTTTTTTGGTCATTGCGGCCAGATCGCGCAGGATCACGAGGTCGCTTTCCATGTCGCGGCTCCAGGAAACGTAATCCATATCGCCGAGGTCGATCTGGGCGGTGCGCCCGGCGGTGAAGTAGTCGGTGTTTTCGTCGTCGGCGTCGAGTCCGCCGGCAGGCGAGGCTTCGAAAAGGCGGCGCGTGCCGCAGCCTCCGCCGCTTTCCTGAAAGCGCTGTACGGCGACGATCTGCTCGCCGATAGCGTCCATGATTTTGCTGAGGGTCATGTGGAAGGAGTTGACGGAGCTTTCCAGGCGCTTCAGCAGGTTGATGGCCATGAGGCGGCGAATTCCTTTTTCGCGCCCGAGCTGCGAGAGGCCTTCGTTCTTTTCCTGATACAGTCGCGCGTATTTTTCGCGCTGCGAGGGATGGATGTAGTTCGAGGGAATGTAAACGGCGAGGTTGAGCAGTTCGAGGCGCTTGTAAATCTCTTCGTAAGCGATGCCGGGCAGGTCGGTGAGGCCGGGGCGGCGGCTGACGGGCTTGAGCCGGACGGGAAAGCGGCCGATGGCGGCGGTGTCGTAATATTTCTGGATATGCTTGCGCGAGCGGGCGATAGTGACGCTGTCGAGCAGCTTGAAGAAGTCGAAATCGAGGCGGTTGAGCAGGCTTTGCACGCTGCGCTCTTCGGCGGGGAGCTGTCCCCATTCGTTGTAGGCTTTCTGCGCGGCGTTGAAGATCTGGTCGATCGGTTTGCCCGTATCGAGTTTTGCGTCGATCTGGTCGGGATCGCCTTCGTAGGCGAGGGCAAGCTGGTTGCGCAGATCGGCGAAACGGTTGTTGACGGGGGTGGCGGAGAGCATCAGCACTTTGGTGCGCACGCCGGCGCGGATGACGCGATTCATCAGGCGCAGGTAGCGGTTTTCTTTTTCTTCGGTCGTGGAGCCGCCGTTGCGGAAGTTGTGGCTCTCGTCAATGACGAGCAGATCATAGTTGCCCCAGTTGAGGCGTTCCAGATCGATGCCGTTGCTGCGGCCGCGGTCGCGCGACAGGTCGGTGTGGTACAACACGTCGTAGCGCAGGCGGTCGGCGGCGACGGGATTGTTTTTGTAGTTGCTCTTGTAAGTCTCCCAGTTGGCGGAAAGTTTTTTGGGGCAGAGGACGAGCACGTTTTTGTTGCGGTTTTCGTAGTACTTGATCACGGCCAGGGCGGTAAACGTCTTGCCCAGTCCGACGCTGTCGGCGAGGATGCAGCCGTTGTATTTTTCCAGTTTGCTGACGACGCCGAGCGCGGCGTCTTTCTGGAAGTTGAAGAGCAGATTCCATATCTGACTCTGTTTGAAGCCGGTAGCTTCGTTGGGCAGGCTATCCACGTTGGAGATATCGTCGAGAAATTCGCTGAACAGATTGTAGAGAGCGTAAAAATAGATGAATTCGGGCGAGTTTTCGCGGTAGGCGGCGGACATGGCGTCGATGACGACGCCGGTGACGTCCTGGAGCCTGGCGGGATCGTTCCATAAGGCGTCGAAGGTTTGGCGGTACGGCCGGGCGTTTTCCGGCGAGTCGAGTTTGGCGATCAGATTGAAAGCGTCATTGCCGCGCTCGCAGCCCAGATCGACGGTAGTGAAGCCGTTGAGCGGCGCGTAAACGGTTTCGCCGGCGATCATAAAGCCGGGCATGCGCGTTTGAGTGGCGTTGGACTTGAAGGTCGCTTTCCTCCTGATCCAATCGGCGCACTCTTTGGCGATCGCTTTTTGCGTCAGTTCGTTGCGCAGCTTGATCTCGAACTCGGAGCCGTACAGGCTGCGCTCGCGGTCGCGGCGGGGAATGTAAAATTCGCGCAGGGCGGCGGGCGTTTTTTCGGCGATAAACGTCGGCTCGGTGAAAATAAAGCGCAGCTCGCTGATTTCGTCCAGCCGTTTTTTCAGTTCTTGCCACGCGTACATGGAAAAGCATCCGGCGGCGATGGAAATTTTTTCATGTTTTTTGATCGTGCGTTCCAAATCGTTCTTCAAAGTTGAGTTGACGTTATCGATAATAATCGCCATGCGCGAACGCTCCCGTCTGCTATAATTTTAATATCCGTAATGAATGCGCGTTTATTGGTTATGTATTATTATAGACGCAAAATCGACCGCCGCAAGCGTAAAATCGGGATAATCGCAACGGCGGCAAAAATGGGAAACGAAAGGAGTCTCGCCATGAAAGCTCTGTCCGTTCGCCAGCCGTACGCGTGGTTTATCGAGAGCGGGGAAAAGGAGGTGGAATATCGCACGTGGAAGACAGATTACCGGGGCGATCTGCTGATCTGCGCTTCGACGAACCGCGAGCCGGGGATCGTCGAGGAGTTCGGGGTCGAAGGCATGAAACAGTGTCCTGCCGGCGTGGCCGTCTGTGTGGCAACGCTGGCGGACATCCAGCCGACGGAGGGGATCTGGGGCTGGATTTTGAAAAATCCGCGGCCGGTTGAATATTTTCCCGTCAAGGGGAAGCTGCACCTGTTTGAGGTCGACGACGGGCTGATCCGTTTTTCGGCGCGGCGCTGCAAAACGCCGACGGAACTGGAGCAGGAACCGGAGTTTGACTAGCCGCGCGGCGCGCCGTCGCGCGCGAGTTTCGAGCGGGGAAAGGATTTTCGCAAATGGCCAAGTCGCTTATGATTCAGGGGACCATGTCGGGCGTGGGCAAGAGTCTGCTCGTCGCCGGGCTGTGCCGCGTCTTCCGGCAGGACGGGCTGCGCGTGGCGCCGTTCAAGTCGCAGAACATGGCGCTTAACTCGTTCATCACCCGCGAGGGACTGGAGATCGGCCGCGCCCAGGCCGTGCAGGCCGAGGCCTGCGGCCTCGAACCCAGTTACGCGATGAACCCGGTGCTGCTCAAACCCACCAGCGACAAGGGCTCGCAGGTGATCGTCAACGGCGAAGTCTACGGCAACTACACGGCCGAAGGGTATTACGCCATGAAGCACGCGCTCTGGCCCTGCGTGCTCGACGCGTACCGAAAGCTGGACGCCGAGTACGACCTGATCGTCGTGGAGGGGGCCGGCAGCCCCGCGGAGATCAACCTGAAAGCCGACGACTTCGTCAACATGGGGCTGGCGAAGCGCCTCGGCATCCCCGTGCTGCTGGCCGGCGACATCGACCGCGGCGGCGTCTTCGCCCAGCTCGTGGGCACGCTGGCGCTGCTGGAACCGGAAGAGCGCGCGCTCGTCAAGGCGACGATCGTCAACAAGTTCCGCGGCGACCTGAAGCTGCTTCTGCCCGGTCTGAAGCAGCTGGAAGAACTGACGGGCCGTCCCGTGGCGGGCGTGGTGCCCTGGACGCCGCTCGACATCGACGACGAAGACAGCCTCAGCGACCGGCTCGGCCAGCGCCGCGCCGCATCTCCGCTCGACGTGGCCGTGATCCGCCTGCCGCGCCTCTCCAACTTTTCCGACTTTTCGGCGCTTGACGCAGCCGACGGCGTGGGCGTGCGCTACGTGGAAAACGTTCGCGCCCTCGGCGCCCCCGACCTCGTCATTCTCCCCGGCACGAAGAACACCATCGGCGACATGAAATGGCTGCGCGCCTCCGGCCTGGAAGCCGCCGTGAAGAAGCTGGCCGCGTCCGGCGCGCCCGTGATCGGCATCTGCGGCGGCTACCAGATGCTGGGGCGCGAGATCGTCGACGAAGAGGGCGTGGAAGGCGGCGGTTCGATCGCCGGCATGGGATTGCTGCCGGTCGTCACGCGCTTTCGGCCCGAAAAGCGCCGCACGCGCACGACAGCCCGCGCGGGCTCCGTAAAAGGCGTTTTCGCCGCGCTGAGCGGTGCCGAATTCGAAGGCTACGAAATCCACTGCGGCACGACCTGCCGCGACGACGGCGCGGAGCCGCTGCTCCGGCTTGAAAACGGCGCGCCCGACGGCTGCCAGCGCGGCAGCGTGTACGGCTGTTACCTGCACGGCTTTTTCGACAGCGAAGCCTGCCGCCGCGCCGTACTCGGCGCGCTGGCCCGTCGTAAGGGGGTGACGCTCGACGCGCGTCCGTTCGACTGGAAGGCGTACAAGGAGCGGCAGTACGACACGCTGGCTCAGACCCTGCGCGAGCATCTCGACATGGCCCTGATCCGCCGCCTCGTCGACCGCGAGGCGTAGCGCGCCGGCGAAACGGACGCCTTCGAAAATGTTCCACGTGGAACATTTTTCACCGAACATGGCATGAGTCGTTGCAAAAACACGATTCAATCGATCTGCCGCGCCGCGCTCGAAAAAGCGGATTCCGCGCCGGAGCGACTGTGCCCGGCGTCATTTATGGGAGGTCACGATCGTGAAAAACATCGATGAACTGAACGTGAACGTTTTCGAACTTTTCAACAAGGACTGGGCGTTGCTGGCGGCCGGATCGATCGGCGATTACAACGCCATGACCATCGGCTGGGGGCAGCTGGGCACGCTGTGGAACAAGAACGTCGTCACGGTCTTCGTCAAGCCCGTGCGCTGCACGCACGGCTTCATGGACGCAAACGAATATTTCACCGTCGGCTTCTATCCCCAAGAATACCGCCGCGACCTGACGATCCTCGGCTCCAAATCGGGGCGCGACGGCGATAAAATCGCGCTGACCCGCCTGACGCCGCGGGCGGTCGTACACGGCGTCACCTTCGCCCAGGCCGAACTGACGCTGATCTGCAAAAAAATCTACCGCCACGACATGGAACTGGCGAACATCCCCGCCGACGCGGCCAAAGCTTATTACGCCGAAGAAGCTCCCCACACGATTTACATCGGCGAAGTCGTCGGTTTCGTCGAGAGTTAAACGATCGTCTGCCGACGGTGCGGTGGGAAACTGAAAAATAGAGACGTTCGCGAAAGCCGCGTCCGGATTTTCACCGCGCGTTCTGAAGGGCTTGCCGCAGTGCGATCGCCCCTTCAGGACGCGCCGGGGCACGACGCCGCCGCGGAAGATTTTGAAGCGACGGCGATTATTTCGGAAAAGAAACGGAGTGTGTATGACGTGACACATATCTTCAAAGACCGCACGGCGACGCCTGAGGTGGAACGATGAACCTGTTTTCCCCGGCGGAAGTCGTCGCCAATTACGCCGCGGCGGGAGCTGCGAAAACTCGTCTGCCTGTCTGGAAGATCTTGCTGCTGGGCATGCTGGCGGGGTTCTGCATCGCCATAGCGGCTGCGGCGGCAAACGTAATTTCGCACGGCGCCGGCGCAGCCGCATCGGTTCGCCTGTTGTCGGGACTGGTCTTCCCTTTTGGCCTGATCATGGTGGTCCTGCTGGGCGCGGAGTTGTTCACAGGCAACTGCCTGATCTCCATCGCCGTGCTTGACGGCACGGCGACCGTCGGCAGCATGGTGCGCAACTGGGGCTGCGCCTACGTCGGGAACTTCGTCGGCGCGGCGCTGACCGCCGCCGCGGGCGTTTATGCAGGACAGCTGCATTACTCCGACGGCGGACTGGCGCTGTTCACGATGAAACTCGCGACCGCGAAGTGCGCGCTGGATTTTGTCCCGGCCGTGCTGCTGGGAGCGCTGTGCAATATCCTTGTCTGTGCGGCCGTGCTGTTGGCCCTTTCCGGCAAAGACCTGTGCGGGCGCGCCGCGGGCGCGTACTTTCCCATAGCGTTTTTCGTCATGTGCGGTTTCGAACACAGCGTGGCGAACATGTTCTACGTCCCCGCCGCTCTGTTCGCAAAGAACGTGCCGCTGTACGCGCAGAAGGCGGCGGAGGCCGGCCTTGACCTGAGCGGACTGACGTGGAAAAATTTCCTCGCCGGCAATCTCCTGCCCGTGACGCTGGGCAACATCGTCGGCGGCGTGCTGTTCGGCGCGCTGATGTGGGGCTGCTTCGCGAAAAAGAAAGCGTGAACCGAATCGGGGAAATGAAAAAAGCTTCAACCGAACGCGAACGTTCGGTTGAAGCTTTTTTGTTGTCGCGGGAATCACACGTCCAGATTGTGCACTTCATGGGCGTGCTCTTCGATGAACTGGCGGCGCGGCTCGACGCGGTCGCCCATGAGGATGTCGAAGTACTGGTCGGCGCCGGCCAGGTCGTCCAGCTCGATCTGCTTGAGCAGGCGCGTGGCGGGGTCCATCGTCGTCTCCCAGAGCTGGCCGGGATTCATCTCGCCCAGGCCCTTGTAGCGCTGCACGGCGGCTTTTTTGCCGTCGGCCGCAAGTCCGTCCATGACTTTGCGCAGCTCCTTGTCGCTGTAGAGGTAGTCGACTTTCTTGCCGACCTGCACGCGATAGAGCGGCGGCACGGCCAGATAGATATGGCCTTTTTCGATCAGCTCGCGCATGTGGCGGAAGAAGAACGTCAGCAGCAGCGTGCTGATGTGGGCGCCGTCGACGTCGGCGTCGGTCATGATGATGATCTTGTTGTAGCGCAGCTTGCCGATGTCGAAGTCCTCGCCGATACCGCAGCCGAGCGCCTGGATGATGACGCGGATCTCCTTGCTGCCGAGCATCTTGTCCATGCGCGCCTTCTCGACGTTGAGGATCTTGCCGCGCAGGGGCAGGATGGCCTGGAACTTGCGGTCGCGCCCCTGCTTGGCGCTGCCGCCGGCCGAGTCTCCCTCGACGATGTAGACCTCGCAGTTCTCGGCGGTGCGGCTGGAACAGTCGGCCAGCTTGCCCGGCAGCGAAAGGCCGCTCATCGCCGATTTGCGCACGAGCTCGCGGGCCTTCTTGGCGGCTTCGCGGGCCTGGCGGGCCTTGATGGCTTTTTCGATGATCGGCTTGATCACCGACGGATCCTCTTCGAGCTCCTGCAGGATGCCGTCGTAGAGAATCGAATCGACGATGCCCTTGACGTTGCCGTTGCCCAGCTTGGTCTTGGTCTGCCCTTCGAACTGGGGATTGCCCAGCTTGACGGAAAGCACGCAGGTCAGCCCCTCGCGCAGGTCGTCGCCGGAGAGGTTTTCGTCCTTTTCCTTGAGCACGCCGGCGCGGCGGGCCCCCTCGTTGATGCCGCGCGTGATGGCGCTGCGCAGGCCGGCCACGTGAGTTCCGCCCTCGATCGTATTGATCAGGTTGGCGAACGAGTAAAGCCGCTCGATGTACTCGTCGGTGTACTGAAAGCCGACTTCCACCGCCACGCCGTCCTTTTCGCCGCGGATGACGATCGGTTTGGGCGTCAACGTCTGCTTGCCCTGATTGATGTAGGCGACGAACTCCGAGACGCCGCCTTCATAATGATACGTCCAGGTCTTGCCTTCGGCCTCGTCGACGAAGACGAACTTGAGCCCGGGGATCAGGAAGGCCATTTCGCGGAAGCGGTTGCCCAGCGTTTCGGCCGAAAAGGTCACCTCGTCGAAAATCTCCGCGTCGGGCCTGAACGTCACCGTCGTGCCGCGCTTCGCCGTCGGGGTGCCGCCGGTCAGGCCGGAAACGGGCGTGCCGCGCTCGAAACGTTCGTGCCATTCCCTGCCGTCGCGGTAGACCGTTACCTCCAGCCATTCGGAAAGCGCGTTCACGACCGAGACGCCGACGCCGTGCAGCCCGCCGGAAATCTTGTAATTGTGGTTGTCGAACTTGCCGCCCGCGTGCAGCACCGTCAGCACCACCTCGAGGGCGGGACGCCCGTTGGAAGGATGCGGATCCACGGGGATGCCGCGGCCGTTGTCGGACACGCTGACGCTCTGGTCGGCGTGCAGCGTCACCGCGATCTCCGAGCAAAAGCCGGCCAGCGCTTCGTCGACCGCGTTGTCGACCACCTCGTACACGCAGTGGTGAAGGCCCCTCGTCGTCGTGTCGCCGATGTACATGCCCGGCCGCTTGCGGACGGGGTCGAGACCTTCCAGAATCTGTATGTCTTCGGCTGTGTACTGAGTGCTCATGAACCATTGACCTCCTGTGAACGGGGAAGCTCCACATGCCGCGCTCCCCTCATCAATTCCCGATAACGCCGCCTCAGCGTCACCGGACGGAATCCCGTCACGCCGGTGTGCCCGTCGCCGTAATAAACCGTGGTGCGCCCTTCGTCGTGGACCAGCGCGACGACGTTCTCGAGGAAAATGCAGTCCTCGCCTTCGATGGGAATGAACATGCCGGGCCTCCTTCCAACGCCGCGCGGGCAGATTTATGGAACCAGAACCAATCTATTATAGCAGAAAAAACGACGAAGCTTCGGCCTCGGCGCACCTTTTGAGCAAACTTGGGAGGGGAAATGCCGGCGCCGGAGGCCGCTTTTTGGGATCTTCATTCCCTTGCGAAAACCAGGATACATGTTTTGATTTTGCAGCACGGCGTGATATAGTAAGCTCACGGTCATCCGTTCAACATGAAGAGGGGGTCATGTCATGGATAAGATCAGACTGGGGAGAACAGGGCTGATGGTCAGCGCCTGCGGATTCGGCGCGCTGCCGATTCAGCGCATCCCGCTGAAGGACGCGGCCTATCTGCTGCGCAAGGCGTACGATCACGGCATCAACTATTTCGACACCGCCAACGCTTACAGCGACAGCGAGGAGAAGATCGGCGCCGCCCTGGCGGACGTGCGCGGTAAGATCGTCATCTCCACCAAGAGCGGCGGCAAAGATTACCAGACCGTGCTGGAGCATATCCAGCTCAGCCTGAAGCGCATGAAGACCGATTATATCGACCTCATTCAGCTGCACAATCCCTCGACGCTGCCCGATCCCGACGATCCGAACGGCGCCTACGCCGCCTGCGTGGAGGCGAAGAAACGCGGCTACGTGCGCTTTATCGGCATCACCAATCACGGCCGCGAGCGCGCCCGTGCCGCCGTGCTGTCGGGACGGTACGACACGCTCCAGTTCCCGCTCACCTGCATCGCGCCGCAGGAAGACATCGACCTGGCCTGCCTGGCGCACGAGCGCGACATGGGCTTCATCGCCATGAAGGGGATGGCCGGCGGCCTGATCGCGCACGCCGAGGCGGCTTTCGTGTTCATGAAGAAACATCCGTTCGTGGTGCCCATCTGGGGCGTACAGCGCGAGAGCGAGCTCGATCAATTTCTGGAGCTGGAGAAAAATCCGCCGCGCTTCGAGGATTGGGCGGACGAGATCGAAAAAGAGCGCCGCGAGCTGTCCGGCAACTTCTGCCACGGGTGCGGCTACTGTCAGCCCTGCGCCGCCGGCATCGAGATCCAGACTGCCGCGCGCATGAGCCTGCTCCTGCGCCGGTCGCCGGTGCCGCCGCTGATGTCCGAAAAGACCGACGCCATGATGATGCGCATCGAACAGTGCCTGCACTGCAACGCCTGCAAGAGCCGCTGCCCTTACGGCCTCGACACGCCCACGCTGTTGGCGGAAAACCTGGCCGACTACAAAAGCTTCCGCGCCGGCTGGCTGGCCGCCAAAGCGGAGGGGGCGAAAGCCTGAACTCCCGCGGCGCACGCCGAGGGGACGCGCTCCCGCGCTGCACGGCTGACGCTATTTCTTAATGAGCGAGGGAGATCCGCGAAGCGAGCCGCGCTGTGCGGATTTTCCTCGGGGGTTTGGAGAACGTTCGCCGCTCGAGTCAGGAACAAGTATTATCAATTCGGCGGCGCGGCTTTGAGCGGAGCGGTGAGACGAAATGGACGGGGAAAACAGACAAATCATCGAGGGCGTGATCTGGAAGCAGCTGCTGGTCTTTTTCTTCCCGATCCTGCTGGGGACGTTCTTTCAGCAGCTGTACAACACCGTCGACGCCATCATCGTCGGCCGTTTCCTGGGCAAGGAGGCGCTGGCCGCCGTGGGCGGCCCTTCGGGCTATCTGGTCAACCTGCTGCTGGGGTTCTTCATCGGCCTCTGTTCGGGGGCCACGGTGGTGATCGCACAGTTTTTCGGCGCCGGCGACGCCGAGCACGCCTCACGGGCCGTACACACGTCGATGGCGCTGTCGATCGCGGCGGGCGCGGCGATGTCGCTGGTCGGCGCCTTCCTGGCGGAGCCGGCGCTGACGGCGATGGACACGCCGCCGGAGGTGCTGCCTCATGCCGTGAGCTATCTGCGGATCTATTTCGGCGGGATCCTGTTCATGTTCGTCTACAACATGGGAGCCGCCGTGCTGCGCGCCAAAGGCGATTCCAAGCGTCCCTTTTACCTGCTCGTGCTGGCCACGATCGTCAACATCGCGGGCGATATCGTCTTCGTCGTTCATTGGGGCTGGGGCGTGGCGGGCGCGGCGTACGCCACGGTCCTGTCGCAGCTGGCCAGCGCCGCGGGCGTATGGATCTTTTTGGCGCGCGAAGCGGGGGCTTTCCGGCTTCGTTTGCGCGGACTCCTCCGTCCCGATCGGGTGATCCTCGGCAGCGTCGTCCGCATCGGGTTGCCTTCGGGGCTTCAGTCGACGATGTATTCGCTCTCCAATATCGTCATCCAGTCGACGGTCAACGGCTTCGGCGTCGACACCGTGGCGGCCTGGACGGTGTGCGGCAAGGTCGACCGGATGTACTGGCTGATCATCAACGCGCTCGGCGTGGCCGTGTCGACGTTTTCCGGACAGAATTTCGGCGCCCGCAAATATGACCGCGTCCTGCGCAGCATCGGCGTGAGCGCGGCACTGGGGACGGCGCTCTCGCTGTTTTTCGGCGCGGTTTTCGTGACCTGGGGCGCGCCGCTGTACGGGATCTTTACCGACGATCCCGCCGTGATCTCCATCGGCATGGAGATCATCTGGCTCATCGCGCCCTGGTACTTTGCCTACGTGCCCGTGGGCACGCTGGCGAGCGGCATGCGCGGTACCGGCGATGCCATCGTGCCCACGGCGATGACGGCGCTGGGCATCTGCGGCTTCCGCCTGCTCTGGATCTGGTTTGTGGTGCCGTTCAGCCACAGCGTCCGCACCGTTTTCATCGGCTATCCGGTCAGCTGGGCGCTGACGTCCGTCTTCTTCCTGCTCTACCACCGGAAAGGGAACTGGATGCAGCGCAGCATTCTCCGCGCCGGGCACAAGACGGCGCAAAATACGTAAAAATCCGTCCGCTTTTCCCGAGAGGAATCGCGGACGGATTTTTTTGCGGGACCAAGGCTGTCTCCGCGAGAGACGATGAAAGAGGCTCAGCGAGCTGCCAGACGCTTTCCGATTTCATATGCGGCCTGCAGGTCTTTGGGAAACTGTTTTTCATGGACGCGCTTTTTATGGACCGGATCGAAAAGGCTGAGTTCGTACTTCGAGTAGTCGCCGACCTGTAGCGTGTCGCAGCAGGCGTAAGTTTCGAGGCTGCCGTTCAGCCCTTTCAGGGCGACCACGTCCGTCTCGAGCCCGGCTTTCATATTCTGCCGGTAATAGTCCCGCGGCATGTTCATGGTGAAGAAGCAGGCCGAATCGACGCGCCCCGTGAACAGCGATTTCGTCATGTCGTTGTAAGAGAAGAGGATGTAATGCAGCCGCTCTAGGAACGCGTGCGTCTGGGCCGTGACGGTGCCGAGGTAGACGGGCGAGCCGAGGAAGAGGACATCGGCCTGCAGAACTTTCTCCAGCACCGGGGACAGGTCGTCTTTCCAGTAGCATCGGCACGGAACCGCTCCTTTTCTCTTGCAGGCCATGCAGCTGCGGCAGCCTGTGTATTTGAGGTCGTAGAGACGGATCATCTCTGTTTCCGTTCCCGCTTCCTGCGCTCCCCGCAGCGCTTCCAGAAGCAGCGTGTCCGTGTTCCAGCCGCGTCGCGGCCCGCCGTTGATCGCGAGTGCTTTCATCGAAGATCCCCCATGAAAATACAACAGCGCCAATGAGACGCCGCGCTGAAAAATTATACGCTTTTATTTTAGACGAAACATCAAAAAATGAAAGTACGATGATAAAATATATATACTACTTAAAATGATACTATTGTATAACGGCGAGGAGATCTATCCATGAAAACGGGAAATGAGAAAGAAATATGCATGAGCGGCGCAGAAGAAAAAAGCGAATGCGGAATGAAGAAGATCCAGAAGATCTTCGCGGGAAAGTGGAAAATCGTCATTCTCTGGTCGCTGCACGAGCGCACGAAGCGCTTCGGCGAGCTGAACCGGGAGTTCCCGGAGATCACTCAGTCGGCGCTCACCCGCCAGCTGCGCGATCTGGAAGCCGGCGGTTTCGTACGGCGCCGCGTGTACCGCGAGGTGCCGCCGCGGGTAGAATATTCGCTGACGGCGACGGGGAAGAAGTTCGTCCCTCTACTAGAGCGGATCAACGCCTGGAGCTTGGAAAATCTGTAAAAGATTGTGAAGACCTGTGTGCTTACGTTCCTTGGACGTCTGATTTGAGAAATGTCGGTCCGAACGTCATGATCACGAGCAATAACAGCGAGCCTGCCTCGAGATGATCCAAGGCAGGCTCGCTGTTTTATTTGCCGAATTCAATCCGAAAGATCTTGCACCTCGCTCGCATGCTCTCAAGCGTTTTTTCGGCATTCGGCGCAGACGCCGCTGATCGTCAGCGACACGCCCAGGGGCACGTCGCCGTCTTCCAGCGTGAACGCGCCGGCGGCCTCGCGGGCGTCGATCGGCTCGAGATCCCTGACTTTGCCGCATTTGGTGCAGACGAAATGGGCGTGATCGCAGCAGATGCAGTCGTAGCGTTCGGCGTTCTGCAGCGCGGAGATCCGGCGGATCTTGCCGCTTTCCTCGAGCAGCTTGAGATTGCGGTAGACGGTGCCAAGGCTGAGATTGGGCATCTTCGCCTTGAGCTCCGTGTAGATGGCCTCTGCCGAAGGATGCTCGTGAGTGGAGCGCAGATAGTCGTAGATCATGTCTCGCTGCTGCGAATGGCGCGTTTTTTTCTCCTCGGGCATCCGGCCGCTCCCTTTCCCGCTACTTCGTCATCGACTCGACGAACCAGATCTTTTTGCTGAACTCTTTGATGTGGTCTTCCATCATATTCGCGGCGTCAAAAGCGTCTTCCGCGTCGGCTGCCTTGCGGATGTCCGCGGCCTGGTCCCTGAGGAGCTTCATGTCGGCGAGGAGAACGCCGAGCGCGTCGCCGATCGAGACCTCCTTGGACTCGAGCTCCTTGACGCTGGCCAGTTCGAGATACTGCTTCAGGCTCGCCGCGGGGAGTTCGCCGTTCATGCGCAGCAGTTCCGCCGCTTCGTCGAGAATGTCCGCGTAGTCGTCGTAGACGGACTCGAGATACTCGTGGACGGCCTTGAACTGAGAACCGACGACGTTCCAATGCAGATTGTGCATCTTGACGAACGACACGCCGATGTTCGCGATATAACCGTTGACCTTGTTGACGAGATTCTTGTTCATGAAAAATTCCTCCGTTTGACTTTTGAGTTGGAGACGAAAGCGTCTCTTTTTTGAATCTGACCGTATTATAGCGGCGGATTTTTCATTTGTCAATAACAGGAATCATTATCTTTTACGTTTTTTATTCCGCTCAGCGACAGAAAAGCGCAGGGAAGGAGAATCATGATGAAGAACGCTCGCGTCTTCAATATTACAGGATAAACCGGCCCGGCGGGGAAGGCGCTGCGGAGGCGGTTTTACGCCCTGTGGAAACAAGGCCGATAAATGATAAGGCGAGGTGAGCCGCCAAGGTTCGCCTCGCCTCAACATTTCATATGGGATCGGAGCCGCGCTGTTCAGCGGCCGCTTTGCTCCAGTCGACGACGCACTCGTCGGCCAAAGCCCGCAGCGCCGGCCAGTCGGCCGCGCTGGCGGCGTCGTAGACGGCAACGGCGTAAAAGCCGGCGTTCTTCGCCGTCGTCAGCGCGGAAAGCGAATCCTCGAACACGGCCGTTTCCGCCGGGGCGGAACCGAGGCGGCGGGCGGCTTCGAGGTACACGTCGGGACGGTTCTTGCTGGCGCCGACTTCTTCGCAGCTGAGCAGAAAGCGGAATTCGCAGTCGACGCCGAGGCGGCGCAGGCATAATTTCACGAGCGGCACGCTGGTGGCCGAAGCGGTGCAAAGCGCTGCGCCGCGGCGGTTGAGCCGCCGCAGGTACTCCGCCGCGCCGGGCTTGAGCGAAACGTCGCGCTCGTAATGCCGGCGCATGACGCCGTTCATCCCAGCGACGACGCTCTCGGGCGTGTCCGAAAATCCCAGCTCGGCGACGACGGTCCGCGCCGCGTCGTACAGCGTCATCGGCTTGAGGCGGGCGATCAGCGCCTCGAGCGCCGGCCCGGAGGGAGCGCCGCGCCCGGCCAGATACTCGCGCTCCATGCGCTGCCAATAGCCCATGGAGTCGACGAGCGTGCCGTCCATGTCGAAGATGGCGAATCTTTTATTCATCGCGTTTCTCCTTCGCAGCGCCGCGGCCGTTCAAAACCCACTCGGCCAGACGCTCGCCTTCGTAGCGCAGCTTGAGCGAAAAAAACGGCGCGTCCTCGGCGAGCAAGCGCAAAAATATTTTGTCGCCTTCCCAGAGGTTGAGCGACTCGACTTCGTCCTTCGGCACCCATTCGAGCGCGCCTTCGTCGCAGCCGTGCGGGCGCCCCGTAAAGCCGGAGGCGGTGTAAAGGCACATGTACTCCGTGCCCCAGCGGTCGGACACGAACGTGACCAGACCGCGGAAGCGAAATTCCGTCAGCTCGCAGCCCGTTTCTTCGCGCACCTCGCGGCGCAGGCAGTCTTCCGGGCTCTCCCCTTCTTCCAGCTTGCCGCCGACGCCGATCCACTTGTCGCGGTTCTCGTCGTTTTCCTTGACGGTGCGGTGCAGCATCAGCCAGCGGCCGCCGCGTTCCATGTAACAGAGCGTGGTGATCTTCATGAGCCCAACTCCTTGTGCGTGACGGAATGATCTCTTGAATAAAAACCTCAAGAGATTCATAATGGAGCATCGGCGTTCGATGAGGAGGGATGTGCGATGCTTCACGTGGTGAAAACAAAGCGGGTGTATCTTCCGGCGGAGGCGGACGACGGCTTCCGAGCGCTCGTGGACCGGCTGTGGCCGCGCGGTCTTTCCAAAGAAAAGGCCGCCCTCGATCTGTGGAACAAGGAGGTCGCTCCCAGCGCGGCGCTGCGGACGTGGTTCGCCCACGATCCGGCGCGCTTCGCCAAGTTCCGCGCCGACTATCTGGCCGAACTGGCGGGCAGCCCCGCCGCAGCGGCATTCGCGGAACTTTGCCGCGAGCGCCTGAAGGAAGGGGACGTGACGCTGCTGTTCGGCGCCAAAGACGCTGACCGCAACCAGGCGGTCGTGCTCAAAGAATGGCTGCTGTCGGAGCTCGGCGCACGCCGCTGAGCCCCGCCTCGACAGGCCGGGGCGACACACGGGGCGGAGGCTTCGGCACGGCCCTGTTTTTGAAAAAACGATGTTCCACGAGGAACATTTCCATCTCGATACAGTTGCCAGGCTGGTTCAATACGCTGAGTCGAAATCACATATCCCAGCGCAGGGGAAACGAGCCGTTCAAACTGCGCTGATGCCGCCCGAGGCGCCGGTCGGAACCGGCCACACGACCGGAACCGTGCAGCGTGATGTCCGGCATTCCCGGACGGCTGTCGAGACCGCCGGCGCCAAAAGCAGCGGCGCGAGAACGGGCGCCAGCAGAAAGCGCGCCAAACGCGCCCCCGGCGAAGAACTTTTTCCATGGGAAAAGCCCTCCTGTCGGGGCTGATTATAATACGGAAAGCGCGAAAACCACAACGCCGCGCAAAAAAACGGAGCGGAGGACCGCAAAAAAACGGTTCTCCGCTCCGCCACATTTCCAGCGTCGGTATCAGAGCATCTCGATGAACGCGCCGATGCGCGTGGCCAGCTGTTCCTTGTCGTTCTCGGAGAAGTCGGTCTCCACGGCCAGATAGCTTTTGCCGAGGCCGTGCACGAACTCGCGCACGCGGTACGTTTCGACGGCGTACGTGTGGCACGACGTCAGCGTCATGTCGAGCACGCCGTCGACGCGGTAGAGGCCGGCCAGATAGCCGATCGCGTTCAGACGCGCCTCGTTGGGGCTCATGATCGAACAGCCGATGCCGAGGTACTTTTCGGCCAGCGCCTCGAGCGGATCCTTGTCTTCGTCGACGAGGTAGCGAAGTTCTTTCTCGCCGCCGCAGTTCTCGTAGCAGGCCACCAGTCCGCCGGCCGCCTCGACGGCGTCGATCACCTTGGTGGCGCCGCTGATCGGGCAGCCGGTAACCATCACGCGCGGCTTTTTGCCGAGGCCGCGGTCTTCGCCCGCGGCGACGGCGGCGCGCAGGTCGGCGACCTGCCGTTCGAGCCAGGCGACGGCGGCTTCCTTGTCGAAATGGAAGCTCATGTACTCGCCGAATTCCCACATTTCGTGTCCGGTCAGCGGCGGATTCTCCAGCTCGGCCAGCGACCACAGCCCACGCAGGGCCGTGCGCTCGCGGTTGCGCAGGCGGATGGCGGCGCGCAAATCGTCGTCGGCGATCTTGTGGCCGGTGAAACGCTCCATCTCTTCCACGAAGAGCCGGAACTCCTTCTTCATGATCTCCAGGTCTTCGGGACGGTCGCCGCGTTGCGGCAGCTGGATCGTGTAGACCGGCCTGATGTCGTTGAGCAGTTCGAACATCTTCTTCTTGCCGTCGCAGGTCGTCTCGGCGACGACCAGGCCGCAGAAGTGGAAGTACGGGCAGGTGTCGGTCATGGCGTGGCCGTAACTGGCCTTGATCAGCGGGCAGAGGTTGCGCGGCAGGCGCTCCTCGGCGGCGGCGATGGGCTTCTGGCTGCGCGAACACAGCGTCGCCGACACGGCGCCGGCGGCGTGGATGATCTCCCACGGCACGAATGTGCAGTAGGTGCCGACGATGGGCACGCCCTTTTCGCTCAGTTCCTTGATGAGCACCGGACCGTCCTTGGCGTGCTCCCTCATCCCCTCGACAATCTCTTCGATCGTTCTCATTCGATGGCCCCCCAGCCAATCAGCGCGGCGCCGAGCGCGCCGGCGAATTGCGATTTTTCGTGGACCTGCACGGGGCAGTCCAGCTCCTTTTCCAAAAACGTCCGCAGCGACGGGCTGCGCGACAGGCCGCCGGAGAAAAACAGCGGCGGCTTCATCCCCACTTTGGCGAGCATCCCCGCCGACCGCGAGGCGATGCTCTTCAGCAGACCGCGCACGATGTTTTCGCGCGGCACGCCGCGGGCCAGGTTGCCGATCACTTCGCTCTCGGCGAAGACGGTGCACATGCTCGACAGCGGCTCCACCGGCCCGTCGGCCGGAACGGCGCCGAAGCTCTCGACGTCGTAGTCCAGCGCGTGGCTGAGCACCTGAAAAAAGCGCCCCGTTCCCGCGGCGCACTTGTCGTTCATCGCGAAATCCACCACGCCGCCCCGCTCGTCGAGCAGGATCACCTTGCTGTCCTGCCCGCCGATGTCGAGCACCGTGCGCGCCTGCGGGCACAGCTCGTGCGCGCCGCGGGCGTGGCAGGTGATCTCCGTGACCTGCTTCGTGGCGGCCGTCAGCGCGCGGCGGCCGTACCCCGTCGAGATCAGCGCGGCCAGATCCCCTTCGCTCAGTTCGCGCCGCCGCAGCAGCTCCGCGATCATGGCCTCGCCCGCGTCGCGCGGGCTCCAGCCCGTCGGCGCGAGCCCCCACTGCAGCGCCTCGCCGGCGTACAGGACCCCCTTGACGGCGGTGGAGCCGATGTCGATTCCCAGCACGAACTTCATGGTGGCCTCCCGAAATTTACAGTCTGCATAATGATTATAACTGAACAACGATATTTTTCAACGTCACCCATGGACGGAAATCAATTGATACTCTTTCTCAATCAAAAATCCGCACACGAGGGACTGCGAGCGACTGAATTTCCTCGCAACGCCCGGCAAACATCAAGGATCAGCATGATTTTCCCGTCTGACGGGGCCGTTTCGGACAAAAAGTTTTTCCGAAACGGGATGACCGACGAAATTTCGACGCTTTACGCGAACGAACGGAGCCGCAATTTTTTGTTTTAAAATCGCTCCGATATGCTATAATCGAGCCATTCGCCGGAGCCCGCCCGCCGCGTTCCGGCAATTCGCCAAAAACGATCCCAAGGAGGAAAACGTCATCATGAAAAAGTACATCGCTGCGTTCGCGTTCAGCCTGGCCTTCGCGGCCTGCGCCGCCGCCGAGCCTTCCGGAACGGTCATGCTCTACTCCTCGATGCAGGAAGACCAGCTGATCGCCATCAAACAGGGCTTCGAAAAGAAGTATCCCGGCGTCACCATGGAGTATTACTTCGCCGGCACCGGCAAGGTCATGACCAAGATCGCCACCGAAGCTCAGGCCGGCCGCGTCGACGCCGACATCATCTGGGTCGGCGACCCGACCAACTACGTGTCGTTCAAGGCGCAGGGCATCCTGCAGAAGTACAGTTCGCCCGAAGCGGAAAAGATCGACAAGGCGTTCATCGACGCCGAGGGCTATTACACCGGCGCGCGCATGATGAACATGGGCATCGCCTACAACACGCTCAACGTCGAAGCCGCCGACGCGCCCAAGACGTGGAACGACCTCTGCGACCCAAAGTGGAACGACCAGGTCGTGATGACCGACCCCAACACCGCCGGCACCACCAAGTACTGGCGCAACGCGATCATGGCCAACGCCAAGTACGGCGCGCCGTTCATGGAAAAGCTCAAGGCCAACAAGTGCTACTTCGAAAGCGGCACCACCGCCACGCACAATCAGGTCGCGGCCGGCGCCTACAAGCTGGGCGTGTGCCTCGACTACGTCACCGCCAACCTGATCAAGGAAGGCTCGCCGATCGCCTTCGTCTATCCCGAGGACACGGTTTCCATCTTCAGCCCCATCGGACTGGTCAAGGACTGCAAGAACGAAGCCAACGGCAAGCTGCTCTACGATTTCATCCTTTCCAAGGAAGGGCAGGAGATCCTCGTCGCCAACAATCTGCTCTCCGTGCGCAGCGACGTGGAGCAGAGCGCCGACGTGGCCGCCATCGCCGCCAAGGCCATGGACAGCGACATGGCCGAAGTGGTCGCCAAGCAGAAGGAGAACGCCGCGGCGTTCGACAAGATCTTCCGCTAAACGCCGCTCCGTTCCAAACGAAAAAACGATCCATGGGGGCAGCGTCAGTTGCCCCCATTTTTGTACAATCTTTCAACCAGGAGGAGTTTTATGGGCAAAGTCATCTTCAGAAACGTCTCCTTCCGTTACGGCGAGCGCGACATCTTCAAAAATTTCAGCCTCGAAGTGGAAGACGGACAGATCCTCTGCCTCGTCGGCCCCTCGGGCTGCGGCAAGACCACGCTGGCCCGCTGCCTTCTGGGGCTGAACAAGCCGCGGACGGGAGAGATCTACGTGGGGGACGAGTGCCTCTTCAGCGCCGAAAAGCGGATCAACGTTCCCGTGGAACGGCGCAACATCGGCATCGTCTTTCAGGATTACGCCGTGTGGCCGCACATGACCGTGAAGGAAAACGTGCTTTATCCGCTCAGGAAACGCCGCGTCCCCAGAGACGAGGCGGAAAAACGGGCCACGCACGCCCTCTCGCAGGTCAACATGACGGAATACGCCGCCCACCTGCCCAGCCAGCTTTCGGGCGGCCAGCAGCAGCGCGTCGCCATCGCCCGCGCGCTGGTGTGCGACGGCGGCCTGATCGTCATGGACGAGCCGATCACCAACCTCGACGCCAAGCTGCGCGAGCAGATGCTGATCGAGATCCGCGAGATCCAGCGCAATCTGGGCACGACGATCCTTTACATCACCCACGATCAGCAGTCGGCGCTGCAGCTCTGCGACAGGATGGCCGTCATGCAGCAGGACGGCTCGCTGTGCCAGGTCGGCACGGACGAGGACATCATCCTGCGCCCGGCCAACCGTTTCGCGTTCGAGTTCATCGGCGTGTCGAACTTCATTCCCGTCGTCGCGCTGGGCGGCGGCCTGGGACTGGACACCGGCGCGGGCGTCGCGCCGTGGGAAGGGGAGCTTCCCGCGGGGCTCGATCCAAGCCGCGGCGTCGATCTGGGGGTGCGTCCCAACGACGTCGTTTTCGACGCCGCCTCGCCGCTGCGCGCCCGCGTGGAGCGGCGCACGTTCCTCGGCAGCGAGTACGATTACCGCGTCGCGCTGGGCGCGCGCGAACTGCGCGTGCAACAGAGCACGCTCGACGCGGTTCGGCACGGCGTCGCAAAGGCGGGGGACGAAGTGGGGCTGCGTCTGCTCAATCCCCGTTACTACGAAGCGAAAAAGGAGGCGTCGGCATGAGACTCGGCCTGCGCAGAAACAGAGATCTGGCGGCGCTCGACGGCCGCCGCTTCAGCCTCGACGGGGCGATGACGCTGCTCAGCTTCGCGCTGCTGCTGGTGATCGTCGTCATCCCCATCTTCATGATCGTGTACCACGCCTTTTTCTATCAGGGGCGCTTCGACCCTTCGCTGTTCGCAAGCCAGCTGCTCGACCCGAAGACGCTCGGTTCGATGTGGAATACGGTCAAGATCGCCTTCTGGGTGACGCTGTTCGGCACGGTCATGGGCGTGTTCTACGCCTGGCTGCTGGGGCGCAGCGACATTCCCGCCAAGGGGCTGATGCGCGCGCTGTTCAGCATCCCCTACATGTTCCCGCCGTTTTTGGGGGCCATGGCCTGGGACTTGCTGCTCAACGGCCGTTCGGGCTACCTGAACCGCTGGCTGGTGCGCGCGTTCGGCCTCGCCGGCGCGCCGTTCAACATCAACTCGGTGTGGGGCATCGTCTTCGTGGAAATTTCCTATTATTTCCCGTTCGTCTTCATGCAGGTGGTCAGCGCGCTCGAGCGCATGGATCCGACGCTGGAGGAATGCGCCCGCATCGCCGGCGCGCGGCAGATGACCGTGATCCGCAAGATCACGCTGCCGCTGGTGCTGCCGGCCATCTCCGCCGGAGCGCTGCTGATCCTGATCTCGTCGCTGGCGCATTTCGGCGTGCCGTCGATCCTCGGCTTCTCGCAGGGGATATTCACGCTGCCGACGCAGATCTTCGACACGATCCAGCGCGCCGAAGGCAGTTTCGAAGGCATCCGCCAGGGCGCGGCGCTGTCGATCCTGCTGGTGGTCGTCGTGTCCGCCGCCCTGATCGTGCAGAAAAAGGTGCTCAGCGCCGGCAGTTACGACATCATCAAGGGCAAGTCGATGCGCCCGACGCTGATCAAGCTGCGCGGCTCCAGGATCCCGCTGCTGATCCTCGCCGTCGCGACGCTGGTCATGATCGTCGTCGTGCCGCTGGTGATGATCTTCCTGGTCGGCCTGGTCAAGGCCTACGGCCTGCCGCTAATTCCCAAGAACTTCACGCTCAACAACTACGTTAAAGTTTTTTCGGCCTCGGGAACCTTCGCCTCGATCAAGAACTCGCTGTTCGCCTCGTCCACGGCCGGCGTCGTCTGCATGTTCCTGGGCACGCTGATCGCCTACGTGGTGCAGAAGATCCGCCCGCGCGGGCGCGGCGTCCTCGAGGTGCTTTCGGTGCTGCCGTATTCGATCCCCGGCACGGTGCTGGCCGTCGGCGTCATCCTCGCCTGGTCGGGCAGCCTCGGCGGCATCAGCTTGTACAACACGATCTGGATCATCCTCGTCGCCTATCTGGCGCGCTATCTGTCCTTCTCGATGAAGAGTTCCTCGGCGGCGCTGCTGCAGGTCCATCCCTCGCTCGAGGAAGCGGCGCGCGCGTGCGGCGCCTCGCACACCGAGAGCCTCAAGGACGTGACGCTGCCGCTGATCCGCCCCGCCATGGTGGCCGGGTTCTTCCTGATCTTTTTGCCCGCCATGCGCGAAGTCACCACCTCGGTGCTGCTCTACGGCCCTTACACGCGCACGCTGGGCGTGCAGATCTATTCGCTGCGCGACGCCGGCATGATGCCGCAGGCGGCCGCGCTCGGCTCGGTGGCGATCCTGCTGATCATCGTCTGCAACGCCGTCGTCACCTATCTTACCCGCGACCGGAAGGGGGTCTAGGCCTATGGATCAGGTCGTACTGCGCGGCGTCACCAAACGCTTCGCCACCAAAACGCTCGGCGACATCGTCGCCGTGGACGATTTCACCTTCAGCGTCCGCGAGGGCGAGTGCTTCTCGTTCCTCGGGCCGTCCGGCTGCGGCAAATCGACGACGCTGCGCATGATCGCCGGTTTCGAAGACCTCAGCGAGGGCGAGATCGAACTCTGCGGCCGCCCCGTCTCGGTGAAGAGCAAGAACCTCTACGTGCCGCCCGAAGAGCGCGGCCTCGGCATGGTCTTCCAGGCCTTCGCCGTCTGGCCGCACATGAACGTCTTCGAGAACGTTGCCTTCCCGCTGCGCATCCAGAAGATGAACCGGACGGACGTCGACCGCAAAGTCGCCGACGCCTTGGCGCACACCAGCCTGACCGGTCTGGAGAACTCCTATCCGTCCGACCTCTCCGGCGGCCAGCAGCAGCGCATCGCCCTGGCCCGCGCCATCGTCACCCGCCCCAAAGTGATGCTGCTCGACGAGCCGCTGTCGAACCTCGACCCCAAACTGCGTGAGTCCATGCGTTTCGAGATCAAGGAGCTGCAGCGCAAGTTCAACTTCACGATCATCTTCGTCACCCACGACCAGTCGGAAGCCATGGCCATCTCCGACCGCATGATGGTCTGCGACATGGGCAGGATCATGCAGATCGACACGCCCGAAAACCTCTACACCAATCCCGTCAACCGCTTCGTGCACAGCTTCCTCGGCGAGAGCACCTTCCTCAACGTCGTCGTCAAAGACGGCCAGGCTTACGCCGAAGGCGACCTCGACCATCCGCTCGGCCTCCCCGTCCCCGCGGACGCCGCCGGACGCATGGTCGTTGCCACGCGCCCCAACGCCATCGAGCTGAGCGGCGGCAACGACGGCTATCAGACCCACGTGGAAAAGCGCATCTTCCTCACCGACCGCACCGAGTACCTGATCCCCGTCGGCAATCAAACGCTGAAAGTGCAGACGCCGCACCGCGTCTCCTTCAGCCAGGGCGAAAAGTGCGCCGTCCGCCTCGCCGCCCCCGTCTGGTACCCCGCCGACGACGAAGCGGCCGAAAAGGAACGTTTGAGACGGCAGCTGGTATAGCATCAAAAGCTGCATGAAATCGCGTGTCGCATGTTTTTTGCGGCACGACTGGCGCGACTGCGCGAGGTACGATACCTTCAATGATGTTCCAAATTGAAAACCAGTGTCAATATTTTGGTCAAGAGACAGTATCTCAACAGTATGAGACTGATTCTTGATAGAAAGTATCACCAGAGTTTGCTGGGCGCTGCGAAGGAGTTCAGTTGCTCAGAACTCTCTCGACCGTTGCTCTGAAGTGCTTTCAAAAAGAGGCCGTCTCAAAAGTCAAAGGTGTCGGCCCATAAGGAAGTAATTAAATTGTCGCAGGACGGTATGGCTGAAAAGTCATGCCGTCCTGCCTTTTCTTTGCAGTTCCACAGTCTGATCGTCACCCGGCAGGTTGACTTCTCCGATAAAGTTCCAGACCAGTTCAATCTTCTGCCTGCGGTGGCCGCTGGACTTATCCGGCGCATGGACGATAATCTTTTTTACAAACTCATTGACGATGGTGGGCGTAAGGTCTCGGATGCCTACATACTTCCGCACAATGGCTGCAAAGCTAGCGAAATCGGCTTGATCTTGTTCAAAGGTTTCTACCGCTTGCCGCCATGTCTTGACCTGTTCTGTTAGTTCTTTTTGCTCTGCTTCATAGTCGGCAGAGAGTTTCAAGAACCGTTCATGGCTGACCGTACCGCTGATGCTGATGTCGTCCTCATAGATGCGCTTGAAAATCCGGTCAAGTTCGGCAATGCGCTTTTCCGCTTGGGCGATTTCACGCCTGCGCTTCTTGGCCTCCTTCTCCGCTTCTTGGAAACGCTGCTTTCTCGCCGCTTCCTCAAATGCCATGGCATCGTCAAAGAACAGCGCCGTCACATCGAAAATCCGCTGCAACACGAACAGCTTCAACGTTTCTTCCCGGATAAAGTGCATGACTCTTATACCGGGAACACCGATAGCAGTCTTGCTGCGGTGTCATGTTTTTGCCTGTGGCAAAATGCAGTTTGCTTCCACAGTCGGCGCAGTACAGCAGCCTAGAAAACAGCCCTTGCCGTTCGGCTTGCTTGGCCGGACGGCGCTTGTTCCCCCGCAACTCCTGTACCCGTGCAAAGACTTGTTCTTCGATAATGGCGGGCTGGGTATTGGGGAAAATCCGCTGGTTCTCTGGGGCATTGTGCAGTCGCTTTTTCAGCTTGTGGGACTTGGAATAGGTCTTGAAGTTCACCGTGCAGCCGGTGTACTCTGGCCGCTCCAATATCCCAGCAACAGACTTCGGGCTCCACTTGTAAGGCTTCTCCGGCAGCGGCTTTCCGTCCCGCTGGGCGTAGTGGGCCTTGACGGTCAGGACGTGTTGGGCGGTCAACAACTTGGCAATCTGCATGGGGCCTTTCCCCGCAATGCACAGGACGAAGATCCGCTTCACGATCTCGGCGGCTTCCTCGTCCACAATCCATTTCTTTTTATCGATCGGGTCTTTCTGATACCCATAGGGCGGATTGGTGCAGAGGTGTTCCCCGGCGTTTCCTTTGGCTCGCATAACAGCCCGAATCTTCTTGCTGGTATCGCGGGCGTAGAAGTCGTTGAACAGGTTACGGAAAGGGGTGAAATCATTGTCCCCTTTGTCGCTGTCCACGCCGTCATTGATAGCGATATACCGAATATCACGCTCAGCAAAGAAGCTCTCGGTATAGTAGCCCACTTTTAGATAGTCGCGACCCATGCGGGACATATCCTTGACAATGACGGTTTTAACCTTTCCTGCTTCGACCAGCCGGATCATCTCATTCCATCTCGGACGGTCAAACGTCACCCCGGAAACGCCGTCGTCGATGAAAAACGTGGGATTTGGGAAACCGTTGTCGGTTGCGTACTTCAAAAGGATTTTCTTTTGATTGGCTATGCTATTGCTCTCGCCGTCCAGCGCGTCCTCTTGGGACAGACGGGCGTATAAAGAGGTATCATTATGTCGTCAATCGATTGAGTCATACTTGGTATTGTATTGGAGAAACCGCAAAGCGCCTATGACATTCAAAAGGATGTGGAGTACCACCATTTTTCTCGCTGGACGAAAATAAGCGTGCCTTCTATTTATCGAAAAGTACTCCAGTTGAGCGAGAAGGGGTATCTCCAAAGCGATATTGTCAAGGGCGATAAGTTTGCGGATAAGGCCATTTATTCTATTACTGATCAGGGCAGAGCGTATTTCAAGGAGCTGATGGCCTCTTGCGCCGCTAGCACGGTACCCCTGTTATTCGATTTCAATGTGGTCATTACCAATCTGAATAAGATGGACAAGGCCGAAGCGTTGGAGCTGGTTTCGGTGTTGCGCCAGAGCATACAGTCCTCGGCTGAATCGAACGAGGGCTATGCGCGGGAATTTACAGACATTCCCTTGGTTGGGAGAACGATTTTTGAGCAGCAGCAGCTTCTCTATCGCACTCTTTTGGAATGGCTGGATCACTTTGAAGGGCAGTTCTTAGAAGAATGAGTACAGGCCCCCAAAGCAGTTTGACCATCCTGTTCGAGGCTCCGTTTTGGATCGGTCTATACGAAAGAACGGATAACGGTAAGTACGAGGTATGCAAAATCACTTTTGGCTCAGAACCCAAAGATTATGAGGTCTATGAGTTTCTGTTGAAGAATTGGCACAAGCTGAAATTCAGTCCTCCAATCCAGACCGAGATAGCCATAGAGCGAAAAATCAATCCCAAACGTATGCAGCGCGAAATTCAAAGCCAACTGCAGGATAAAGGCATTGGAACAAAGGCGCAGCAGGCGTTGAAATTCCAGCATGAGCAATGTAAGCTGGAACGGAAAACCAAGAGCCGTGAGCAGAAAGAGGCGGAGAAAGACCGCCAGTTTGCCATACGGCAGGAAAAGAAGAAAGCCAAGCACAGAGGAAGATAACATGAAAATAGAATGGATTTTATGTCCCTTTTGCGACAGCAAAACGCGATTGAAAATCCGCGATGATACAGTGCTAGAAAACTTCCCACTGTATTGCCCGAAATGCAAACATGAAACCTTGATAGCGGTAAGACAACTGAATCTATCCATCATCCAAGAGCCAGACGCTAAGACGCAGAGCCGATAACTTGCAAGAGTATTTCTTCTTGTAGTTATCGGCTTTTTCTGTTCCTTAATACATGATACAATTTGCCCCGCCCGACGGGGGAAGAAAAAAACCGTTGTTGGGCAGGTTGATTTTGTGCGCTCTATTTCATATCCCAGCGGTGGTTTTGAGAAATCAAGACTGCCGCTTTTGCTTTGTTTACTCTATGCAGAATCGACGGCTTACGGAGGAAACCACCATGCTGATACAGTCTGTTTTCCAACCCCATAGCTTCTCAAAAAAAGCCTGTTCTCAGCGTGGGAGCGGTTTGGGTTAAAAGATGTACTATACGATGTAAGTTACCGACATATTACATTTACTTTTACGGATCTGTTATTGCGGTCTTTCGGTGCGGGCCGAAACTGCCGTATCAACATAGACACAAGGGGTGGTGGCACCAACTCTAACTTTTCACTCTCCCGCAGATCGGGGGTGAGAAGATGAAATATATCCCTAATGATTATGGAAAACGCTGCCGGTTTGACGCTTTCTGCAAAACTGTCCTCCGCAACGAGGCCAGAAACCACCTGCGGGATTTGGCTTGCCAGCGGAACCGGGAAACCGAGTTCAGCGCCTTGTCCCAACATGAAATGGACAAGCTCTGCACGGTGGACAAATACCCAAGTGACAGCATCCTGTTCACGGCATACGGCTACGCTCTGCATATCCGGGACGAGCTGGTGGCTGATGCCTTTGCAAGCCTGCCGGAACAGGAGCAAAGAATTTTGATCCTGTATTGTGTGTTGGAGCTGGCAGACGGTGAGATCGGCGGTCTTGTGGGAATGTCCCGCAGCGCCGTCCAGCGGCATAGAACAAAGACACTGAACGAACTGCGAAGAAATTTGAAATCCAAAGGAGTGAAGAACTAATATGAAACAACCAACTTTTAACGGCAGAGTGCTTTTGCCCATGGACGTGATCGAAGCGGCCCGCGCCGGTAGCCCGTTGGCATTGGAGCGTATTTTGCTGTATTACGACCGCTATATCAACAAGATTTGCACGCGAACACTCTATGACAAAGACGGTTTGCCGTATGTCGGCATCGACGAGTATATGAAGCACCGCTTACAGGCGAAATTGGCGCAAGCCATTGTAGTCAAGAAATAGCAAAGTCAAAGGAAGCCGTCAAGGGTCGAGATGAACACTCCGCGCCCTTGAAGGCTTCCTCCGTCTTTGCTGTATGGTAACCAAGCGGGTGTAAGCAGAAATCCGCTTGCGCCCGCTGCTATTATGACGTTTGTGCCTACGCATTTAGCAGGTAAAATAGCCCGATACTACTAGGTTTTTCGGCTTATTTGGACTGCTGAAAGCATCATACCACTCTTCTCCCTGTAAATGCAGTTTGAAACGCGTAGAAACTTGCTGTGCGTTACTGGTAGCTAAATTTTTAATTAGTCATTGCGATTGAAAATAGTTGCGCTAACAAATGAGCATCTTTATTCGAGTTTTTAACTTCAAGATGCTCAAGGACAGATTTCTCTGTCTCTGGGCTCCAATATATTTTCAATTTATTCTTTGCGCGGGTGATTGCCGTATAAAAGATATTATGGGTGATGCGTTCTTCTACTTCATTTGTGATAACGATTTTTACAGAGTCGTACTCTAAACCTTGAGCCTTGTGAATAGATACAGCATACGCTACTTGAAATGGTACAACTGTAGAGTTATTATTGTCATCGTCTTCGTCAGTACTTCGAAACTTATTAACGCTGAATGAGATAATAGAATTTCCAGATTCAGACTCTCCAATGAGTTCAAAGTCGTAGTCCCACGCATCTATCTCGTTTATTGATTCCTCAAGCTCAATATCAAACCAGATTTGTTGTTTTTCTGGATGAATCCCAGCAATTCTACCTTTTGTGTTGTTATGAATCAATGGGGAAAAAATATTTGATTCATTAAACAGGACGGGATCGCCAATCTTATATGTGTTGATTCCCCATACAATTCCTTCGTTGGGATTGCTGTTCTGTAAAAAGCGGTTAATATTATTAATTCCATAGAGTCCATCGTAATTTAAACAGAGAATAATTTCATCATCATTGCTATGTTCAAAAATGGATTCATCAAGTCTAGCGACGTAGCCGTTTTTCACTAATGGTTCTAAAATCGCATCATCAAGTTTGCGTACGCGATCCCACACGGTTAGCAAATCTTGATTAGTGGTTCTGTAGGGATACGTTAATTCAAACACAGAAGTTGCAGGTACAAACTTTCGCGCAATGCTAAACCAATTTCCAAAGTAAATTGATTCTATCTGATACACATCACCTACTAAGACTAGGAGCTTGAAGTTGGCCTTTTCAAGTACTTGTCTCATGTCGTTGTTGCTTACGGTGCTACACTCATCGATAAATAGTATATCACACTCGGTATTGAGATTTCTCTTTGATAAAAACTTGGCAATGGTATTATATTCGCTGTTACCCGCAGTTACTTTTCTCCTCATATTATCCACAGCGGGATGAGTGTTCGCCAAAAAGAGCTTATCCTTTTCTCCCCAAAAATTAGCTATATGATTAATTAGGGTAGATTTGCCTGTCCCAGCAGAACCATAAACTAATGCAACATGTGATTTTTCAAACATTTGGCGAAGTGCATGTTTTTTGCCATCGTCATCAATACTGTATGACTCTCGAGAGAGCCATGAGTCAATAGATGCCATATATTGAGTAACACCAGAAGAAGAGAGTTGTTGCAGTTTTTTAATTATTTCAGCACTATCCTCAGCATATTCTTTAATATAAATATGGCCTTTGTATTCTTCTAGTCTACGTCCGGTATGCTTATAGTAAAGGGCTGCATTATATTGCCTAATCAAATCATCGATGTTCTCAAACCTTTCAATCTCGGTTTTAGGAGTGAATAGTTTTCCTTCTATTTCTGTATTATTCTTAATATATCGAGCAAATAGTTCGTGCTCATGGCCAGAAACGGGAATTGAGTTAAATAGATCATATATTCTCGGGTTATGCTGACGAAGAGAAGTGCAATAAGGCATACGATCAAAAGGCATACAACCATAATTTAGATAAAGATTTGATAAGCCTCCGCACTGCTTATTCCAGTACTGCCATTTGATAACACGATTATTCATTTTATATAACAAATAACGCAATACGTTTGAGCCAGCTTTGCCGTTCACAATCACTTCTCGACACTGATCTAGAAGTTCATATATTTTGATCGACTTAGCTTGTGAAGTGATATGACTTTTTATAAAATTGTAATAATCTTGGTCGCTACTTACAAGCTCTGTCAGAGGCATTTTAACAGTTGAGAGAAATCTCATCAGCTCTCTATATTCAATAGAGTTGGTGCTATGTTCCACGCGTGGCCCAAAGATTTCAGAAAGGTTATCCCATTCACACGGGCGAATAGATACTTCATACTCATCTATTATTAGGATAGACATATCCTTGTCCAGAATATGAATTGTATCATTATGAATTGAAAACTTTATAGCATAGTTGTCCATGATTTCGTGACTAGTAAAAGCAATTACTCGATCAAACTTACTGGTATTAGCCGTTGCTGCAGTAAATGTAACCTCATAGTATATTCTTTGATTTATAAAGAAAGGTTTAATTTTCTGAACATAATAGCGATCGTTGTATGTTACAGCATAACTAAATCTGCTTGGTGTCTCAATTCTCTCTGCGATTTTCGTGTAATAATCGGATAGTTCGGTATCAGTGTCCAAAGGAAAATCTTCTATATTCTCTAGCACGTCAAGATTGTATGCCTGTTTAAGATAGAGTTTTGTTTTAAGTAGATGTTCATAATATTTGAGCATAAGCCGCTCGGAGCCATCTTTGTCTACAGTGTAGTGCGACACAGACTTCTGGAGTAGCTCATGAAATCTATATAAAAAACGCAAATTTCCATGACGTTGCATATCTTTTAGGGCGGCAACATTGAGATTATAATCATTAGGATTAACATCAGCGCCATTAGAAAATGCCTTGATAGCTACATATTCTACAAAATTGCGAATATGACCCAGTATGTTTTGACTCAAAAGACCCCGCTCGGTTGCGCCAAAACGTGCAATGTTGTCACAAATCACGCCACTTGTGTCCAAAATAGCTTTGTCAATTCTTAGCAATATTACCATCTCCTTTTTGCAGAAAATCAAAGTTATAGTCACTATTATTTTACACCTTTATACTCGAGTCGTAAATCCGCCAAATTTCGAGTGGTTGTGTTTTAAAATAAATTCTTTGAGCAGACTAAAAAGAAAAGGAACCGGTGTGCCATTTCATTGCGAAATAACACGCCGGTTCTTTTAGCAACCCTGTTTGTCAGCCGTTAAGTTAGTATGATTTTGATACTTCCTTATTGGTGTTCACCAAATCGAGATAGCCTCTTTTTTTTCGCGCCTTCGCCGCGGGAAATGCATCGGGAAAACAAAACTTCGCCATATTTCCTGTTGACAAATTCTCGTTCGCGATGTATTGTGATTTTAGTCACAAAATATGTGAATTTTATCACATTAATAAGGGGGAAAATGTCATGTGGGAAAAGAACATCAACATCAACGAAGTGAAGACGATCATCTCGCGGACGACGTGCTATCTGGGCGTCGGCGCGATCGCCAGGGTGGACGACATCTGCAAGGCGCTGGCCGACAAGGGCGTCAAGAACGTGCTCGTGGTCACCGGGCACGGTTCCTACAAGGCCACCGGCGCGTGGGACCACGTGGTCAAGGCGTTTGCCGCGCACAAGATCAACTACGTCCTCTACGACAAGGTCACGCCCAATCCGACCGTGGACGGCATCGACGAAGCGGTCGCGCTCGGCAGGGGCATCGGCGCCACGGCGGTATTCGGTATCGGCGGCGGCAGCCCCATCGACACGGCCAAGAGCGCAGCCATCCTGCTGGAATACGCCGACAAAAACGCCCGCGACCTGTACGAATACCGCTTCACGCCCGACAAAGCCAAGCCGATCGTGGCCGTCAACCTGACCCACGGCACGGGCACCGAGGTGGACCGTTTCGCCGTGGCCTCGATCCTCGAAAAGGACTTCAAGCCCGCCATTGCCTACGACTGCATCTATCCCACTTACGCCATCGACGATCCGGCGCTGATGACGGGGCTGGGAGCCAACCAGACGCGCTACGTCTCCATCGATGCCGTCAATCACGTCGTCGAAGCCGCGACCACAAAGCTGTTCGCCTCGCCCTACACGATCCTGCTGGCGGAGGAGACGGTGCGTCTCGTGGATACGTACCTGCCCCGCGCCGTCGCCAACCCGAACGACCTCGAAGCCCGCTACTTCCTGCTTTACGCCTCGATGATCGCGGGCGTCTCGTTCGACAACGGCATGCTGCACCTCACCCACGGGCTGGAGCACCCGCTCTCGGCCATCAAGCCTGCGCTCACTCACGGCCTGGGACTGGCGATGATCCTGCCCTCCGTCGTCGAGGCCTGCTGGCCGGCCGCCGCGGAGACGCTGATCGACGTGCTGCGCCCGATGCTGCCCGGCAGCATCACCGCCGACCCGGCCAACGCCGCCGCGGCCGCCGACGCCGTGGAGCAGTGGATCTTCAAGATGGGCGTCACGGAGAAGCTGGCCGACATGGGCTACACCGAAGCCGACGTGGACAAGCTCGTGCGCCTCACGCGCGAGACGCCGTCGCTGGGCGGCCTGCTCGACCTCGCCCCTGTCGCCGCCACAAGCGAAGTGGTCGCCAAAATCTACCGCGACTCGCTCAAACCGCGCCGTTAGGCCAAAAACGATCGAACGCAAAAGGACAGCCTTTTCCTCTTATTCGAGGAAGCGGCTGTCCGTTTGTCTTGCGGCTCGTTTTCGTTACAGGCAGACCTGCACGCAGGGAACGATGCGACATTTTCATCAAAAGCGGCGTTCAAATTTTTTCGCCCGATATTCCATGCAGAGCAAAGAAATTCCGAAGCAGGCGTCAAAAAACTAAAGATCCGGCACGAGCGATCTGAGCAGGCGGCCTTCCCAGAAGCGGGCGTTCTGTTCGTTGACGGCGTATTTCTCCGAGGTGAGCTGACGCTCCGGCACGGCGTTGGCGTGCTGGACGTGCATCAGCCCCAGCACCAGCGGGCAGATCAGGTCGCTGGTGAAGATGCGGCCGGAATTCGCGCGCAGCTGCGCCGTCGTCGCCGCGTAACGGCGGCGATATTCAGGCGAAAGCCACAGCACCACGGGGATCTCGGCCATGACGGGTTTGAAGGCGTCGAAGTTGTGACCGACGCCGGTCACGTCCTCGCCGTGGTCGGAAAAATAGACCATGCTGCTGACGGCAAACTTCGATTGGGCGAGGATTTCAGTGATTTGCCGCAGCAGGTCGTCCGTATAGGTGAGGCTGCGGTCGTACGCGTCGATGCGCTCGCGCAGCTCGCGCGAAAGGAGTTTGCTGCCCTTGACGCGGGGCAGCCACGGCCAGTTTTCGGGCGCGCTGTTGCGGTAGCTCCAGTGGCTGCCGCGCAGGTGCAGGAAGATCGCGTGGCTCTCGCCGTCTTTGGCGCGCTGCAGCGCCCGGCGCAGCAGCGGCAGAAGCTCTTCGTCCTGATGGCCGTTTTTGCGGTCGAGCAGCGGCAGGTCTTCGATGAACTCCTGTTCTCCGGCGTCGCGCGACAGCGCGCTGACTAGATTGTTGTACGCGCCGATCTTCTCCTGGTTGCTGAACCAGTGCGTCCTGACGCCGGCGCCGGCAAGGATCTCAAGCAGCGAAAAGGCTTTCATGATGCCGGTGAACATGAAAGAGCTGTCGCGATGGTCGAAATGCAGCAGCACGCGCGGGTCGTAATTGCTGAACTGGCTCAGCGCCAGCGTCACGGCCGATTCGGTGTGAACCATGCAGGAATAGGCGCGCTCCAGCACGATCAGCGCTTCCTGGACCGCCGCGTCGCTGGAACAGAGCCAGGGCGTGGTGGGGCGCCGGTAGCCCCAGCGCTGCATGTGCCTGGGGCTGGCCGACTCGCCGACGACGACCACGCAGACTTCGCCGCGTCCCGTTCTGGAGATCTTCAGGTCCTCGATGCGGCGCTGCGGGTCGGAACGGGCTTTTTCCAAACTGTCGAGCGCCGTTTGATACTGACGATAGCCTTTTTGAAAGTCAAAAAAAAGATTGCTGTAACTGGTCGCCTTCGCGCGGCAGGACAGGGCCAACGCCACGCAAAAGCAGAGCGTCGCGGCGGCGCACCACAAGCTTTTCACGGGACGACAGCGCCGGATCAGCGAGCGCAGCACCGCCGCCAGCAGCACGAACAGCCCCAGACTGGCCGCCGTCGGCAGCAAACCGAATTGATCCAACAGAAAAGATCTCGCTTCGACAAGATTTGTGCCGAGAACGGTCATCAGCGTGTTGGAACCCAGCCGCCGCCCATAGCGTACGATATAGACGAAATAGACGATGTACTGCGCGACGCCAGCCGCCAGCAGCGCCGTCAGCAGCGCTCCGAACAGGCGCTTCGCGCCCGCGAATCGCTGCGAAAGCATACACGCCAGCAGCGTCCAGCAGGCCGGAAAAAGGCACAGGCAGGCATATTCGTACAGCCCGCTGGGCGCGTGGCAGAGAAAGGCCGGCGCAAACTCGAAAAACAGAAAGAACGCGTAGATCTTCGCGCCGGCGCCGCCGCGCCAGTACAAGATCGCCGACCACAGCGCCCAACTGCCGGCAAACTCGATAAACAGCTGCGTCGTCCGCAGACGTTCCGACATCACGAAGGTCAGGAAATTCGCCGAAATCCAGGAGCGGTACAGAGGCCAGGCCAGAAACAGCGTCATCAGCGCCGCCAGCAGCGCGCCCTGAAAGAGCGAGGCCACCGCGCGGTGGCGGCGAAAATATCCAAGCAAAGAATCTCACCTCTTTTGTCGTTCCCCAAATCGGCTGAATTTTTGACGATACCGGAAACTCACGACTTCATAAGTATAAGCGAAAGAATCGTAGAATTCCAGAAAGACGCCCCGCAAAAAAAACGGCGGGTTCCCCGTGCGCAGAACCAGGGGAAACTCGCTGCTTTCGGGGACCTCTCTTTATCGCTTGTGCGGCGGGAACAGCAGCCCCAGCAGACAGCCGCCGACCGAGACTCCCATGCCCGTCAACAGCGGATCGCCGGGCAGTTCGAAAAAATGCCCCGCCGCCACCGCTGCAGGAGCGAAAACGATCGCCGCGAGGATGAACCCGGAACGGATGCGTCCCTTGAGCGCCAGCGCGCAGGTCATCGGCGCGAAGACCACGGCGCCGCGCAGCGCCATGGAGAGAAAACCGAAATCGTTCAGCGTCTTATTGGGAATGACGATCGACAGCACCGCCGCCACGATCAGCACAACGGCGATCGTCAAACGCGTGGCCAGCAGTTCCCCCGCGGGCGTGCACAAACGCGGCCAGAAGCGTTTGTAAATGTCCTTGACGAGGATCGTCGCCATCCCCAGCGACAGCCCGGCGCCGCCGCCGATCACCGTGATCAGCAGCGTTCCGAGCACCACGCCGGCCAGAATCGGCGGCAGATGATCCATCGCAAAGGCCGGCATCACGTGCAGCGTGCTGGCCAGCACCGGCAGGTCGGGCACGGCCTGCCCGACGGCGGCCAGCGCCGCCGCTTCGGCCGCCGTCAGATAATGGGCGCGCATGGACAACCCCATCAGCACGCCGGCGATACCCAGCGGCGGGATCAAAAAGGCGCTCAGCAACACGCCCTTGCGGGCGTCCGAGTCGGTGCGGCCGCTCCATACCGCCTGAGCGTACGTCTGCGTGGAGAGCACCCCGAGCAGCAGCGACACACAGGAACCGAGGTCCTTCATCGTTCCGCGCGCCGTCAAATTCATGAAACGACGGGAAATATCAGCCGCGCCCGTCAAATTCGGCACGTTGTTCGCCGCCTGCTGCACCAAACCCAGCGGCGTCCCCCCCAGAAGCCGCTCCAGCGACGCCGTCAAGCCGCCGAGCCCGCCTTCGAAACGAAGGATCAGCACCATCCCCCCCATCAGCGAGAGATAGAGCAGCGTCACCTTGACCACCCCGCCCATGCCGGCTCCCCAAGCGCCGCCGAAAATCACGTAACAGCACATAACCAGCACCGCCAGCATCGCCGCCGTTGTCACCGACATGGACGGGAACATCAGCGTGAACAGACCGATGCAGCCCATCACCTGCGACAGCACGGTGATGAAGATCCCCGTCGCGCTCAGCACGGAACCGACGCTCTCCACCGTGCCGCCGTATTCACCCGAGATAATCTGCAGTTCCGTGACGCAGCCGCTGTTCCGCAGCGCCTTCGCGTATCCCAGCGCCATCAGCAGGCAGCCGAGGCCGGAACCGAGCGTGAACCACCAGGCCGCCAGGCCGTAATGGAAGGCCAGCTGCACAGAACCCAGCGTCGACTGGCTGCTGACCAGGCTGCCCATCAGCGCGCCGCAGACCAGCCCCGGACCTGCCTTGCCGCCTCCGGTGAGAAAGTCTTTGGCGTTCCTCACCCTTCTTCCCGAGTACAGCCCCACGCCGATGATCAGCGCCAGAACCAAAACGATCCCGGCGACCGTCAGACCCGTCATGAAAACCCGCTCCTTTTCTTCGCTGAATATGACACGGGAATTTTATTATACCGCCGTATTCGTTCTCGTAAAACCCAGTTGAAGCGCGTAAAAAAACGACCCATTCCTTTACGGGAATGAGCCGCTTTTTTGTATTCGCAGATTTTAATAATTGTTCGCCTTGATCTGGAAATACGCCTGCGGATGAGCGCAGACGGGACACACCTGCGGCGCTTTCTTGCCGACGACGATGTGACCGCAGTTGGCGCACTGCCAGACCATGTCGCCGTCGCGGGAGAAGACCAGACCGTTCTCGACGTTGGCAAGAAGCTTGCGGTAACGCTCTTCGTGTTCCTTCTCGATGGCGCCGACCATCTCGAAAAGCTTGGCGATGCGGGTGAAGCCCTCTTCGTGGGCGGTTTTAGCGAAACCGGCGTACATGTCGGTCCATTCGTAGTTCTCGCCGGCCGCGGCGTCCTCGAGATTCACCGCCGTAGTGGGGACGTCGCCCTCGTGAAGCAGCTTGAACCAGATCTTGGCGTGCTCTTTCTCGTTGCCCGCGGTCTCTTCGAAGATCCTGGCGATCTGCTCGTAGCCTTCTTTTTTGGCTTTGCTGGCGTAATAGGTGTACTTGTTGCGCGCCTGCGATTCGCCGGCGAAGGCGGCCTGAAGATTCTTTTCGGTCTGAGTGCCCTTGATGTTTTCCATGGTAAAAGTCCCCCTTCAAATTCAACGTGCGGATTTTCCGCGAAAATCTCTGCCTGTTCCCCCCGGAACCCGTTCAATATAAGTTATTCCGATAAAATTTGTCAAGACTAACAGTTTGCTCTCCCTTAAAAAGCCTCTTCGGGAAGCAGATAGCGCCACTGGCCTGACGGCAGCGCTCCCAAGCGCACCGAACCGACGCGCACGCGTTTGAGCGCCAGCACTTCGAGGCCGACAAGGGCGCACATGCGGCGGATCTGGCGCTTTTTTCCCTGATGGAGGACGAAGCGCAGCTGATCGTCGTTCTGCCACCGTACCTGCGCCGGCAAAAGCTCTTCGCCGTCGAGTCTGAGGCCGTGGTTGAGCAGCGCCAGGCCGCGTTCGCTCAGGCTTCCGGCCACGCGCACGAGATATTCCTTTTCCACAAAGCTGTCTTCGCCGATGAGGCGCCGCGCCACGCGCCCGTCCTGAGTGAGCACAAGCAATCCAGTGGAATTGACGTCGAGCCGCCCGGCCGGAACGAGGTTCTGCAGCTGACGGAAGTCGAAACGCCGCGGCGACGAATCGCGGCTCCAGCGGTTTTCCGAGCGGATCAGCACGCGGGCGGGACGGTAGCCGTCTTCGGCCTGGCCGGAAACATATCCCAACGGCTTGTGCAGCAGGACCGTGACGCGGCGGCTCTGATTCCGTTCGGCGGCGCGGTCCATTTCGATACGATCGCGCTCCGTCACTTTCTGCCCGAGCACGGCGGGAACTCCGTTGACTCTGACGAATCCGCGCGAAATATATTCGTCGGCTTCGCGCCGGGAACAAAGGCCAAGTTGGGCCATGCGCTTCGAGAGGCGCATTTCCGCGTGCAAGTTATTCACAAATTATGCACCTCCGTTTGTGGATAAGCGAGAAGTTTTACCGCACGAAACGCCCCATATCATTTCTTCATTACAAAGATCGAACCTTGCGGCACTTTGAGAGAGCATGAATCAAAAATATCAGAATTCAAACTTCGTTCTTGCGCCCATCGCCCCAGCGCGCCCGCGCCGCAGCCTCCACACGGGCCAGAGACAATGCCGTATCGGGATCCTTGACGGTCGCTTTTACCCGGTTCAAGGCCTCCTCGACCATTTCCGGCGAAACCTGAAGCCGGCGCGGCGGCGCGGACGCCCTTTTGCGAGGGCGCTCAAGGCGCGACACGACGGCGCGGACGCCCGGCAGTTCGAGGCCGGTCAACTTTTTCACGCGGCGCAACAGCGTGCCGGCGCTCAATTTAATCATCTGCGCCGCGGCCGGCGACTCGCAGGCGACGATCAGTTCGCCGCGTTCGAGGCGGTCCGGACGGGTCGAAGCGAAGAGCTGCGGGCCAACGATCGTGAGCCACTGGCGTTCCATGTCGGCCAGCTTAAAAGCGACCTGAAAAGCCGACGGCAGGTTATGGGCGATCACGGAACCGACTGCCCTTGGGCCGAATGCCCGATCCTTCGCCATAGTCTCACTCCCTTTCACAATAAACGGAGAAAAATGACATGTTTCACAAAACCTGTCTCCACAAGTGTTTTTGAAAAATGTTCCACGTGGAACATTGATCCGCCGTGGAACATTCCGGAATTTTCAGCCGTTATTCGCGACGACGAGCGCGCTCGCTCAGATAGAGGGCCAGATGCTGAAGATCGGTGGGAGTGACGCCGGAAATGCGGCTGGCTTGCCCCAGCGTCATCGGACGGATGCGTTCGAGCTTTTCGCGGCTTTCGGCCAAGAGTCCCCGAAGCTCACCGTAGTCGAAACCGACGGGGATCTTCATGCTTTCAAGGTGGAGCATCTTATCCACCGCTGCCTGTTGGCGGGCAATATAGCCCAGATATTTGACCGCGGTCTCGACGTTGGTGGCTTCTTCGCCTTGGAGGCCCCCATCGGGAACGATACGGCGCAGCAGCTCGTAGTTCACCTCGGGATGGCGCAGCAGCTCGGCGGCGGTCATGCCGCGCTCCAACGGCCGCAGTTTTTCTTCCGCCAGCACTGCATTGGCCGGCGCCGGAGCGACGTGAACGCGTCCCAGAGTTTCGACCTCGCGATCCTCGCGTTCCCAGCGCTCGCAAAGCAGGCGCCACTTTTCGTCGCTCAGAAGGCCGAGACGGCGCCCGATCGGGGCGAGACGGCGGTCGGCGTTGTCGTGACGCAACAGCAGACGATGTTCGCACCGACTTGTGAGCATGCGGTACGGTTCGCGGGTGCCTTTGGTGACCAGGTCGTCCACGAGCACGCCGAGATAGGCCTGATGGCGCCTCAACACCAGCGGTTCTTCGCCGCGCAGCGACAGCACGGCGTTGACGCCCGCCAACAGCCCCTGCGAAGCCGCCTCTTCGTAACCGGAGGTGCCGTTGATCTGGCCGGCGCAGAACAGGCCGGGGAGACACTTCATCTCAAGCGACAGCGAAAGCTGCTGCGGATCGATGGCGTCGTACTCGATCGCGTAGCCGGGGCGCAGGATCACGGCGCGTTCGCAGCCTGGCAGCGTACGGGTCATGGCGATCTGCACGTCGAAGGGCAGGCTGGTGGAGAAGTTCTGCACGTAGATCTCGACGCTGCCGCGCGCCACCGGCTCGAGAAAAATGGGATGGCTGTCCTTCTCGGGAAAAGCCATCACCTTCGACTCGATCGAAGGGCAGTAACGCGGCCCCACGCCGGTGATCTCGCCGTGGACGATCGGCGAACGGTCGAGATTGTCCTTGATGATGCGGTGCGTGCAGGCGTTGGTGCGGATCATGCCGCAGCTGATCTCGCGGCGGACTTTCTTTTCGTCCCAGAAGTCGAATCCGACGGGACACGTCTCGCCTTCCTGAAGCTCGATATGGCTCCAGTCGATGCTGTCGCGGTACAGGCGCGGCGTCGTGCCTGTCTTGAGGCGCTGCATGGCGATACCCAACTCCGCCATCGATTGGGAAAGCCCGACGGCAGGCTGCTGCCCCATCGGCCCCGAGGCGAAATTTACCAGGCCGACGTGGACGCGACCGCCCAGATGCGTGCCAGTCGTCAGGATCACGCGCGGCGCCTCGAAGCTCAGCTGAAAGCGCGTCTTCACGCCCTTGAGCCGGTCGTTTTCAACCCACAGCGCGTCGACCTGGTCCTGGAAGACGCGCAGATTCGGGCAATTCACCAACTCCCGCAGATAATAATCGTGGTAATCGTGCAGGTCGCACTGCGCGCGCAAAGCGCGCACAGCCGGCCCCTTCGAGGTGTTGAGCCAGCGCATCATCATCGCGGCGGCGTCGGCGGCTCGGGCCTGAACGCCGCCCAGCGCCGAAATTTCGCGCACCAGATGGCCTTTGGCCGGACCGCCGATGGAAGGATTGCAGGGCATATGGGCGACGTGATCCACATCCTGCACGATCATCAAAGTCTGCGCGCCCATGCGCGCCGCGGCGAGGGCCGCTTCACAGCCGGCATGGCCGCCGCCGACGACGATAACGTCAAACTTGCTTTCGGGAAAAATCTGCACGGAGGCACCGAAATCCTTACTTGCGGCTGGCGTCCTCGTAGCTGAGCACGGTGTCGTTGCGGGACAGCGAACGATTCTCGAAAAGAACGACGGACTGGCGCCCGAATGTGCCGGTGCTCCACTGGTAGCCCGAAACCGCGCCGTCAACGGTGTATTCCGTTTTGGCAGCGCCGTATTTACGGGTCAGCATGGCATTGAGCTCCATAAAATTGCGGCTGAAGGCGAGATACTTCTTTTCTTTTTTCTTGTTTTCGGCGGAAGAACCCTGAGGCGCGGCGGCCGGCAGCTGCTCCGCTCGAATAAAGGCGAAGCGAGCCAAAAAGAGTCCCCGTTTTGAAAAGCGCAGCAGCAGATGGCCTTCGCGGCCGAAGAAGTTGACCTTGTAAAAAGCCTCGTGGTAGTTGGGAACGTAGCTGTACTCGCACAGCAGCGCGGCGTTGTTCTGCTCGGTCATGATGCGGGCGGCCTCCGCGACCGGCGTGCCGAACTTCATGCCCCAGACGCCGTCGATCGTGTCGTCGATTTCGGCAGCGTCGGCTCCCGCGGCCATGACCGCGGCAAACAAAAGCGCCAAAAGAATTTTCTTCATAATGAAATTCCTCCTCAAATAACGGAAACGAAATTTCCAGCGCAAGCCGGTTTTATTCATCAGGATTCATCAATATCTTTAAACCCGTTCAATCAAAGCGTTGGATCTTTCCTGCCGACACCAGCCAGCGCGCCCCTCCAGACCACGGCAACGTTGTTTCCGCCGTGGCGGCGAAAACCTGCCAGTTGCTGCGCCGCAAACATTCCATCAGCACGGTACGCCCGGCCTCGTCGAGCTCGGAGGCGACTTCGTCAAACAGCAGCACAGGCGACGCGCGATTGCGCCGCTCCACCGCCGAGGCCGCGGCCATTATCAGCGCCAACGCGGTGCGGCGGCGCTGGCCGCGGCTGAGAACCTCCGGCGCCGGACGGCCCTCGCAGGCGAGGATCAGGTCGTCGCGGTGCGGGCCGACCAAGGGGAGCCCGGAAGCCCGTTCCCGTTCCGCGAGGATCGCGCAGGAACGGTGAAAGTCTTCCAAAAGGTCATCGGCATTGCCGCCCCCGCCTCTTTTTAAGTTCAGGCCGATGGTGCGTGGCAAAAGATCGCGCCATTTTTCCAGATGAACTCGCAGCGCCGCGATCACTTCGAGACGACATTCCCAGAGCCACGCGGATAAATTGGCCATGGTCTCCTCGGTGACGCGCGTCGAATGCCCGAGACCGAGCAGATGGCGGCGATGCTGCATGATCTTGCGGTACTCGGAAAGCTTGTAGGCGTACAGCGGGAAATAAAGCGCGCAGAGCAGGTCGAGAAAGCGTCGGCGCACGGACGGCGCGCCCTCGATCAGCGCCATGTCCGACGGCAGAAACGTCAGCGACGGCACGCAGCTTCTCAGATCGCCCCAGCGGCAGGATCTGCCGTCGAGACGCAGCGAAGCTCGGATCGTGATCACAGCTTCGATCATGACTTCCCGCTCGCCCGTCGCCTGCGCCGCCAGAGAAGCGCCGCCTTCCGAATCCCACTTCACGGTGTCGGCGCATTTCGAACCGCTGAAGGCTCCCCAGCCGGTGACGACGTGGAGAGCCTCGAGAACGTTGGTTTTGCCTGCGCCGTTGGCTCCATTAAGCAGATTCAGCCCCGGATCCCAGGCGATGAGCGCGTTTTCCAGATTGCGAAAATTGCGGAAGCGCGTCTGTGCGATCCGCATGCCGCCTTAAGACTCCCCGGCCGTCTCAGAGGCATCCATGGACTTGAGCTTGATGGGCATGAGCATGTAAATGAAATCCGTGCCGCCCGGGCGCGTGATCATCATCTGCCCTTCGGCGCCGTTGAAAGCCAGTGTCACATCGCTGCCGTGGAACGCCTTGATACCGGCCATCAAATAGCCGACGTTGAACGCCACCTTGAGCGGCTCGCCGCTGATGGAAGCGTCAACGCTTTCGTTGGCTTCGCCGATCTCGGGGGCGCGGCCGCTCAGCTCCATGCCCGCTCCGGGCGACAGCGTCAGAATGACGACGCGGCTGTTGTCGCCGACGACAATGTTGATGCGGTCCAGCGCCTGCATGAAGCCGACCCGCTCCGCCTGCATCTGCGTGGTGCTGGTGTCGCTGAGGATGCGCTCGTAGTTGGGGAATTTGGAGTCGATGCAGCGCACGGAATACTGTACGCCCGGCATGTTGAAGTAGGTTACGGCGCCGTCCTGAAGCACTTCGACCTCTTGATCGGGCGCAAAGCTGGTCAGGATACGCTGATATTCTTCAAGCGATTTCAGCGGCAGCAGCATCTCCCGAGCGGAAGATGCCGCATCGGCGTTTTCGATCACGGTCTTCGACAGCGAAAGGCGGCGCCCATCGGTAGCGACGACGCGCAGTTCGCCGCCGGCAATCTGCATCAGACCGCCGGAAAGGTACTTGGGAAAATCTTCGTTCGGCGCCCCGGCAATGCCTCCTTCCGCCAGCACACGCGAGAGTTCGCCGGCGGAAACGCGGGTAAACTCCTCGGCGGCGCGAGGCGACGGCAGATCGGGAAAATCGCCGACGTTGTAAGTAGTAAAGGAATAATGGCTGCGTCCGGCGCTGATCGTCCCTTTTTCGTTGTCGACTTCGACGGTAAAAGGGCTGACGGCGATCTTCTTGAAAAGTTCGCCGACGACTTTCAAAGGCAGAATCGCCTTGCCGGGCTCAAGGACGGTCACGCCTTCGGCCTTGACGCGGATCGTCGTCTTCAGATCCGTGGAGTTCAGCATCACGCCCGTCTCGTCGGCGACGCAAAGCACGCTGGCCAACGTTGCCATCGTGCTCTTCGTTCCGGTGACTCTTTCGGCCATGGACCAATATTTCATGAATTCATTCTGGACGATTTCGAGTTTCATCTGTGGAAAATCCTCTCTTTCATTTGACGTGTTCTTCGATTTATGAGTCATAAAAACCGTAAAAGCCATAGTAGGTCCCGTGAATAGTGTGGATAAACAGGAGATTCATAGAAAAAAACTGAGGTAACGCTGTGGAAGGTTTTTCGGACAAGCTGTGGAAATTTATCCACACTATGCACATTTTTTTGTGATTCTGGAGAATCAAGACGGTTATCCACTGTTGAACCTCCGGAAAATCCTCCTCTTAATCACAGCTTTTTGTTGATGTTGTCCACAATCTTTTTCACACGGGCGTCTTCCTTCATGAGCATCTCGATTTTCTTCAGCGCGTGCAGCACCGTGGTATGGTCCTTTTTGCCGAAATCCTTGGCGATTTGCTGCAAACTGGATTCCGTGTGAGTCCGGCACATGTACATGGCCACCTGACGGGCCAGCGCCACTTCCGCCGTGCGGCGCTTGCCGCAGATGTCCTCGGGAGAGAAGCCGAACTCGCTGGAAACCACGTCCATGATACTCTGAAAAGTGAGGGGGCCGCGGCGGCCGTTGCCGATCACGTCTTTGAGCCACTCCTGCGTGTTTTCGATGGTGATCGGTTCCTGCGAAAAATTGGCGCTGGCGATGACGCGATTCAAAGCGCCCTCGAGCTCACGAATGTTGCTGGGGATGTTCTCGGCGAGGAAACCGATGACGTCGTCATTGACGGGAATGCGGCGCTGCTCGGCCTTTTTCTTGAGGATGGCGATGCGCGTCTCGTAATCAGGCTGCTGGATGTCGGTCACCAAACCCCATTCAAAGCGGCTGATAATGCGGTCCTCGATGTCGCCAAGCTCTTTGGGCGGTCGGTCGGAGCTGAGCACGATCTGCTTGTGTTCGGTATGAAGGTCGTTGAAGGTGTGAAAGAACTCGTCCTGCGTGCTTTCCTTGCCGGCCAGAAACTGGATGTCGTCGATCAAAAGGATGTCCACGTGGCGGTATTTGGCGCGAAATTCCGCGGTGCGGGCGTTTTTGATCGCCGTGATCAGCTCGTTGGTGAACTTCTCCGAGGAAAGGTAGGTGACTTTTGCGTTCCCGTTTTTCCCCTGTGCATAATTGCCGATGGCGTGCATCAGGTGAGTCTTGCCCAGCCCGACGCCGCCCCAGATGAACAGAGGGTTGTACGCTTCCCCCGGGCTTTCGGCGACGGCCAGGCTGGCGGCGTGGGCGAGACGATTCGACTTGCCGACGACGAACGAGGTGAAATCGTACTGTCGGTTGAGACCATTGGGGCTGATCGGAGGGTGCGGCTCGGGATGCGGAAGCGTCTCTTCCGCACCGGCGGTCTTGCTGTCGTAGACCAGATCGATGCCGCTGCCTTTTCCTTGACGTTGCATCACGCTTTCCAGTGTCGCCAGGAAGCTGTCCTTGACTTTTTTGGCGACGAAGGAGTTTCCTGCGTCCAGCACCAGCCGGTCATCTTCCATACGGAGGGCGGAGCAGGATTTGAGCCAGATGTCGACCGTCTGGTTCGGCAGGAGCGGGGCGGCTCCTTCCATGATTTGCTCCCATATTTCTTCTGCGTTTTTCATCGTCACAAACTCCTACTTTGTGTTTTACCGTTCCTGAACTCAAGAATAATCCAGTCTTATTATCCACAATTGGACGAGAGTTGCAAGAGTTGTTCACAAGAACTCGACAATCGAGATTTTTTATGGGGAAAGCATCGAGAGAGAAGGAAAAAATCTGGTGTATAATTCAGATTGATCTTGCGAGAACTTTTTATTATGATAAGTAAAACTTTTTCGATCTGATTCGATCTGATTTGAAGAAGCGAAAAATTCCGACGGACAGTTGTTTTATCTTCGCTTCCGTTTATCGATCATTCGCTGGAAGGGGTAATAATCATGTCGATCTATTTCAACAACGCGGCCACCACGTGGCCAAAACCGGACTGCGTCGCCCGCGCCATGAGCGACTTTCTCGGTTCCGGCGGCGCCAACCTGGGGCGGGGAACCACTTCGGCCCGCGACCTCGGCACCATGGATCTGGTTCTGGAGTGCCGTGAACGCGTGGCGCGGCTGCTGGGCGGCTACGAAAACGCGTCGCCGGTTTACGTGACCTTCACGGCCAATGTCACCGAGTCGCTCAACATAGTGCTGAAGGGCTTTCTCAAGCCCGGCATGCGTGCCGTCACCACTTCCATGGAGCACAATGCCGTGACGCGCCCATTGCGCCATCTGGAAAAGAACGGCGTCGAACTGAAGATATTGCCCTGCGACCGGCAGGGATATCTCGATCCCGAAAAACTGGCGGCCGCGCTTGACGCGAAAAAAGCCGATCTGGTTGTGCTCAGCCATTGCAGCAACGTCTGCGGTTCCGTTCAGGACCTCGAAGCTTTCGCCGCCGTCTGCCGGGAGCGGAGCGTGCGCCTTGTCGTCGACACGGCGCAGACGGCCGGACTGATACCGCTGAACGCCGCGGCGCTCGGTCTGGCGGCGCTATGCTTTACGGGTCACAAGGGGTTGATGGGGCCGCAGGGCATGGGCGGCATCGTCTGGCAGCCCGAGTTTGCGCGCCTCTGCGAGCCGCTCGTCGAAGGCGGCACCGGCAGCTTCTCGCACGTGGAAACGCAGCCGGAAGCCATGCCCGATCGTTTCGAGAGCGGCACGGGAAACTTACCGGGCATCGCCGGTCTGAACGCGGCGCTGAAATGGATCGAAGAGCGCGGCGTCGACGCCATCCGCGCCCACGAGAACGAGCTGGGTTCCCGATTCCTTGCCGGATTGAAAAAGCTGGACGGTTTGATTCTTTACGGTCTGCCGGAAATGGTCGACAAAAAACGATTGTCCGTCTTTGCCGTCAACTTCGAAGGCGTGGACAACGGCATTCTCGCCGCCGAGCTCAGCAGCCGCGGTCTGGAAACGCGTCCCGGCCTGCAGTGCAGCCCGTGGGGGCATCGGACGCTGGGCTGTTTTCCACAGGGGGCGCTGCGCCTCAGTTTGGGCTGTTTCAACACCTCCGCTCAGGTCGACGAAGCGCTGCAGATCTTGGCCGATTCACTGGCGGCCGTACGCGCCCCAAAGCTGCCGGCGCAATGAACGTGCCGGAAAGCTGATCGTTCCGATCCCTGCAGACACTGTTTGCAGGGATTTTTTCGTAAGGAATGTTCCACGTGGAACATCGGCGACAAACGTTTTTCGACGCCGGAGCGGCTTCGGTCAGGTCTTTTGTCGGAATTTTTGCGCAGTGTATACTCCGTTTTTGCTGTATTCTCCTCATCCCTGTGCTATAATACGCTTACGTATAAAATAATACGTAATTGCTATGGTATTGGAGGGTGTCATCATGAATGAGACTTTGACGAACATTATGGCTCGCCGCAGCGTCCGCAGATACACCGACGAATCGGTCTGCGAATCGACGATGAAACTTGTCCTCGCGGCCGCCTGCGCCGCTCCCAGCGCCAAGGGGGAACGGCCGGTGCGTTTTGTCGTGCTGGATAAAAAACAGATGGGTTCTCTGGCCGAAAAAGTTCAGCAGAAAGATCCCTTCCGCGAAGGGCAGTGGGGCATTGCCGTCCTCGCCGATCTGCGCGGTTACGACAGCGGCCTGGCCTGGATCGAAGACGGAGCCGCCGCTATGGAGAACATGCAGATCGCCTGCAGGTCGTTGGGGCTCGGCTCGCTCTGGTACGGCGTCTACCGCCGCGCTGCCAAGGAGCCGGCGGTCCGCGAGTTTTTGCAGCTACCTGACGGCGTAGAAGTTCTCGGCATCACCGTGATGGGCTATGCCGCCGAGCATAAAGAAGCCTACAGCGGCGTGGACGAAAGCAAAGTGCGCTACGGCGTCTGGAGCGAATAGACGGCGATAGCGATTCTTTGTCTCAGCAGCGGAGTTTTTTGGAAACAGTTTTCCTGATTTTTTGATGGTAAAAACAAGGGATGCGGCGAGCGCAATTCACTCGCCGCATCCCTTGTTTTTGTTCAACGCTTATTTTTTATGGTGATCGCGATAGTTGTCCCGCAGCCGAGGCTGCTTTTGACGGCGATCGTGCAGCGCGCGCCGAAAAACATTCGCAGCCTTTCAAAACAGTTGTTCATGCCGATATGGATTTTGCCGCCGCGCGGAAGTTTTTTCGAGGCCAGTTCTTCCAGGATGGCGCCGAGCGTGTTTTCGTCCATGCCCGCTCCGCTGTCGCGGATTTCGATCGTGTATGCCGAAATACCGGCGCGGCAGACGATATCCAACTCGCCTCCATATTTGTGCGTCGGGTTCAGGATCCCGTGTTCAAGCGCGTTTTCGACAAAGGGCTGAAGGCTGAAAAACGGGATCGTCAAGGACTCCGATTTTTTATCGCAATCAATATGATATGCCAGATTTTCACTGAATCGGTATCTCTGGATCCGCAGGTAATGGCGTATGTAGTCGAGTTCCTGTTTGAGCGTCACTTTGGCCGCCGGCCGGGACAGAGCGTAGCGGAGCATCGACGAAAACGACTCCAGCATTTCTTGGGCCTGATCGTTTTTTTTCATGCTCATGAGTCTGGAAATCGAGTTGAGGACGTTAAACGTGAAATGCGGCATGATCTGCTTCTGCAAAGCCTCGAAGCGGGCCAGGGCCAGCTGGTTTTTAAGGTTGATCAATTTTTTCTGGTTTTTCAGCAGCTCGTCCGTCAGATGCCCGACGTGCTCCTGAATCTGCGTGTAGGACTTTTGCTGAAGGATATAGTTGGAAAAATTTTGCAGGGCGCGCGCCGTTTCCTGGATCTGCTTCAGGCTGAGAATGGGGATCTCGCGGTAATACGACGCATACAGCTCGTTTTCGCGCCACAGTTGGCGGGTCGCCTGCTCGTCTTGAGGAAAAGGATGGTTCCCTTCGCAAATGACCTGTCCGGCGGTGATCGCGCCGATCAGTTCGCCGTCCAGCGTCAGTGGGATCTCGATGTTGACCAGGCCGGCGTGGCAGATGTAGATGCCGGGGCGCCCCTCTTTCAGCGCGATCCGGATGGCGTTCTTGTTCGAACACTGGCAGCGCGCCCCGTCTTTCGGATCGGCGTTGATGGCGCGGCAGAAACGGGAGAAGTTGCTTCCCTCGCCGATGTGCCGCCCTTCCTTGTCTACGAAAACGACGCCGAAGCCCGTCGCATAGGCGAAAGACTCCTGCAGTTCCCGCTGCAGTTTTTCCGGGATAAGATCGGCAAGTTCACTCACGGTATTTTTCCTTTCTGTACCGGGCGGGCGTCAGGCCGTATTTCTTTTTGAAATTCCGAAAGAATGTCGATACGTTTTGAAATCCTGAGCGTTCCGAAATCTCCTGCATTGTCATCCTGCTTTGTAGCAGAAGCCGTTCGGCTTCTGCAAGACGTTTTCCGTTGACGTACTGCTGGATCGAAACGCGCTGAGTCCTGCGAAACAGCCTCTCGACGTAGTCTTTGCTCAAAAAGACGAGTCCTTTCAAATCGCCGGCGCCGACGTCTTCCCGGAAATGTTCGTCCAGGAACTCCACAATGCGCCGTATCGGCGCGGCTGAATCGCGAAAAGAACTTCTGACGGCGGAAAGGATATTGTCAAGGCAAGAATTGGCGAGATCGGCGATCTCCGGCATGGTGGGCGTCTGCGAAATGCGCGTCAGGATCCGGTCGCACAGGCGTTCATCAGCAGCGCTCATGGAAACTGAGCCAAGACGGCACGCTTTCATGACGTCGAACAGAACGTTGAGGACGTGCAGCCGATAAACGTTTAAACTCAGGTTCTTTCCAAGCGAAGCGCGGATCTCGCTCAGCACGCTCTCGCACAGCGCGCCGTCCTTTGTTTCCAAAGCTCGGGCGAAGTTTTCGGCGGCTTCCGTCGGAAAAGCGTCCAGAAGAGAGCGGAACGTCTCCTGACCGTCGCGTTCAAGAGGCCGCGGCGTAAAACGGGAACGCAGCAGGGAAAATATCTCGCTTTCCGACGAGGGCTTCAGCAGATAGGCGTCGACGCCGCAGTCGATGCCTTGCTGCGCGTACTTGAATTCGGCAAACGCCGAATTCAGCACGATAAACGTTTGAGGCAAAGCTTTTTTGATCTTTCCCGCCGCGGCCAGGCCGTCCAGCAGCGGCATGCGGATATCGAGAAACGCGACGTCGGGACGATGCAGAAAGGCCAATTCGACGGCGGTCCGCCCGTCCCCGGCCTCCGCGACGACGTGAAAATCTTCGAGGCGGTTCAATAAATTTACGAGAAATTCCCGCTCGATCATCTCATCTTCAGCAATCAGTACGGTATGCATCTCTTCTTGCCTTTCTGTCGCAAATTTGTGGATTTTTATTGCAAAATAGTGAGCATATAACTTTTTTTGACGATGGAAAGTCGCTTTCATGAATTGTCAGAAACGAGGTATTTGCTGATAATGGTGCTATCTTAACATATCTTTTTATTGGAGGGATTCTTATGAAGGTGAACGATCGGTACTGTTCTTTCTACTATGAGCTGGACGACGACTACTGCGGTATCGAGATCGACCGGGACAGGACGGCGCTGCTCATCGTCGATATGCAGTATCATTTCCTCACTCGTCCGAAGTTGGACGAGAACTCGTCCGAGCGTGAAAAAGCCTACTATGCCAAATGGGGCTGCTTTTACGACCGGGTCGAAAGAGAAGTCGTCCCGAACAATCAAAAACTGCTGGCCGCTTTCAGGGAAAGGAACATGTTTGTTTCCCACGCGCGCATCACCGGTCAGCTCGAGAGCGGGCGCGAACGTTCTCTCGATCAAAAAGCGACCGGGTACAACGAACTGCTTCTGCTTCCCGGCATGCCTTCCGCCGAAATCGTCGAGCCTCTGAAGCCCGCCAAAAACGAGCTGGTCGTCATGAAGACGACCGACAGCGCCCTGACGGGGACTTCTCTGCGTCTGATGCTTCATAACTGCGGCATCGATACGGTGGTCGTCACCGGCGTTTTGACGGATCAGTGCGTTTCCGGAACGGTGCGCAGCCTTGCCGACGAGAGCTTCAAGGTTTGGCTGATCGAAGACGCTTGCGCCGCGTCGACCAGGGAGATCCAGGAACACGAACTTTCCGTACTGAACAACATTTACTGCCACGTCGTCACTACGGAAGAGCTTATCGGCGCTCTTTAAATTCTGTTGAAGCGGGAGGAAGAAAAAATGAAAGACAACGGGCTGAAAAGGGGTTTAAGTTTTGTCCAGGTCGTCGCGATTTCCTCTGGAGCCGTGATCGGCGGCTGGTTGGCGGAAGCGCCCTACTGGTTCCAGACGACGGGGGCCGGCGCGGCGTTCCTGTTCCCGCTGCTGGCGCTGCTGCTCGTTCCCGTGGGGCTGGCGTTCGGCGAGCTGTCGGCGATGCTGCCTTTCGCGGCCAGCACCGACGTGTGGACGTGCAACGCTTACAATAACAAAGCCGGCTTCGCCACGCAGTGGATGATGTTTCTGATCCAGGTCGTCGAGCCGCCGATGATGGCGTTCATTTTCGGCACGGCGATCAATCACTTCTATCCGCTGACGAACGATCAGATGATGATCATCGCCATGCTGTCCGTCACGCTGTGGTTCGTGCTTTCCAACTTCAACATCAGCCTGACCGGGCGGCTTTCCAACATCTTTTTCTTCGCGATGATCGTCATCTCGCTTGGCGTCTCGACGTCGTTCTTCCTGAGCGGGCACTGGAGCTTCGACAATATCCGCCTGCACCAGGGGTTCTTCCCCAAAGGGGGCTACGGGATCTTCATCGCCATGGCCGTGTTCTCGCTGAAGTTCATCGGTTTCGAAATGACGCCGACGCTGGTCGAGGAAGCCAACTTCCCCGCTTCCAAGCTGTGGAAGGTCATTTTATCCGCCCTTTTCATTCCCGCGCTGCTGTACAGCTTTGTCGTCCTCGCCATGGGCGGCATGGCGCCCTGGAAGGAAATCGCGGCCATGAACATGCCCGAACCCGAGCTGATCGCCCGTTTCGGCCTGCCCGGCATCCTTGCCGTTCTGGCCATTGTGTCCGGGCTGATGCACGCCTTTACGACGTTGATGGGGTTCTGGACTTCCAGCGCGCGCGTGCTGTACGGCGCTTCCCAGCTGAATCAGCTGCCGAAAGTGTTCATGAAGGTGAACCGCTACGGGCAGCCGTTTTGGGCCAACGTCGTCGTGTATCTGTTTTCGCTGTTCTTCTGCTACTTCAGCGGCGACAACTGGGTGCAGTATATCTACGCGATCTCCAGCATCGCCGCGGGCATCGTCTACTTTATTTCCTGCCTTGACGTGATACGTCTCAGGAAGCTGCACCCCGAATGGAAGCGTCCGTTCAGGGCCCCGGGCGGGAACTTCGTCTTCGGCGTCGGTATGCTCATTTCCGTCTGGCTGATCATCGGCGCGTGCATGGAGCTGGACCGCGGCGGATACGTCTCGTTGGGGCTTTTCTTCGCCCTTGGAGCGGTCGTCTACGCTCTCGCCGCCGCGCACCGGCGCGTCTGCGGCTATCAGATGCGCGTCCTTACGCCGGATGATATCGGCAAAGAATAAAACGGTTCTCGTCTTTTGTCTGTAATTTCAGAGAAGATTTTTCGTTGTCCGGGCTTTCGCGTGAAAGCCCGGATTTTTGTGTTCGTCGTCCCCAAGACAGACGTTTGGGCAGGATAGACGGTCGTCGCTTATCCTGCCCAAACGTTTTTTCTGTCGAGTTTTTTCATGATCCGCCGGCTTGGTTTTCCGCCACGAGCACGTAGCTTTTTCCCCAGAGCGGCGGCGCGGCGAGCAGTTGGCGCCCTTCGTAGCTGTCGAGCAGGGAGCGCAGGCGTTCTTCGAGCGCGGGAGCGACGAGCAGGGTGAGGGTGATGTCCGTTCCGTAGGCGGTACGCAGGCGGTTTTCGGCGACGCCGGCGCTTTTGACGGCGCGGCTGAGGGCGGCCAGATGTTCGTAGCCGCAGCGCAGTTCCAGCTCTTTGAAGGGCAGGGCCGTTTCGACGCCGGCGCGCTCGATGACGCCGGCCGCAGCGGCGCCGTAGGCGTCGATGAGGCCGCGCACGCCGAGCTTGACGCCGCCGAAATAGCGGGTGACGACGAGGACTGCGTTGAACAATCCGGCTTTCTGCAAGGCACCAAGGATCGGCCGTCCGGCGGTGCCGCCCGGTTCGCCGTCGTCGGAGCAGAACTCTTCCACGTCGGGATAGCCGGCGCGCCATGCCGGGCAGTTGTGCGCGGCGCCGTGATGTTCCTTGCGCACGGATTCCAGCGTGGCACGGGCTTCGTCGCCCGCGGCGGCGGGGAAGAGGGCGGCGATGAACTCGCTGCGCTTTTCCTTGAAGCTGTAAACGGCGGGGGCCGCGGGACGACGGCAGGGCCGATCTAGCGCCAGCACGAGCGGCAGCGTTCCCAGGTCTCTTCAAGGGAGATGGGGACGACTTTGACGTCGCCGATCGCGCCCATGAAGTTGCTGTCGCCGTTCCAGCGCGGCACGACGTGACAGTGGATATGGGTGTCGATGCCGGCGCCGGCCGCCGCGCCGATGTTGATGCCGACGTTGAAACCGTCGGGATGAAACGCGCCTTTAAGAGATTCGATGGCGCGGGCGATCAGATCGTGGAACTCGAGGGATTCTTCGGGGGTGAAAGAGCTCAGGTCGGTCGTGTGGCGGTAGGGGATGACCATCAGATGCCCCGAGCTGTAAGGGTAGGCGTTGAGAATCACAAAGCAGTGTGTGCCGCGAAAGACGATGAAGTGCTTTCTGTCGTCGCTGCCGTCGGTGGGGAAATCGCAGAAGATACAGCTCTTGCCGTCGCTTTTGGCGGAGTTGAGGTACGTGTACCTCCATGGGGCCATGAGTGTTTCCATGTTCTTTCCTCTTTTCTATGAGCAAAAAGGTGGGAGTTATTCACCGCTGTGGACAACATTGGTGGATAACTTGTGAGCGAGATCGGGATTCGCAAAAATTTGCAGCCGGATCGGCGCGGAAAATGATTTTTTAAGCTCGTTTCGAGGGGATCTGAAAAAAAGCGGAGCGTTTCTGTGGAAACTGTGAATCAAAGCGTCAAGGGGAAAATTGAATGGTCAAAAAACTCTTCCCATGTGAACTTTTTGGCATCGCGATTTCTGTTGAAAGCGAATTTTTTGCGTTCGTTTTTCGTGATGGAGTTTTCAAAAGTCCTCGCAGGTAGGCGTCTCTCGATAGCGTTCTCTTCAAAATATTTTTTGAAAGAGCTCCCTTTCTCCCGGAGATTTTTGTCAAGTGCCGGAAAGTATGCTTTTGTTCTTGTGGAGAAGTGGATAAAATGTGGATAACTTGGGACATTCCACGCGTCACGCCGAAACTTCACTGATTCTGGCGGTCGCGACGGATCATCGCGAGAATGCTTTTCAACTCGCGAACTCCCGAGAGCAACGCGCCGATGAGGCCGGCGATCAGGCACAAGGGGAGGGTCCATTGCGGGTAACCGCGGTCCAGAAAATAACGGCCGATGAACAGCCCTGCCAGGAGGTAGCCGCAAACGAGCAGGGCTGCTCCGACGATGCGGCTGAAGACGATAACGTCTTTGACGTTGGGAGTTTTCATTTATTTACTGTCCGGATCTCCGCTCATAAAATCGGCTTCGCGGTCCAGCAGGGCGAAAAGACGCTCCACTTGCTCACGGCGCATGCCGTTGATGACGACGCGGTTTTCTCTCTCGTTGCCGAGAACGCTGAAAGACAGGCCAAAACGGCGTGCCACTTTCAGCGCTCCTTTGGGGCGCCAGGGGTCAAGCTGGGGAGCCTTGTAAAGGACGGTAACACGGCGGCTGTTGAGGGAGTCGATGCGTTTTTGCAGGTTGTGAACGGACCAATGGTGCGCGATGCAGTCTGCTACAAGCTCTTCAAGAAATTTCTGCGGTTCCTTCAGAGACAGCAGGGCTTTGGCGTGCCCTTCGCTGAGGTTGCCGGCGGCGATCTGATCCAGCGCGCCCTGGGGCAGCGAGAGGATGCGGAGCTTGTTGGCCACGACACTGCGGCTCCAACCGATGCGCTCGGCCAGTTGGTTCTGGGTGAGCCGATGCTTCTCCATCAAGACCTTGAGAGCGTTGGCGGTCTCGAGCACGGTCAGATCTTCGCGCTGAAGGTTCTCTACAAGGGCGATCTCGCTGAGGAGTTGTTCGTCGCCCCGGACGATGCGCACGGGCACTTCCGAGAGTTCGGCCAGCTCGCAGGCGTGAAAGCGGCGTTCGCCGGCGACGATGCGGTATTTCTTTGCGCTCTTGGCAGGCGCGGGGGTGACGATCAGCGGTTGGAGCAGCCCGTGAACTTTGATGGATGCGGCCAGTTCGCGCAGCGTCGCGCTGTCGAAAAGCTTGCGGGGCTGATTGGGATTGGGCTCGATATCGGCCAGCGGGGCCATTTCGCTGTTCTGGGGGACGCGGCTCACGTTTTGCTTGGCCAGCAGCGCGCCGAGGCCGCGGCCAGACTGGATGATGGACTTCGCGGAAGCGGCGGATTTCTTCGCGGCCTGGGCCGCGGCGGTATTTTTGCGATTTACAGCCATAGTCTTTTGACCTCCAATGCCAGATCGTGATAGGCTTGGCCGCCGCGGCTGGAACGGACGTAGTCGCGGATAGCCAGTCCCTGCGCGGGGGCTGCCGCCAGGTCGATGTTGCGGGGGATCACGGTCTTCAGCACGTGCTCGCCGAAGACGTCGCGGATTTGCGTCTCGATCTCGCGCGTGAGGCGCAGATTTGGGTTGTACATGGTGAGCAGAATCGCGTCGATCTGCGCGCCCTGGTTGATGCCCTGCTCGCGGACCATCTGCACGGTGCGCGCGAGCAGGCTGAGTCCCTGCATGGAGTAATATTCGCACTGTACGGGCACCAACAGGCGGTTGGCGGCGGCCAGCGCGTTGACGGTAAGCAGCCCCAGCGACGGCGGGCAGTCGACGAGGACGACGTCGAAGTCGTTTTCGAGCTTGCGTAGCGCTTCGCGCAGGCGGAACTCCCTTCCTTGAAGGCTGCCCATTTCCAGATCGGCGCCGACCAGATTGATGTTCGAGGCGATCAGCGAGACGTTTTTGGCGCTGGTCGAATGCAGCGCCCACTTGGGATCTTCATTGCCGACGACAAGGTCATAAAGCGACACGGAGTCGTCGAACTGAAAGCCGAGACCGCTGGACGCGTTGCCTTGAGGGTCCGCGTCGACGACGAGCACCTTTTTGCGCATGGCGCCGAGTTCGGAAGCGAGATTGACGCAGGTCGTCGTCTTGCCGACGCCGCCTTTCTGATTGATGACCGCGATAGTCTTCATCGTCTCACCTCCACCACGGTTTTTTTTCGGCCCGCCCGGGCTTGCGCGGATAAACCGCGGGGCAGGGCGCGCTTTTCTTCCAGAGAAGCATGTAGCTCTTGTGATCTTTGATGTCGTATTCGTAAAGTTTCGGCTCGTTGAGGCCAAGCACGTTCCAGCGGCCTTCCAGCGGCGCCAGCTCTTCGCCGACGGAACTGCCCTTCATGGCGATTAGCACGCCGCCTTCGCGCACCAACGGCGCTAGATATTCGGCGATGACGCCGGCTTCGCTGACGGCCCGCACCACGGCGGCGTCGTACTGCTCGCGACGCGCGGCGGCGAAATCCTCCGAGCGCGCGCAGACCACTTCCGCGTTGGAAAGGTTCAGCCCAGCGACAATTTCTGCAAGGGCCTTGCTCTTGCGCGAAAGACTGTCCAGCAGCGTGAATTCCAGATCGGGGCGGCAAACGGCCAGGACGGCGCCGGGCAGACCGCCGCCGGTACCGACGTCGACGACCGTACCTGAGGACGGCAATAGCGGCAGCATGTGCAGACAGTCTTCGATGTGGTCGCGCCACAGCGTTTCCTCGTCGTGAGGTCCCGTCAGCCGCACTCGCTCGTTGGCGACAGACAACAGCGAAGCGTAGCGGCGCAGCCGCGTCAGCGTTTCCGCGGACAGTTCGGGGAGCGGCGGCAACGGTTGAATCTCCATGGGGTTCACCTCCATGCTTCATTTTCGGTTCAATCATACCGCAAAAATGTTCCACGTGGAACAGCGAGCCCCCTTTTCTTGAAGGTCTGTTTGGTGAGAAACAACGCGTGAAACGGCATTGGATCGTTGGCGCTGAACGTTCGCCCCCATCGCCGGAAAAGCGATGTTCCACGTGGAACATCAGGCGGTTGGAAGGACGCCCAGCAGATGTTTTGCCGATGGAAAAATTTCTCTTCGCGAAATAAAAGAGATATAAGAGATTGATTAATACTGACTATTATTGGATCATATTCGTGGAGCACCGAATGAAGCGTCGGAGGGAATCGCTTTTTTGTTTTTGGGATGGACGGATCTTCGCTTGCGGCAGCCCCCGGAGGCACCCGCATCATCACCACCGTCCTGCAGGTGATCTCCAATGTGATCGACCATAAAATGCCCATCAACAAGGCGGTCAGCGCTCCCCGGGTGCATATGCAGTGGCTGCCCGACGAGCTGCGCGTGGAACCGATGAACGGCCTCAGCGGCGGAACCGTCGACAGTCTGCTCTCCATGGGCTACTCGCTGCCGCTCAAATCCTACATGGGCGACGTCAACGCCATCCTGATCGATCCCGAGAGCGGAGAAATGACGGGGAGCCATGATTCGCGTCACGAGTTTTGATTGATCCGGTAAGGAGCTTTTGAAAATCCGCGCTGTTATAAATAAAGAAGCCGTCTCAAAAGTCAATTGAGGCGGCTTCTTTGTTCTTTTTTTGATGAATCTCTTCGTACTCATGCTGTTTGTTGACTAAAACGTTGAATAGCAGGAGCGTCCCAAGGGAATTTAGTCGCTCAGGATGTTCTCGATTTGGAGATCTCCTTCGGAGCTCTCGTATCGTTCAGTTGTCTGGTTATATCGGGAAGAAAATCGGCATCGCAAACCATGACCACACGATGATGAACGCGATTGACGTCATAGATACTGACCAGCCGCCGAACAGCATGGCTTTCAGACTTTCGCTGCGCGCCAGTCCCATTGGAGCGATCATGTTCGATCCGGGATAGATCGACGTTGTGACGCGGGAACCGCAAATCAACGCCAGAGCCCAGAACTCCATGGGGACGGAGGCTGTTTTCACGGCGCTGGCGAACAAATCGTGCGTAACTTGCAGCTGCGCGACGGCGCCGCCATTGACGCCGAAAGAGCCGACCAATGTGCCCATAATGACAACCATCATGCGGCTTCCCTCGCCTGCAAACGAAACAAGGATTTTGCCAAGAGCTTCAAAGCCATGACCATAATTGATGTATTCGAGCATCATGTTCAACAAGATAAAGAGAAGAAATGTGCCGGCCATGGAGCCCATGCCTTTGGCAAACGCCCGGAACATGACTGACATATCGAGGGACTTGAAAAGGCAGATCACGAGAGCCAGAGCCAGCATGACGAACACCGTGAACGCCGTTTTTTGATGGGTGATCATCGAAAACGTCAGAAGTCCGACAAAGCCAATTAGGAACGCCAGTGTCACGCGCTTTTCCTGAGCGGTGATGCCGAGCGTCGTCTGTTCGGCGGTGTCGAGCTCGTATCTTTCGTCGTAACTTGGGTCGTGTTGAATTCGCAGACCGCAGAAGTAGATGACCGTGAGCCAAATGAGACCATAAGGAAGCGCGGCCCACAGCATCATACGACCGTAGCTCAGATGCGTAATCGCAAGGAGAGCGACAGTCGGTCCCGTGAATGGTCCCCAGATCAGACCCGTTTCGCCGGATGATTGGAAAAGACAGGCCACCGTGGCAGGTTTCAATCCTGCCGCCGCTACAATAGGAATGAGGATGGGGGCGACGATAGCACAACCGCCCGCCAAGGTTCCCAGCAGACCGCAGACAAGCGTTGTTGTGACGATCACACAGAGAATGGCACGTTTTTCAGTCGTCACGCCGATATATTTGACGATCCAATACACGATCGTATGGCTTACACGCGCCTCGCTCATGACACTGCCGAGCCCGGCGCCGCACATGATGATGAAGCCGATCAGACCGAGCGTCGATCCCAGCGATTTCACAACGAGAGCTCCCGTCATGGCGGGGGTTTGTCCCGTCAGAATATAACCAAACAGACAGGCGATCATCGCGATCGTCAGCGCGTGAACTTTCGGACGGAACGAAACAAGAATGTATACTGCAAGCGGAATCAATGCCCATAACGATTCTTCAGGAATCAACGCATAAGGCCCCAACATGGAAATCCCTCTCCCCATGGTCGTTATTTATGGACAACAAGGTGTCCGATGTTATCGCCAGTCTGTTCGCCATTTTTGAACGCGACACGGCCGTCGATCACAACCGCGCAAATGCCTGCCGGTTTCTGCGGGGAATCGGTGTACGTGGCGCGGTCGCTAATTTCGGCCGCATCGAAAACGGTTATATCCGCGATCTTATCGACGGCAATCACGCCGCGGTCCTTCAGGCCGAGGATTTGCGCCGGAAGCATTGTAGCCTTGTAAACAGCGTCTTCGAGGCTCATCAGCCGATGTTCCCTGATCGTCTGGAAATAACGGGGAAAGGTGCCGAAACTGCGCGGGTGCGGGTTCGTCCCAAGAAAATGGCGGTCATAGGTCATCGCGTAACCGTCCGATCCGATACAGACGAACTGCTCGCGCATAATGTGCAGCATATCGTCTTCCGAAAGGCTGAAATAACAGCACGGAACGCCCCCATCGCTCGCACGCAGCAGGCGAACGACGGCCTGAGCCGGAGGCAGCTCCATGTCCGCGGCGATCTCGTCAAGGCGTTTCCCTTCATACTGCGGGAGTCTGCCGTGCGTGGAAACGACCAGAACCGCATGGGCGCCGCCGCGGCGTTCGATTTCCGATTCCGTTTCAGAGAGCAATTCTTCCGTCGGAGACGCAAGGCGTTTGCACATTTCATCCGAACCGCCATCATGGGCCCAGGCAGGAACCAAGGCCGACATGCCTGTCGACGTTGCGGTATATGGATACTGGTCGCACGTGATATTCAATCCTTCTTCGCGGGCCGCTCTGATTTTTGCAAGGAGCTCTTTGGAACGGCCCCATTGCGGTTTGCCGATCAACTTGAGATGGGAAATCTCGACGTGGACGCCGGAATGGCGCGCCACTTCGAGCATTTCATCGACCGCTTCAAAGATTTTCGTGCTCTCGCTGCGCATATGAACAGTAAGGATCGCATCGTGCCTTTTAAGCACTTTGCCCAACGCGACGAACTCGTCAATCGCGCCGTACGAACTGGGCGGATAAATCAGGCCGAGCGACATGCCAAATGCGCCTTCGCTAAGTTCCCGCTCAAGCACGCGCTCCATATGTTTCTGTTCCTCGAAAGTCGGTTTTCGCATGCCAAATCCCATGACCATGCCGCGAAGTGTGCCGTGACCGACAAGGACGCCGATATTTGTCGCGGCTGGGCAACGTTTCAGGTGTTCGGCATAATCCGACAGAGAATCGTCCTCGACGGTCCTGCCATCCATCGGCAGTTCGAGACCTGAAGAGATGAGGCGAGTGATCGCCTCGCGTGAAGCGTCGTCGGTCGGCAGACACGAGATGCCGCAGTTTCCGACAATCTCGAGCGTGATGCCTTGATAGAGTTTACTCTGCATTTTCTGATTGGTGAAAAAGGGACTCATGTCGGAGTGGGAATGGATATCGATGAATCCAGGAGCGACGATTTTTCCAGAGGCGTCGATCGTCTCCTTTGCTTCTTCTTCGATCTGCGGGGCGACCGCGACGATCTTTCCATGGCGGACGCCAACGTCTGATTTCCGCCGCGTCGTTCGTGTTCCGTCAATGACGGTACCGTTTCGAATCAAAAGATCTAGCAACGCATTTTCCCCCTTAAAAGTTCTCCATTTTTTGAATAACGCTCAATCGCCCATAAAGACAATAGAATTTACGGACCGCCTTCTTCTTTGCCTTCACGAGGGAGGTCTCCATCTTTCGGAGAGCTTCCGATGATATCTTATTCGTGAAAAATTATAACATTAATAAATGAATAATGCCATGTATACTCTAATTTTTAGTATGGAACGGATATTTATGAAAAGGATGCTGGAAGCCCATGAAATTTGCTTTTCATGTCATATGGACAAGTGATGGCGCTTTTTGACATTCGTAGAATCAGATGGGAGATCGGGGACTGGTATATAATAAGAAAAAACGGCGTCTTACAGAGCGCTGATCGAGGAGGATTTTCCGATGGGAGTGTTAAGGGAAGAACTGCGCCGCAACTTGATGAACGCCGGCGCGGTACTGGTCGGATATGCTTCGTTGGCGGGAAACGAAAAGCTGCCTTATCCGGCGCTGACGCAGGCCGTGTCCTACGCTGTGCGCCTCGAACCGGCCGACGGCAGCGTCTGGGCTTACGCGCGCGCCTACTTCGAAGCGGGAGACAAGGTGGAGCTGCTGGCCGAACACGTCAAAGCGTGTCTGCGCCGCTACGGCTTTGCCGGCGAGGTCATGCCCAAGGCGTATATGGACGGCGAAACGCCGGTCACCGAGTTCCCCGACCAGACCGCGGCGGCCGCCGCCGGACTGGCGGAACGCAACGGCGACGGCCTGATGACGGCGCCGGAATTCGGCGTCAACGTGCGTTTCGGCACGGTGTTCACCGACGCCACCTGGAAGAAAACGGAATAACGAGCACAGGAGATCCCGCGGACGAAAAGCGTTCGCGGGATCTCCTGCGTCGGCGCAGACGGAGCGGGGAAAATTTATAGTCAGGTTTAATCAATTTCTTCTCTCGCAGAATTTGCCGCGAGAGTTCGCGTTTTTTCAGTCCGTCGCAGCCGCTTCGTCCGCGGCTGTGCGATGGAAAAAGTTTCGCGCGCTTCTTTTTTGGCGGCCGCTGTGATATTATTCGAAAATAAAAACGTGATTTCGGGTTTTTATCCCGACGAACGGAGGAATCACCAATGAAGAAGTGTGCATACTGCGGCTCCGAATTCGACGGAGCCCTGCACGAATGTCCCTATTGCGGCGGGCGCGCGGCGGATCACATCTGCAAAAACTGCGGCGCCGAGTACGACGGCGCGGCCTGTCCGCAGTGCGGCGTGCGGGCCGACGACGAAGGGCAGAGGTGCCCCCGCTGCGGCGCGCGCATGTTCAAAGGCGAGTGCTCGTCCTGCGGTTATATCGCCGACCGTTCCAGGGCGGCGGTCGCCGAGGTGAAAAAGGTGGGCAGTACGGTAGCCTCCATGGCGGGAACGTTTTTTCTCTGTCTTGTGGGCTTTGTGTTGCCGTTCGTCAGCAACCTGGCGTTTTTCTATGGCAAAAAGCGCGGCTCCTTGGTCAAATGGCTGTCTTTTGGATACAGCCTCTTTTATATTGCCGCCATGCTGAACTCGGAGCAGTCCCCGGAGAAAGACGCTTCTCTCGGGCCGATACTGGCCGGTCTGACCGCGCTCTCGCTGGTTGCCGTGGTTTTCCGCGTCTGGAAGCAGCGGGGATCGGAGAAAAACGATTAAGCGAAAGAAAGCGAAAGAGCCGTCAGGCGTCGTTTCCGGCGCTTGACGGCCCGTATTTTATAGTATCCTGTCTGGAAATTCGGATCGCCGTATTTCGCCGCCGCGAAGGCGTTTGTCGTCGTGTCCGCCCGCCGGGGAACACTGTCTATTCGTCAAACAATGTATCAAGGCTTCGGATCCACGCGCCGGGCGACGCCGCTTTGTCCCTGGGACGCAAAGCCGCGTTGCGTTTGCTTTTCGCTACGGCGCAGAATATAATTTCGATATGAAACAGCCGGAGCCGTCGCCCGCTGTTTTGACGCAAGCCCGCGGCGCCCCGTGATCGAGTCGATGTGGAACGGGGAACGTGCCATCTGGGGCTGGAGGTGGCGGCGATCCCCGAGCGTATGCCCGTTCCCGCCGAGCCGCGGGAATAATAAGGAGGAAGACCGATGTCGAGGAGGATCGTTTTGGCCGGAGGCTGTTTTTGGGGCCTCGAGGCCTACATGAGGGAATTGCCCGGCGTATTGGATACGGAAGTGGGATTCGCCAACGGGCGCATGCCGCACCCGACGTACGAACAGGTCAAAGCCGGCGGCACAGGGTACGCCGAGGCCTGCAAGGTCGAATACGACCCGCAGATCATCAGCCTGCGCACGCTGCTGCGCCACTATCTGCGCATCATCGACCCGACGACGCTGAATCGGCAGGGGCCGGATATCGGCGCGCAGTACCGTACGTCCATCTACTACAACGACGACGAGGAGCGCCGTCTGGCCGAGGAGCTTCTCGCCAAAGAACAGAAGAACTGGGACGAGCCCGTCGTCACGACGGTGGAGCCTCTGGTCAACTTTTATGCGGCCGAGGAATACCATCAGGATTATCTGAAAAAGAAGCCGTGCGGCTACTGCCACGTCAACCTCGCCTTGCTCGACGAGCCGCTGCCGCCCGAGGAAGACTGAGCCGCGCTCTGCCGCGGCATCGCTGGAATTTTGAGAGGAGAATCGTTTTGGAAGCGTTGTTTCAGGGTTTTTTGAGCCTGACCTGGCAGCAGGCGGTGATGATCGGCATCGGCCTGACGCTGGTCTGGCTGGCGGTGGCCAAGGAATACGAGCCTTCGCTGCTGCTGCCGATGGGATTCGGCACCGTGCTGGTGAACATTCCCATGACGGCGGCGCTGACGCAGGCCATGGACGGCACGGTGGTGCCGGGGGCGATCAGCGTGCTGTTCGACGCCGGTATCGCCAACGAGATGTTCCCGCTGCTGATCTTCATCGGCATCGGCGCGATGATGGACTTTTCGCCCGTGATGGAACGCCCCGTCTACGCGCTCTTCGGCCTGACGGCGCAGGCGGGCATCTTCCTCACCATGGGGCTGGCCTATTACGTTTTCGGCTTCAGCGTCAGGGAAGCGGCTTCGATCGGCATCATCGGCGCCGCCGACGGCCCCACCTCGATCTTCGTCTCCAGCCGCTTCGCGCCGCAGCTGCTGGGACCGATCTCCGTGGCGGCGTATTCCTACATGTCGATGGTGCCGGTCATCCAGCCGCCGGTGGTCCGCGCGCTGACGACCAAAGAGGAGCGGCGCATGAACATGACGCTCCGCGCCGGGCGCACGGTGAGCAAGCGTGCCAGGATCCTCTTCCCGATCGTCGTCACGATCGTGGTCGGCATCTTCGCGCCCTCGTCGTCAACGCTGATCGGCTTTCTGATGTTCGGCAACCTGCTGCGCGAGAGCGGCGTAGTCGCGCGCCTTTCCAACAGCGCCCAGAACGAGCTGGCCAACATCGTCACGATCATGCTGGGGCTGGGCATCTCCTGCACGATGACGGGCGACCGCTTCCTGCGCGCCGACACGCTGATGATCCTCGGCATGGGGCTGGTGGCCTTCGTCTTCGATACGGCCGGCGGCGTGCTCAGCGCCAAGTTGCTGAATCTGTTCATGAAGGAAAAGATCAACCCGATGATCGGCGCGGCGGGCATTTCCGCCTTCCCGATGTCGTCGCGCACGATCCAGCAGATGGCGGCCAGGGAAAAACCCGGCACGTTCGTGCTCATGCAGGCTTCCGCGGCCAACGTGGCCGGACAGATCGGCTCCGTCGTCGCTGGCGGGCTGCTGTTGGCGCTGTTGAGCTGATTTTTTCCCCGATCGTAAAAATCGAGCCGCGCCGTTTTTTTCGGATGGAAGAGACGGAGCGGCTCGATTTTTATGGCCCGGCGGCTATAATATGAACGGGATTCTTTCATCTTGCGCTGTGAAAGGGACGTGTGAAACGTGAAAAACAACGACTGGCTCGAGCGTTTCGGACTGAGCGCCGGCCGCCTGCCCAAAGGCCCCCGCAACACGATCGCCGACGTGGCGGGCGTGATCGTGGGACACGCGACGCTGGCGGAAGGGAAAACGCAGACGGGCGTGACGGCGGTGATTCCCGCGCCGGGCAGTTTGTTCCGGAACAAACTGATCGCCGCCTCGCACGTGATCAACGGCTTCGGCAAGACGGCGGGGCTGGTGCAGATCGACGAGCTGGGCACGCTGGAAACGCCGATTTTGCTGACGAATACTCTCAGCGTCGGCGACGTCTGGCGCGCGTTGTCCCAGGCGATGATCGAGAGCGAACCGTCGATCGGCGGCGCGGCGGGCACGGTCAATCCACTGGTGTGCGAGTGCAACGACGGTTTTCTAAACGACATCCGCGTCCAGGCGGTGACGCCGGAGCTGGCGCGTCAGGCGCTGGCGGCCGCCGCGCCCGATTTCGCTCTCGGCGCCGTGGGCGCGGGACGGGGCATGAGCTGCTACCAGTTCAAGGGCGGCGTCGGTTCGGCTTCGCGGCTGGTGACTGCCGGCGCACGGACCTATACGCTGGGCGCGCTGGTTCTGAGCAACTTCGGCGAGATGGAGGACTTTACGCTGGACGGTCAGCCGACGGGGGCCGAAGCGAAAAAGATCCTCGCCACGGAACAGCTGCGCGAGCAGGGATCCTGCATCGTGCTGATCGCCACCGACGCGCCCATGACCGCGCGCCAGCTGAAGAGGCTCTGTAAACGCGCCAGCGCCGGCATCACGCACACCGGCTCGATCATCGGCAACGGCAGCGGCGAGATCGCCGTGGCTTTTTCCACCGCGCAGCGGGTTCCCTTCGACGCGGCGGGGGAACTGGCGTTTCGTTCGGTCAGCGACGCGCACGCCAACCTGTTCTTCCGCGCCGTGATCGAGTCGGTACACGAGGCGATCCTCTCGTCGATGCTGGCCGCCGAGACGGTGACAGGCTTTCAGGGGCACCGGCGCGTTTCTCTGGCCGAGCTGGCCGGGCGCGTGCCGGGACTGAGCGCGCCGCGCCGTTAAGTCCCGAGGCAAAGAGGCATGTCAACGCGAAAAAAGCGTTGCGTTCATTTTCGGGCAGAATGTTCCACGTGGAACATTCTCTGTTGGAACATATGAACGCTGATGTCGTTCGATATGTGCTCGGACAATTTTCTTGATTCCCGCGGCAATCCCCGTTTTTTGCCGCGCGTGAATTCGAGAAATTCAGAAGGAGACCAGCTATTAAAAGTCAAGTAGGAAATTCGAGCTCATGCCCGAAGTATTTCTAGCCGGTTGCCCGCGTGAAAAAG
>NZ_MUHX01000039.1 GCF_002007215.1 Pyramidobacter sp. C12-8 | reverse complement strand
TCTCGTGAGCTTAATGGCAATTTTCTCGAGTGGGTTTTCGTAAGCGATTGCCCTGGCAAGAAAGTACGCCGCTTCGCGTCGTTTTTCAGATTTCATCGATCGCAAACGATAAATCAGGCCATGCCGGTACAGCTCAACCGGCATGGCCTGATTTATCGTTTCTGTACAAAGCTCTCTCTAAACATCGAATTCAGGCATCGCGATCTCCGCGTTTTCCGCCTGTTCCGTGCCGTCCTTTTCCATAAGGGTCGGTTCATAGCGCTGCCGGCGCACAGCCAAACCGCCGGGACGCCCAAAGGGATTGCTCAAGTTCTCGTTGCCGATCTTGAACCGGCTGTCGGGGAACGCCGTGATGGCAAAGGATAACGTGATCCAGTCGTTGTTGTTGCTGTCCGTCAGATCGTCGTTCACCGTCAGCTCCCAACGCGTACAGCAGCTGTTGTCGTAAGTCAGGATGTACCCCATGGAAGACAGTTCATTCTTATTGCCGGTCAGATCAAAAACTCCCTGTACCGCAAACGTAAGAGAAGGCCCGATCTTTACGCCCACGCGCTGATAAAAGGTGTCCGTATCATAATTGCGGTCCCAACCGTTGCCAAACGCGGAACGCCCCGACACCCTTTTCTGCTCGAATGCAGAGCCGATCTCAAAGCCGCCGCAAGATGCCCTGATGCCCAATGTTCCGATCGTCACGATCTGGCGGTCGCTGCCGTCGTTCTTATAGCCGTAATTCCAGTAGTCGCCTTTGAAGAAGGGAGAGACGGTCCAGGCGCCGAGCCGAAAGGGATATTCGGTGTAATAATCGATCCCCCAGCCGTAACGCTCGATAAAATCGCCCTGATACCCTTTTCGATTGACTCCCGTTTCCTGAAATCTCCCCCAGTTTCCCTTGAAGCGAGCATATTGAGAGAAGTCGCCAATATGAAGTCCGACCCAGGGGGAGGTCAGTTCCACTTCCGGGTCGCGCCAAAGCGTCGTTTCATATTCTTTCTGACCAGGCTTTCTTATGACCGAACGTTTTTCCCTCTGGGCCCAGCCGATGTCCATGGCCCAGCCGGAACGCGCCAGCGCCGCCCCCCAGAAGGGACGGGACTTGGTCTCGTCCGTATTGCTGTCGTACTGATGATTGTCTCCCGCATACAGAGACAGCCACGGGGCCACCTGTTGATCGACGCGCGCCTGATACTCGAACATGCCTTCCTGCCAGATCCCCGCCCCGAGGGCAAGCTGTCCGGCGTCCCAGGAAAAGGTCGAACGCGCTTCCAGTCCCAAGTGTTTGTCGCTGTCATAGTTCGGCATGATCGTCACGACGTTTTTCGCTTTTGGCTTTTGATTGACGACCATATTGAACGGCATCGTGAACAGATACGCAGAACCTGCATAAACCCGGGGATGATGAAGCACGATATACTTCCCCGGCACCATGACGATTTTCTTGGAACGAAGCAAATAATGGGGGTGATCCTGCTTGCAGGTCGTATATGAAGCGCTGTTCCAACGCACGACAGCGCTGTCCGGAGCGCTTCCCCGCAGATACTTTCCCCGCAGCCATTTTTTCTCGTGGGCCGTCTGCGGATCCGCAACTTCGACGCGCGCTCCCTTGATGTAAACGGCACCGTAAGGAACTTTCGACGATCCTTCGGCTCCTTCGAGATATCCTGTCGAATCATTCAGATGATACTCAAGAAAGTCGCCCGCCAACGTGTCCGCATTTTGACGCTGGACTTTGATTTTCTTTCCGACAGAGGCAAACGCTCTGATCACATTCGTCTCCGAATCCAGCGTCACCCGATCCGCGCGGAACACCAGATCGGTATAACGCACCACGGCGTGGCCTCGCGCGGTGGCAAGATGATTGACTTCGTCAAACTCGATGCCGTCCGCCTCGAGGACGACAGGCAGCGTGTCCGTGACCTCAAGCAGCTTTTTCTGCGCCGCCCAAACGTCATTCGTCGGCGCCAGCAGAGAAAAAGCGAGCACGAGCCCCCCGAGACACGTCGAATATTTCGTCATTCACTCCACCACCGTATGCATCCATCTTTGACACATATTTTGCGTTGTCCGTCCATAACCGCATTCTTGCAGACCAACGTATAAACGTCGCCGCTTACGGTCACTCCCCGAGGGAAATTCCACACGTCGTTTTTTTGCTCCCAGCGAGCTTCCGGCGTCTTCCACTCGAAAGGATGCTCAGGGCGCTGCCATATTCCGTCGGCATCGCGCAACGTCAACGTACCGTTTTCATGATCGTAGGTTCCGTTGGGGGCGTTGATCGTGCGCAGACCGGATGGCCCCATGATCTGGCTTGAGATTTTGTTCAAATGTTCCACAGGATGGTCACGCACAACTTTCTCCGCGCTGATCCTCCACTGGTCTTTGCCGACGTTGCGAACCGCGGTAACGCCGCCTATTTCCCAGCTCAATTCCTTGCCGGTATCGACAAGGGCCCCGATCACATCGAGATCGCGTCTCAGAGCTCTTCCCCAGAGGGCCAGTGCAAGCGCAACGAATACGACGACCAGGGCTCTTATACAATTCCGCCGCACATGACCATTCCTTTCCAAAGTCCCTTACTGTTTAGAGGTTGTCAATCTCGGTCGCCTTTTTAGGGGGCTCCGCGGCGTCCTCCACTTTCGTTTTTTCTTCGTTCACTTTCTGCAGATTCACGGTTTTGCCGCTCAGGACATCGACATATTTATCGTTCGCCAACGCTCCCAAAGAGGCAGGGATCGGATATGCAGGTACCGAGACGCTTTTTTCGGTTTCAGAGTACATGATGGCCCTCGCCGGCACTTCTTTGGCGTTGCCGCGGATAAAGAATCCGCCCGCCAGCCCCAACGGCCCCAATGCAAGTGCGCCCACAAGGCTCGTTCCCGCCGCCGCCGCATAACTGGCCTCAAACTCCGTCGCCTTTTTGGAGGCTTCGCCTTCGCTCAGGGGCAAAATCGGATCCCCCAGCGTCTTCAAAGACTTCACCGAGATCCGGATCTCCGACGGGCGGCCAAAACTGCGCGGTTTTTTGACTGACGTGACGATCCCTTCCGCGGGGGCTCCCACAGGCGCGACGAGTCTATGGTTCACGATAAGATTATGCGTGAGTTTCAGCAAAACCCGATCGCCCTTTTTGGTGACGGAAGGTTTCAAGGTTTCCATCAGCTGCAGGCGGACGACCGTTCCTGCGGGAACCTCGACGGGCTCGGAAGCGACGGGATCGGAGACGACCATACCGAGCACTCGTTCCACCCGCATCGCCATGGGTTTGTCTTCCATGGAGCTTCCTTCGAGTCTTTTTTCAACAACGGGAATCCGCTCGATAAGCGGCTTATCGGCATTATTAGAAATCTCAAGGCCCCATTCGGCCACGCTCATCTTGTACAGAAGCGACGGCTGCCCTTCGGTTCCCTTCTCAAGGTAATCGACATGAGCTGACTCGCGCTCCGCCAACGTGCCTTGCAGTTTCGTGCCGTAAAGATCCTTCTCTACGCTGTCGAGCCTCGAAATCAGACCGCCTGAACGCACTGAACCATAAATCGCGTTTTCCAGACGATCGATCTGTTTCGCCGCCGTCGTGTCCGTAGCAGCGCCCGCGGCGCTTCCCAGAAGACTGCACAAAAGTAAAACGATTCCTACTTTTTTCATGTCACTCGCTCCTCTTGTCTTTCACTGTTTTCAGCGCAGATAACTCATCGGGTTCGTCGGACTGTCGCTGCGGCGGACTTCGAAATGGACATGCGGCCCCGTAGCGCGCCCGCTCGACCCCACTGTGGCGATCACGGTCCCTTTTTTCACGTTCTGCCCCTTGCGGGTCATCAACGACTGGCAGTGGCCGTACAAAGTCGTATACGTGCTGTCATGACGGATAATGACCGTCCGTCCATAACCGTTCATCCAGCCGGAGAAAATAACCTGGCCTCCCCGCGAAGCGCGTATGGGAGTATGCCGGGGCGCGCGTATGTCTATGCCGGCGTGGAAAAGCCTGGCACGTCGGATCGGATGCCGGCGCCAGCCGAACGGACTGGAGATTTTTCCCACCACCGGCCAGGAAAAACGGCCCGCCGCTCCGCTGGCGGCTTTGGCAACGGGAGGGGCCGTGCGCGACATGCCGCCGCCGCTCGAACTGCCTCGATATACGGCAATGGACCGGCTTGCGCCGGGGATAAATACCTCTTGACCGGCGTTCAGTTCCACCTTGTCGGCCAATCCGTTCGCCATGCGGATCGCTCTCTCGGCGACGCCGTACTTTTTTGCAAGCGCGTTCAAAGTCTGCCCTTTGGCAATCTTGACGCTCAATCCGTCCTGATTGGGAATGCGCAGGACAACGCCGGGAGAAAGACGATCCGGCGTGCGGAGGATATTGGTTCCATAAAGAGAATCGATGCTGAGATTATTCGCGCTGGCAATGGTCCACAGAGAGTCGCCCGGCTTTACCGTGTACTTCCGGTATTTTACCGGATCAGCTCTCTGTTTGGAAGCGAGTTTTTCCTCGGTGCGGCTCTTTTGTTCTTCCAAGACGTCTTCCAGCAAGTCTTCCGTGCGCGGAATCAAGAGGACCTGTCCCAACGAAAGCCGGTCAGGATTGCTGATGCTGTTGGCCTTGCTGATCGTCGCGACAAGAATCCCGTACTTCCGCGAGATGTCGACCATCCGCTCGCCCTGGCCGACGGTGTGCTCCAGCCAAGGACGCTCGTCAATATCTTCGTCCATCTCGTCTTTCTCGCCCAGCAGCCGGACAATGACGCTGCCGTCGTCGGTTTTCTGATTGCTCAGCTCCGAAAGGGACAACGTCATAAAAGGATCGTGCACCGGCAACGGCTGGTCAAAAGACCGATCTTCATTCATCGCGGGAAGGATCGCCAGCCTTCCGCCGCCAAGAGGGTCTTCCTCGGGAACGACCTCATCCAGCATCAGGCCGCTCTCTTCAAATTCAGGAGAATCCGGAAGCAGCGGCGAGATAACGCCGCTGGTATTTTCCCGCTCAAGCTGGACCATCTGCCCCTGAGCCAGAGCCGCACGCGCTTCAAGAGAAGGGAAAAAAGCGGAAAGCGGAAAATCCTTATAGGCGGGCAAATCTTCGGCTTTGAAAACCGCCAGAGAGATAGCGCCGGCCGTCGCCAAAATCATCGAACCCATCAAGCTCCAAAAAACTCTGCGGCTGTTTTTTTTGTCCAATCGGTCCAAGAGCAATCGTCAACTCCTCATAGATACTTTTCTCAAGGTGCCAATCACGCGGAACGTTTATTCTGCATCAGGAAAGACACAATACGTCTCATGATAACGCATCCATTATACTCGTTTCGGACGGTGAATTCATCTGTTCCTTCCCAAAAATTTCAACGATCCCATTCCGAGCCCCCAACGCGTTAGGGGCGGACGCTTCCGGGAGAACGCGGGACGCTTGCGGGAGACAGCGTATAAAAATATGGGGCGGGACAGACGATGATCGTCTCCCCACCCCATATTTCATACCGAGTTTTCATGGAACGATCCAATGCGGACGGCTCCGAGAAAGTTCAGTACCTGGAACTCTCCCGGCTGTCGCGCGATCGGCGCAATTCGCTTCGCGGCTTCCTCCTCAAAGCGCCGGGATGATCCAGTGCTTTAATCGGGAAGTCGCGTGAGAGGGACACATCTTCATTTTGCGCTTTCAGTAGGATGCGAATCTTCATGAGAGCAGCCCTGGCTGACGAGCTGTCTTTTCAAAGTCAAAGGAGAAACGCCCGTCGCGATGAAGTAAACTTTTTCTCCCAAGTTCATCAGGTGATCGGCCACACGCTTCAGATGGCGAAAAAGGTCAATCGCGATGAAGATTTCCGCAGGCGTCTCCGACAGATAAGGGGAAGAAAGACGCTGCATCAACGACTCGGCGCATTTACGGCAAATCCGCACGGTTTCGCGACGTTTTTCGCGGATCACGGCGAGCACGCCGCCGTCTTCTTTATCGAGCGCGGCCAGAAAGTCATCGATCATCTCGCTGCATCGGCGCGAAACGTCAAGCAGATCGTCGATCTTGGGCAGCGGCGCGCGCCCGTGGTAATCGTTGACATACTCTTTCAGCCGTTCGGCGACGTTGACCGCCTGATCGCCGATGCGCTCGATATCCGTGATGATCTTCATGACCGCATAGACATAGCGCAGATCCTCGCGCATCGGCTGCCGCATGGCGATAGAATAAAGGCACTCCTGATCGATCTGCTCTTCCAGCTCGTCGATCGCGTCGTCGCCGCAGATAACATCCTCTTCCGCGCCCACGTCGAGAGTGCACAGCCCCGCGACGGCTTTGGCCAGAGCCTCTCTGGCGCCGATCGTCATCTGCTGAACCAGCGCATACATACGCGCTTTGTCAGAAGAATAAAGATAATTTTCGAGGCTGCGCTCGCTTGATTCGCTCTTTTTAGTCGCCACTCACAGCCCCCTCCTTCCACTCGGAAAAAGCTCTTCCGGTCGAATATCTTGCCTGCTTCTTGGTGAACTCTTCGCCCTCGGCCACCTCTTTCGCCATGGCCAGGAACCCCTGCATCAGGGAGACCAGACGGACAGCCCGGGAGGCGTTGCGGTCGTAAGAAGTGCTCTCGCCCACTTCACGGCGAATCTGGTTGCTCAGGCCGGCAAGTTCCGCTTCCTGGCTTTCCAGCGCGTGGACCTGGCCTTTCTCGCCAATGACAAAGGCGCACAGAGCGGACCGCATACACTTGCGCGACAGTTTGCACCAGCGCTCCCACACGCCGTTTCCCAGAAGCGCGCGGAGCGCGTCATGAACCGCCGTCGACTCCAGATGCGATCGGATCGATCCTGTCAGCAGCTTGGACATGCCGCGCAGGATCGACATCGTGTAACTGATGATCGTAAAATCCTCCGACACTTTTTCTTCTTCGGCAGGAACGCGAATATGATAGGCAAATTCCTGACACGATTCGCACAAATCGGCGATCGCCCGAGGCAGTTTTCCAAAAAGCGCGCCGTTGCGCTGCTGCGGTTCGAGCAGCATCTGCAGATACGCCTCCATGTAGTTGGAGAGGCGTCCCATTTCCTTTGACAAAAGCATGACCGCCAGTTCGGGAACGTCCAGGATCTTTTCGTCGATATAGCGGGGTTCGCTCAGGCTGCCGCTGCCCGATACAAGCCGGACGCCGATCCACGTAAGAAATTGAGGGAAAGGCAGAAAGACGAGAATGTTGAACGTTGCGATCAGCACTTGACCGTACACCAGTTCCTGAGCGGCGGAGATGCCGAGGGAGACGAACGTCCTGTGGACGAAGGGCAAGAAGCACAAGAAAATCAGCCCCCCCAACAGCTTGAAGAAGAACGTCGCATAGCCGAGGCGCTGCGCGCTGAGCGAACCGCTCATGCCCGCCAACACCACCATGGTCGTGGAACCGATGTGCGCTCCCAGAGCGATGGGCAGTGCGGAAGTCGCCGGCAAAGCGTTCGACGCGGCCAAGGCGATCCCCAGCGCCATGATGGCCGAGCTGCTTTGCAGCACGCCCGAGCCGATGAAAGCGATGATCCCCATCACCAGCGCGTTTGACGCCCAGCGCGTCATCAGCCGGCTGAACTCGGGATCGGCAAAAAGCGTTTTCGTACCCAAACCCAGAACCTGCATCCCGAGAAAGATCAGCGCCAGGCAGCGAATCAGGCCGAATCCGGAACTGATCCATTTATTCCTGACCTTGCAGAGGAAATAGGACACGCCGAACATGAGCGGCGCGTAATCGAACAGATTCAGACTCAAAAGGAAGGACACGAACGTGCCGCCCAAACTGGCCCCCATCATCACGATCAACGAACCGGCGAAGCTCAGCATGCCGACATCCACGAATCCGACGGCAAACGACGTCGCGATGGTGCTGCTCTGCGTGAGCGCGGAAAGGACCACGCCCAACAAAAAAGCCTGCGCTTTCTTCTTCGTAAAACGGGCCATCGAGTTTCTGGCGTTCGCGCTCATATTCTCACGAAAAAAGCGCGAGCTCTGGTCGACGCCGAAAAGGAACAGCGCCAAACCTCCCAAGATATTGACAAAGCTGGTGAAATACAGCACAGTACAATCGCCTCCCCCGCCTCTTCACCGTAGGAGACGGTTCTATTTCAACGATCCGCTTTCGCGGCTTTCTTATTCTTCAGCTCGGAAAAAATAGGCGCCAAAAGCATCACGCCCGTGATCGCCAGGAGCACTGCGCTCAGGGGGCGCGTATAGAGGAGCTGCGGCCCGCCCATGATCAGCGTCATCTGCAGATTCGTCTCGATCAATGCCCCCAGTACCAGCCCCAGCACGATCGGCGACAGCGGATAATGGAATTTCTTCAGAATCCAGCCGAGCACGCCGAAGCCGAGACATACGCCGACGTCGAACACCGACGAGCGGACGGCAAAACTGCCGACGATCGCGAACGCAAAGATCAGCGGATAAAGCACGGTCTTGGGGATTTTCGTCACCCTGATCCACAGGCGGCTGCCCCACGTGCCCAGAAAATAGAGCACGATATTCGCGACAAACAGACTCGAGAACAAAGTATATACCAGTTCGGGCTGCTTCGCAAAGAGCTCCGGGCCAGGGCGCAGTTCGTGGATCATCAGCGCGCCGATCAGCACCGCCGTGGAGGCGCTGCCGGGGATCCCCAGCGTCAGCAGCGGCACCAGCGCGCCGCCGACCGAGGCGCTGTTGGCCGCCTCCGCGGCCGCAACGCCCTCATAAGCTCCCGTGCCGAACGTCTCGGGATGGTTGGACAACCTTTTTTCCATGTCATACGCCAGAAAAGAAGCGATCGTCCCGCCGGCGCCGGGGAAAATGCCGATCAGCGTTCCCAGAACGCTCGAACGAACAATGGACCACTTCAGCCCCAAGTAAGTTTCGAGCGACGGCCACTCCGACACGCGCTCCTGCGCCGCTTCATACGCTCGATAATCGTTTTCTTCGATGTTGGCGAAAACTTCGCTGAGGGCGAACAGACCGATCAGCGCCGGCACAAAAGAAAATCCATCGTATAGATTGAGAATGTCGAAGGTAAAACGGCTCACGCCGTTGACATGATCCAGGCCGATCGTGTTCAGCATAAGACCCAGCAGCACCGCCATCAGCGACTCCGCCCACTTCCGGCCGGCCATGGACGAAACCGTGGACAGTCCCATCAGCGCCAACGAGAAGTATTCGGCCGGCCAGAACTTCAACGCAAAATTCGCCAGCGGCGCCGAGAACAGCACGAGGATAACGACGCCGATAAAGCCGCCCCACACGGAGGCGACAAGGGAAATTCCCAAACCATAGCCCGGCTTGCCGCTCTTTGCCAGAGGATAGCCGTCGAAAGCCGTGACGACCGCCGACGGCGTTCCCGGCGTGTTGATCATGACGGCCGTGACCGAACCGCCGTAATTCGAAGCCAGATAAATCGCGCACAGCATCACCAGCCCCATCGTCGGCGACATGCCAAACGTGAACGGCAGCAAAATCGCCACCGCCATGGACGGCGACATGCCCGGCATCGCGCCGCCGAGAATGCCGACGACGACGCCAGCGGTGACAATGAGCAACGGGCCGGCGCCGATCAGATTGCGAAGCCCCGACCAAAGGTTCGTCAACAATTCCATCGTCATCGCTCCCCGTCACACGAACAGCTTGCTGAAAAGCGTTCCCGCCGGAAGACCGAGCAGGAGCACCTTGTTGAAAACAAACCACGTGAACAGAACCCAACAGGCCGCGGTTCCCAGGATCAGCAGGATCCGCCGCTCGCCCAAAAGCAGCATCAGCAGCGCCAGCATGGCCGCCGTACAAACGAAAAACCCCAGCGTGTCGAACTGCGAGATAGCCGCCGCCACAATCGCAAAAGCCCAGAAAACTTTATCGACGCGCCCATGCCCGACGGCTTTGACGCGGGGGGCCCGCCACGTGCGAAACAGCTGAAACAGGGAAACGACCAGCAGCGGCAGCGACCACAGATAGGGCATCAGCTTCGAACTGCTGTCCATGCCTTCCATCTCTTCAAGGCCGTTCGTCAGAAAGATAAATACGACAGACAGCTCGACAAAAGCCGTCGACACCAGCAGCGAGCCCAGCCGGTCCCTTTTGCCGCAGACAACGAAAAACAGCGCGGATACCGCGAGGATTGCCGCGCAGACTCCGGCGATCACGACCAGACCGCGCGGATTGTTCAGCGACAAGGCAAGTTCCTGCATTGACTGCATATATATCGACACCTCTCTCTTTCGAAAAGCGGTCCCTGTTTCGTGAACCACAAAACAGGGACCGCTTTTTATACCGTGCCGCCCGCTTACTTGATCATCCCGGCTTCGCGAAGCGCAAGCCGGACGTTCTCTACGTCGTTCCTGACCTGCGCGGTGAACTTCTCGCGCCCCCAGTCGACCACGTCGATGCCGTCGCGCTCGAGATATTCTTTCCATTCCGGATCGGCAGCGACTTTTTTGTTCAGTTCTTCCCACCACGCGTAGGCCTCTTCGGGCGCGCCTTTGCGGATGGCGAAACCGCGCCACATGATCTCGTTCTCGAGCCCTTCGTACCCCAGCTCCTTGAACGTCGGCGCGTCGGGGAACTGCGGCAGGCGCTCGCCGCGGCACAGGGCGAGGATCTTGTAGCCGGGACGCCCGGCCATGTCGGCGGGATTGCCCACGTAAGCCACGCTTTGGCCGCTCAGCGTCCCCATCATGGCTTCGGGACCGCTCTTGTAGGGAACCCATTTGGCCTTCATGCCGACGATGCGCCAGACTTTGGTCGCCAGCACATGATCGTTGCCGCCGGGAGCGGGGCCGCTCCACAGCTGGGTGCCGTTCTTGGCTTTCGCGTCGGCGACGACTTTCTCGAACGTGTTGAACTCGCCTTCCGCGGCGCCGATGACGCATTCGGGATCGCGCATCAGCATCGCGACCCATTCCATACTCCAGATCATCTCGTCCTCGTTTTTCTTGGAGGACAAGACTTTGTTGACGACGGCGGTCGTAGGGGCGAAAACCGTATAACCGTCCGCCGGCTGCTGAAGCACGTGCCCCAGCCCCACCAGCCCGCCGGCGCCCGTCACGTTCTCGACCACAAAGGTCGCGTCGGTGTACTTGGCGGCGACAGAGATGAACTTGCGGCTGGTCACGTCCATCAGTCCGCCCGGGGCCACGTAATTCACAATGTGGATAGGGCGCTCGGGATAGGCTGCGCAGGCAGCCGAAGCAAACATCGCCGCACACAGAACGAAAGCGCATGACATTGCCTTACGGAATCTCACGAAACAACACCCTCCTTCATCAGTTGCCTCTCTGTCCCCAAGACCATTTCCAGAGAACGGAGGCCGCTTAAGCTTTAAAGAGCTGAAACAACAAACCATGCCGCAGGCTGCGGTCGCTGACCGTCATTTCCCTGGCGCCGGTCAGTTCGAGAACGGCCTTGACGATGCAGGCGCCAGCTAGGATCACGTCGGCCCGCTTGGGCTGGAGGCCGACGATCTCGCGGCGCTGATCCAGCGTCTTGGCCGCATAGTCTGCGATCTGAGCGTTTACGTCGTCGAGACTCAGCGTGGATCCCTGAATCACGTCGGGATCGTATTGAGCCATTTGATGCTTCACCGAAGCCATGCTGGTGACCGTGCCGCCCATGCCGACAAGGAACGCGACGGGACCGGCAACGCCACCGTCGGTCAGCTCTTTGGCAATGGCCGCCTGCGCTTCCGCCAGTTTATTCGCGGTGACGGGCATTTCCGCGAGGTACTGCTCGGTAAAGCGGACGGCCCCCACGTTGAGACTGAACTTTCTCACCAGCCTGCCGGCTTTGCCAAAAACAAACTCCGTGCTGCCGCCGCCGGTATCCATCGTCATCAGATCGGCCTCAGCGGCCCCTTCGATGCCCGACATGACCGCCACGTAGGAAAGCTGGGCTTCTTCTTCGCCGGTAAGCACGCGCAGCTCCACGCCGCAGAGCTCTTTGACGCGGGCGATAAAATCCGCGGCATTTTTGGCAACGCGCAAAGCCATCGTCCCCACGGCGATGATCTCGTCGGCTCCGGCCGCTTTCGCTTCCTCTGCAAAATTCGCCACGGACCGCGCGTTGCGCTCCAGCGCCTCCGCGCCGATGCAGCCGGCGTCTTTCAGCCCTTCGCCAAGACGGACAATGTCATTGACGTCCTTGACGACTTTGTACCCGCCGGCCCCGGTCCCTTCCGCCAGACAGAACTTGATCGAGTTGGTACCGACATCGATGATCGCTTTTCTCGGAGCCATCTTATTTGATCCCCACCGACTTCTTCATGGCCTGGATGTAATTCATGTTCTCCACGCCCTTCATACCGAGTTTTTCCACGACCCTCATGATCAGGATCGGGTCTTCATGCTCGACGCACATCGTCCGCCACGCTACGCCGTTGAATTCTGCGGCGGCGATCTCGGCCGTGGCGCCGTCGATCTTGTAAATGTCGCGGTCCTTTTTCACCAGAACAAGCTCCAGATCTTTATGCGGCACGACGAGCTCCTTGATAAACTGGTCGTGAGTGTATTCGGCGCGCTCAAGTTCCGGCAGCTCCACCTTGAGGATTTTAGCCAGCGCGGAAAGCTCGTCCGCGGCGATCGGGAATCCCGTCTTGAGAACCGGCAGCCATTGCTCCAGGCCGTCGGCATTGACCTTCTGAAGAGATTTGACGTCGATGAGGTCAAAGCGGATCTTGACGTTCTCGTCGCTATTTCTGGAAAGAATGTATTCTTCGTCGGTCCTCTTGTTCGAATCCATCGGCAGGGCCCGCAGCGTCTTCTCGCCGACGCCGAAGTCTCCCTTGCCAAAGGTCCGCCACTCCCAGCGCGCTACAATCGCCATACAAAACTCCTCCTTGACATGAGACGTGTCTCCGCAAAACAAAGAAAGCTTACCGACACGCACTCGGCGTCATTCTCCAAAGTTATTGAAGACTTTTCTTTTTCAAAAATTATCCTCGAAATAAAATATTAAGAGATTATTTCGCTTGCTTTCCGTGATTAGTCATTTTACTCGCCAATGAAGCGATGTCAATACCTTTATAGTTCTTAGAGGCTATAACAATATCAATAGATATAACTCATAAGAATCTATTTCAATTGCCGATAAAAACGCGGAACCACCGGGACGCAAATCGGCCGATGAAAATCTACGATGCGAGTCATACCGTTTTTCCTTAAGAAGGGCACGGCTTTTATGGCAGCAAAGGCGCATCGGAAACTGCGCGATGTCGTTCCTCAAAGGCCTAACGCTCTTCGAGACGCGGCATTTTCAAGCACGCCTTTTATAAATCTGTTTTTAATTGAAAATCAGTACAGCATAAAACCGTTCCACAAAAAACGATCCAAATTACAGCAAAGGCAAGAGCCGAAGATCTCGGCTCCTGCCTTTGTGCACATCATGATTCGTTAAAGTCATTCCGCTTCAAGAGGCTTAGCTTCAGCCAGACTCTTGTACACGCAATAACGTCTCTTGGCGTCGCGCTCGGCCTTTGCATAGAGCTGCTCGGCCATTTCGGGATTCGTCTTGGCCAGCGAAGTGTAACGGCTCTCGCTCATCAGGAAGTCGCGGAACGAAGCTTTGGGCTCCTTGGAATCGAGGACGAAAGGATTCTTTCCTTGTTCTTCGAGCTCGGGGTTGTAGTGATACAGATGCCAGTAACCGGCTTCCACGGCCTTCTTCTCCTGCTCCTGGCTCTTGCCCATGCCGGCCCTCAGACCATGGTTGATGCAGGGCGCATAGCAGATGATCAGCGACGGACCGTCGTAAGCCTCTGCCTCGCTCAGCACCTTGACCAGCTGGTTCTTGTCGGCGCCCATGGCACACTGAGCCACATAGACGTAACCATAGGTCATGGCGATACGTCCAAGATCCTTCTTGGCAACCTTCTTGCCGGCCGCGGCAAACTTGGCGACAGCAGAAGTGGGCGTGGACTTGGAGGACTGACCGCCCGTGTTGGAATACACCTCGGTGTCGAAGACAAGAACGTTGACGTTCTCGCCGCTGGCAAGGACGTGATCCAGACCGCCGAAACCGATGTCGTACGCCCAGCCGTCGCCGCCGAAGATCCAGATGGACTTCTTGACGAGATAATCGGCCAGGTCGCCGACGCGAGCCAATTTGGCGTTCAGTTCTTCGTCGCCGAGATCGCAGTCGAGCACTTCGTACACCGCCTCGGCTGCGGCCTTGCTGCCGGCTGCGTCGTTGCGAACGTCGTACCAACCCTGCAGCGCCTTGCGAACTTCTTCGGGCAGCGTGTCGGATGCAAGCAGCGCTTCGACATTGGCCGTCAGATCGTTGCGGCTGTTCTTGACGGACATGGCCATGCCGTAGCCGTATTCGGCATTGTCCTCGAACAGAGAGTTCGCCCAGGCGGGGCCCTGTCCAAGAGCGTTGGTCGTGTAGGGCATGCTGGGAGCGGAAGCGCCCCAAATGGACGAGCAGCCCGTGGCGTTGGCGATCATCATGCGGTCGCCGAAAAGCTGCGTGACCAGCTTGGCGTACGGCGTCTCGCCGCAGCCGGCGCAGGCCCCCGAGAACTCGAAGTAGGGCGTGGCGAACTGGCTGTTCTTCATATTGTGAGTGTTGACGCGGTCGGACTTGTCGCTGACATGGTCGATGCCAAAATGCCAGTTCTCCGCCTGAGCCATCTGAGAGGCCAGCGGTTTCATCTCCAGAGCCTTTACGGGGCAGATATCGGCGCAGTTGCCGCAGCCAAGGCAGTCAAGCGGGCTGACCTGAATGCGGAATTGAAGGCCGGCAAGTTCCTTGGGCGCCTTCACCGGCAGCGTCTCGAAACCGGCCGGCTTGTGAGCGGCTTCGTCCTCGTCGAGCAGCACGGGGCGAATGGTCGCGTGCGGGCACACCATCGAGCACTGGTTGCACTGGATGCACTTGTCCTTGTTCCACTCGGGAACGAAAACGGCAACGCCGCGCTTCTCGAAAGCGGAAGTGCCGTTGGGGAAGCGTCCGTCCTCGATGCCGACAAAAGCGCTGACGGGCAGTTTGTCGCCTTCCTGAGCGTTAATCGGATCGACGATATCCCTGATGAAATCAGGACGCTCTTCGCAGCAACCGGCAGCTTCGGTCTTGGGAGCGTCGGCCGCCTCGGCCCAGGCCGCGGGGATATCGATCTTCTTCAGAGCGCCGTAGCCCTGATCGACCGCCGCATTGTTCATGTTGATAATATCTTCGCCTTTGCGGCCGTAGGACTTCTGAATGGCGTCTTTCATGTACTTGACGGCGTCTTCCATGGGAATGACGTTGGCCAGCTTGAAGAAGGCCGACATCATGACCATGTTGGTGCGGTTGCCCAGGCCGATTTTCTGAGCGATGTCCGTACCGTCGATCACGTAGAACTGAATGTCGTTCTTGGCCAGATAACGCTTGACCTTGGCCGGGACATTGGCTTCGAGGGCATCCATGCCGGTCCACTGCGTATTCAGAAGGAACACGCCGCCCTTCTTCAAGCCGGCAGTCACATCATACTGGTGCAGATACTCCTGCTTGTGGCAGGCCACAAAGTCGGCGTTCTCGATGAGATAGGTCGACTTGATGGGCTTTTTGCCGAAGCGGAGGTGCGAAACGGTGATGCCGCCCGACTTCTTGGAGTCGTAAGAGAAATAGCCCTGGGCATAGAGATCGGTGTTGTCGCCGATGATCTTGATGGCGTTCTTGTTGGCGCCGACCGTGCCGTCGGAACCGAGGCCCCAGAACTTGCAGCGGATCGTTCCTTCCGGAGCGGCATTGACCGTCTCGCCCAGAGGCAGCGAATGATAGGTCACGTCGTCGTTGATGCCGACCGTGAAATGATTGACCGGCTTGTAGTTCTTCAGATTGTCGAACACCGCCTTGATCTGCGTCGGCGTCGTGTCCTTGGAACCCAAGCCGTAACGGCCGCCGACGACCAGCGGACGCTCGGCTTCGGCGTATTCCTCGAACAGAGCGCAAACGTCCTGATACAGAGGTTCGCCCAACGCGCCCGGTTCTTTGCAGCGGTCGAGCACGGCGATCTTTTTGACAGTGGCCGGAAGGCCCCTGAAGAAATATTTGGGACTGAACGGACGATACAGATGGACGATGACCAGACCAACCTTCTCGCCGCGGGCCATCAGGTAATCGACCGTTTCCTCGGCCGCCTGACAGGCGGAACCCATGCAGACGATCACCCGTTCCGCTTCGGGATCGCCGTAGTAGTTGAACGGATGGTACTCGCGTCCCGTCAGAGCGGAAATCTGCTCCATGTACTGCGCGACCGTCTCGGGCAGCTCATCGTAAAAACGGTTGCAGGCTTCGCGCGCCTGGAAGAAAATGTCCGGATTCTGCGCGGTCCCCTTGGTGTAAGGATGCTCGGGATTCAAAGAGTCGGCCTTGAACTCGGCAATCGCGTCATAATCGACCAGCTTCGCCAGATCGTCGTAGTCCAGCACCTCGATCTTCTGGACCTCGTGCGAAGTGCGGAAGCCGTCGAAAAAGTTCAGGAAAGGCACGCGCGCCTTGATGGCCGTCAGATGAGAAACGGCGGTCAGATCCATGGTTTCCTGTACGCTGGAGGAAGCCAACATCGCAAATCCTGTGCCGCGACAAGCCATCACGTCGCCATGGTCGCCAAAGATCGAGAGGGCATGCGTCGCCAGGGCACGGGCGCTGACGTCGAAAACGGCAGGCAGGCGTTCGCCGGCGATTTTATACATATTGGGGATCATCAACAGCAATCCCTGCGAAGCCGTAAAAGTCGTCGTCAAGGATCCGGCGCTCAAAGAACCGTGCACAGCGCCTGACGCGCCCGCTTCGGACTGCATTTCCGAGATCTCGACGACCCTGCCAAAAATATTCTTTCTCCCCTGGGCCGCCCATTCGTCGCAGTCTTCGGCCATCGGCGAAGAAGGCGTAATGGGATAAATCGCGGCGACCTCAGTGAACGCATAACTGACGTGCGCTGCGGCCATATTGCCATCCATAGTCTTCCAACGTTTTGCCATTTCGAAACTCCCCCTTGATGATAATTAGGATCTGCTGTATCGATAAAAATCGAAAGGGATTCACCCTTTTCCCTTTGCAACCCCATCCAGCCGTGAAACCAACACACTCTCCCTCGAAGCCCACGTTACGACGACCACATAAAAGACACAGCAATTCCCCTATGTGATTCAAATTCTATCACGAATGCAATAAAAGTTTGTGATTTATCTTAAAAGAAAAACATCGAAAAAAAATTATCGGGCAAAATTGATTTTTGTATACTGTATTTTTCATCATGATGAAGCAAGCACAGAAAAATACAGGATTAGCCCAAGAAACAAAAAAATCGGCGGAGTTCCCTGACATGGAGGGCCCATCCGCCGACAGCGAAAACAAGAGAAAACTAAAGAAGGCGAAAGAAAGCCAAAGAGGACAGCCAAAGAGGACAAGAGAAACATCAAAAGGCCAAGCGAGCAACGTTTACAAAAAAGCCGGTCTGCAGCGGGAAGGATTTTCCGCAGCGGGCCGGCGATTTTTGAACGAAGATTTTTAAGCG
>NZ_MUHX01000038.1 GCF_002007215.1 Pyramidobacter sp. C12-8 | reverse complement strand
CGCTTGGCTTCTCTTCCTCGTCCTCTTCGGTTGTCAAGAAACGGCGTCGCACGCTCTCCAGCCGCTCTCTCTCTTCCAAAAACGGCTTTCCCACGCGCAACACGGCGTATATTAACGCGAACCGGCGATTATGTCCATATCTACGAAAAGCATTCTGTATTTTTTGAACGACGACTTTTCGATTTCATTGCGGGACATTTCGCGCTCATTCAACGATTTTACTCCCAGATTCTCGAACTTATAATCCGATCTGACACAATTAATCCACGTTATTGAAACATTGTCACAAAATTTTCACGGCGCGGCGATGCCCGTCGGTTCCCAAACAAATAATTCTTCTCTCGGCCGAGTGCCGTCTTTTGGATAAACTTTATTGATTTGAAAGGAGCAAAGAATAAATTCAAGTTTAGCTGTTTTGTATAAAACATCAATGCGCAAACAGCCGTTTTCGTGTAATATGTGCATCGTTGAGGCGGGACCGTCGCGTCCTGCCCGATTCTTTGCGGAGGTGAAATTTTATGGAACTGAGAAAACTGAAAAGATCTCTTATAGGCATTATACTGGGTGCCATGGTCGCAGGCAGCATACCCGCTTTTTCTGGGACGTTGCCGCCTGAAGCGCTGACTGCCGGCAGTCCCGTGGCCGATCTGGTCGAGAAGGTCGGTCACGCGGTCGTCAATATCGACGTCGAAGGTACGGTCACGCGCACGGTGAATCAGGGGCTGCCCAACGACCCCTTCTTCAGGGAGTTCTTCGGCGACATGTTCCGCGAGTACACGCGCCGCGTTCCCATGAAAGGGGCCGGGAGCGGCTTCGTCGTCTCCAAGGACGGCCGCATCCTCACCAACAACCACGTCATCGACGGCGCCGACAAGATCACGGTCACGTTCTTCGACGGCAAGACCATGGAAGCTTCGGTGATCGGACGCGATCCGACGTTCGACATCGCCGTGATCAAGGTGGACGGCAAAGACCTTCCCACGCTCGAGCTGGGCGACAGCGACAAGATCCGCGTCGGCGAGACCATGGTCGCCATCGGCAACACGCTGGGGCTGGGGCTGGAGCCCACCGTGACGGTCGGCGTCCTTTCGGCGCGCAACCGCAGCATTCACTTGCAGAACTTCAATTTCGACGGTTTCCTGCAGACCGACGCTTCGATCAACCCCGGCAACAGCGGCGGCCCCCTGCTTGACATGCAGGGCCGCGTGATCGGCATCAACACGGCCATTATCCCCTCGGCCCAGGGAATCGGCTTCGCGATCCCCATCAACATGGCCAAGCAGGTCATGAACGACATCGTCGCCTACGGCAAAGTCCGCCGCGGCCAGATGGGCGTCTATCTGCAGCCCATCACCGAGGACATCGCTTCGGCTTTCGAGCTGAAGAACACCAAGGGCGCCCTGATCGCCGACGTGGTCCCCGACTCTCCCGCCGAAAAGGCCGGCCTGAAGCGCGGCGACGTCATCGTCAAGCTCGACGGCAAAGAGGTGGAAGACAGCGTCAAGCTGAGCACTTCGGTGCGCCAGCACATGGCCGGCGACAAGATCAATCTCGAGGTGCTCCGCAACGGCAAGACCATGAACTTCTCGCTGACGCTTGCGGAAGTGGATACCACGGTCGCCGACGCCAGCACGGCGGAGAAAATCGGCTTCACCGTGGCAACGATCACTCCGGAACTGCGCAAAGAGCTGAAGCTCTCGGAGCGCGACAGCGGCCTGGTCGTCACCGAAGTGGAAGAAAAATCCCTGGCGGCTCGCTCCGGCCTGCGCCGCGGCGACATCATCCTCCAGGCCGGCGGCCGCGAAGTGAACAACTCCGGCGATCTGTTCAAGGTCATCGGTTCCACCAAGAGAAACCGTGTGCCCCTGCTGATCCGCAGATACGGCCGCACGCAGTACCTGCCTCTGAACGTCAAATAAGCTTTCTGGCTCCACAAACGAACGCCGGGATGCAGCGGACATTTTCGTCTCCTGCGTCCCGGCTCTTTTTGTCGAAGCGATAAGCGCGGCAAACAAGACGATCCCCGCCGTTGGACTCGTTTTTTCCGAATCCAGCGGCGGGGATCGCGTCGTACTTTCAATACGCGCTCTTCAAGACAGCGCTGTAAAAGATCGTTTCTACTTTTGGGCAGGCTGAGCCGGAGCCGGTTTGTTCACCGTCACCGTGGGCAAAGCGGCAAACTTGGGAGTGCGCTTGTTCATTTCCTTCATCACCGCGCTCGTCACGTCGAGCTTGGGGACTGCGCCAAGAAGCAGCTGACGGCTCACGACCGCCTGAATCTTGGGATTTTTCTTCTGCCACGCCTCCGTTGCCGCCATCAGTTCCGACTGCAGAACCGCCAGCACGGCATTGCGCTCGACCGCCATCTGCTGCTCCAGCGCAGCCTGTCCCTGCCTGATGATCTCCTGCGCCTCGGGCGAGTTCTCCCGGCCGCGGTACAGAGCCACCAAGTCGTTGTATCCCTTCTGAAGCACTTTCTGCACCTCGTTCAGGTGCTCCTGCCCCTTCTTGCCGGGAGTCGACTGGGCCAGGATCCTCTCCGCATCCACCACCGCGATCTCCGTGGCCGGAGCCGTTCCCGCCGCCGCACCCATCAGCAGTACCGCCAGAAAAATCGTCATCGCTCGTCTCATCGCAAACCCTCCACACAGAAAAAAATTTTAATTTCCACATCACATTGTACCACAAAGAAGAGGGCGGATCTCAACCGCCAATCCGCCCCCTTCGCCCTTGAACGTCAGTTCGCTTTTCTGCCGCTCTGCAGCAGACGCTCCAGCCTCTCCACGCGCGCGTTCATCTCGGCCATCTGCTCGGCCTGGCGCATGTTGGTCTGCCGCAGCGAAGCCACTTCGGCCTGCAATTCGGCGTTTTCCTTCTGCATCACGTAGACGCTGCTGATCGGGCCGGAGCGGTAGCGCTCGGGGATCGCGTCCTTGTCTTCCTTGCGGCCGATCTTCCAGGTCAGCCCGGCGTTGGCCATCGACTCGCCGTGATGGGTAACGGACACTCCGGCGTGGACCATGAAGTCTTCTTTCAGGTAGTGCGCAAAGCCGAGGGCCAGCGCGTACTCGCCTCTGTACGCTCCGAAGCCGGCCATGATCTGGCTGGGTTCGACGGGGTCGTACTGCATCGGTTTCAACCCGGCGAGGGCAGATCCGAGCGCTCCGGTGCTCTTGATTTCGCTTCTCAGTTCGCCCATCTGGTTGTAGACGCTGCCGAAGTTGTTGTAGATGTTGGTGAACTGGGTGTCTACGGCGCTCAAGGCGTCGCCGACGTTGTGGTAGCTGCCGCCCTGGATGACGTAGGTGGGGGCGGAGACGGAACCGTCGGGGTTGACGGAGGAGCCGCCGCCGAAGTGGTTGGAGACGCTCGACGAGACGCCCCAGAGCTGCGAGCCGTTGACCGCGTCGGCGCTGGTCTGGCTGACTTCGCCCTTGGCGACGTTGACGACTTTATTGCCGGTCGCGTCGAAGCCTTTGGCGGTGACTTTGCCGGCGAAGGTGGGCGCGTCGACGACGCGCACCTTGACGGCCCCGGAGTCGTTGCTCAGTTTGATGTTGCTGCCCGCCTTGAAGTTGAGGACGTTGTCGGTCTTGCTGACGGTCTTCACTTTCACGCCGTCGATCTGTGCGTCCCAGCTCTGCAGGGCGCTGGCAGACGTCGACGCGACCTGCTTGAGCTGTCCTTCGGTGGCGGCCTGTCTGGCTCTGTCGCCTTCGCCCCAGCCGGCGTCGAGGGTCGTGTTGGTCAGGTTGTTGATCGTGCCCTTGCCGCCGGTGTTGATCGTGAGCTTGTTTGTCGTCCCCGTCACGTCGAATTTCAGCTCGTTCTTGAGGGCGACGACAACCTTGCCGCCATCTACCCTGGTTTCGGTGTTCGTGCCGTCGCCGGCGACGTGAACAGCTTGGCCGAGTTTCTTGGTGACGACGCCGTTATCGTCGGCCGAGAGGGCAAAACCCTTATCCACCGTGGTGTTGGTTTCGGCGATCTTGGCGTCCAGCGCCTTGAGCTGGGCCACGTTCACCGCGTCGGTATCGGCGCTGCCGGCGGCTACGTTGGCGATCTGCCGGGTCGCGTTGGCGTTCCCCACGGAAACGGCCCCATAGGAACCCTTTACCGTACCGCGCACGAGCGTGTCCATCGCCGCGCCGGCGCCGGCGGGCACGTAGACGTTCGACAGCATCTGACGGTCGGCTATGCTGAAAGCGCCCAACGCCACGCCGCCGTCGACGGAAGCGTTGGCGTTATGTCCCAGGATGACGGCGTTCGAAGCGTCCGTCGCCGCAGCGCTGTCCAGCGAGCCGATGACGACGTTGTGGCTCTTGCCGTCCATGCTGCGCTTGTCGCCCAGAACGATGTTGAAGTCGCCGTTTTTGACGGTGTTCTCCGAACCGATCACGGTAATGTGGCTGACGTTTTCGCCGACGTTCTTGTAGCCGTTGAGCAGGTTGAGATCGCTCAGTTTGGCGCTCGTACCGGTCAGCGTATTGTTGACGCCCATCAGCTGGGACCGACGCGTCCAATCAGCCGTGTTGCCGCCGCCGATGGCCAAAGTCGCCCCGGCGCCATCCATGTCCTGGAGGGTCTGGCGCAGTTTGTCCGCCATCTCGTCCACGGTGTCGGCTCCAGAAGACACGTTCAGCGGGAAAATGTTGGAATTGCTGACGTTGTTCCCCGCACCGAAGATCAGCGCGCCGTTGGCGTTCTCGGCTGTATTGGCGATGCCGACGATGCTGTTGGCGACGCCGCTGGTCCCGCCGTTCCCCTTCGAACGCACGCTGTTCAGAGACCCGATCACAGTCGCGCCGAAGTTCTGCGAGCCGTAAAGATAGCTGTTGAGTCCGCCGGCGCCGGTGAAGTCGCCGGTGACGATGGAGTAGGCACCGACCATCGTGCCGAAAACGGCTTTGTTGTAGCTGTTGGTGCCGATGGTCGTCATGTTGACGAGATTGGCTTCGCCGTTCGTCGCAGCCGCCACGTTCGTTCCGCCCATCGTTCCCGTGTAGGTATGGGAACCGATCTGGATGCTGCCGGTGCGCGCGTAGGAATTCGTGCCCATGGCGATGCCGCCGGCGATGCGCGAAGTGTCGTGAGGCGTATAGGTCGGATTGAAGGGATTCCCGCCCGTCGTCCAGTTGGTCTTGTCGAAGCTGAACTCGTACTCCTGCTGCCCCGAACCGTTGAGGACATAGGAGTTCTTGCCGATGGCGATGCTGGTCAGCGAATGGCCGTTCGACGCCACTTTCGCCGTGTCGCCGAGAGCGATGCTGCCCGCGCCGTCGGAAGAACTGCCGTAGCCGACGGCGACGGCCTTTTCGGCGCCGCTACTTGTCGTGGCGTTGACGCCGGCCGCCAGCGAGTTCGAACCGCCGGCGCCCGCCGTGGCCGTCATGGGACCTTTGTTGGTGGCGACGGGAGCGACCGCCGCGCCGGAATTGACGTGGAAGTACATGTCCGCGTTGGCCGCGGCGCTGGCCATATTGGCTACGCCCTTCAGCTGCGCGACGTTGACGGCATCGGTGTCTTCCGTACCGGCCGCGACGCCCGCGATCTGGCGGGTGACCTTGGCGTTCCCCGTCGTATCGCCGACCGAAACGGCGGCCGCGGTCGATTTCCACGTGCCAGTGGCGTCGGAATTGTGATTTGTCCCCAAAACGTCATAACCCACTACATTCTTATCCGTCGAAACTACGGAGCCGCTGCCGAGAGCGACGCCGCCCGCCTTCTGGACGTCGGCGTTGTGTCCGATCAGTACCGCGTCGGCTACCTTCAGCTCCTTCTCCGTATCGGCAGAACCGAGAACGATGCTGTGGTTCGCTTGAGTCAATTTTCGCTTGTCGCCCAAAAGGAGCGCCGTCTTCGTATTTTCGACCGTATTCTCGGAGCCGATGAGGGACACGTGTTCGACGTTGGCGGCGGTGTTTCTGTAGCCGTCGATCATATTGTATTTGCTGACTGCATTGTTTTTCCCTGTCAGCGTGTTGCTGACACCCATGATCTGCGACGCCTGCGTGTAGTTCGCCACGTTGCCGCCGCCGATGACGAGCGTCGCGCCGCCCTCCGAAGTTTTCACGGCCTCGGTCAGACTTTCCACCATCTTGTCTACCGTATCATAGCCGCTGCTGGCCGAAATACCGGAGATGCTCTTGATAGAATTGGTAACTTTATTGCCGGCGCCGAAAATCAGAGCGCCGTTGGCGTTCTCCGCCACGTTGGCCAAGCCCACGATACTGTTGGCTACGCCGCTGTCTCCGCTCTTTCCTTTGGAGCGGTTCTGATTTAAGGAACCGATCAACGTGGACCCCATGTTCTGGGAACCGTACAGAAGACTGTTAAAACCACCGCTGCCGTCAAAATTCCCCGTATTGATGGAATAAGCGCCCACAATCGTAGCCATCATTCCTTTGTTGTAGGAGTTGGTGCCGATCGTGGTCATGTCGATAATGTTGGCCGAGGTGTTGTCGACCGTCGTTCCGCCCATAGTGAGGCCCTGCATGGTATGAGAACCGATTTCGACGCTGCCCGTCCGGGCATAGGCGTTCGTTCCCACAGCAATACCGCCGGGCAATCTGTCCAACGCCGCCTGATCCTTGGGATCGTTGGGGCCGTTCCAGCCCGCCTTGTTAAAGCTGAATTCGTATTCCTGCTGGCCAGTGCCGTTCAGGACATAGGCGTTCCTGCCGATGGCGATACTGGTCAGCGGATGCCCGTTGGATGCGACTCTGGCCGTATCGCCAATCGCCACGCTGCCGGCTCCGTCCGAATTGGCCCCGCTGCCGATCGCCACCGCCTTGATCCCGGTAGCTCTCGCGCCGGAACCGAAAGCGGCGCCGCCTTCAAAGCGAACGTAGCTGCCGCTGCCGACCGCCACGCCGTTCTTTCCGTCGGCATGGACCTGCGCGTTGTAACCAAGGGCCGAACCGCCTTCCGCAGAAACGGAAGAACGGTTGCCCACGGTAACGGCATTTTTCTTCGTCACATTCGTGTTGAAGCCGATGGCGGTGCTTTCTTCGGCGTCTTTCTGCACTTTCGCGTTGACGCCGGCCGCCAGAGAATTCTTGCCGCCCGCGCCGGCTTTGGCGCTGACCGTGCCTTTATTGGTCGTTACCGGATCCTCGGTGACATTCGTTGAATTTACATGGAAATAGGAAACGCCGTCGGCAGCAAGCTGTTTGGCAAGCCCCTTCACCTGCGCCACGTTCACCGCGTCGGTGTCGTTCGTACCGGCGGCAACGCCGGCGATCTGGCGGGTTGTGGCGTTGCCGTTACCGATGGACACAGCGCCTTTATTTGCTTTCCATACAGCATTATTAACGGTAGAAGCCGTACCGGTCACGAAATCCCAGCCCGCTTTTCCGGCGGTCACATTCCCCTGCGAACCGGCGCCAAGAGCCACGCCGCTATCCACAGAAGTCGCGGCGCCCTGCCCCAACGCCACGCCGGCGACGCCCGCCGCCGTCGTGTTCGCGCCGTTACCGATCGCGACGGTGTTCGCGGCCTGAGCGTTCGTGTTATATCCGACGGCCACGCCTTGATCGGCGGCCTGCTGTACTTTGGCACTCGGCCCGACCGCCACGGAATATTTCCCACCGGCGCCGGCCGTAGCGCTCAATCCTCCATAATTGTTGGCTATGGGAGCTCCCCCTGTATTTGTACCGTTTACATGAACGTACCCATTGGAGATGCCTTTCAACTGCGCCACGTTGACGGCGTCGGTGTCCTGCGTACCGGCTGCCACGTTGATGATCTGACGAGTCGCTCCATTGGCACCCACAGAAACCGCGCCTTTTTTAGACACCCAGGTCGCCGTAGTTGCCGTGGAGGCTTTCCCTGTCGCAAAGTCCCAGCCGGCCGCGCCGGAATCGCGATTGGCGACGGAACTTACGCCAAGAGCGACACCGCTTTCGACAGATACGCTGGCGCTATTGCCCAATGCCACGCCGGAAACGCCCGCTGTCGTCACGTTCGCGCTGTTGCCGATCACGATAGCGTTAGCGGCCCGGGCGTTTGTGTTATATCCAATGGCGATACCGTTGTCGGCGTCTTTCTGCACTTTCGCGTTGACGCCGGCGGCGAGAGAATTCTTACCGCCCGCACCAGCTTTGGCGCTGACCGTGCCTTTATTGTTCGTTACCGGATCCTCGGCGACGTTCGTTGAATTTACATGGAAATAGGAAACGCCGTCATCGGTGAGTTTTTTGGCAAGTCCCTTCACCTGCGCCACGTTGACGGCGTCAGTTTCGTTTGTACCGGCCGCCACGTTGATAATCTGACGGGTCGTTCCGTTAGCACCCACAGAAACCGCGCCTTTTTTAGACACCCAGGTCGCCGTGGTCGCCGTGGAGGCCTGCCCCGTTGCGAAATCCCAGCCCGCCGTGCCGGAAGCGCGGTTGGCAAGGGAAGCAGCCCCCAAAGCCACGCCGTCTTCCGCCTGCGCGCTGGCGCCGCTGCCCAGCGCCACGCCGTTCTTGCCGACCGCCGTGACGCTGGCCGTGCGGCCGAGAGCGAGGCCGTTCAACGCCATCACGTTGGCGCTGTTGCCGATGGCCACGCTGTCGGTGGCGTCGACTTCGCCGTTGTATTCGGCCGTCACTGCCCCGGTCACAGGATCAACTGTGACCTTTTTGAAGCCGTTCGTTCCCACACGCGCCCCCTGTCCGATGACGACGGCGTTTTTGGAGGTGGAACCGACGGCGCTGTTGTACCCGCCGACGAAGGCATCCTGACCGCCGGCTTTGCTATTGTTGCCGACGACCGTCGCGCGAAAGCCCGTGTTGACGTTGCCTTCACCGATCGTATAGGCGTTGTTGGAACCGACCTTGTTGTTTTTGCCCAGGACATAAGAGTTCGTTCCTGAAATCACGTTACTCTCACCGTAGGCATGGGAATTATTTCCCCATACGGCATTCTTAAGCCCAAAAGCGTAAGTCGTCGAGCCGTTCGTGGCATTCTCGCGGCCAACGGCGACACTGGAAGCGCCTTTTGACGTATTCAGACGTCCGATGGCAATGCTGTCGCCGCCTGTCGCGTTATTGCCCACGCCCATGGCCACGGAATTGGCGACATTGGCGACGTTGTTGACGCCGAGTGCGATGGCGTTGCCTGCGTTGGCGGCGTTGTTGGCGCCCACGGCCAGCGCTCCCGCGCCTTTGGCCGTGGCGTTATAGCCGATCGCCGCGTTCTGCGCGTGGTTCGCCGACGAACCGGTACCGATGGCGATGCCCGGCCCTTCGCCGGGAGGGTTCGTGGCCGGAGCCGCCGCGCCCGGCACGGCCTTCATCAGCATCAATCCCAGCGCCACGGCAGCCAGCGCGCCGCTTTTCAGGACGGGCAAAGAGCTTTTTTCATCGAGGGGGCTCCCCCCCCCCCTTCCACAATTCGTTTCTGTTTCAATCCTTTTTTTCATTCGTACCGACCTCTATTTTAAGTTCAATTTGATGCGTTCAAACATGACGCAAGCCTAATTACTCTTCAACCAATTTTAATTTCGACCATTATACCAGACAATACCTCTGCAAACAAGTATCTTCTGAACATATTGCCCATAGATTTCTCACATTCGATCTGCCATTCGTCGGCCATCGTCCGGTCGATCATCACGAAGACGGTCCACGCGGGACATCTTTTCGTGAAAAACGCCGTTCAGCTTGTTTATAGGAAGTTTCGCCATTTTCCGACAGCCGCTTGAAAAATTTCTTTCAAAAAAGGGACCGCGCGCCATTTTTTCAGCGCACGGTCCCTTGTGTTTTGCCGTGGTTTTTACATTTTCTCTTTCAAACGACCGCCGCTTTTGTCCGTCCGCTCGCCGCTCCGGCGTATCAGAAAGACACTTTCGGGGCCTGGGCTTCGCCGGCGTCGCCCAGTTCGAAGAAATCGGCGCGGCGGAAACCGGTCAGCGCCGCCACCAGCGACGAGGGGAAGGAGCGCACGGCCACGTTGTACTCGCGCACGGCGCCGTTGTAATAGCGGCGCGCCAGCTGCAGATCGTCTTCGAGGCGGCTCAGCTCGCCCATGAGGTCGCTGAAGGCGCGGTCGGCCTTGATCTGGGGATAGGCTTCGGCGACGGCGATGAAACGTCCCAAAGCGGCAGTGAGGGAGCTTTCGGCGGCGGCGATCTCGCGGGGCGAACCGCTTCCCTGCGCCGCGCGGGCCTGCGTAACACTGAGCAGCAGTTCTTGCTCGTGGCCGGCCAGGCCTTTTGCCGACGCGACGAGATTGGGCACCAGATCGTGACGGCGTTTCAGCTGCACGGAAATGCCGCTCCAGCCCTCGTCCCGGCGCGAACCGAGGCGCACCAGCCGGTTATAGACGGTCACGCCCCACAGCCCGACCAGGGCGGCCACGACGACGTAAAAAACGCTTGGGTTCATCGAGAAACCTCCTTTGCAGAGATGATGAGAGTATACCAAAAAAGGGCGCCGGCCGCAGCGCTTTTCCTTCCGGCCAAAAAAAACGGAGCGAGGCAACGATTACCGTTTCTCTCGCTCCGTTTTGTGTACGATCAGGCGTTCTCTTTGAGGACGCTCGAACAGCGCCCCTGTGCGAACTTAACTTATGTCCGGCTTCGGGATCAGGCTTTCAGTTTGCCGTCGCTGTCGAAGTCGTCCAGCGCTTTGGAAACGACCTTGGCCAGGCCGATCAGGGCGATCAAGTTGGGGAACACCATGATGCCGTTGAAGAAATCGGAAAGTTCCCAGACGAGGTCGAGCTTGAGGACGGAACCGAGGATAACGAACGCGACGACGATGAGGCGGTACGGCGTGAGCCCCTTGTTGCCGAACAGGTACTTGATGTTCTGCTCGCCGAAGAAATACCAGCCGATGACGGTCGAGAACGCGAAGAAGAGCATGCAGATGGCCACGAAGGGAAGTCCCCATTCGCCAAGTCCGATCCTGAACGCGTTCTGCGTCAGCGAGATGCCGCTGGTTTTGCCGTCGAGAGCGCCGGTGACGAAGATGACGAAAGCGGTCATGTTGAGGACGACGAACGTATCGATGAAAACGCCCATGATCGCGGCAAGGCCCTGCTCCGCCGGGTGCTTGACCTTAGCGACGGCGTGGGCGTGAGGCGTGGAGCCCATGCCGGCCTCATTGGAAAACAGGCCGCGGGCGACGCCGTAACGGACGGCTTCCTTGATCGTCGCGCCGATCAGGCCGCCGGTCGCGGCCTTGGGATCGAAAGCGCCGTCGATGATCATCCAGAACATGTGAGGGATCTTGGCGCCGAAACGGACCAAGATATAGAGACCACCTAGGAGGTACAGGCCGGCCATGATGGGGACGATCTTCTCGGTCAGAGAAGCGATGCGGCCAACGCCGCCGAAGAACACGTAAGCGGAGACGGCGCCGACGACGCAGCCGACGATCAGACGGTTCGTGCCGAAGGCGTTGCTGAACGCGTCGGCGATGGAGTTGGACTGCACCATGTTGCCGATAAATCCGAGAGCGATGATGATCGCGACGGAGAAGAAGATCGCCAGCGGCCGGCAGTGAAGACCTTCGGCAATGTAGTACGCCGGGCCGCCGACGACGTTGCCGAGATCGTCCTTGCCCTTGTAAGTCTGAGCCAGAACGGCTTCGGCGAAGATCGTGCCCATGCCGAAGAAGGCGGCGATCCACATCCAGAAGATGGCGCCGGGGCCGCCCATGGCGATGGCCGTCGCCGCGCCGGCCAGATTGCCGGTGCCGACCTGGGCGGCGATGGCCGTAGCCAAAGCCTGGAACGAGCTCATGCCTTCCTTGCCGGCACGCTCGCCGAAGAGCGTCAGGCCGCCAAACACGTGCTTGAACGCCTGGCCAAATTTGCGAACCTGAACGAACTTGAGGCGAAGCGTAAAATACAATCCTGTGCCGCAGAGAAGAGGAATCAGACAGTACAGTCCCCAGATAAAACCGTTCGCTTTTGAAACCAGTGCCGTTAGTTGGTCCATATACGAAAGCCTCCCTAGAATTAATAAAAACAACATTGTGCTGCAATGAAACTGCAGATGACTGAAAGCCTTGCACAAACTTTGGGCAGAAAGTTGTGAAAAGCTCACAAATCATACTGGTATTATGCGTTTTCTTTCACGAATTTACAACAGATACTTTACGGCAAAAAAATCTTTAGAATTAAAAATATATTCATGTTTTTAGTGCATCCACAAAGAAAACCGGCCGCATTTCGCCTCGAGGAAGGGGGCACCCAGCTTTCGCAAGTTTCGAGAGAAAAGAGTTTGCCGTCCGCGTCCGCGCCGCCGCAAAAAACTTCACGCGGCTTTTTGCCGTACGCTTTTCCCGCGCTCATCTTCAGAGGCGAAGGCAAGATTCATTCTCCCTCAAAATTCGGAAGCACAGAAGATGCAGATGAGGTAAAATGAAATGTATACGCGTCTTCGTTTTCATTTCTGCATCATCACACGCGATTTTTTTATTATAATTTTATAGAAGGAACCTCAAGGAGATCTCATGGAAAAAACAAAGTTCGCCGCGGCGTTGCTGTTGAGCGTCGTTTTCGTCCTGCCGGCGCGCGGCGCCCCGGTGGAAAAAGCGGAAACGCCGGCGGCGGTTTCGAAATCGGACAAGCGCACGGCGCAGGGACTGCGGGCCTGGTTTGGCGGGCGGGAGCGGGAAGCGGAAGAGATTTTTTCCCGCATCACGCGGGAGAACTCTCCCGACCCCGTCCCCTATCACGCCCTGGCCATTCTTCTCTCCGACCGGCAGCAGGATTACTCTCGGATCACCGAGCTTTACAACCGTCACAAAGCGCTTTCCCCCAAGAGCGGCGACGCCTACGGCGCCATTCTGCCGATCCTCGACGAATACGCCCGCAAAGGCTGCGTCCAGGCGCAGCTGCTTCTCGCCCGCGCGCAGGATTGGGGGCTGGCCGCCGCGCCGAACGGGATCCACCCCATGCTCTGGCTGCGCCGCGCGGCCGACGGGGGCTATGCGCAGGCGCAGCGGGAGCTCGGGCTCCTCTACGAAACGGGCGAAAGGCTCGAGAAAGACACCGCGCGGGCCGTCGCGCTTTACAGCGAAGCCGCGGCGCAGGACGACGCTTTTGCGATGAAGTTTCTCGCCGTGCTGTATCTGAACGGGAACAACCCCGCTTACAGAAGAACGGCTTTCGAGCTTCTCAATCGGGCGGACCGGGCGAATCTGCCCGAAGCGCAGCTGCTCCTCGCCCAGCTTTATCAAAAAGGGATCTTCGTGAAGAAAGACGCAAAGCGGGCCGTGCAATGGTACAAAAAGGCGGCCCGAAACGGCAGCTCGGAGGCCATGAATATCCTGGCCTGGCGCTGCGAAAACGGCGAAGGCGTCAAAAAATCGCCGGCGAAGGCGCTGCAATGGTACAAGGCCGCCGCCGAACGGGGGGAGCACAACGCGCTCTTCCGTCTGGGCGTTCTGTATTACACGGGCAAACACGTCGCGGCCGATCACGCGCTGGCCTTCGAATATTTCAAGAAAGCGGCGGAGCTCGGCGACGTCACGGCATGGTACAACGTGGCCTGGTTGAACAAAACGGGCGACGGCACGGCGCAGAACTTTCAGGAGGCGAAGACCTGGTTCGAGCGCGCGGCGCTGACGGGCAACAGCCGCGCGCAGGTCAATCTCGGCGTGATGTACGCCAACGGCGAGGGATTCCCCGTCGATTTCGAGGAAGCCTGCTTCTGGTTCGAACTGTCGAAACTCTGCGGCAACGAGGACGCGCAGCAAGGGCTGGATTTCGTCGCGCCGCAACTGGATGACGCGGCCAAAGACCGCGCCCGGCGCCGCGCGCAGCGGAATTTCAAACGGATGCGCCGGCAGCGCGACGAGCAGCCGTAAGGCTCGGCCTGTCCCGTGCCGCGGCGCTCGACGAGCGGGACGAAAGAGTTTTTTCCGGCAGGAATCCTTTCGAGCCGCGGCGCGCCCCATACAAAAAGCGGCCGGAAGCCGATGATCTTGATTTCATCGGCTTCCGGCCGCTTTGATTGTTCCACGTGGAACATCGCGGCTCGAGGAGCTTTCGCGCTTTATTCAAGGCTGGCGGAGCGGTTTTCGCGGTCGGCGACGGCAACGCGGCACGTTCCGCCAAGACGGCGCCGCGTTTTTTCCGCCAGCGTTTCCAGCGCGTGGCGCAGATCCTCGCGGCGTTCCGGAGCGACGGATTCGATGACCAGAAAGGCGTTGACCGTGTCTTCGGTCAGCATGGTGCGCTGGCCGTCGCGCCAGTTCCAGCAGCGGCATACGGCGCCGGCGTCGTCGCGGTAGCAGACTTCGCCGGGCAACGTCGGCTCTTCCGTCTCGTCGCCAAGCGCCAGGAAGGGATCGCCGCCGGCGCTGACGTCGAGGCGCAGGTCTCCCCGGAAGGCGTCGAGATCTTCGCCGCCGACGGGGAAGCCCCAGGTGAGCGACACGGCGTTGTAGATGTCCACCAGCGGGTTGACGCTGCCGAGACCCTTGCCTTTTTCCACCCGCTTCAGCAGCGCTTCGATCGAGCTGCGCGCGCCTTTTTTCGTTTTGAAGAGCTTGAAGGCGTCGCGCCAGACCGCCACGACGGGACACTGGCTGAGCGTTTCGCCAGTGAGGTATTTTCTCGACTCGTTCAGCGCGCTCTCAAGGTCTGCGGCGATGGCGGAGCGGTCTTTCACCCTGTCGGCGTGGTTTTCCAGGCCGCGGGCGACGACGATGCCGATCTCGGCCTGGGGAAACAGGTTCCAAAACGGTTCCGAAGCGGTAAAGCGGGCCATATGCGCATCTTCTCCTTACGTTCGCACGTTCCATGACGCAGAGCGGCACGACTTAAAAAAGTCGTGCCGCTTTGCGCGTCCGATTCCCAAGCTCGGTTTATCGGCGTTCGCAGAGCTCGAGCAGCACGCCGCCGGTCGATTTGGGATGCAGAAAGGCGATCATCGCGCCGCCCGCGCCGCGGCGGGGCTTTTCGTCGATCAGGCGAACGCCTTTTTCCTTCAGTTCGGCCAAAGCCGCTTCGAGATTCTCGACGCGGATCGCCACGTGATGCAGGCCGCCGCGGCCGCCGTTTTTCTCCATGAACTTGGCCACCGGGCTGTCGTCGCTGGTCGGCTCGAGGAGCTCAACTTCGGTGTCCTTGATGGGAAGGAACGCCGTCTTCACCTTCTGGTCGGCGACCTCCTCCACGCCGTGGCACGTGACGCCCAGCGTGTCCTGCCAGAACGCGAGCGCTTCGTCGATGCTGGGCACGGCGACGCCGAGATGATCGATCACTGTAAGATTCATTTTCATATCCCCCTTTAAATGATCGCGGAACTTCGCTTCGCCTATGATAGCAGAAAAACGCCAAAGCTCAAGGCGGATTCTCTCCCCGGACAAGGCGGGCGGAAGCGGCCGGCTCCTCTTCGAAAAAACGGATCGCCGTCCCCAGCCGCGGGCCGATCCGCGGCGCCGCCCAGAGCGCGAAAAGGAGGCCGATCAGCAAAAACGGCGCCAGCGGCAGCGCGTCTTTTCGCCCGACGCGCTTCGCAAGCAACAGGAACAGGGCGGCGACGCCGCCCAAGACGATGCCGCCGTACAGAGTCAGCGCCGTCAGCTTCCAGCCCAGCAGCGCGCCCAGCCCCGCCATCAGGAACACGTCGCCCCAGCCCATGCCGCCGCGCGTGACCAGGACGATCAGCGCCAGCGGCGCGGCCCCGGCCGCCATGCCCAGAAGAATTTCCTTCGCTCCGGGCAGAAGGCCGTAAGGCAGCCGCAGCGCCAGCGCCGCCGCCAGAGAAGCGGCGACGGCCCGATCGTAAACGTAGCCGTCGCTCAGGTCGGTCAGCGCGTGAAACTCGGCGAAGCACAGCGCCGCCGCGGCCAGCGGCCAGTCGCGGCGCAGCGGCCATCCCGAAACGAGCAGAGCCCAGGAAACGGCCGTCAGAACGGCGCAGCCGGCGAAGGCGCGCCGGCCGGCAAGGATCTTCCTTTCATCGTCCGCCGTCCGGCGCGCGAGCGCGCACACGAAGGCTCCGGCGGCGGCTCCGCACAGGGCGGCCGCCCAGCAGGGCGTCATCGGCCTTATTTGAACAGCGGCAGCAACGCCTTGAACTCCGGCGTCCCTGCCCGGCCCAGAAGCTGATAGACGACCGTTTCCACCGGCAGCACGGCGACGCCCGCCGCCAGCAGGTTGCGCATCGCCAGCTCGTGATGTCTGCGGTTGCGGCTCGCGCACGCCTCCTCGACGACGGCGACGGCGCAGCCGCGTTCTTTCAGCTCCATGGCCGTGGAAAAAACGCAGATATGGCTCTCGATCCCGAAGACGACGGCCGACCTCCGCCCGCAGCGCGCCAGCGCCGCCGCAAAACCGTCCGCGCCGAAGCAGGAGAAGCTGGTTTTGTCCATCACCGCCGCGGGACCGAGCAGCCCGCGCAGCGGCGGCACCGTCGCTCCCAGTCCCTTGGGATACTGCTCGGTCGCCAGCACGGGGATTTTCAATACCGCCGCCGACTTCAGCAGCCGCTCCGCCTCGTACAAGACCGGCTCGATCCCGCTCATCGCCGGCACTAATTTTTCCTGCAGATCGATCATCACAAAAACGCATTTTTCCGCGCGCAGACGCACAGGTTCCATGTTTTTCCTCCTCGGGGCATAGATTTCCTCGTGACTTATTATCCCATACATTTCACGTCATGAGAACAAAGTCGATTTTTTGTGATATGCTTATTTCAGTCGAAAAGTTCACGCTCTGTGGAGGTATAAAATGGACAAAGATTTTTCCGACGCGCCGACGCCGCTGACTGTCAGCTCGTTGATGCGCAGCATGCTCAATCCCGACTATCCGTCGCACATCGTCAGGCTGCTCAACCAGGTCAAAGGCTGGCTGACCAAATCGTTCCGCCTGGACGGGCTGGATCTGCCCTACTGGGAAGCGATCCGCGAGGATCCCGACATGTTCTTCGACGAACTCTCGTGGCTCGAATCGCAGGCCGCCCTGCTGCCCGCCATAACGCCGCCGGCGCCGCGCCCCGAAGCCGTGGTGCTCTATCTCGGCGAAGTCGATCTCACCGACGCCATGCGCCTCGCCGTCGATTACAGCCTGATCTTTTCGCGCGAGGAATGCCGCCGCATGTGGGTCGTCTCCGACTGCTGGATCCCCTTCGACGTGCTCGAATACAGCGACCACATCAAGGCCATGGCGGAACACGGCATATCGCTGCGCTTTCTCGTCGTCACGCCCTGGGGGTGGGTGGAACTGCCCGTCGCCGCGCTGGGCAAGGTGCAGCTGCCCGGCATTTCGTCCTCCGACGGCGGCGCGGGAAGAAACCGGCGGCGTCACAGCGACGACGATTGATCCGCCGAATTGCCTCATGTCAATAGCCAATAAAAATGTCACCATAACTGCTCATTGAAAAAGTCACCCCCTCACACTCCCATCACAGCAAGACATCTCGAAAGAACTCCCCATCGTGCCGCCATAACAACGTCTACGCGAACGTACATTTATCCCGACATGTGCTATGATATCCCTGCCTTTTGACGACGCCACGCCGCCATGGGTGGTCCGGAGCGGGCTTGTGCGCTTTCACAAGCCCGCTTTTCCGTTTCTTTGCCGATGCCTCATCGGAGTCGACTCGTTTTTGACTTTCAACCTCCTTCATCTCGATCCGTCTGCCCTTGGAAACACCCCAGATCCGCCCGGTCGACGTTTCACGCACCTCAACCGTCGTTTTGGCCATCCCGAGGCAATCGTCCGCCGCCGGAACGTACCGACGACCTCCGTAGGAGATCATGCCGCCGTGATCCGTCCTGCGAGATTCGCGACGCGCAAAGAGAAAATCCAAATCGACTTTTCCTTCCGGCTTCACATAAACGTCCTCTCCCTCAGCCGG
>NZ_MUHX01000037.1 GCF_002007215.1 Pyramidobacter sp. C12-8 | reverse complement strand
AGAGGTGTTACAAAGGGAAGTAACGGAGCAGTCATACCGGTGAAGGCAGCAGTTTGCTGTCCGGCCATAACAGCCTTTGAAGACAGTCTCTGCATGTTTTCTGATCTCTCTGGAGATCGTACTCGGCGACTTCAGAACTGTTGAGGCAATACTTCTGAGAGATTCTCGCCGGTTGAGGGCGCTTTCAATGGCTTTTCTTTCAGCCAGAGTCAAATGTTTGTTCATGATGATGAACTCCTTTCCGAGATCTGTTGTCTCGTAAGAAAGGTCTTTCATCAATTCAGACTAAATGCAAGCTTCTTTTAATTCAGATTTAATGCAACGGGGTACCGGATGTTGGGTTGCATTTACCTTGAAGAATTTCATCCTTTTTTTGTGGACTCGTATTTTGTCGTCTTGCAAGAGTAACTGCTGTCCTTTGACGGTGTTTTTGTTATAATGTTTTAGGGGATTTTTTCAGGGCAGGAGGCGGGAGAATGGAACACAACGACAACTTCTGGTGGTACATCACGCTGCGCGGGCCGGCGGGGCTGGAAGACGTGCTCAGCTCGGCGGCGGAGAGCACGGGCTGCCTCGGCTCGACGGTGACGAACGAGGGCGACGCCGTCGACCTGCAGGTTTATTACCGCGCCAATCAGGATCTGGGCGAATGGCTGAAGATGCTGCAGCCGTACCTGGAACCGTGGCGCGAGATCGAGATCAAGGACATGGGGCGGGTGGAGAACCGCGCCTGGAACACGGAGTGGATGGATGCCTTCCCGCCGCTGAACGTGGGCGAGAAGCTGGTCGTCATGGCGCCGTGGCACGCCGGCAAGGAAGATCCCGGCCGTCTGCCCATCTTCATCTATCCCGGCTCGGCGTTCGGCACGGGCTACCATCAGAGCACGCAGGCGGTGCTGACGCTGATGGAGCGCTGGCTGAAGCCGGGCGACGTGGTGGCCGACATCGGCTGCGGCACGGCGATCCTTTCCATCGCGGCGCTGAAGATGGGAGCGGAGCGCGCCTACGCCCGCGACCTCGATCCGTCCGTCGTGCACGAGGCGGTGCGCAACACTCTGGAACTGAACGGCATCGCCGAGGAGAAACTCGACATCGCCGTTGGCGATCTGCTCAAGGGCTTTGAACATAAAGTCGACCTGCTGCTGGCCAACATCCTTTACGAGCCGAACCTGGCCATGCTGCCCGACGTGGCGGGCGCGCTCAACCCCGGCGGGCGGGCGATCTTCTCGGGGCTGGTCGTCGAAGAGGGCGAGAAGTTCAAGGAAAAGCTTGCGGAAAACGGCTTGCGCCTCGTCGACGAAGTGCGGCTGGACGACTGGTGCGGTCTTGCCGTCGCCAGGCTCTGAGCCGCTGCGGGGGCGTCGCGTCACCGTTCAGGCGCTGGGTTGCCGCACGAACCTCGCCGAGGCGGAAGCGCTGGCCTCGGCGTTTCAGCGCCGCGGCGCGCTGATCGTGGACGAGCCGCCGTACGACGCGGCCGTGATCGTGACCTGTTCGGTGACAGGCGCGGCCGACCGCAAGAGCCGCCAGCTGATCAACCGCTGCCGCCGCGCGGGAAAAAACGTCTGCGTCGCCGTGTGCGGCTGCTGGGCGCAGGGCGTCGGCGAGAAAAAAGCCGCGGCGATGGGCGTCGATCTGCTGATCGGCAACCGCCTCAAGAGCGAACTGCCCGGCCGCGTCGCGCAATGGCTGGCGGGGCATAAGCGCCCCTTTGAAGCCGTGCGGGGCGAGATGGGGCGGAAGTGGGACGCGCTGGAACTGGAACGCTCCCCCTATTTCGGGCGCGCGTTCGTGAAGGTGCAGGACGGCTGCGACCACCGCTGCACGTACTGCATCGTCCCCGTCCTGCGCGGGCCCTCGGTCAGTCGGTCCGCAGCCGACATTCTTGCCGAAGCGCGCCGCTGCGCGGCGGCCGGGCAGTTCGAGCTGATCCTGACGGGCGTGCATCTGGGGCTTTTCGGCCGCGACAGCGGCGAATCCTTTGCGGCCCTGATCCGCGAACTTGACAAAATCGAGGGAATAAAGCGCCTGCGTTTCGGTTCTCTGGAGCCGTTTTCCATCGGCGACGATCTGCTCGAGGCGCTGGCGCAGTCGCCGCGGTTCTGCCGCCATCTTCATCTGCCCGTGCAGTCCGGCGACGACGAGATCCTGCGCCGCATGGGGCGCGGGCACACGGCCGCGGATTATCTGAAGCTGGTCGAGCGTCTTCGCGAGGCGCTGGGAAGCGACCTGCACATCTCCACCGACGTGATGTGCGCGTTCCCCGGCGAGAGCGAGACGGCCTTCGAAAACACGCTGGCGCTGCTTGAGGCGGCGCGCGTCGGCCGCGTGCACGGCTTCCGTTATTCGCCGCGCCCCGGCACGCCGGCGGCGGCCATGCCCGGACAGATCCCGGCGGAGATCGCGCTCGCCCGCGCCGAACGCCTGAAAAAAGCGGGACGGGAATGTTTGGCCGCGGAGGCGCGGCGCTGGATCGGGCGCGCAGTGGAAGTGCTTTTCGAAGGGAGACAGCGCGGCCATGCGCAGGGATATACGCGCGGCTATTTTGAATTCCGTCCCGAGAGGGAAAGTATTTATGACGAACTGCGGAAAATGACGGTGATATCGAGCAAAAACGGGGTTCTTTGGGGCCGTTAGGAAGAAAAAGACCGGCTGTCGATAATTGCCTATTGTCGGAAGCAGTTCAAGAGTGATAAAATAATCGCTATGCGAGGTGACGACGATGGAATCCTGTCCATTTTGCGCGATCGTGCAGAAGCGGCTTCCCGCGGAGATCGTGTACGAGGACGAGAATGCCTTGGCTTTTCGCGACATCAGGCCGCAGGCGCCCGTTCACGTGCTGATCGTGCCGAAGGAGCATGTCGGTTCTGCCGACGAGGTGCAGGATCCCGCCCTCTGGAGCCGGCTGATGCCGGCCGTCAAGGCGACGGCGGCGAAGCTCGGCGTGTCCGGCGGATACCGGCTCGTCGTCAACTGCGGCGAATCTGCTGGTCAGACAGTCCCCCACCTTCATATCCATTTACTAGCGGGGCGAGGGCTCCAATGGCCCCCGGGTTAAAAGTTTGATGCAGGTGGAACAGAAAGGAGGGAATTGTTTTGACGACAGTCGTTAGAAAAGACAACGAATCGATCGAAGACGTCCTTCGTCGTTTTAAGAGAGACGTCTCCAAAGCGGGAGTCCTTCGCGAGGCCCGGAAGAAAGAACACTACGAGAAACCCAGCGAGGCGAGAAAGCGCAAGCGCCAGGAACTCTCTCGCAGAAAAGTCAGGGGGTAAGCAGCCGTGAGCACTTTGACCGATCGGGTTTCCGCCGATCTGAAGACGGCCATGAAAGAGCACCGGGAGCTCGAGCTTTCCGTGTTCCGCATGCTCAAGGCCGAGCTTCAGAAGTTTCAGGCCGACAAGGGCGTCAGCTACGAACTGACCGACGACGACGTGATTTCCCTCGTCGGCCGTCTGGTGAAGCAGCGCCGGGAAGCGGCGGAGCAGTACAAGGCGGCGGGCGCGGGCGACCGCGCCGAAAGCGAGCTCGCCGAGATCGAAGTTCTTGACGCCTACCTTCCCGCCCAGCTCAGCGCCGAAGAAGTGGAGACGCTCGTGCGCGAAACGGCCGCCGAGATCGGCGCTGCTGCGCCCAAGGACATGGGCAGAGTGATGAAGGCTGTCATGCCCCGGCTGAAAGGCCAGGCTGACGGCGCGCTTGTCAAGGACGTTGTGATGCGCGTCCTGCAAGGTTGAGTATTGCGTGAAACGGGTCTGGAGTTTTCCTCCGGATCCGTTTTTTTTGAAGGCATTGATACTCGTTCTTGATCGATTGATCGAAGGAAAGGAGTTGTCAGAATCGATGAGATGCCCTCAGTGTGGTTCCATGGAGACTCGCGTGATGGAAACGCGCACCGCCGAAGAGGGACGCACGATCCGCCGCCGCCGCGAGTGCACGGCCTGCGGGTTCCGCTTCACGACCTACGAGCGCGTGGAAGAGCGAAAAGTGCTGTGGATCTCCAAGAAAGACGGGCGCCGCGAGGCCTTCGACCGCAGCAAGCTGGTCCGCGGCATCAGCCGCGCCTGCGAGCGCCTTCCCGTTTCCCTCGACACCATCGAGGACGTGGCCGCCCGTATCGAAGCGCGCCTGCGCGAAAGCGGCGACGAAGTTTCCAGCATGGCGATCGGCGAACTGGTCATGAAAGAGCTGGCCGAGATCAACAAAGTGGCTTACGTGCGCTTCGCTTCGGTGTATCGCGAGTTCACCGACCTTTCCAGCTTTCAGCGGGAAATCGCCAAACTGGTCTCCCGCGCCGGGCAGCCGGAAGCAGCCGGCGAAAAGAAAGAGGAGAAGAACGCCCCGAAGAAGTGAAATCTTCCGTGCTCGATGCGCACAGATCGGTCTTTATGTGAGATAATGAACCGGTTACACCGACAAAAACATCGCCGCGGCTTTTCCTGCGGCGAAAAGGAGAGAGAGTCCTGCTATGCGTTCTCTGAACGTTCCCAATCTCTTGAGCCTGTCGCGCATTTTTTTGGCTCCGTTCGTGATGGTTCTGCTGCTGTACACGCGCATCGGCCGGGGCATTCCTTTTCTCAGCGCTTACGGCCTTGACCTGACCTACAGCGACCTGCTGGCCGGTCTGGTCTTTATTATTGCGGCGCTGACCGATACCGTCGACGGCTACATCGCGCGCAAGAAGGGGCTGATCACCAATCTCGGCAAATTCATCGACCCGCTCAGCGACAAGGTGCTGGTCATGGCCGCCCTGATCGCGCTGCTGGAGCTGCACCGCCTCAGCGGCTGGATGGTGATGGTCATCGTCGCCCGCGATTTCATGGTCAGCGGCCTGCGCATGGTGGCCGCCGCCGAGGGGCAGGTCATCGCCGCGTCCCGGCTCGGCAAGTTGAAGACCGTTTCTCAGATCGTCGCCATCGTGATGATGATCTTCAGGATTCCCTATGCGATCTATGTGATGTATTTCAGCATCGTGCTCACCGTCTGGTCGGGCGTGGTCTACGTGGCCAACGGCTGGGAACTGATCACCGACGCTGATTGATTTCGTAAATGCCAAGGCCGCCCGTGCGGCCTTTGTGAAAAAATATATTCCGGACTCGCGTCACCCGGTTTTTTTACGAGAGGTGGAAGGTTTATGTTCGAATCACTGAAACGCGCCATGGGGCTCGATCCCAACGAAAACGCCCTGAAGCGCTACCGCAGGAAGGTCGAGGAGATCAACGCGCTCGAGCCGAGGATCCAGGCCATGAGCGACGAGCAGATCCTGGGCCGCGCCCTGGAGATCAAGGCCGACATTCAGAACGGCGCCGGGCTTGACGGGCATCTGGCGGAAGTTTTCGCGATGGCCCGCGAAGAAGCGAAGCGCAAGCTGGGGCTGCGTCCCTTCGACGTGCAGCTGATCGGCGCCATGGCCCTGAACGACGCCAACATCGCCGAGATGAAGACCGGCGAAGGCAAGACGCTGGTCGCGCCGATCGCCGTGATCCTCAACGCCTACAAGGGCGAGGGCGTGCACGTGGTCACCGTCAACGACTATCTGGCCCGCCGCGACGCCAACTGGATGGCGCCGCTGTACGCCGCCATGGGGCTGAGCGTGGCCGTGATCTACGCCTTCATGGATCCCGAAGAGCGCAAAAAAGCCTACCGGGCCGACATCACCTACGGCACGAACAGCGAGTTCGGCTTCGACTACCTGCGCGACAACATGGTCCTCCAGGCCGACGAGATGGTGCAGCGCGGGCATTCCTACTGCATCGTCGACGAAGTGGACTCCATCCTCATCGACGAAGCCCGCACGCCGCTGATCATCTCCGGCCCTTCCGAGGACGACACCGGCGCCTACATGAAGGCCGATCAGATCGCCACGCAGCTCAAGGGCGTGTTCAAGGACCCCAACGAGATCGAAGTGCACAGCTTCCTGCTCGACGACAAGGACCGTCCCGAGCCGGACGGCGATTTCGTCGTCGACGAAAAGGAAAAGACCGTCGTGCTCACCTCGAAGGGCATCGCCAAGTGCGAGCAGCTCCTCAAGACGCCCGGCCTGTTCTCCGACATGGCGCACGCCGACATGGCCCACAAGATCAATCAGGCGCTCAAGGCCCATTATCTGTTCAAGAAAGACGTGCATTACGTCATCAAGGACGGCGAGATCGTCATCGTCGACGAGTTCCGCGGCCGCCTGATGTTCGGCCGCCGTTTCTCGGACGGACTGCACCAGGCCATCGAGGCCAAGGAACACGTCAAAGTCGGCAAGGAGAGCCAGACTCTCGCCACCATCACGATCCAGAACTACTTCAGGATGTACAAGAAGCTGGCCGGCATGACCGGAACCGCCGCCACCGAGGCCGAGGAGTTCAAGGACATCTATCATCTCGGCGTCGTCGTCATCCCCACCAACAAACCGGTGATCCGCAAGGACTGGCCGGATCAGGTCTACCGCACCATGGACGAGAAATTCGCGGCCGTGGTCGAAGAGATCGAGAAGATCCACGCCGCCGGCCGCCCCGTGCTGGTCGGCACCGTTTCCGTGGCGGTTTCCGAGCACGTCAGCAGGCTGCTGCGCGCCCGCCGCATTCCCCATCAGGTGCTGAACGCCCGCTACCACGAGAAAGAATCGGCCATCGTCGCTCAGGCCGGCCGCTTCAACGCCGTCACCGTCGCCACCAACATGGCCGGCCGCGGCACCGACATCCTGCTGGGCGGCAATCCCGATTTCCTCGCCCGCGAGGAGTACCGCGCCAAAAATCTCGATCCCGCCAAGGACGCGGAGAAGTGCGCGGCCATCCTCGAGCAGATGAAGGTCCTCTGCGCCGCCGAAAAGGAAAAAGTGCTCGAACTGGGCGGCCTCTGCATCCTCGGCACCGAGCGCCACGAGTCGCGCCGCATCGACAATCAGCTGCGCGGCCGCGCCGGCCGTCAGGGCGATCCCGGCAGCTCGCGCTTTTATCTGTCCCTCGAGGACGATTTGCTGCGGCTGTTCGGTTCGGACCGCATCGGCGGCATGCTCGACAAGCTCGGCATGGAGAAAGGCGAATCCATCGAGCATCCGCTGCTGACCCGCGCCATCGAGAACGCCCAGAAGAAAGTGGAAATGATGCACTATGACGTGCGCCGCCAGCTGCTGCTCTACGACAACGTCATGAATCAGCAGCGCGAGGCCGTCTACGCCGAGCGCTCGACCATCCTCGGCGATCCGGAGATCCTCGAGCACGCCCGGGAGATCGCCGTCAGCAACGTTGACGACATCATCGACGCGGCCTTCCCCGAGGACAAGGAAGCCAATCCCGTTTACGCCGCCAACAAGCTGCGCGGCATTTACTGGCCGGGCATCGAGAAGGCGCTGGCCGGAGCCGACGACCGCCGCAACGTCATGCCCGCCGCCGAAAAGATGAAGGAAGAGGTTTCCGCCCGCTTCGACGAGCGGGTCGACAAGCTCGAGCCGGCCGTGGCCGAAGGGCTGTTCCGCTTCATCGCCCTGCACGTGCTCGACGGCGCCTGGAAAGAGCATCTGCTCGGCATGGACGTGCTGCGCCAGGGCATCGGCCTGCGCGCCGTCGGGCAGAAGGACCCGCTCATGGAGTATCAGTTCGAGTCCTTCAACCTCTTTCAGGAGACCATGGCCCACGTGCGCGAGCAGATCACGCAGCTGTTCTTCCGCGTCGCCATCGTCTCCGACGAAGACCGCCTGCGCCGCGCCGCGCCCGCCGCGATGAGGGAACACCGCGGCTCCGCCCCCGCGCCGTCGAAGGCGGCGGCCGAGGAACTGGGCTTCAACCCGCAGAACTCGCGCGGCAGCTACTTTGCGAACTACAATACGGGCGGCGAACGCCCCCAACCGGTGCGCGTCAAGAAAGTCGGACGCAACGATCCCTGCCCCTGCGGCAGCGGCAAGAAGTACAAAAACTGCTGCGGCAGAAACCTCTAGGAGGCGGTCATGAAAAAGTTTGCTCTTGCGTTGTTTTTGGCGCTCTGCCTGCCGGCGGCGTCTTTGGCGCTGCCCCTGACTTCGGCGGACATCGCCAAAATGGTGCAGGATTGTCCTACGCTCGAGGAGTACCGGGGCGCCGAGCCCGCGGTGATTTGGAGCCGGAAACAGCTCTACACGCAGGATCCCCAGGGACGTGCCGTCAAAAGCACGTCCTATGTGATCCTCTGCGGAGCGACCGCGCGCCTCGGCTGGCTTCAGGACCAGCTCGTCGCTCCCAACGGCGGACATATCGAACTCGAACAGGCGGCGATCTTCGATCCCGGCACGGCGAAGCTTCTGCACGACCTTTCTTATGACCGGGATGAACTGGCCGAGCACGGACGGCTTCTCGTCAAATTCCCGAAGATGGACGACGTTTACGTGCTCGTGCTCAGCTATCGCCAGATCTTCGCCGAGCCGAACGTGATGGAAGACATCGCCTGGCTCGGTTCCGAATATCCCACGTGGGAGGGCAGCGTGCAGATCCGCATCGCCAAGGAACAGGCGCTGGACTGGGAGTCGAGCACCAACGCGGTTCCCACGATCGACGTGGACCAGACGTTCCGCCGCTACGGCTGGTTCTACTTCAAACAGCCGGCCAACCGCGGCATGCGCGGCATGCTCGAAAGCTCCGACCCTTACGTGGTCTTCAGCCTGGCGACCGGCCCCGCTACGGCCGTGGCCATGATGCACGATCTGGAAGAGCGCCGCTGGCCCGATTTGCCCGCGAAGTATGTGGTCGGCGAAGGCAGTTCCCGCGACGACGTTCTGAAAAGCATCGAGAAGTTCTGGCGCAGCGCCGACCGGCTTCCCGGGCGCGGCACGTGGCGCAGTCCCCGGATGATCCCCGCCGGCGGTCCTTGGACCACGTGGGAGTCCATGTACCTTCTGGCGTCCTGGCTGCAGAAGCAGGGCTGGAAGGCCGAAGTCTGGTTCCAGCACGTCCTGCCGCAGGACCGCGAATCCATCTCCTGCGCGCCGGCTCTGACCCATCCGGTGTTTCTGCTCGGCGAGCCGGGCGCCAAAAAAAGCTGGTACTACGTGCCCGGACAGCCGGGGGAGCCAGGCAAGCTGCCCGTATCGCTGCGCGGCAAGACGCTGTACGCCGCCGGCGCGAAGAAACTTCGCCGCCATTCGGTCGGCGGCACCCGCCTGGAGAAAAACCGCCTTTCCATCGCCTGGAACCTTGACGTCGACGCCGACTGCATCGTCTCCGGCACGGTCGATATCCGCGTGCGCAACAATTGGGTCGAAACGTACGAGTCGCTGGCGGACGGGCGCAAGGATCAGATCTATTCGCTGTTCCCCGGCCTCGAAGGCTGGATCGACCTCGATGGGGACCTCGACATCTCGCCGCTGGGCAGCCAGGGCTTCAAACTGGTTCTGCCCGTGAGGGCAAGGTCCGGCATCGAAGGGCAGCAGGGCCTGATGATCGGCCTGCCCTCGATCGCTCCCGGCCCGATGATGCGTCTTCTTGACGTGGGCAGCAGCGCCGTGCTGAAATATCCCTTCGTGGTGGAGCAGTCCTACCGCGTGCAGCTTCCCAAGGGCTACCGTTCCATGGGCGCGCCGCTCAAAATGGAGCAGGGGAGCATGGTCAGCAGCTACGCGAGCCAGTACCGCATCAATCAGCGCAAGAATCAGCTTGAAGGCGAAGAAAAGCTGATCCAGTCCTCTATGCGGGTCGACGTGCCGTATCTGGACGGCTTCAAACGCGTGATCGAAACGTGGGGCACCTGGAAAACCACCAGCCTGGCCTTGATGCCTGCCGGCCGCTCGAAGTAAAAGTGCATAAAACGATGGGAGTATAAATTATTATGTCAGAGAACACGAGTGCGCTGAAGGCTCTTGTTTGGGGAGCCCTTGAAGCGATCGCAAAGGAAAAAGGGCAGGATCCCGCTTCGCTGGGCGAGCTCCACTTCGAGCGCCCCAAGCAGGAGAACCACGGCGACTGGGCGACGAACGCCGCCATGCAGAACTGCAAGCTGCTGGGCTGCAAACCGCGCGACCTGGCCGGGGACATCGTGCGCCGCATCGGCTCGGACAAGCACATCCGCCGCGTCGAAGTGGCCGGTCCCGGCTTCATCAATTTCTATCTGTCGAATCTGTGGATGGGCGACATCGTCCGCGACGTGCTGGCGGCCGGCGGCGATTACGGGCGCGTCGATCTCGGCAAAGGGCGGAAAGCGCAGGTCGAGTTCGTCAGCGCCAATCCCACCGGGCCGCTGCACGTCGGTCACGGCCGCGGCGCCGCGGTCGGCGACGTGACGGGCAACATCCTCGCCTTCGCGGGCTGGAGCGTGGAGAAGGAATACTACGTCAACGACGCCGGCCTGCAGATGAACATCCTCGGGCGTTCCACGCAGTCGCGCTATTTCGAACTGCTCGGCCATCCCGAGAAGTTCCCTTTCCCCGAGGAGTCCTACAAAGGGCGCTACATCTACGACATCGCTCAGGAAGTGGTCGACGCCCGGGGCGAAGAGTTCCTCGACCAGCCGCTCGAAACGTCGCTGCCGTTCTTCAAAACTTACGCGGCCGGGCGCATCCTCGAGCAGATCAAGGACGAACTGGGCGAGTTCGGCGTCACGTTCGACAACTTTTTCTCCGAGAAGTCGCTGTACGACCGCGATCTCGTGCCGGCCGCCGTGCGGACGCTGAAGGAGCGAGGCCACCTCTACGAGCAGGACGAGGCGCTCTGGTTCCGCAGCACGGAGTACGGCGACGACAAGGACCGCGTGCTGATGCGCTCCAACGGAGTGCCCACCTACTTCACGTCGGACATCGCCTATCACAAGGAGAAGTTCGACCGCGGCTTCGAGCGCGTCGTCGACGTGTGGGGGGCCGACCATCACGGTTACGTGCCGCGCATGAAGGCCGCCATCGAAGCGCTGGGCTACGATCCGAAAAAGTTCACGATCCTGCTGATCCAGTTCGTCAACCTGCTGCGCGACGGCGAGCAGGTGAAGATGTCCACGCGCAGCGGCCAGTTCGTGGAGCTGCAGGAAGTGGTGAGGGAAGTCGGCGTCGACGCCGCGCGCTATTATTTCCTGATGCGCCGCAGTGACAGCCATCTCGACTTCGATCTCGAACTGGCTAAAAGCCAGTCGGCGGACAATCCCGTCTATTACGTGCAGTACGCTCACGCCCGCCTGTGCAGCATCCTGCAGAAGGCCGCCGAGAGGGGGATCGCCGTGCCCGCCGTCTCGGCCTTCGATCCCGACGCCATCGCCACGCCCGAGGAAAAACGCCTGTTCACCAAGCTGGCCCAGTTCCCCGACGAAGTGGCTCGGGCCGCGGCCGACCTCGAACCCCACCGCATCGTCACCTACGTTCACGAGCTGGCGGGCGATTTTCATTCGTATTACAACAACGGCAGCCGCATCCTCGAGGAATCCGGCGCGCTTCGGGACAGTCATCTGCTTATGATCGCCGCCATCCGCACGGTGATCGCCAACGCCTTGCGCCTGCTCGGCATCAGCGCGCCCGAAAAGATGTAGCCATGAAACTGCGCTGGGTGGCCTTTTGGGCGATGGTCGTCATGGCGGCGGCGATGCTCGTCACGTCGGCGCTCAACGAACTTCGCCGGCAGCGGCGCATGGACGAACTGATGGAAGAAAAGGTCGAAGCGCTGCGTCAGGCGCAGGACAAGCTCAATCGCCTGCGCGACCGCGTGGAATTTTTCAAGACCGAGGAAGGCCAGGCCTGGATCGCGCGGGACAAGCTGAACATGGCCTTCGGCGGCGAAGAGATTTATAAGATCGAAGGGGAAGTCCCGGACGATAAAAAAACGGCGACGGAATCAAAATAGAATTTCCCTTTGCGATCGGACATAAGGGCCCAAAAAAATCCTGAACGTGCGAGAGACGTTCAGGATTTTTTTTGGGCCCTCATCATACGCGGTTTTCGTTAAAAGCCCTATCGCTTCGCGCCCTTTCCGCAGCGCTGGAGACGCGTAGAAAATCAGTATTATATAAAAATCGACGATCAAAAAATATTAGCTCTTTACAAAAATATTTTCGTGGATATAATATGGCCCAACGCGATTTATTTATTGCGCATGACGACGGGATCACAATGATATATGGTTCAAGAGGGGATGAAACGAAAATCGGTCCGGCTGAAGTGCGCGCAGCGGAAGATCGCGTTCACTGAACTCGTGAGGAAAGGGGATTGAATTCCATGACGAAGCAGGAACTGAAAGACCTGGCGTGCGGGATCATCGACGCACACCGCGAGCAAATCACGGCGCTGGGCGACAGCGTTTTCGCCGAGCCGGAGACGGGCTGGAAGGAGTTCAAGACGGCGGCGAAGATCAAAGGAGTTTTCGAATCTCTGGGGTACCCGACGGCCGACGAACAGTGCATCACGGGCGTGATCGCCCAGGTCCGCGGCAGGGAAAGGAAGCTGAAGCTTGCCGTGATGGGCGAGCTGGACGCGCTCGGCGTGCCCGACAGCCCCTTCGCCGATCCTCGCACGGGGGCCGCGCACATGTGCGGCCATCACTGCATGATCGCGGCGCTGTCCGGCGTGGCCTACGCGCTGCACGACCGCCGCGTCATGGACGAGCTGAGCGGCGACGTGGCGCTGATGGCCGTGCCCGCCGAGGAATTCATCGAGATGGGCTACCGCGGCCGGCTGCGCCGCGAAGGCAAGATCAAAATGTTCGGCGGCAAGCAGGAGTTCATTTACCGCGGCCTGATGGACGACGTCGACATGATGGTCATGCAGCACACCACGCCGACCGAGGGCGAGCAGGAGACGCCGGTCAAGGCCAACGTCGGCGGCACGTCGAACGGATTCGTCAGCAAGGAAATCTTTTACGCCGGCAAGGCGGCCCATGCCGGCGGCTCGCCCCACAACGGCGTCAACGCGCTCAACGCGGCCAAGATCGGCCTCGTCGCCATCGACGCGCAGCGCGAGACGTTCCGCGACGAGGACCATATCCGCGTCCATCCCATCGTCACCAAGGGCGGCGACACCGTCAACGTCGTTCCGGCGGACGTGCGCATCGAAACTTACGTGCGCGGCGCCTCCGTCGAGGCGATCCTGGACGCTTCGCGAAAAGTCAACCGCGCGCTGAAAGCCGGCGGCGACGCCGTGGGGGCGGAAACGATCATCGACGAGGTGCCGGGCTACCTGCCGATGAAGCCGTGCGGCGCGCTTCAGGACGTGATGTACGCTAACCTTGTTCAGCTCTTGGGGGAAGACGCCGTCGGACGTTCCACGCCTCACAGCGGCGGCAGCACGGACGCGGCCGACGTGGCGGCGCTGATGCCCGTGGTCCACGCCTATATCGGCGGCGCGGCCGGGGTGGCGCACAGCAAGGACTACCATATCGTCGACAAGGATCTGGCGTATATCGTCGCCGCCAAGGCGCTGACGATGACGGTGATCGACCTGCTGGCCGACGGCGCCCAGATCGGCCTGAAGATCAAGGCGGATTTCAAGCCTCAAATGACCAAGCGGGAATACATCGACACGTGGGTCAACATGAAATGAGCGCGAGAGGGCGGCAAAATTTTACGTGACGGGGTGAAAAGAATGCGGGATTTTTTCAAGGATTGGAAAGTGCATGCGCTGTGCGTCGTCATTGCGCTGGCCGCCGAGGCTCTCGGCGTAAGAAAGTTCCAGATCACGCCGGCGGTCGGTTTCAGCCTGTTCCCGATGCTGTACGCCATGGCCATCGGCATCGTCATGGGAGCGTGGAAGCTCCTTTCGCTGGAAACGATGAAGCAGGCCTCGGCCTATACCACGATCTCGGTCATGTTCCTGACGGCGAAGGTCGCTTCCGGCATCGCTCCCGGGCTTTATAAAATTTATACGGAAGGCAAACTCGGCGGCACGGCGCTGGCTTTGATCCTTCAGGAGTTCGGCAACATGGGCACGGCGATTCTCGGCGTGCCGGTCGCCGTCTTTCTGTTCAAGATGAACCGGGCCGCCATCGGCTGCACCGTCTCCACGTCGCGCGAAGGCACCATCGCCATTATCGGCGAGCTGTACGGCCTGGACAGCGACGAGGGGATCGGCGTCATGGGCGGTTATGTGACCGGCACCGTGCTGGGCACGATTTTCTTCGGACTGATGGCTTCTCTCTGCGCCCGTTCCGGCCTGTTCCATCCGTACGCGCTGGGAGCCGCCTGCGGCGTCGGTTCCGCTTCGATGATGTCCGCCTCGCTTGGCGCCCTGCAAATCGAGTTTCCCGAGATGGCCAGGGACATCCAGACGTACGCCTACACTTCCCAGGCGCTGACGAACGCCGACGGCATGCTGATGAATCTGCTTCTGACGCTGCCCATGACGAACTGGCTGTACGAAAAGTGCGCCGGGATCCGCGGCATGGGAATCCCCGCGCAGCCTCTGCCTGACCTTGGCGAAGCGGAAGCAAAGATCGAAGCGGAAGACATCGAGGAAAGCTGAGGAGGCGATCGTCATGACCAGAATGTGGATGCTTACGAAAGGCTGGATCGTATCCGGCGTCGTGGCGGCGTTCTGCAACTATGTCTACACGCTGAGGCTGAACGATCCCGCCAGAGTGGTCAGGCCGCTCGAAGCCGCTCCCGGACTGCTGATCTTCCTGGGCATCATCGTGCTGGCGCAGCTGATCTATCAGGGCATGAAGGCCGCCGCCCCGCGCGTGAAGTTTCCCGCAGTCCTGTACATCACGTTCATCGGGATCCTGGTGACGTGGCCGGGGCTGCTCCCCTGCGCCGATTTCGTCAACAGGGCGGTCGGCAAAATCTATCTGCTGCCGCTGTGCACGCCGATCTTGGCCTATTCCGGCATCGCCGCCGGCAAGGATCTGAAGACTTTTAAGGAACAGGGCATCGCCATCGTCCTGACCACGCTCATCGCCCTGGTGGGCACGTTCGTCGGTTCCGCGGTCATCGCTCAGCTGGTCATGAAATGGACCGGCGTGTTTTAAAAATGACATTCTGAAAAAGTCCGCCGTCCGAGAAAATCTCAGGCGGCGGACTTTTGCGACGGAGCGGCCGCCGCCCGCCCACCCGCGGAGACGAAAAAGATCCGCTTGCGCGGCGTGAGCAAGTAATGTATAATCGCTAGTTGTAGTTCCCTGCCCCATGAGGGGCCGACAGTCCAGAGGGAGGAGGTGTTGCGCGTGGTACGTTCATACGAAATGATGGTGATCATCGATCCCACCGTCGAGGACCACAGCGTGGAAGTCAAGGCTATCGAGGAGCTCGTCGTCAAACTCGGCGGCGAGGTCGCGAAGACCGACGTTTGGGGCAAGCGGCGTCTCGCTTACGAGATCAAGAAGCTGACCGAGGGCATTTACGTCGTCGTCGAGTTCAAGATCGACCCCGATCAGCTCAAGGAGCTTAACCGCGTTCTCAGCCTGCGTCCGCTTATCGTTCGTCATCTCAACGTCGCGGCGGACGGAAAGTAGGCAGGTGTCTTCCGATGCGAGGGTATAACAGAGCTATTATCATGGGCAACGTGGCCCGCGATCCGGAGATCCGTTACACCGCCACGCAGCGCGCCGTGGCGTCGTTTTCCGTGGCCGTCAACCGCAGCTGGAAAGACCAGAACGGCGAAATGCGCGAGGAAGTCTGCTTTATCCCCGTCGTCGTCTGGGGCAAAGGTGCCGAAGTCTGCGAACGCTACCTGAAAAAGGGCGGCGGCATCCTGGTGGAGGGACGCATCAACGTGCGTTCCTACGAGGCGAAGACCGGCGAGAAACGCTACGTCACCGAGATCGTGGCCGACAACTTCCAGTTCGTGGGCGGACGCCGCGACGACAGCGGCGGATCTGCGCCTTACGGAGGGCAGGACGGCGGCGGTTCTTTCCAGAGCCAGGGCGGCGGTTCCTATCAGTCGGCCCGCGGCAGCGCGCCGAGAAGTTACCGCGATGCCGCGCCGTCGCAAAACGACGGCGGCTTCGGCGCCAACGACAGTTTCCCCATGGATATCTCCGAGCTCGATTCGGGCGCGGCCAGCGTTGCGCCGCCCGAGGACGAAGCCGACATTCCCTTTTAAAGTCCGCGCTCCGCGCGCCGCGGGCGCTGCGGAGCATTGAACGGGGGCGCGCCCCTGGTTTGTTTTTTTGCGAAGGAGGTTTTTCCCGATGCCCTTTTCCGGTCCGATGAGAAAGAGAGGCGGCAAGCGCCGTCCGAAGGTTTGCTTTTTCTGCGTTGACAAGCTCGACGAGGTGGATTACAAGGATGTGGAGCGCCTGAAGAAGTACGTCAGCGAGCGCGGCAAGATCATTCCCCGCCGCGTCACGGGCAACTGCGCCAAGCATCAGCGTCAGCTGACGGTCGCCGTGAAGCGCGCTCGTTTCATGGCCCTTCTGCCCTATACCGCCGAGTAATCATACGCACGCACAGAGAGAGGATGCTTGTCTTCCTCTCTCTTTTTTTACACAATCCGTGAAAAACGCGGCTGCTCCGTTCAGCCTGCCATCATAGAAGGGGGAAAATGGACATGACACAGGCGCGCGGCCTGGTGGAATCGGCGCTCCTCACGGGGCTGTCGGTCATTCTGTACGTTGGGGCGGACATCCCCGTTCTGGGGCTGCTCCTGGCTTTGCTCAGCCCGGTCCCCCTGGTGATCCTGGAAATGCGCCACGACCTGCGGCTCGGTTTTGCGTCGCTGATCGTCGGCTCCGCGCTGGTGCTGCTTTGGGGCGGCCCGATCGCCGCGCTGTCCTACGCGCTCGGCTTCGCCCTGATGGGGCTGAGCATGGGGCGCATCATCGAGCTGAAGCGGTCCGCCGTCGAGATCCTGGGCTGGAGCTCGCTCGTCTCGCTGGGCTGCAAGCTGATCATGGCCGTCCTCCTCTTTTACGTCACCGGGCTCAACCCGATGAACCTCGACATGAGCGGCGCCCAGCAGATGATGGACATGATGCTGAAGCTGCCCGTCGGCGCCGAACTGTCGGCCGCCGTCAGAGCGCAGCTCGAAGCGACCATGAAGATCATGCCGCTGATCGTCCCCGCCGTTCTCATCCTCGTGGCCGTGATCGACAGCGCCGCCTGCTACTGGATCACCGGGCACGTGCTCGGGCGTCTCGACCGCGTCGAACTGCCCAAGCTGCCGCCCTTCAGCCGCTGGCGTTTCCCCTCCAGCCTGATGTGGGCTTTCCTCGTCGGGCTGCTGTGCACGTGGGCCGGCGCGAGCTATCCGGCGCAGGCGGGCTTTCTCATCCGCGTCGGGCTCAATCTCGATCTGCTCGTGCGCACGCTGTTCCTGATTCAGGGCATGTCCCTGGCGGCGTGGTACATGGACCGCCGCGGCCTGCCCCGCATCGTCCGCAACGTCGTACTCGTGACGCTTGCGGTCGTCCCGTTCCTGTCGCAGCTCGCGACTTTCGCGGGGATTATCGACATGTGCTGGAATATAAGATATCGTTTTGGAGGCGATCGTTCATGAAAGTCATTCTCAAGGAAGATGTGCGCAAGCTCGGCAAAAAGGACGCCGTCGTCGAAGTTTCCGACGGCTATGCCCGCAATTTCCTGTTCCCGCGCGGCCTCGCCGTGGAGGGCACCGCGCAGAACGTCAACATCCTCAAGGACAAGACCGCCGCGGCCGAGCGCCGCGACTCGAGGCTCACCGCCGAAGCCGAAGCCGTGAAATCGAAGATCGCCGGCAAGGTCGTCAAAATGAGCGTCGGCGCCGGCGAGGGCGGACGCCTGTTCGGCAGCGTCACCGCCGCGCAGGTCGCCGAAGCTTTGGAAGCTCAGTACGGCGTGAAGCTCGACAAGAAAAACGTCAAGATCGACGGCGCCGTCAAGGCGCTGGGGGCTTATGCGCTGACGCTGAAGCTCTATCCGGGCGTCGAGTGCGCCATGACGCTGTCCGTGGAAGGGCAGCAGTAGCGTCGTGCCTGACGAGATCTTCGACCGCCTGCCGCCGAGCAATCTCGACGCCGAACGGGCGGTCCTCGGCGCCTGCCTGCTCGACCGCGAGGCGCTGGTCGACGTCACCGAGTTCCTGTCGCCGGAGGATTTTTACGACCTGAACTACCGCGACGTCTTCAACGTGATCGCGGACATGGTCAAGACCAGCCGTCCCGTGGACATGCTCACGCTCAGCGCCGAGCTGCAGAACCGCGGCCTGCTGGAGAAACTGGGCGGGCAGGCGTTCCTCGCCGCCGTCATCGACAGCGTGCCCACGGCGGCCAACGCCGCCTACCACGCCCGCATCGTGCGCGACAAAGCCATCCACCGCCGCCTCATCAGCGCCGGCAACGCCATCGTGCGCATGGGCTACGACGAGAGCAAGGACCTCAGCGAACTGCTCGAGGACGCCGAGCGCTTCGTCTTCGAAGTTTCGCGCCAGCGCAACGAGGCCAACTTCAAAAGCCTGCGCGACGTCATGCCTTCCACCTTCAACAAGATCGAAGAAGCCTTCAACCGCGAGGACACCGGCATCACCGGCATCACCAGCGGCTTCATCGGCATCGACCGTCTCACCAGCGGCCTGCAGCGCGGCGCGTTGAACATCATCGCCGCCCGCCCCTCGATGGGAAAGACGGCCCTGGCCATGAACATCGCGCGCAACGTCGCCGTCAAAGCCCAGCTGCCCGTGCTCGTCTTCAGCCTGGAGATGGGGGCCGAGCAGCTGGCCCTGCGTCTGCTCGGCGCCGAAGCGCGCATGAACCTGCAGGAACTGGTCAACGGCTCCTTCGCGCGCGGCGACTGGAAAGATCTTCAGGACGCCGCCTCGATCCTCATCGAAGCGCCGCTGTACATCGACGACAGCTCCATCCTCTCCACGATCGAACTGAAAGCCCGGGCCCGCCGCTTCAAAGCCAAGCACGGCGAACTGGGGCTGATCGTCGTCGATTACCTGCAGCTCATGAGCGCCAGCCGCGCCATGGACAGCAAGCAGAACGAAGTGGCCGAGATCTCCCGCGGGCTCAAAGCCATCGCCCGCGAGCTGGAAGTCCCCGTCATCGCCCTGTCGCAGCTGTCGCGCGCCGTCGAGAGCCGCAACGAAAAGACGCCGCAGCTCTCCGACCTGCGCGATTCCGGCGCCATCGAACAGGACGCCGACCTCGTCGCGCTGCTGTACCGCGAGAGCTATTACGCCAAAGACCCGGAAGGCCGCAGCGACAACTCGGCTTCGCTCGACATCGCCAAGAACCGCAACGGCCCCACCGACAAGGTGAGGCTCGTCTTCCTGCGCGAGTACACGCGCTTCGAAGACATGGCCTACGGCCGCTGAAATATTTTGTACTAATTCTTGATAGAAAGTATTAACATAGTTTCCCGGGCGCTGCGGAGGAGTTCAGTCGCTCAGGACTATTTCGACCGCTACGCGGTCTGCGCAGCTCGCTTTGTGAATCTCCTCCGCAGCGCCTCTGTATTCGGCATTTTAATTGAGAAATAGTATTCATGACGAAAAACGCCTTTTCCACCGCACGGATGTGGAAAAGGCGTTTTTCGTTGTTGTTCGTTCAGCGCGACGCTGCGGGCAGCAGCTCGCGCATCGCTTCGCCGAGGGCTTTGACGCCGGCGTCCATCTGCGCGGGCGTGGCGAAAGTGAAGCACATTCTGAAACTGTGCTCGCCGCCGCCGTTGGGGAAGAACGGCCCGCCGACGACGAAAGCCACGTTGCGCGCGATCGCCCTTTCGAACAGTTCGCTGGCGTCAATGCGCGGCGTCGTAATCCAGTAGAAGAAGCCGCCGTGCGGCGTGACCCATTCCGCTTCGCCCGGGGGCAGATGCCTGCGCAGCGCCGCTTCCATGAGGTCGCGCTTGCGGCGGTAGTGGCCGACGATCCCGGGCAGATTGGCCTCGAGCGCTCCCGAAGCGCAGTACTTGAAGACCAGCGCCTGCGCCACGATGCTGGTGCTCGTGTCCGCTCCCTGTTTGAAGACCGCCAGCGTGCGGATCAGCTCGGCCGGACCGACGCACCAGCCCACGCGCGTGCCCGGCGCGAGGATCTTGGAGAACGAGCCGGCGTACAGCACGCAGCCCTCGCCGTCGAGCGAGTAGAGCGTCGGCAGGTCTTCGCCCTCGAAGCGCACGCTGCCGTACGGGTCGTCCTCCATGATGATCAGACCGTAGCGGCGGGCGATCTCCACGAGCCTGCGGCGGCGTGCGAGCGAGAGCGTCGCGCCCGAAGGATTGTGGAAGTTGGGGATCGTGTAAACGAAACGCACCTTGCCCCCGGCGGCGAGGACCCGGTCCAGTTTTTCCGGGAGCAGATCGACCATCATGCCGTCGCCGTCGCAGGGCACGGTGATGAACTTCGCCCCCTGATTGTACATGTTCAGCGAGTTGCCGAGGAACGTCGGCTCCTCGGTGACGACGTAATCGCCGCGGTCGACGGTGGCGCGGATCAGCAGATCGCAGACCTGCGAGCTGCCCGCAGTGACGAGGATCTCGTCGCGCGAAACGGCGCGCCCGAGGCGGGGCGCCATCCAGGCGCGGAGAAAGTCCAGCAGCGGCGGATAGCCTTCGGTGGCGCCGTACTGGAGGATGTCGCGCCCTTCGTCGCGCAGGATCGACGCGCCGGCGTAAAACTCCTCCACGGGGAAAGCTTCCGGCGCGGGCATGCCGCCGGCGAAACTGATCATGCCGGGCCGGCGGATCAGCCGGAACATTTCGCGGATCGGCGAGGGACGGATGCCGAGCGCGGCCTTGCTGAACTGCTTTTTCACGTCGAACGTCACGGGAAAAACCTCCCTGGATCGCAAGAATTTTCATACTGATACCGATTATAGCGCTTTTCAGCGGAGCCGGCCATAAAGGCGCGGGAAAGAATAAATGCGAAAAATGCGATCCCCGATAAACCGACGGCCATCGGGGATCGACGTTTGCCGCAGGTCCTTCGAAAAGGCGCCTGCGCCCTGCGGACGGCGGCGGGGGCGGTCCATCATGTTTCCTCACTGAAATATCGCGCGACAAACCTCTGGGAAATTCCGCGGCGCGGGCCGGGCGGAGATCCGATGTTTTTCATGAAGTTTTCTGTTTTT
>NZ_MUHX01000036.1 GCF_002007215.1 Pyramidobacter sp. C12-8 | reverse complement strand
TCTTCGCCGGCAAAGTGAGCGCCCAAGGCTTCGACGCAACCCACCACAAAATCGAACACGTCCAGGCCGGCCCCCTCACCGCCGGCAGCAGCGACGCCGTCAACGGCGCCCAGCTGTGGAAAACCGCAAGCAGCCTCGCCACCCACCTCGGCGGCGGCGCCACAGCCAAAGCCGACGGCTCCGTCACCGCCCCCGCGTACAAATTCAAGACCATCGGCGGCGGCGCCACCCACCACAGCGTCAGCGACGCCCTCGACGCCGTCGACCGCGAGTTCAGCACCCTGTACCGGAACTTCGGCCAACTCCGCGACATCGACAGCCACCTCAACCGCCTGCGCAGAGACATCAAAACCTCGGGCGCGCTCGGCTCCGCCCTGAGCGCCTTGAAACCGATGCAGTACGACCCGCTCGAACCCAGCCAGCTCATGGCCGGATTCGGAGCCTACAAAGGCGAATACGCCCTGGCCCTCGGCTGGGCGCACTACGTGAAAGAAGACTTCATGGTCCACGCCGGAGTGTCCGTCACCCACCACGGCGAGTCGATGGCCAACGCCGGGCTGACGTGGAGGATCGGCAGGAAGGCAGACAAGGAACAGATCCCCGAACGTTACCGCAAAGGCCCGATGAGCAGCGTCTACGTGATGCAGAAGGAGAACGCGCAGCTGCAGGCGCAGGTAACCTCGCAGGCGCACGAGATGGCTTCTCAGGCACAGGAGATCGCCGAACTGAAAGCCGACATGGAAGAATTGAAGCGTCTGCTGCGGGCGTCGAAACGGAGATAACGTTTCAGCCTAACGTTCCGATCCTTGGATCGGCACGTATCGGCAATGCAATGTAAAGAGAAAGGACTGCAAAGGAAAGGACTGCAAAGGAAAGGACCGGCAATGCAGAGAGAAAAGGGCGGAGTCTTATTCGCTCCGCCCTTTCTTCTTGTTCGTTTTTTATCTGTTTCTATTTATTTTCTATCAATTTGCCATTTATCTTCCCATTCATTCGAGGAGTTTTTTTTTAGTGAAGTGCGTGACGAAAATGAAGCGTGTGATGAAATCGATAGTTTTCCTGGCGATGTTCGCGTCGCTGTCCGCGGCGGCGTTTGCCACGGAGATCGCCGTGGTGGACACGGAAAAGCTCCTGGTCCAGTCCGAACCCGGCAAGCTGGGGCAGGCCCATCTGGAGGAAGTGCAGAAAGTGCTCCAGAAAGGGTATAACGACCTGCGGGCGCTGTACCGCGGCCAGGAGAACACGGCCGAGGCGCAGAACGCGGTCGCGCAGGGACAGGCGGCGCTGGAACGGCAGATGGAAGTGGAACGCGCGGCGGTGACGTCGGTGCTGCAGTCGGAACTGATGGCGTCCGTGGAAACGTGGCGGAAGAAGAATCCGAAGTTCCACGCGGTGATGGCGCGTCAGCTGCTGCTCGACGCGGCGCCCAGGCTGGACGTCACCGACGCCGTGCTGAAGGAGATGAACAGGCGCAGGCCGAAGTTCGCCGCCCTTCCCACGGTGACGGTGAGCAAACCAAAGCGAGCGCTTCCGAAAACGAAATAGCGCCGATTCTTGATAGGGCGTTTTAACGGCAAGAGTTCGATGTTGCGGGGGAGATTCACAAAGCGCCCTTGCGTTCGGTTTTTTGATCAAGAAATAGTATTAATCGAGAAATAGTGCGAGATTCATCAAAAAACAGCAACGAGGCCGTCTCAATTGATTTTTGAGACGGCCTCGTTTTTTTAAGATCGATTCTGACTGCGTTGCGCTGATTCTTGCTGGAACGGCCTGGCTGTGAACGTTCGGCGCGCCGAGGGATTCCGGTCGCGCGGAACTGTCTCTTTCCCTCCGCTGCGCAATTCGTTTTGCGAATTTTGCCGGAGCGCTCCCGCTGGCCTGCGTTTCGATCGGGAAACGGCATTCTCTTTGCAGCGGCGCTATTCTCCCCAGAACGTGTCGATCACGTCGCCCGGCGGCGGGGGAGTGAGCAGGCTGACGGCGGCGAAGGCGGAAAGGCCGATGATCAGGCTGGGAACGATCACGTTCATGCCGTAGAAGTTCTTCAGCCACGCGCCCATGACGAAGTAGGAGCCGACGCCGCAGACGGCGGAGGCAAGCGCTCCGGCGGCGTTGGCGCGGCGCCAGTAGAGGCCGAGCACGAGCGGCCAGAGGAAGGCCGCTTCCATGCCGCCGAAGGCGAACAGATTCAGCCACACGATCAGGCTGGGGGGACGCACGGCGGCGAGGAACACGACCGCGCCGAGGATGGCGGTGCTGAACACGCTCAGCTTTTTGACGCGCCGTTCGTCGCCGGCGGCGGCCGGATCGACGTAGTTGATGTAAAGGTCTTTGACGATGGTCGAAGACATCTGGATCAGCTGCGAGTCGATGGTGGACATCACGCCCGCCAGCGGCCCCGCCAGGAACACGCCCGCCACGACCGGCGGCAGGACTTTCACGGCCAGCTGCGGCATGATCGAATCGGGCGTCTGCAGCCCCGGCAGCACGGCGCTGCCCAGCGCGCCGCAGAAGTGCATGCCGAGCATGATGAAGCTGACGACGAACGTGCCGATGACGATGGCCCCGTGCATCGATCGCGAGTCCTTGTAGCCCATGCAGCGCACGGCGGTGTGCGGCAGGCCGATCGTGCCGAAGCAGACCAGCACCCAGAAGGAAAGGATGAACGGCTTGGCGATGAAGTGATCGGGACCGAACGGCGTGAGCAGCGCCGGATCGGCCGCGGCGATCCGGCCCATGACGGCCTTCATGCCGCCTCCGGAAACGGAAATGCCCCAGATCATGGCGATCGTGCCGAGGATCATGACCACGCCCTGCAGCGCGTCGGTGAGCGCCACGGCGCGGAAGCCGCCGACGGTGGTGTAGAGGACGACCGTGCCGGCGAAGATCATCAGTCCCCACAGATAGGGCAGTCCGGTGATCGTCTCGAACAGCCGCGCGCCGCCGATGAACTGCGCCGTCATGGCCGCGAGGAAAAACAGGATCAAACTGACGGACGCGACCACGACGAGCAGCGGGCTGCGGTAGCGCTCGCGCAGAAAGTCGTTGACCGTGATCGCGTCGATGCGGCGGGCGACGATGGCGAACTTTTTGCCCAGCACCCCCAGCGTCAGCCAGGCCGTGGGCACCTGGATCACCGCCAGCAGCACCCAGCCCAGCCCCGTCTTGTAGGCCACGCCGGGGCCGCCGATGAAGCTCGACGCCGAAGTGTAGGTGGCGACCAGCGTCATCGCCAGAACAAAGCCGCCCATGCTGCGGCTGCCGATGAAGTATTCGCTGAGGAAACTTTTGCTTTTCTCCAGATGCGCGCCGCTGTACAGCGCCAGCAGATAGACGCCGGCCAGGTAAGCCAGCACGGGAGTCAGCAGCGGCCAGTTAATCATGGGAAGCTTCCTCCTTTTCGTGCGGGGCCAGCGAGGCGTTTTTGAACAGGAACTTCACCATCAGCCACGCCAAAAAGCAGAACAACACCGGGCCGGCGACGGAACTGTAAAAAAACCATTCCGGCAGCCCCAGCACGAAGCGGTAGCGCGCGGGATCTCCCGATCCCAGCCCGTAGGCGAAAGCGTACCACCAGACGAAGAACGACAGCGCCAGGACTATGGAGCACAAAGCTTCGAAGTTGGCCTGGCGAAAGCGGCGGTCCATGTTTTTCATGGGCGAGAACCTCCTCCGTTTTTTCGGCCGCTCTGAAAGCACGTCGCGCCTTTCGCCGGTCCCGCGCCGGCGATATGCTGTGATCCCACAAGGCTCAGTGCCGCCGTCCCCGCGCGGGCGGCCCGCGAAACGCGCGGAGAACTTCCGGCCGCCGTTCACATGACGGCGGCGTCCTTTGCACAACGAAGAGACCGACAGGCTCCATTATACGACAAATCCATGAAGGCTCAAGCGAGATCTTGCCGCCGTCCGCGCGCCGTTCCGTCCGGCGGCGTCCGAGGCGCGAAAACGAGACGGGAAACGGCGGCGTCCCAGGCAGGAACGCCGCCGTCTTGAGCGATTGATACTATTCCGAAATACCGAACAGCAAGAGCGCCCCGAAGGAAATACGCAAAGCGAGTTGCGCAGACCGCGCAGCGGTCGAGACAGTTCTGAGCGACGGGACCTTCTCGGGGCACCGAGCTTTCACAGTCGAGTCATTCTACTAAAGAACGAGTATTATTTTTCGGGCGCTGCGTTTTTGCGGCGTCTCCTTGTCCAGGCTGCTCCGGCAATCCCGCCGAGGGCGCTCGTAAAGATCCAGGCAAAGCCCTCCTGCCCAAGCGGGATGGCGGCCAGCATATTTTTGGCTTGGTCAGCAACTGTGCTCACATGCTGTAAGCCATAGAGGATCCCTATGAGGAAAGCTCCGACGACGGCTCCTCGGTAGACCCCGGGGGGTGATTCCCGATCAAACAAGTTCAGGAGGATCAGGACGATGGCCACAGGGTAAAGAGCGTACAGGACCGGTACGGACAAAGAGATGATGTGCCTCACCCCGTACACCGAAAGGACGGCGCTGGCGGTGACGATGATCCAGACCAAGCCCCTATAGGAGAGCCGTTTGTCCAGGAGCTTTTCGAAATATCCCGCCACCGCCGTGGTGAGACCGATCGCTGTGGTCAGACAGGCGAAGGTCATGGCGCTGGCCAAGGCGTATCTGCCGGTGTCGCCGGCGATAGCGTCCACGAGTCTGACCGTGATGGCGGTGTGCCCGTCCTTCGTATTGGCGAAGCTCTCTCCCCCCGAAGCTCCCAGGTAGACAAGCCCTCCGTAGACAAAGAGGAAGCCCAGCATGGAAACGAGAGCGACCTTGACGGCCATTGATAGTCCTTCCTTAGTATTGCCGTGACCGTGCCCCATGATGTCAGCCATGATGATGCTCGCAAAGGCCATTGAGGCAAGAGCGTCCATGGTCTGGTAGCCCTCGGTGAAACCGAGAGCAAAGGCGTTGTCGACCACAGGAGCGGCCGGTTTGCCGATAGGCACGAGAATTCCCTTGACGATGATGAAGCCCAGCATCAGAATTAAAAAAGGGGTGAAGTATGTCCCAATCTGGTCAAGCACCTGGGAAGGATTGAGAGAAAAATAGAGCGTGACGGCGAAGAAGATGAAGGAAACCGCGATCGCGCTCCAGGAAATGCCCAGAATACTCCCCGGGTCAAAGGCCCCCAAAAGGGGAAGGATTCCCACCTCGAAGGTCGTCGCTGCCGTCCGGGGAATGGCAAACAGCGGCCCGATACACAGAAGGATGGCAAAATTGAAGGCTTTTGCAAAAGGCAGACTGACCTTCCCTGCAAATTTGTCGATATTGCCCCCGGCTCTGAATGTGGCAAGCAGCCCGAGCAAAGGCATTCCGATTCCCGTGACGGCGAAGCCTAAGAGGCCTGCGGGCCACTTTTGGCCGGAGACAATCCCGATATAGGGAGGAAAAATAATGTTGCCCGCGCCGAGAAACATGGCAAACAAACCGAAACCCATCACGATAATTTCCTTGTTCTTCGAGTTCATATGATCTCACATCCTAGGGGCTTTCAATCTCCGAGTCTCCTGGGGCGAGGGGGAACGGGGAAGGAGTTCGAGAGGAAACGTCCGAGTTTCTCTACCGACTCTTGGTGGAAAACGACGAACGAGTTGCCTCGCTCTTCGAAGGAGTCCAGTCGCTCAGGACTGTCTCGACCGCTGCGCGGCCTGCGCAACTCGCTTTGTAGATCTTCCCCGGGGCTTGGAGAACATTCGTCGTTTTAGCAAAGAATCAGTATTGCGGCGCGATCTTTTTAAGAGATCTTATTTGATCGCGAGATATTTCTCGGGGATCGGCAGCTCGGTGTTGCCCAGGTAGCCCTGGCCGAACACGTACGTGTCCTGATAGACCAGCAGGTGATTCTTCTTTTCCAGCCCCGTCTGCGCGTCGCGGTAGTAAGATCCGTTCCACTTGGCGCCGGGCGTGTTGGCCGCGTAAACGGCGAACAGGTCGTCGGCCTTGAACTGGCGGCGGAAATTCTGGGCGCTGACGCCGGCTTCCGCGCATTTTTTGCCGTACTCGGCGAGCCCGACCACGGCCGTGAAGCCGGAGGAATAGGCCCAGGTGCCCATGCGCTTCGCGCCGCCGCGCCTGACGACCTCCTCCTCGATGCGCTTGAGGATGGCGGGGAAATCTCCGGCCACGCTGGAAAGATCCAGGCCCAGCGCGCCGGGATAGCCCATCAGCGGCGAAGGCACGTCGGCTTCGACGAAAATGCCGCCGAGCGCGGCGATCTGCTTGAGCAGCGGCTCGGTGTGAGCGTCGTTGGTGCAGAAGAACGCCGTCTTCTGGCCGTAACGGTCAAGCCACGTGGGCACGTGTTCGAGGATGAACTGCTGCGCGCCGGCCACGCCGACGTCGCTCATCGGATCGGGCGCCGTCTCGGCATGAAAGGCGATGCCCATGTCCTCGCAGGCCGCCTTCATGATGTTGAAGCGGCGCAGTTTGAGTTCCGAGCTGAGGTGGCGCGGGAAGGATATGTGCACGAAATCGGTGGCGCCCAGCTTCTTGGCGCCGTAGATGATCAGATAGCCGCGCGTGATCGAGTCGATGTTGGTGGCGAGATCGGCGATGCTCTCGATGACGCCGGGATCCTCCTGCGGCTGGCCGGCGAAGAGCAAAATGTCGGGACGCTTCTCGCGGATGCGGCGGAACGCCTCGGTCGTACCGGGCACGGCCGTCATGACCACGACCACCTTCATCAGCGGATCGTCGGCGAAGGCCGCGATCTGGCTGATGGTAGTCTCCATCTCGGCCATGAAGTTGTCCGGCATCGTCACGTGCTTGATGTAGCCGCCGTCGGCCACGTCGCCGTAACGGCGGATCAGTTCCTCGGCGCCGCGCAGGTTGTCCTCCGCCTGCGAGACGGTCTCGGTGCAGACGCCGATGTGGAACGGCGCCGCCGCGAAAGCCGTACCGGCCGCGCACAGGAACGCCGCCGCCAAAAGTGCCGTCAGAGATTTGCGCATGATGTATCCCTCCTGGAGTGGGAATATTCTATTCGGAGCTTCCCCCGTCGCACGGCGGGGGAATGGGGCTCTGCCGGGAACTTCCAGTTCGCCGGCGGGATCTTGAACGATGCGGCCGTATCCGCGATGATGGCATCGAACGCTTTCCATTCGCTTTCGGGGTAGGCGAACCGGAGCGCGCAGCCTACGAAAAACTCCAAACTTCTTTTCAAAAAAAGGAGGGGAAATTCCCCTCCCCATATGATTTACGAATGATTTACGAAGAACTACGCTTTGATCCCTTCGGCTTCGGCCTTCATCTCCTGGATGGCCGCGGCGATGCGAGCGATGCCCTCTTCGATGACCTCGGGCGAGCAGTAGGTGTAGTTCAAACGGGCGTTGTTGATGCAGGCGCCGGGCTCGACGGCGAAGGCGGAACCCTGGATGAAGGCGACCTTCTTGTCGAGCGCGCGCTTCATCAGTTCGTCGGTGTTGACGCCGGGCACGTTGATCCAGTAGAAGAAGCCGCCCTGAGGCTTGACCCACGTGACGCCGAGAGGCGCCAGATGGCGCTTCATGCTCTCTTCCATGGAATCGCGGCGCTTGCGGTAGTTGTCGATGATTTTGGGCAGATGCCTGACAAGGTGTCCTTTTTGGCAATACTCGGCGATCAGGGCCTGATCGACGGAGCTGGAGCAGAGATCGGTGCTCTGTTTGAAGACGCACATCTTGCGGACGATGGCGGGATCGCCGATGACCCAGCCCGTGCGCGTGCCGGGCGCCAGGATTTTGGAGAACGAACCGGCATAGATCACGTTGCCGACCGTGTCGAACGAGAAGATGGAGGGCAGGTGCTCGCCTTCGTAGCGCACGTAGCCGTAAGGATCGTCCTCGAAAATGCCGATGTCGTATTCCTCGGCGATGGCCGCCAGCTTCTTGCGTTTTTCGACGCTCATGGTCATGCCGCCGGGATTCTGAAAGTTGACGATGGTGTAGAGGAACTTGACCTTTTTGCCCTCGGCGCGCAGCGACTCGATCAGAGCGGGCACCTTTTCGACCTGAAGGCCGTCGGCGTCGCAGGGAATGCCGCGGCACACGCCGCCGTGATTCATGAACACGGTGATGGCGGCCATATAGGACGGATCTTCGGTGATGATGACGTCGCCGGGATCGAGCATGGCCCAGGAGAACAGGTCGAGCGCCTGCTGCGAACCGGTGGTCACGAAAATCTGATCCAGGCCGACCTTGCGCCCAAGGCGCGGCTCCATGAAGTCGATCAGGAACTCGCGCAGCGCCGGGTTGCCGTCGGTGGTGCCGTACTGGAGCAGTTCGGTGCCGTTGTCCTTAAGCAGGTGCGCGCTCTCGTAGAACTCGTTGACGGGAAAGACCTCGGGCGCGGGCATGCCGCCGGCGAAGGAGATCATGCCGGGCTTTTTGATGACCGCGAGGATCTCGCGGACGGGAGAAGGACGCGTGTGCATTGCTTTGTAGCTGAAATTGCCATTCCAAGTGCTGCTCATGATGAAAAAACACCTCCTCAAAAATTTCGCTCTCATGCCTGCGGCGCGAGAGCCGATTCATTTGCGCTCCGGCGGAGAAAAGTTCTCGGGACCTTAGCTCCAATAGTGCATAATTGGATTATACAAAATAATTTTAACTCTGACTATAGAGAATCGGAGATGAAATATTTTTCCTGTTCAAAATTAAGCATAAAATATGATTTGTCGTTTTTTGTATGCAATAAATATCAGGATCGCCTTCTGACCGGGGACGGCCGGCGAACGAATCGTTGGGGGGAATTTTCGAGGCATGGGCGCCGGCGTTCCTGTTGCCGTATGCTTGTCCGCCGTCGGCCGGATTGTTATAATGTTCGCCGGCGGAGGGAGAGTCCGCCGGAAAGGGGCGGGGGACGGTGGCAAAAAAACGGCAACAGGACGGTTTCTGGTCAGGGCTGCTGGTATCGCTGGCGCTCAGCGCCGAGTGGTCGGCGCCCGCCTGGATCGCGCTGGCGCTCCATCACTGGGCGGGGATTTCGCTGCGCTGGTTCTGGGGACTGCTGGGGCTGTGGATTTTCCCGCTGGCGCTTTCGTCGCTGGCGATGGCCGTCATGAAGCGGGCCATCGACGCTCCCGAGCCGGAACGCCCCAACAAGAATCCCTATTCGGTTCGACACCGTCCCGTTCGCGCGGTTGGAGAAGAAGAGGCGGTTTCCTCCCGGCGCGCCGGACGGGAGCTTTGACCGGCAGATGTCGGGAGCCGGAAAAGAATCTGCCATGGACGACAAAATCCGAACGCTCGCGGCGCACCTGATCGCGGAACACGATCTGCCGCCACGGGATCTGCAGACGTTGCTCGAAAACAACTCGCCCGAGCTGCGCCGCACGCTGGCAGGCGCGGCGCAGGCGCTGTGCCGCGCCTATTACGGCGACGAGGTGTACGTGCGCGGCCTGATCGAGTTCACCAACGAGTGCCGCAACGACTGCTATTATTGCGGCATCCGCCGCGGCAACGGCGCCGTGCGGCGCTACCGCCTCGGCGAAGAGGAGATCCTCGGCTGCTGCCGGCAGGGCTACGATTGGGGATTTCGCACGTTCGTGCTGCAGGGCGGCGAGGATCCGCAGTATCCGCCCGAGCGCATCGCGTCGCTCGTGGCTTCCGTCCGCCGCGAGTTCCCCGACTGCGCCGTGACGCTTTCGGTGGGCGAGTGCAGCGACGAAGCCTATCGGATGTTTTTCGAGGCCGGCGCCGAACGCTATCTGCTGCGCCACGAGACGGCCTGCGACGGACATTACCGTATGCTCCACCCGCTGCGGCAGCGCCCGGAAAACCGCAGGCGCTGTCTGTGGACGCTGAAACGCCTCGGCTACCAGGTCGGCGCCGGGTTCATGGTCGGTTCGCCCGGGCAGAGGCCCGCGCACCTCGCCGCCGACTTTCAGTTCATGAAGGAACTGCAGCCGCAGATGATCGGCGTCGGCCCCTTCATCCCCCAGCGCGACACGCCTTTCGGTCACGCGCCGGCGGGCACGCTGGAACTGACGCTGCTGTGCCTGTCGCTGCTGCGCCTGTTTTTTCCCAAAGCCCTGATTCCCGCCACCACGGCGCTGGGCACGATCGCGGCGGACGGGCGCGAGCTGGGGATTTTGGCCGGAGCCAACGTCGTCATGCCCAACCTTTCGCCGCCGGCCGTGCGCCGGGATTACGCCCTCTACGACCGCAAGATCTGCACCGGCGAAGAAGCCGCCGAAGGCCGAGGCGTCCTCGCCCTGCGCATGAAAAACATCGGCCGCCGTCTGGCGGTCGGCCGCGGCGACGCCTATGGCTTCCCGCCGCGCTGCAAAAAATCCTGAGCCGATTTTCCGGCTCAGGATTTTTTTGTACGAAATATATCCATGTGGACGGCAGAAAATCAGCCTGCCGCTGCGCCCGCAGACGGCGCCGGCGGGGCGTACGGTTCGAGAAATTCAAGCAGCGGGACGATATTGGACCGACGCGCGTAGTCCATCAGCGTGGCGAAGTCCTGCGCCGTGGGCTGCTGAACGAAGCAGGCGATCAGCTGATTGAGGCCGTCGGCGATGATCCCGCGGTCGCCGAGCTTTTCGCCCAGGCGGAGGCGCAACATAGCCAGCTCGTGCTCCGCCAGGTCGCGCACCATCGGACTGTGACGGGCGATGTTCATGAGCCGGACTTTTTCCTCCACGTCGTCGGTGAAGCTCTCGGCGCGGCGCAGCAGCAAGTCGGCGCGGATGCCGTCGATGCCGAACCAGAATCCGCCCACGGCCGCGGCGAGCATGAAGGCGCCCGTCAGGCGGTAGAACAGCGAAGGCAATTTCTTCGGCGCGAACGCGCCCTCTTCGCCCCGGAAAAGGTGGCGGCTGCAAAGCGCGAAAGCGAGAGCGACCCAGAGCGAGTTTTCGATGCGGTGGAACGGGCGCGTCCAGAGCGCGTCGAACCAGACCAGGAACAGGAACGAACTTCCCCAGAGGAACTCCATGGGCAGCCGGCGGCCGCGGCGGCGGCGCACGCAGCGGCACAACGCCGCCAGCCAGAGCAGGGCGGCCAGCAGCAGCGACAGAACGCCCCACAGGCCGAACTCGCAGAACCACTGCAGGATTTCGTTGTGCGCCCAGTAGGTGAACTGCCATTTCATGGTGGGATCGAGCGTCATGGCGGCGCGCTGCCCCTGAAGATAGTACCATTTGAACTGCCCCAGGCCGACGCCGGTCAGCGGCCGAAACGCGCCGACCTGCCACGACGTTTGCCAGATTTCCCGGCGGGCGGCGACGTCGGCGATATTTTTGATCATGTCGCGCGTCTTCAGCAAAAAGTCGAAGCCCCGCCCCGTATCGGCGAGGATGAACACGGCCAGCACGGCGAAGAACAGGGCGATGCCGAGGGCGGCGCGTTTGAGCTGGCCGCGGTCGCGCGAGGTGAAGAAGATCAGCAGCGCCATCGCCAGCGCCCCCACCCAGAACGCGAGGATCCCCGAGCGGCTCGTGGAACGGATCAGGCACCACGACATGACCACGTAGAAGAGCAGATTGCCGGCGATCATGATCCTGTTCCGGAGATTTTTGGCGAAAAGACCGCCGTAGCTGACGAAGAGGAACAACGACGAGAACAGCGCCATCGCCAGCCACAGCGCGAGCATGTTCTGCTGTCCCGTGTTGCCGATGTAGTGCCCCGGCGTCTGCATGACCAGCTTCAGGCCCCGGAGCGGCGCGACGAGGCCGCGTACCTGCAGCTCGGCGAAAATCCCGTTGATCGTGGCGTTCAGCGCCGCCAGCCAGAGGATCGGACGCAGCCAGCCTTCCTTGAAAAAGGAGAACGCCGCCAGATAGAAGACGACGCAGCCGGCGAAAAAGAACCACTCGCGCTGCCAGCCGGGCACGGAGCGAAGCGGTACCCAGCGCGGCTGCAGCGTCACGAAAACCATGAAGAGCAGCCAGTAAAGCCCCATGACGTCGAGGCGCAGCGGCCCGCGCCTGCCGTCGAGCAGCGCCGGGGCGCCCGCGCAGAGCGCCAGCAGACCGACGGGGACCAGCGCGAAACACCACTTCATCAGGTGCAGCGTCTGAAAGAACGAAGTGCCCGAATACACCAGGTTCGGCAGCGTCAGGCTGACCGTAAAAAGCAGGAAGAACAGCGCGCTGCGGAAAGAATCCCCGGCGTCGGGCGCGGTCTCCGGCACGGCGTGCGGCGGCGAAGCATCGTGCAGTTCCACGGCGAAGTCCCCTTTTCTTCTCGAGAATTTTCCATACTATAGCATAAGAACGGCCGCCATGAAGCGGGGATGTCCGCGAAAAAAGAAATTTTCCGCCGCCAAAACGATGCGGCGTCTCGTTGCCATCTCCAAATTTTTGACGTTTTGCGCTACAATAAAAAACTGATCGGAGCGATAGTTGAGTGCGGAGGCGCGGCAATGGGACGACATGACGTAAAATCGACGAAACAGACACGCGAAAAAACGGAACGCGTGCCGGCGGAAGGGAAAGGGATCGCCGCGCCCGCATCGACGGGAGACGCCGTAACATGGCCGCGGCGTCCGCGGCGGAGGCCCGATCTGAGCGGCGCTGCGCCGGGAAAGAGCATGGCGTCGGAGGCGCCGGCGCAGGACGTTTCTGACGGTTCGGCCCCGTCCGGGCGCGGCAAGCTCAAATGGCCCATACGTCCGCGTTCGCAGCGTTCCGTGAGGCTGCCGGACCTGCATGAAAGCGGCGCGGCGAGCGGGCAGATCAGCCGTCGCCCTTCCCGTCCGGCGGAGACGGAAGCGCCGGAGCGCGGCGGAGTTTCATGGCCTGCCGGGCGGCGCGCGGAGGAACCGCCCCGTTCTGCGAGGGCGGATGCAGGGAAAACGGTCCCGCAGCCTCTCTCTCCTCTCGGGACGAAACGCGCGGAGGAGAAACTCGCTGCAGCCGGGAACGTTCCTCCTTCGCGGCGAATGCCGGAGGATCAGCCCCACGCGAAAGAGCCGTGGCCCGTGCGTTTCCTGCGCGTCGTCCTGGCAACCGGCATCTGCGCGCTGGCTGCCGGATTCTATTTTTTGTGGGCCAGACAGAGCGCGGAAGAGGCCATGCCGCCGCTGTTCACGCCTCAGCCCTATTTCTACGAAGAAGAGCAGCCGGTTCACGCGCTGCTGCTCTGGCATGAGAAGGTGCTCACCGCTCCGTCGGGCGGCACGGTGCAGCTGGCTTACGGCGGCAAAGCAGCGGCCGTGGCCGACGACGAAGTGGTGGCGACCGTATTGACGCGCGGACGCACGATCGCGATCCGCACGCCGGCGCGGGGGTACTTTTTGCCGGCCATCGACGGCGCGGAAGACCACTGGGATTATCCGACGCTGTGGCTCGGTTCCGGCTTGCTCCCCAAAGCGCCGGAGCTGCGCTGGGTCGAGGATCTGAAGCCGCTCGACACGGCCGTCCGCGCGGTGGGCAAACTGATCTACCTGCCTCAGGAGCCGCGCGCGATCTTTTACCTTGATCTGACCGACCGGCTGCGGGCCGGACTGGAGCGCGGTTCCATCTCCATCCGCCGCGAGTCGAAGGGGCCGAAGTGGACGGCGCGCGTGCGCGTGTACGTGAAGTACGGCGACGAGCGCGCCAAAGTGGCGCTCGACATGCCCTATTTCCCCATGGACATGGCGCTGTCGCGCGAGGTGGACTTCCTCGTCTGTTCCGACGAGGATGCGGGGCTGGTGGTGCCGGACTCGGCGGTGACGATCCGCCACGGCACCTACGGCGTTTTCGAGCTGGTCGGCGACCGGCTCGTCTTCCGCAGCGTCACCGGAAAGCCCATCGAGGACGGCCGTTTTTTCATCGCCTCGGGGCTTTCCGCCGGAAATCCTGTTATACTTGAAGCGGCAAATGCCGAAGAAAAGAGGGTGCGGTTATGGTAGAGTCGGAAATGTTCGCGTCGATCCGGTCGATTCTGGACCGCATGGAATTGGCGGCGCTGCGGAGCGGCCGCAGGGCGTCGGATGTGACGCTGCTGGCGGTGAGCAAGACCAAGCCGCTGGAAACCGTGGTCGCGGCGGCCCGTACCGGACTGGTGACTCATTTTGGCGAAAATCGCGTTCAGGAAGGACAGGCCAAGATCCCAAACTTTCCCGCGGAGCTCGGCGCCGTCTGGCATCTGATCGGCCATCTGCAGCGCAACAAAGCGCGCAAGGCGGTGGAGCTCTTCGACGTGATCGAAAGCATCGACGGCGAGGAGATCGCCGCGGCGGTCGAGCGCGTCTGCGCCGAAAAGGACCGGCGCCTGGACGTGTTGATCGAGGTCAACAGTTCCGGCGAAGCGTCGAAAACGGGAACGCCGATGGCGGAAGTTCCCGCGCTGGCGGATTTTGTCAGAGGACAATGCCCGCATCTGGCGCTTCAGGGGCTGATGACCATCGGCCCGTTGGGCGGCGACGAAAAAGCGGTCCGCGGCGCTTTCGACGCCACGCGCGAACTGCGCGACCGCCTGCGCATTTCGGCGGGCGATCTGCCGCGTCTTTCCATGGGCATGAGCGGCGATTTCGAGTGGGCGATCGAACAGGGCAGCACCGAAGTTCGCGTGGGCACCGCAATCTTTGGACATCGTTAGGAGGAAATCCCCATGGCCAACAAGCTTTTGTCATTTCTCGGTCTCGCCGACAGCGGCGACGTCGTGGTGGAATCTCACCGGAACAAGAAGCGTCGTACCGACTATATGAAGAAGATCCAGCGCCTTGTCGTCCCCGACGATGAGGAAGAAACGGAAGTCCCTGCGGCGGAAAACGAAGCGGCTCCCGCTGTAGTGGAAGACGAACGGGCTTTTGCCGCCGCGAACGCCGTCGAAGAAAACGGCGGACCTGAGGAAGCTGCGGAGCTCGAGAGCGACGGCGGACGTCATGCGGCCGGCTCTTCCGGCTCTTTTTCCAGCCGTCTGCGCCGCTTCGGCGAGTCGCTGCGCCGTCAGGATGAGGCGGCGCAGCCGCTGGTGCTGGTCAAAAAAGGCGTCGCCGGAATGCTCGACGACATCGAAGACGCGCTCGTAGAGGGACAGACGGTGATGCTCGATTTCGAAAAGGAAGACCGCAAAACGGCCGCCGACGTGGCCCGCCGCATGGCGGATTTCGTGCGCATGCACGACGGCGCCTTCTACACGGTGACGAGCACGAGCCTGTTGCTTTCGCTGAACAAAAACGCCGTGATCGAATGGCTGCCTGAAGAAAACGGCCGGGAGCAGTAGGGGATGGCAAACGACCTGGACTTGCTCAAGGTCGTGGACGTGGAGGGCGTCGTTTTCTCGCGGGGCCTGCGCGGCTATGCGGCCGACGAAGTCGACGAGTTTCTCGACCGCGTCGCCGACACGCTGCAAAGATATTCCGAACTCCACGCCACCGACCAGATGCGCATCCGCGAGCTGGAGACGACCATCAGAGAGAACGACGAGCTCAAGGTGTCGCTGCAGAACGCGCTGACCATGGCGAAAAAAACTTCCGAGGACTTTCTCGCCTCGTCCCAGAAGGAAAGCGAAGCCGTGCTCGCGCAGGCGAAAGCGAGAGCCGAAGGCATCCTGGCCGACGCCGTCGCGCAGAAAACGCAGCTTCTCGGCGAAATCGAGGAACTGCGCCGCTCGAAAGAGCATTTCGTCGCCGACGCCAAGGCCGCGGTGCTGCGGTACAACATGCTGCTCGACGGCCTGCAGGAGAAGCAAGGTCAATGAACCGGGGCTTCCTCCGCCTGGACGACCCGGTGACGGCCATCCGCGGCATCGGCGAGGCAAAGGCGCTGCTGCTTCAGCGTCTCGGCATCGCGACGGCGGAAGATCTCGTGTATTTTTTCCCTCGCCGCTACGAAGACCGGCGGCAGATCGTGACGATCCAGGATCTTGCGCCCGGCGGGCCGCCTCAGGCCTTCCGGGCTCGAGTTGTTTCCATCGAACAGCGCGTGGCGCGAAGCAACCGCCGCATGCAGATCACGCGCGTCTGCCTCAGCGACGGCAAAAACGTGGCCTGGGCCCTGTGGTTCAACCGCTGGAACCTGAGCAAAATCTTGCGGGAGGGTATGGAACTGGCGCTTTACGGCTCGCTGGAGCCGCGCCGTCCCGTGCCGGAGCTGCTCAATCCCGAGTTCGAGATCCTCGACGGCAGCGATCCGCGCAGCGTGGGGCGCATCGTGCCCGTTTATTCCGCGACGGCCGGGCTGAACGAAAAATGGCTGCGCCGCGTCATCGACACGGTGCTCGAAACCCTGGCCCCGACGATCCCCGATATCCTGCCGCCGCCGATCGTCGAGAAGTTCCATTTTATCGACGCCGCCTCCGCCGTGCGCCAGATGCATCAGCCCACTGACGAGGCGCTTTTCCGCGCCGCGCGGCAGCGCCTCGTCTTCGAGGAGTTCTTTCTGCTCCAGGTCGGTCTGGCGCTGCGCCACCGTCGCGGCTGCCTCGAAAGGAAAGCCCCCGCGCTGACCGGGCAGGCGGACCTGACGCGGAAGTTCCTCGCCGGGCTCCCTTTCGAACTCACCGACGATCAGCGCCGCGTCGCGCAGGAAATCGCCGACGACATGCGCCGTTCCGTGCCCATGAACAGGCTGCTGCAGGGCGACGTCGGTTCGGGAAAGACCGTCGTCGCCGTGCTGGCGATCCTGCAGGCGCTCGACTCGGGCGTGCAGGCCGCCATGATGGCGCCGACGGCCGTGCTCGCCCAGCAGCACGCGCTGACGCTGAGCCGGTGGCTCGAACCTCTGGGCGTCGAAGTCGGCCTGCTGACCGGCGGCGTCGCGCCCGCCGAAAAGAAAAAAATCCACGAGCGTTTGTCCGACGACACGCTGCGCGTCGTCGTCGGCACCCATGCGCTGATTCAGGAAGCCGTCAGCTTCAAGCGGCTCGGCCTGATCGTCATCGACGAGCAGCACCGCTTCGGCGTGCTCCAGCGCAAGGCCCTGAACAGCAAAGCCGGCGCCGAAGCGCCGCATACGCTGGTGATGACGGCCACGCCGATCCCGCGCACGCTGGCCCTTTCGGTCTACGGCGACCTGGCCGTGTCCACGATCCGTCAGCTGCCGGACGGCCGCCAGCCCGTCAAATCCGTGTGGATCGGCGACAACCGCCTGCCGAGAATGCTGCGTTTCCTCGAAAGCGAAATGGCCGCCGGCCGTCAGATCTATTGGGTCTGCCCGCTCATCGAGGAAAGCGAGAACTTCGACGCCGCGCCGCTGGAGTCGCGCTTCGAACGGCTCCGGCGCGAATTTCCGAAGCGGCGTTTGGCCATGCTCCACGGGCGCATGAGCGAAAAGGAAAAAAACGCCGTCATGACCGAATTCTCGGCGGGACGCATCGACCTGCTCGCCTCCACGACCGTCATCGAAGTCGGCGTCGACGTGCCCAACGCGACGGTGATGGTCGTGGAAAACGCCGAACGCTTCGGCCTCTCGCAGCTCCATCAGCTGCGGGGCCGCGTCGGCCGCGGCCCCGCCAAGTCCTGGTGCATCCTCTACGCCGATCCGAAAAATCCCGAGGCGGAACACCGCCTCGATCAATTCTGCTCCCTCAGCGACGGCTTCGCGATCGCCGAGGCGGACATGCAGATGCGCGGTCCGGGCGAGTTCTGCGGCGTGCGCCAGCACGGCCTGACGGATTTCCGCGTCGCCGATCTGATCCGCGACGGCGCCGTCATGGAAGTCGCGCGCCAGGAAGCCTTCGCTCTGATCGCGCAGGGCGATCCCTACGAGAGCTTCCCACTGCTCATGCAGGCCGTGCTGAGCCGCTACGGGCGCATGCTCGACATCGCGAGGACCGCCTGATGAAAGAAGAGCGCTCCCTGCCTTTTTCCGCCCTGCCCGACGAAGACATGAAGTGGGAGTCCGTGCTGATCCGCCTCGTTTCGACCCCGCGCACGCGCAAAGAGCTGGCGCGGAAACTGCGCGAGCGCCGCTGCCCCGAGGAGAAAGCGGCGGAGCTGCTGGACCGTTTCGAAGAGATCGGCATGATCGACGACCGCGCCTACGCGCTGCTCTACGTCGATTCCAAGCGCGATTTCGGCCTGCGCCGCCTGCGCGACGAACTGAGAGCGCGCGGCGTCAGCCATGCCGATATCGACGACGCCCTTGCGGAGAGCGGAATCGACGAGGCCGAACGGGCGCTGCGCCTGGCGCGCCAGTGGGGAAATCAGCGCGGCATGACGCCGCAAAAACTCGACGCTCGTCTGCGCCGCCGCGGCTTTTCGTCGTCCGCGGTCCGCAAGGCGTTTTCGCAGTTGCATGAAGAACTTGAAAATTTCCGCAGTCTCGGCGAAGGGACTGGCGGCGATGAAGAATAACGGTACAGAGCGATACGCGGAAGCTCATGAGGAACTCTTTTTCTCATGGGCTTCCGCTGTTGTAAACGATGGATGTCCGAAAACGCACGAAGATTTTTCCGGCCTTTTTATGGGGAAATTTTTACGTTTTCCCCTTGTGAAGTTTCGCAGATAACTGTAAAATAAAAAACGTTACAGGCAGATTTTTGTCAAGCCCGCGTTCCCCTCAACATATGTTTTCATTTATTTTTCGAAGGGATGCCGGCTTCCGCTGCCGCCTGAAAATGGGCGGGGCGATTTTATATTGACAAATTCATAAGGAGTGAGAACTTTTGAGTATTTATCTGGTACTTGGAGTGCTCCTCGGCATCATCGGGGGCACGGGGGCGGGGATGTTCATCGCCAAGGGCGTGGCCGCGCGCAAGGTGGCGGAAGCGCGCTCTCAGGCGGAGAACATCGTCAAGGAAGCGCGGTCCAGCGCCGAGCGCGACAGCAAGCTGCTGGTGTCGGAGGCGCGTGACGAAGCTTCCAAAGTCCGCCTCGAAGCCGAGCGGGACGCCAAGGAGCGGCGCGTGGAGCTGCAGCGCACCGAACGCCTTCTGGAGCAGAAAGAAGAGAAACTCGACCGCAAGCTGGAAAAGCTCCAGCACCGCGAGGACGAGATGAAGACCCGTCAGGACGATCTGGAAAAGAAGATCCAGGAAGCCGACGAGCTCTGCAAGAGGCGCGTCACCGACCTCGAACAGATCGCTCAGATGACCAGCGACCAGGCCCGCGCCCAGCTGCTTCATGAGGTCGAAGACAGCGCTCAGCACGCGATCGGCCTGCGGCTGGCGGAGATGGAAGCCCAGGCCCAGCGCGACGCGAACAAGAAAGCCCGCGAGATCATCGTCACCGCCGTGCAGCGCTGCGCCGTGGAGAAATCCTCGGACGTCGCCGTCAGCACCGTGTCGCTGCCGAACGACGAGATGAAGGGCCGCATTATCGGCCGCGAAGGCCGCAACATCCGCGCCTTCGAGACGGCCACCGGCGTCGACCTGATCGTCGACGACACGCCGGAAGCGGTGACGCTGAGCTGTTTCGACCCCGTGCGCCGCGAGATCGCCCGTCTGTCGCTCGAAAAGCTGGTTGTGGACGGCCGCATCCATCCTGCCCGCATCGAGGAGCTGGTCGCCAAAGCGACCGCCGAAGTGGAGGAGTCCATCGCCGACGCCGGCGATCAGGCGCTGATGGAACTCGGCATCAAGCAGATGAATTCCGAGCTGGTCCGCACCATCGGCCAGCTGCGCTACCGCTACAGCTACGGCCAGAACGCCCTGCAGCACAGCATGGAAGTGGCGTACATCTCCGGCATGATCGCCTCCGAGCTGGGCGTCAACGAAGAACTGGCCCGTCGCGCCGGCCTGCTTCACGACATCGGCAAGGCCGTCGATTTCAAGATCGAGGGCCCGCACGCCCTGATCGGCGCCGACCTCGCCAAACGTTACGGCGAGCCGCCCGAAGTCATCAACGCCATCGGCTCGCACCACGAAGACATGGAAGTCAAGAGCATTTACGACGTCATCGTCGCCACCGCCGACGCCATCAGCGCAGCGCGCCCCGGCGCCCGTCGCGAGAGCATCGACGCCTACGTCAAACGTCTGGAAAAACTCGAGACCGTGGCCAACGGCTTCAAGGGCGTCAGCAAGGCCTTCGCCATCCAGGCCGGACGCGAAGTCCGCGTGCTGGTCGCGCCCAGCGTCCCCGACGAGGCGTCCGTGGCCAAACTGGCTTACGACATCGCCCGCAAGATCGAGGAAGAACTGAAGTATCCCGGCCAGATCAAGGTCACCGCCATCAAGGAGATCCGCGCCTCCGACCTTGCCAAGTAGGCTTCGCCCATGAGAATACTCTTCGTCGGCGACGTCGTCGGCAGCCCCGGGCGAAACGCCTTTTTCGCCATGCTGCCCAAGCTGCGCCGCCTGAAAGGCCCCTTCGATTTCGTCCTCGTCAACGGCGAAAACAGCGCCGCCGGCCGCGGCCTCACCGAAAAGATCATGAACGAATTTTTCGCCGCCGGCGTAGACGGCATCACCTCGGGCAACCACATCTGGGACAAAAAAGAGTTTCTTCCTCTTCTGGATGAAGAGAGCCGCGTCCTCCGTCCCCTCAATTACCCGCAGGGCGTGCCCGGCCGCGGCTGGACGATCCTTGCCGGCAGGAACGGCAAAAGACTGGGCGTCGTCAACATCCAGGGACGCGTTTTCATGCCCCTCACCGACTGCCCCTTCCGCGCCATGGACGAGGTACTGCCGAAACTCGGCGACGACATTCCCGTCTTCGTCGATTTCCACGCCGAAGCCACCTCGGAAAAACGCGTCATGGGACTGTACCTTGACGGAAGGGTTTCCGCCATGGTCGGGACCCATACCCACGTCCAGACGGCCGACGAAGAAATCCTGCCCGGCGGCACCGCCTACATCAGCGACGTCGGCATGACCGGCGCGTTCCGCAGCTCCATCGGCATGACCTACGAAAGCGTTTTGCCCCGGTTTCTCACCTCTTTGCCGGCTAAGTTCGAAGTTGCCCAGGAGGACGTGCGACTGAACGGCGTGATCGTTGAGATCGACGACGAGGACGGCAGAGCCTGCGGCATCGAACGCGTGGCGATTCGCTCAGGTGAATTGGACGAACTCACCGGCAAAAACTGAGCCGAAAAAAATGCGCAACAGAAAAATCCCGAAAACCGGCGTTTTCGGGATTTTTCTGTTGCCGGCAGGCATTGAGCGCCGTTTCAGCGATCTGTGGAATTTGATCGTTCGGGGCCGTTTGCGATATGAAGCTTTGTAGATTACAAATAAGCCAATAACATAACTAAAAGAAGATATAGACAAAAAATGCTCCAGGGTGTATCATTTCCCTTGCACTGAACGAAACGCGGTTCACATTGGATCGCCAAACGTCAGTGCAGCCCCTTGACAACCGAAGAGGACGAGGAAGAGAAGCCAAGCGGGAACGATCCGAGAAGATGGAACAGGTAAGGATAAAGGATTCAACGGAGAGTTTGATCCTGGCTCAGGACGAACGCTGGCGGCGTGCTTAACAC
>NZ_MUHX01000035.1 GCF_002007215.1 Pyramidobacter sp. C12-8 | reverse complement strand
GATCTGCCCGATCCCAAGATCCTTCAGCCCCCGTCCGAAACAACTTAACGGCTCCCCCTTCCCCGCCTCATTCCCTTCATTTCCTTTATTCCTTTCATTCCCTTCATTTCTTTCATTCCCTTCGATCCGATCCTCATCATCCTGCGCCCGTGCCTTTGGAGAGCGGAAAATCGTATGCCGGTCGCTGTAAATCGCCATCGGCAGCCCATACCCCTCGATCCCCATCCCCAGCGCGGCGACATAGCCCGCCATACATTCGTTCTCAGTGAAACAGGCGCCAGTCACGATCCCCGTCGCATCGTCAATATAAGCGTGCAGCGTCGCGCGCCCGTTCCCCCTGCCAAACCATTCAAACGACGTGGCGTCAGTCTGCCACAACATCCCCGCGGCCACCTTCCGCGGTCGGGAACGGTGAAGCTTCGGCCGCCGCCGCACACTCTTCTTGCTCCTGATCCCCTCGTCCTTCAGAATGCGGACGACACTCGAACGGCTGATCCCGATCCCCTCCCGTTCGTTCAGGCATTCCGCAAAGTGAGAGAAGTTGAAATCGTAATAGACCTCCTCATACGCCTTCAGCACCGACTCCCTAACCTCATCTCCGATCCTGCGCCGAGACGTTCTGCCGCGGTTGCCGTGAACAAGCCCCGCCGCCCCTTGAGCGACGAACCTCTTCTTGATCCTGATGATTTGCCGTTGACAGAGCCCCAGCTTCTCCGCCGCCTCCCTGTTCGTCATGCGTCCCTCGACAAGCGCTCCGATAATCCTGATACGATCCAGTTCCTTTTGTGACAATGTCATTCGCTCCTGTTTCATGAACGGTATTATCTCAGAGTGACATTTTCTTGGAACAGTTATGGGGGACTTTATCACTGAACAACGACACCCGCGCCGCCGCTCCTTGACGGATAATGCAAATCGGTGTATTCTACCTACGACGCGCGCTCGTAGCTCAATCGGATAGAGTGTTGCCCTCCGGAGGCAAAGGTTGTGGGTTCAAGTCCCGCCGAGCGCGCCATTTTTTTCGAAGAAATTACCCCGTGGTGCAACGGCAGCACAAGGGATTTTGGTTCCCTTGATCCTGGTTCGAATCCAGGCGGGGTAGCCAACAATACCGACCGTATGACGGATTCCGCCAAAGCGTGGACGGCGTCCGTCTTGTCTTTTCGACAAAAACGAGAGCCCAGTCTTCTTTGCAGGACAGGGCTCTCGTTTTTTGTTTGTCGTCCGCGCGGCGGATCGAGGGAAAGAACGCCGGCGGCGAAGAAGGTTCAGCGGAACTTCACGATGGTCACGCCCCAGCCGCCTTCGGAGTGGTCGCCGAGGCGGTACTCGGAGACGTAGGGCAAACGGGCGCAGAGCTGATGCACGAGCTTGCGCAGGATGCCTTCGCCGCGGCCGTGGATGACGGCGACTTCGCCGTACCCGGCACGCATGGCCTGATCGAGATAGCGCTCCACCATCGGGATCGCTTCGTCGGCCAGCATGCCGCGCACCATGATGGAACTGGGCACGCCTTCGGGACGGCGCACGATGGCGATCTCGTCCGCGCTCTGCCGCGCTGGGGGCGCGGATGTCGGCGTCAACTTCGCCAGCGGCACAGTGATGCGCATGGCGCCGGCCTGCACTTCGGCGTTCTTGCCGTCGATGGCCACGATCTCGCCCTTGACGCTGCTGTCGTTCAGCTTCACGGGCGAGCCGACCGCCAGCCGGGGCGCAGGGGGCGTGCGCCGCTCTTCGATGGCATTCTGGCGCACGGCCGAGGTATCGCGGGTCTTGTCGATCTGCGACTTCTGCCGGACCATCTCGCGGTGTCCGGCCGAGCGCGCCGCGCCCTGCAGCGATTTGAGCAGCGAACGGGCTTTCGCCTCGGCGTCGTCGAGGACTTTCTGCGATTCGCGCTCCGCCTTCAGGATCATTTCGTCCCGTTTCCGTTCGGTCTCGGAACGGCTCTGCTGAAGTTTTTTCCTTTCGGCGTCGAGCCGCTGTTTTTCCTGCGCCAGTTCGCGCGAGAGCTTCTCGACGGCCAGGCGTTTTTCCTGCAGCTGGCCGATCAGGCGCTCGACGTTCAGCTCGTCGGAATTCAGACACTCTTCGGCCCGCTTGACGATGCCGGGCGGCATGCCGTAGCGTTGGGCGATCGCCAGGGCGTTGCTCTGGCCGGGGATGCCGACGAGCAGATGATACGTGGGGCTGAGGGTCTTCATGTCGAAATCGACGCAGGCCGCTTCCACGCCGGGGGTGGTGGTCGCGAAGCGTTTGATCGGATTGTGGTGCGTCGTCGCCAGCACGAGGGTCCTGCGGCGCAAGAACTCCTCCAGCACGGCGATGCCCAAGGCCGCGCCTTCCTGCGGATCGGTGCCGGCTCCCAGTTCGTCGAGCAGCGCCAGCGAATCGGCGTCGGCGTTTTCGAGCATCGAAACGATGCGTTTCAGATGGGAACTGAAGGTCGAAAGGCTCTGTTCGATGCTCTGCTCGTCGCCGATATCGGCGTAAATCGCGGAGATGCTGCCGACGCTGGAACCGTCGCCGGCCGGCACGGGCAGGCCGCACCAGGCCAGATACACGGCCAGAGCGCACGTTTTCAGCGCTACAGTCTTGCCGCCGGTGTTGGGGCCGGTGACAACGAGCGCCCGGAAATCCCGGCCGCAGGAGACGTCGATGGGGACGGCGCGCTCGCCCAGCAGCGGGTGGCGCACGTCGTAAAAGCAGAACTCGGAACGTTTGACCAGCTCGGGCATGCGCCAGCGTTTGAAATGGATCAGGTCGTCCATGTAATAGAACAGGTCGAGCTGCGCCAGCGCCGTTTCCGCTTCGTTCACGGCGTTCCGGCGGTCGAGGAGCATCTTCGTCAGCTCGCCGAAGATGCGGCGCTCTTCCTGGCGCTGCTGCTCCAGCAGCGCCGCGATGCGGTTGTTGGAGACGACCAGAGCGTGCGGTTCCATGTAGACCGAATTGCCCGACGCCGACTTGTCGGTGACGATGCCGGGGAAGCGGTTGATGAAAGCCTGCTTCACCAACACGGCGAAGCGGCCGCTGCGCATCGAAAGCACGCGCTCCTGGAGCATGCCGCTGGAAGGACCGTTCAGAAAGCCGTTGCCCACGGCGCGCGCTTCGCGCCGTTTCTGGTCCAGTTCGGCGCGGATCTCGCGCAGTTTGGGCGAGGCGCCGTCGGCCAGCGAGCCGTCGCTGTTCAAGACCGAAAGCCGTTCGAGCTCGTCCGAAAATTCGCGGATGCGGTCACAAAACCAGACCAGCGCCGGGAACTTCTCTTTCGCCGCCTGCGCGCATTCCTTGACGGCCATGGCCAGCGTCAGCAGAACGCGGACCTTTAGCAGTTCCTCCCCCAGCAGCAGCCCCGTATGGCGCGCCTCGTCCAGCGCTGCGGAGACGACCTGCACCGCCTCGTTCCACGGGAAGTTCCCGCCGCTTTCCGTAAAGCTCAAATAAGCCGCCAGCAGATTCTGGCGGCTTATCAGACTTTTCATGTCAGCGGCAGGCTCTATCCGGACGAGAGCCGCGCGTCCCAGTTCGCTCCTCGCGCCCGCGGCAAGGAGCTCGAGGACGTCGTCGATCTCGAGCGACTGCCGCGCCTCTTCGTTGATTTTCACCTCGGATCACCAACTATACGATCTGTTTCGGGAAAAAAGCGTCGAGAGAGTTTTTGATGTCGGGAAGGACCGCGTTGACGAGCAGCACCGTGCGGCTGTTTCGCAGTTCCACGCCGGGCAGAAAGCGCTCGGCATGCTGCAGCGTCACGACGACGAGGATCACGATCGCCGCGCCCTTGACGCCGCCGACCAGAAAACCGCACAGACGATCCAGCGCCGACAGCGACGCCATCGACAGCAGCGCACGGAAGAGCTTGCCGACCAGCGCGCAGACGATGCAAACGGCAAAGAAAACAAGCGCGATCGCGATCATCCGGCTCACCGAAGCGTTGAGCGAGCCGAAAAAATTCCTGAGCGCGGCGTCCACCGGATCGGCGTATTTGAAGCCGAAATAAACGCCGCCGATGATGCCGGCCAGGGAAAAGATCTCGCCGGAAAAACCGCGGAAAATCCCCTTGACGGCGAAAAAGACCACGATCAGCAGCATGCAAAGGTCGAATCCGTCCACAAGGGTCATTCCGCGCCTTCTTTCCGCTCGCTCTTCTCCGGCGCGTTGTCGCCGACAGAATAATATTTGCTCAGGAGCAGATCGAGTTTCCCCTCGATCTGCTTCAGTTTGTACGCCATGTACATCCAGCCGAGAACCAGCCGCCGTTCCTGATCGACTTTGGGGTCGAGGGACGCAAACAGTTTCCGGCTGAATTCGACGATTTCGTCAAACTGCTCGGGCTTAAGAGCCGTACGAAGGAGGTAGGTCTTGGTGCCGAGAGTGACTCTTGCCTCCCGGGTGTTATCCTCCATGTTCTTACCGCCTTTCGAAGCCGGCGTCGGGCAGGATGTTTTTCAAGCTCTTGGCGATATCGTCAAGCTTGCTCTCGAGAGCTTCCTTCTCCTTCTGAAGGTTCATCTTCTCCCGTTCGAGCTCCTCGATGGCGCGGTCCTTCTCCTTGAGCGCGCGGATCTTGTCGAGCTCCTTTTCATCCAGCTGCTTCTTCACCTTCGCCAGCTCGTCCTGCAAAGAAGCGTTGGACGCGGCGAACTCGCCGATACGGCCGGAAACGCGCTCCAGAAGCTGATCGAGTTCGGATAAATTGGTCATCGTTTCTTCCTCCTTAGTTTTCTGTATTTCCGCAAGGACCTGTTTCTTATTATCTCAGCTTATAGCCCTTTTGTTCAAGCCCCGAACGAACGCCGTTGTGTTCCTCTTCCACTTCGGCGTCTTTCAGCGTGCGCTCGCCCAGACGGTACGCCATCGAGAAAGCCATGCTGCGGAATCCTTCCGGCACGCCCTGGCCTTCGTAGACGTCGAAAAGGCGCACGGTGCTCAGCAGCGAGCCGGCCGCTTCGCGGATGTCGGCGATCACCTTGTCGGCGGGCACATCCTTGGCAACGAGCATGGAAATGTCGCGGTAGACCGGCGGATAGGCGTTGTTCTTGGCGTAACGCGGCAGCGGCGCGTCCATGAAAGGCTCCACGTCCAGTTCAAAAGCGTACAGCGGCGTGTCAAGATCGAGCTGAGCGGCGATGTCGGGCTTCAGGCACATCAGATAGCCGACGGTCTTGCCGTCGAACAGGATCTCGGCCGTCTGGCCGGCGTGCCCGTCGGCGCGCTGCGCCCGGCGGAACGTCAGCGCGGCGTTGCAGCTTTGGGCCAGCGCTTCCACGTCGCCCTTGACCAGCATGAAATCCTCTTTCGAGGAGGCGTAGAGTGCGCGTTTTTCCTTGCCGCTGAAGGCGACGCCGCCGATGCGCTCCACCTCTTTGACAGCGCCGTTTCCCGGCACGAAGACGCGGCCGAACTCGAAGACGCGGACAGGATCGCGCCAGCCGCCGCGCACCGCTTTGCCGACGCCGTCCAGCAGCCCGGGAAGCAGCGAAGGGCGCATCACCGACATGTCGGCGCTGATCGGGTTGGCCACGACCTTGCATTGGCCGGCCTCGGGATAACGAAGCAGCGTCAGGCTCTCGGGGCTGATAAAGCTCAGCGTCACCGCTTCGGTATAGCCGCGGCCGATCGCCACGGAACGGAGCAGGCGCTGCAGCCGCATGGCCGGACTGAGCGCTCCGGCGCGGTGCAGAACGGGGATCGTCGGCTCGATCGCGTCGTAACCGCGGATGCGTCCGACTTCCTCGATCAGGTCCTCTTCGATGGCGATATCGCAGCGGCGCGTCGGCACTTCGTATTCGGCGTTGTCCCGACCGCCGGCCGCTCTTTCGATGCCGAGGCGCTTCAGGATCGCCTCGGCCCCGTTCATGTCGTCCCAGACGAGGATCTTCTTCATCTTTCCCGCCGTCAGAGGCACGCGGGCCGGCCGGATCTCGCCGTTCTGGGCGTAAAGGCTGCGCGAGAAGGCGCGCACGCCGCCCCACCGCTCCATCAGATGCAGCGCGTAGTTCATGGCGGTCTCCGTCAGCAGCGGATCGACGCCGCGGGAATAGCGGAACGAAGCTTCGCTGGGGATGCCGAGGCGGCGCGACGTCTTGCTGACGAAGGGAGCCGCGAAGTTGGCGCTCTCCAGCAGAACGTGTTCCGTCTTGTCGGTGATTTCCGAGTTGAGCCCGCCCATGACGCCGGCCAGTGCCACGCCGATGCCGCTGCTGGAGATGACAAGGTCGGAGGGCAGCAACTTGTGGGTTTTGCCGTCGAGCGTGACGAGTTCCTCGCCGTCTCGGGCGGCGCGCACGCCGATGTTGCGCCCGGGCAGGCTGGCCGCGTCGAAAGCGTGCAGCGGCTGGCCGAGGGCGAGCATCGCGTAGTTGGTGGCGTCGACGATGTTGTTGATGGGGCGCATGCCCGACATGCACAGTCTCACGCCGGCCTGCAACGGCGCCGGCGCGATCCGGACCGAATCGGCCATGCCGAGGCGGTAGGCGCGGCAGCCTTCGCTTTCGAGCGTGATCCCTTCGAACGGCAGCGTCCACTCGCCGTCGTAGCCCGGCTTGGGAACGGCGGGCACGTGCAGATCGCACTGCGGGAACAGCGCGTGGATCTCCAGCGCCGCGCCGAGAACGCTGAGCAGATCGCCGCGGTTCGGCGTCACCGACATGTCGAAGACCGTGTCGTCCAGCCCCAGCCACGCGCCGGCATCGGCGCCGAGCGGCGCGTCCTGCGGCAGGATGAGGATGCCGTACACGTCGGTCAGATCGGGCACGCCCAGTTCCTTGGCCGACGCCATCATGCCGGCGCTGTTGAAACCGTCGAAATCGCGATACTCCAGCTCCATGCCGCCGGCCGTCGACGAGCCGGGCGCGAACCAGGGGATCACGTCGCCCACCTTCACGTTCGGCGCCGCGGTGACGCAGAGCGGATACTCCTTCTCCCCCACGTCCAGGCGGGTCACTTTCAGACCGGATTTGGTCGGATGCTGCGAGCACTCGACGATCTTGGCGATGCGCACGCCCTTGACGGCCGCGCAGGGACGGGCGACCGACTCGATCTCGGTCCCCGTCACCGTCAGCTTCTCGGCGATCTCTTCAAGAGGCGCGCCGAGCGTGATGAAATCTTTCAGCCAGTTGATGGAGAGCAGCATTATTCATGCCTCCCGGAAAGAAGATAGGAAACGTCGCCGTCGAACAGCGCGCGGAGATCCGTCAGTCCGTATTTGAGCATGGCGATGCGGTCGAGCCCCATGCCCCAGGCGAAGCCGTTGTATTTGTCGGGATCGATGCCGCCGTAGCGCAGCACGTTGGGATGGCACATGCCCATGCCGCCGATCTCGAGCCAGCCGGTACCCTTGCAGATCTGGCAGCGAGCGTCGGAACCGCCGCACTTGAAGCACTCGATGTCGACTTCCATCGACGGCTCGGTGAACGGAAAGTAGCTGGCGCGGTAGCGGGCTTTCAGCTTCCTGCCGAAAACGCCGTGGATCATCGCTTCCAGGCAGCCCTTAAGGTCGCCGACGGAAATGGACCTGTCGACAACCAGGCCTTCGACCTGATGGAACATCGGCGAGTGCGTAGGGTCGTTGTCGCGGCGATAGACGCGCCCCGGGCAGGCCACGCGCAGCGGCGCGCCCATGTCGAGCATGGCGTGGATCTCCATGCCGGAAGTATGCGTGCGCAGCAATCGGCCGTCGCCGAAGTAAAACGTGTCCTGCATGTCGCGGGCCGGATGGTGCGGCGGGATGTTCAGCGCTTCGAAGTTGAAGAAATCCGTCTCGATCTCCGGCCCGGTCACGGTCACGAATCCCAGCCCTTCCAGGACTTCCAGCACGTCCATCGTCACCTGCACGACGGGATGCGCGCCGCCGTAGGCCCGGCCGCGGAAGGGCTGCGTAACGTCGACGCGGTCGCGCAGTTCCATCTCGGTCAAGCGACGGCGTTCGAGCGTTTCGATCGCCTCGTCGAGCTGGCTCTGAAACTCGACTTTGGCGCCGTTGATGATCTTGCCCATTTCGGGGCGCTCCTGCGGCGACAGCTTGCCCAGCATTTTCTGCAGGCCCGTCATCGCGCCCTTCTTGCCGAAGACCGCGATCCGGCAGTCGTTCAGCGATTCGAGCGTAGCGCCGTCTTTCAGAACCGACTCGACGACCGCGCGGATTTTCTCTATTTCAAGAGCGATTTCACTGCTCATGATGTTTCCTCCTTGTCCGTTCCCGTCGAGAACTTCCCGTTCTCAGACAGGCCTCATAAAACAGAAGGGCTCCTGTCATTCTGTGACAGGAGCCCTTCGCTCTCTTCATTGAACAGGTTGAAGAGCTCTTCGTCCAACCTTACTTGGCCAACGCCTGACGAGCCTGCTCGGCGATGCCGCGGAAGGCTGCCATGTCGTTGACGGCAAGATCGGCAAGCATCTTGCGGTTCACTTCGATGCCGGCCTTCTTCAGGCCGTTCATGAAGAAACTGTACGACATGCCCTCCATGCGCGCGGCCGCGTTGATGCGGGAGATCCACAGGCGGCGGAAATCCCTCTTCTTGCGGCGGCGGTCCTTGAACATGCTGCTCAGGGCGTGCAGATAGGCTTCGCGGGCGCGGCGGTAATTGTTCTTCTTATGGCCGAAGAATCCCTTGGTGATGGAAAAAAGCTTCTTGTACTTTCTATCGCTGGAACTGGCTGCTTTAACGCGCATCGATCTTCACCTCTGAAATTTTGAACTTATTTGCCGGGCATCATCAGACGCAGCATCTCTTCCTGCCCGTTGGCAAGAAGCCCCGCCTGGCGCAGCCGGCGATGTCTCTTGGCGTTCTTGGTGCTCAGAAGGTGACGACGTCCGTTCTTCTGATACTTGATCTTGCCGTTGCCCGTGTACGAAAAGCGCTTTTTCGCGCCGGAATGAGTCTTTGCTTTCCAGACCATACTGACAACCTCCGTAAAATTCGCTTTCTATTCTTTACCGTCGCCTCTGGCGGAACCAGGAAGCGGCACAAACAACGCTCTCATGTAGCGGCCTTCCATGCGCGGCTCTTCGTCCATCTTGCCGACGGCGGCGCAGTCAGCCGCAACGCGGTTGATGACCTCACGGCCCTTGTCCAAAAACGCCATTTCTCTGCCGCGGAAGAATATGGACACTTTCACGCGGTGCCCGCTTTCGAGGAACTTGATCACGGCTTTCGTCTTGAAATCGTAATCGTGCTCGTCGATCTTGGGACGCATCTTGATCTCCTTGAGCGCCTGCACTTTCTGTTTCTTGCGGGCGTACTTGTCGCGCTTCTGCTGCTGGTAGCGGTACTTGCCAAAATCAAGGATGCGGCACACGGGCAGATTTCCGTCCGGCGCGACCTCCACGAGATCCAGCTCGCACTCTTCCGCTGCGGCGATTCCTTCAGCCGGAGTCATGACGCCCAGTTTCCTGCCCTCGTTGTCGATCACAAGGACCTGCTCGGCGCTGATCTCTTCGTTCACTCTCGGCTCGTCGGACATTTTTTTAGCTATGTGAGTCACCTCCACAAGATTTTGCCGCGATAAAAAAATGAGGAAAGGCCCCGCCTCTCCTCATGCACATTCACATACAGTGTGACCTTACGCATGACCTTGCAGCTGCCGAAGGGCGCCACCAAGGCGAGAGGGATCCCTCTGCTTCTCTATCGCTTGTGAGAGTATAACACCCGCGGACGATTTGCGCAAGCGCCGACTTCGCGTCTTTCGGCCGACGCTCGTCAGTTTTCCCATCGCAGCAGCCAGGCGGCCAGCTCGGCGCGGGAAGCGACGCCGGTCTTGCGGAACGCCCGTGTCAGAAACGATTTGACCGTCGCCACGGAGACGTGCATCTGCCGGGCGATCTCGTCGTTCGTCAGCCCGCGGGCCACCAGCCCGGCCACTTCGCGCTCGCGCTCCGAAAGCAGCGCCGCCGCGCCCAGCAGCGCTGCGCGCGCACACTGAAGGTTCTGCGACCAGACCTTCGCCAGCGCGGAAATTCTTTTCAGCGCCGCGGCGTTCAGAAATTCCCGGGCGAGCAGGCGCTTTAGGATCGGCGACAGGGCGCCGAAGTTCTGCGCCAACGGCAGGATCACGCCGTCGGGCAACGCGATGTCCAGCGCGCCGCGCAATGCGCGCTCCGCCTCTTCCGCCGCGCCCAGCGCTTCGTGAGCGGCAGCCACGTGGAGGCCTGTGTAAATGCGCGCCATCGCGTTGGGATAGAACGCGGCCGCTTTTTCCAGTTCCGCGCCGATGCCGGCCAGCCGGGCATATTTTTTCGCATCAAGGAGCGACTTGGCGTAAACTACGTTGGCATACGGGCGGGTCATGAAGCGCACGCGCGACGCGACGTCGCCTTCCGCCAGCCACCCGGGCACCTTGCCGACGCCGCATTCCGCGCCGAGGAAACCCTCGCAGAGGCCGAGCATGTTGAGATGAACGGCGGACTTCGAAGCGCGGGCTTTTTCGCGCAGCGCGCCGACGGCGGACCGGTACTCCGCGGCGTCGCCTATGGCGAGGGCGATCTGCGCCAGCAAAAAATGCGCGCACAGTTCGACGTTGAGCTGCTGGGCTTCCCGCGCCGCATAGGCGGCGCGATGAGCCGTGATCTCCGCGACCTCGAAGTCGCCCCGATTGAACTGCAGCTCGCCGCGCATCACCACGTCGGCACCGGCGCCGTGGCCGCGGGCGGCGGCGAGATAATAAGGCAGGTTCTTCTCGAGGATCTGTACGTCGCATTCGGCGGCGGACCGGTAAAACATGTAGAGGATCGACGGCGCGCCGAACGTCCATGGCCCTTTCATGTTGATGATCGACGTGGGACCGCCCATCAGCTCGACGGCGCGCTTATAGCCGGCGGCCATTGCGGCGAAATCGTTGTGCGCCAGGAACGCCGTGAGGAAAACGATCTCGCCGGTGAGGCGGCGCTTCTCTTCGTCGCTCATGGCGCTGGCGGCAACGTTTCTCTCCACTTCGCGGGCCAGCGCTACGACGCGTTCGGTCTCGTTGTAAATGAAGAGCGCGAAGGCGAAGACGATCATGGCGCGGGGAAACTCGGCGCGGATCTCCGGCGGGCAGCGGTCCAGCACCGAGAGCAGCAGCTTCCTGTTCTCCGCCGAGGCGTTCGAGGAGAAGTCCGACGTCGCCAGCGGCAGACTCAGCGCCGCTCGGAAGTCGCCGATCAGGGCGTAGTAACGCAGGGCGAGAAAGTTGTCCCCCTGCTTTTCATGCCACTGCGCCGTCAGCCGCAGCACACGCTCGCGAAACGCGCCGGAGCACGCGTCGAACTCCTTTTTGACGTAGAGCTGGAGGATGCTGTGGACGTAATAGCGCCGCTCGCCCATGTCGTGCCAGACAAAACCGTTGCGCTCCAGCATGTCGAGAATGTTCTCGTCGATCCAGTCGGTCTCGTTGAGAAAGCGCGCCGTCTCGAGATCGAAGCTGCCGAAATTGCACAGACGCAGCAGAAACAGACGGTCGGCGCCGCTCAGTTTGTTCCAGACGGTGGCGCGGATCAGAGCTTCCACGTCGTTGGCGGCCTGCAGCGTCCCCGCCTCGGAATAGGCCAGCGCCGTCAGGTACACGCCAGCCGCCCAGCCGCCGGTGAGGCGCCGGATCCCTTCGGCCTGCTCGCCCGTGAGGCGCAGGCCGAGCTGGCCGTAGTAGGCGGCGATGTCCGCCGTGTCGAAATCGAGATGCTCCCTGCGGATGTGGTTGACCTGCGCGTCGACGACGATCGCGCGGGGCACGGGATTGACGAGCTGCGTGACGAGGATCAGGTGGACGCCCTCGGGCAGCGCGCCGTAAAAAGCCCTCAGGTAACGCTCGGGGATACGGCTGCGCACAAACTGGTAATTGTCCACGACAAGGTAGACTTCGCCGTCATGGCGCATGGCCGCGAGCGCCGCTTCCATGCGCGGCAGGCATTCGTCGTCCCATGGCACGGCCAGCGCGCCCAGCTCGTTTCCGCACTGGGGATCGGCCTCGCCCACGACGCGGCAGAGCACCTCCCATTCGCCGAGGCGGTTCTCCTCGCCGATGGTGCGCCAGACGACGCGCGCCCCGTCGGACAGCGCGCTCAGATACTCGCGCACCGCCGTGGTCTTGCCGAAGCCCGAAGGCGCCTCGACCGCCGTCAGGCGGTGCGACGGGATGCGCTCCATACGGCGGCGGATCCGTTCGGAAAAATAGTAGTCCTTCTTCGACGCGGCGCAGATCATAAGAGAAACTCCTTTCCTCGTTCGAACGAAACCACGCGGGAAAACGATTCGAAAATATCGAGAGCCGCTTCCCGCTCTCCGAACGATATAAAACCTCATCTCTTTTTTTTACTTATTCTACCCCCTCTCCGCGAAAAAATCAATATTTTCCTTCATTATGCAACGATTCTGCCCGGGTGCGTCTCGCCTCCGGCCGATCGCCACCGCGTGCCTTCCAGACATCCTGCGGCGGCGCTCGCAAAAAACGAACGAAACATGAAAAAACATGGCGGCCTCCGAATCTCCGATGGCTGCCATGTTTCGTTTCAAACTGCGCCGTTCATTTTTTTCGCACCGCCGCCGCGTCGGCCCCGGCGGCAAAGGTTCGCTTTCGCCGGCTCAGCGGCGTTCCTGTTCCAGCTTCTCGACACGGCGCAGCAGCGAAAGAAGCAGGGCGTCCTTTTTGTTCAGCTCCTGACGGAGCTGACGACGGCTGGAAACTTTTTTGGCGTCGCGCCCGAGGCGGAACGAGACGCCCAGATTCACCATGGGCTGCTTGCCGATTGTGCTGCCGAGGCTCAGCAGCACGTCTTCGCTGAAGTAATGGTTGATCCCCAGAGCCAGCGAAGTGTCCCCGCGGTAACTGCCAACGGCCGCCGCGACCGACGTCGGCGCGCCGGGGTCGTAATCGAGCGGATGCAGGCCGGCCAGCGCCGCGGAACGGCTGCCCGAGTTGCGGATGTCTTCGCTCAGGCGGCGGTTCATCTCCCACATCTGCCCGCCGTTGACCGCGTCCTGGCTCCACCGTTCGACACGCCCGTCGGCGACTTCGAGCAAACGGTTGCCGCCCATCGACGCTCCGGAACGGAACGTCGCGAACCCGTCGACGTCCAGCGTGCCGCGCAGCAGCGAATTGCCGCCCACGGTCAGATCCTTGCCCACCGACGCGCCGCCGGTCACGGTGAGCGCGCCGTCGACGTTCGTGTCGTGCAGGTTGCTGGTGCCCGCGACGCTCAGATCTCGATCCATCGTCACGTTATCATTGAACGTCGCCACGCCTTTCACCGTCAGTTTCTTCTCCATCGTCACGTCGCCCTTGAGGAGCGACGCGCCGCCGACGGTCAGGTTCTTGTCGGCGACCACGTTGCCGTGCAGGGCGCTGTCGCCGGTCACGGTGAGCGTGCCGTCAACGCTCGTGTCGTGTAGGTTGCTTATGCCCGCGACGCTCAGATCCCGATCCATCGCCACGTTATCATTGAACGTCGCCGCGCCTTTCACCGTCAGTTTCTTCTCCATCGTCACGTCGCCCTTGAGGAGCGACGCGCCGCCGACGGTCAGGTTCTTGTCGGCGACCACGTTGCCGTGCAGGGCGCTGTCGCCGGTCACGTCGAGCGCTCCGTCGACGTTCGTGCCGTGCAGATTGGACGTGCCCGCGACGGAGAGGTCCTTTTTCATCGCCGCGTTCTCCTCGAACGTCGCCGCGCCCTTCACCGTCAGCGGGCCGTTGATCTCCGCTTCCGCGAAGGTTGCCTTGCCGGTTACGCCCAGCGTACCGCCGACTGTAACATTGCCGGTCATGCTGGCGTTGCCCAGCGTCGTGTCGCCGGTCACGCCCAGCGTACCGCCCAGCGTCGTGGCGCCCGTCACTCCCAACGTGCCGCCCACTGTCGCATTGCCGGTCATGGTGGCGTTGCCCAGCGTCGTATCGCCGGTCACGCCCAGCGTGCCGCCCAGCGTCGTGGCGCCCGTCACTCCCAACGTGCCGCCGACTGTAACATTGCCGGTCATGCTGGCGTTGCCCAGCGTCGTGTCGCCGGTCACGCCCAGCGTACCGCCCAGCGTCGTGGCGCCCGTCACTCCCAACGTGCCGCCCACTGTCGCATTGCCGGTCATGGTGGCGTTGCCCAGCGTCGTATCGCCGGTCACCGTCAGAGGGCCGGCCACGTTCGTGCCGTTCAGGTTGGACGTTCCCACGACGGAGAGGTCCTTTTTCATCTCCACATTCTCTTCGAACGTTGCCGTACCCTTCACCGACGTGTTTTTCAGCGTCGTATCTCCGGTCACGTCCAATGTATTGCGCAATGTAGCGCCGCCGGTCACGTCCAGCGTACTACGCAGCGTGGCGCCGCCAGTCACGTCCAGCGTACTGCGCAGCGTGGCGCCGCCGGTCACGTCCAGCGTACTGCGCAGTATGGCACCGCCGGTCACGTCCAATGTGCCGCCCAGCGTCGTGGCGCCGGTCGCGTTCAGGTTCACAAAGTTCCCGTCCACCGCTAACGCCGCGTTCGCCGCGATCATGACGCCCAGCAGCGCCGCCCAGCATGACGTGTTTCTTTTCATTTTCGAAATTCCTCCTCGCAAAATAAAAACGATAAAATATCCGTGACGCAAGCCCATGCGCCGACCGTGATCTCACGGTTCACTACGGAAATTTTAATATTTTTCCCCAAAAAGTCTGTCACCCAATCGGCTACTTTTCGAGGATGACAAAGCTCGGTCAGGCGTTATCCGCCGCGGCCGGCCTCGGGGAGGAAGCGTCCGTCGTCCAAACGCGGCGCGGGCAAAAAATCGAAAGGCCGATCGGGGCGCGGCCGTCGCCGCATACCAAACAGCGCTGGAAGGGGCGGCCTTCCAGCGCTGTCGTCTTTCGATATGAAGTGTGCCGCAGCGGGCGGCTGACGTTTTCTTTTCCATCCGCGCCGCTGCCGTTCTCCGTTTCCGCGTTACTGGCCGAGCCTGACGCGGAAGTTTTCCTTCTCGGGATTGTACTGTTCCGCCAAAACCTCCGGCGGGACGGAATGCTCCATCGTGCCGATCTGGATCGGCGATTCCTCCGGGCAGGTCTTTTTGTCCCTCAAGAGATCGTCTGGCGTTCGGTCTCTGCCGGAATGCCCGGCCTTCCTGTTTCGCTCTTTCCGAACATCACGGGAATCAGCGTAACGGTTAAAATAGTGAGCGCGTTCGATTTGAGCCGCACAGGGGATAAAGGATCCTTTATCATACCTCTGGCATATCATCTGTGAACTGTTCCAATTGTTTATCTATATCTCTGCCGCCATAGATCACACGAATGACAGTTGCCGTCATTTCTTCCGTGTCGGGGATATAGAAAACACAATAATCATCTACCGGCATTACCCTGAGATTCCTGCTTTTCCAAGGTTCTTTTGCATATTGCCTGTACTTTTCCGGAAACGTTTCAAGTTTCCCTATCGCACGTTCCAGCCGTGTAAGTTGAGAATTCGCATTCTCGGGAGCGAGCAGTTCAAAGGCGATATATTCGAATATTTCCCGCAGGTCCCGCTCTGCTTGGCAAGAAATAGCCGTCTCATATCTCGTCATAAGGCATAGCCTTTACGGATCGCTGAAAAGAACTCCTTCGCCGGCTTAGTTCTTCCAGCCTTCATGTCCGCATATCCTTTCTCAAGTTCCTCCGACAACTCCACTGCGCTCATTTCCGACAGATCAAGCGGTCTTCTGGCGGGAAGTACAACTTCAAACGGAAGCCCTCTGTGGATGATGATCTGTTTGTAAAACATATTGATGGCATTGGAAGCCGGCACGCCTAACGCAGACAAAATGCTTTCCGCCTGTTCTTTGACATCCGGTTCGATCCTTACATATAAATTAGCAGATTTCTGTGCCATGAAGATCCCTCCTTTTCGAGTCCATTGTACGCGATTGTACGTACAATCGCAAGTCATATTGCAGAAATCTTCGCTGTTTAATAAAGGAGATGTCCGTCGTCCAAACGCGGCGCGGACAAAAAAACGAAAGGCCGATCGGGGCGCGCCGTCGCCGCATACCAAACAGCGCTGGAAGGGGCGGCCTTCCAGCGCTGTCGTCTTTCGATATGAAGTGTGCCGCAGCGGGCGGCTGACGTTTTCTTTTCCATCCGCGCCGCTGCCGTTCTCCGTTTCCGCGTTACTGGCCGAGCCTGACGCGGAAGTTTTCCTTCTCCGGATCGTACTGTTCCGCCAAAAGCCCGGTGAAGGCGGCGAAATCCATGCTGCCGAGGTCGCCCTTGGCGCGGTCGCGGACGGCCACGGTGCGCGCTTCCACTTCCTTGTCGCCGATCACGAGCATATAGGGCACCTTTTCCATCTGCGCGTCGCGGATCTTGCGTCCCAGCTTTTCGTCGCGGCGGTCGATCTCGACGCGGACGTTCAGATCCTGGAGCTTCTCGGCCACCTCGCGGGCGTAGGACAGATGGTCGTCGCTCACCGCGAGCAGCTTGACCTGCACGGGGGCCAGCCAATAAGGGAACGCGCCGGCGTAGTTCTCGATGAGGATGCCCATGAAGCGCTCGATGCTGCCCAAAATCGTGCGGTGCAGCATGACGGGCCGATGTTCCTTGCCGTCGGCGCCGACGTAGGTCATATCGAACTTCTCGGGCATCGTGAAGTCGAGCTGGATGGTGCCGCACTGCCAGGTGCGGCCGATGCAGTCTTCGAGATGGAAGTCGATCTTGGGGCCGTAGAAGGCGCCGTCGCCGGGATTGAGCACGTAGGGCGTGCCGGTCTCCTCGAGCGTCTCGCGCAGGGCGTTCTCGGCAATCTCCCAGAGCTCGTCGCTGCCCATGGAGTTCTCTGGGCGGGTCGAGAGCTCGACGTGGTACTTGAAGCCGAAGACGTGCGTGTACACGTAATCTTCCAGCTTCATGATCAGCTTGACTTCGTCCTTGATCTGTTCGGGCGTGCAGAAGTGATGCGCGTCGTCCTGGGTGAAGCAGCGCACGCGCATGAGCCCGTGCAGCGCGCCGGAGAGCTCGTGCCGGTGCACGACGCCCAGCTCGCCCATGCGGATGGGCAGCTCGCGGTAACTGTGCTTGCTCGTCTTGTAGATGATGATGCCGCCCGGGCAGTTCATCGGCTTGATCGCGTGCGGGATGTCGTCGATGGTGGTGAAGTACATGTTCTCGCGGTAATGGTCCCAGTGGCCGGACTGGAGCCACAGATCGCGGTTGAGGATCTGCGGCGTGCGGGCCTCGCTGTAGCCGTTGAGGAAATGCAGACGGCGCCAGAAGGACATGAGTTTGTTCATGACGACCATGCCCTTGGGATGGAAGAACGGGAAACCGACGCCTTCGTTGTGCAGGCTGAACAGGTCGAGTTCCCTGCCCAGCTTGCGGTGGTCGCGGCGGCGCGCCTCCTCCATGCGAGTGATGTAGGCGTCGAGCTCTTCCTGCGTGTTGAAGGCGGTGCCGTAGATGCGGGTCAGCATGATGTTGTGCTCGTCGCCGCGCCAGTACGCCCCGGCCATCGACAGCAGCTTGAAGTGCTTCAAAAAGCGCGTGTTGGGCACGTGCGGGCCGCGGCACAGATCGACGTAATCGTCCTGCCAGTACAAGTTGACGGTCTCGTCGCCGACGCCCTCGAGGATTTCGACTTTGTAGGGATCGTTGCGCTCCTTGAACAGTTTGATGGCGTCGGCGACGCCGACCCGCTCGCGGCGCAGCGGGATGGAGCGCTTGGCTATGCGGCGCATTTCCTTTTCGAGGGCGGGCAGGATCTCCTCGGAGACCGTCTCGGGGAATTCGATATCGTAGTAAAAGCCGTCTTTGATCGTCGGACCGATGGCCACCTTGGCGGCCGGATACAGATTCATGACGGCCTCGGCCAGCAGATGCGCCGTGGAATGGCGGACGATTTCGATGCCCTCTTCCGTCTCCGGCGTGATCGGCTTGACTTCCGCGTCATGATCGACCACGACGTCGAGGTCTTTTTCCTCTCCGTCGACGAAAGCGGCGACGGCGCCCTTGTTCAATTTCCAGTTGGCAAGGATGTCTTCGGCTTTGAGCGCTTCGCTTTCAAGCGATTGCCCTTCGGGGCCACGATATTTGAACATTTTGTTGCCTCCTTCTCAAAACGCGATGCACTTACTCTGCGCAGCGCGCTGCATTGTGATGCGGTGATGCCTTTCGACGGGCCCTAACGGGTCCCCGTGCTTCCGAAGCCGCCGCTCTGGCGGCCTGTCTCGTTGAGCGTTTCGCTGGGCTGCCAGATGACCCGCGTGACGGGAGCCACCACCATCTGGGCGATACGGTCGCCCGCATGGATGGGAAAAGGCTCGCGGCCCAGATTCACCAAAATCACGCGGATCTCTCCGCGGTAATCGGCGTCGATCGTGCCCGGAGCGTTCGGCACGGAAATGCCGTGCTTCAAAGCCAGTCCGCTTCGGGGACGGATCTGCGCTTCATAGCCCGCGGGCAGTTCGATGTGAAGGCCGGTCCCGACGCCGGCGATTTGGCCGGACTCGAGCACCAAGTCTTCGCTGGCGCGAAGATCCATCCCCGCCGCCTGGTCAGTCGCGTACTCGGGCAGCGGGATGTCGTCGCGCTCGCGCCGGATCTTGACGGTCAGCGTCATGATCAGCGGCGGTCGCGGCGGAACGGCCCGCGGTCGCCCCGGCGCTCGCGGTCGCCGTCGCGGCGGGGAATTCTGTCGCGCGACGGGGCGGACGCGTCCGGCAACGCGGCGATCATTTTGTCGCGCTCTTCCTCTGCGGGAAGGTACTGCGTCAGCCCGGCCGACTCGATCAGGGCGGGCTCGGCCAGCAGACGGCGGCGCGACAGGTTGATGCGGTTCTGGTCGTCGATCTCCTTGACTTCGACGATGACGTGATCGCCGGGAGCGAAGACGTCTTCGACCTTGCCGATGTGTTTGGTGCTGATCTCGCTGATGTGAAGCAGACCTTCCTTGCCGGGCAGCACTTCGACGAAGGCGCCGAAGGCCATCAGGCGGGTGACGGTGCCGTAGAAAGCTTCGCCGGCTTCGACCTCGCGGACGATGTCGTGGATCATCTGGCGGGCTTTCTCGACGCTGTCGGGCGACACGGCGCAGATGTACACGCTGCCGTCGTCCTCGACGTTGATCTTGGCGCCGCTCTCCTGGACGATGTTGCGGATGATCTTGCCGCCGGGGCCGATCACGTCGCGGATCTTGTCCACGTCGATGTTCATCGTGAAGATGCGAGGGGCGTTGGGCGACAGCGGCGCGGGTTCGGGGATGCAGGCTTCCATTGCGTCGAGGATCTGCATGCGGGCCTGATGGGCCTGCATCAGCGCGCGGGACAGGATCTCGCGGGTGATGCCGCCGGCCTTGTTGTCCATCTGCAGCGCCGTGACGCCGTCGCGGGTGCCGGCGACCTTGAAGTCCATGTCGCCGTAATGGTCTTCCAGTCCCTGGATGTCGGTGAGGATGACCATGTCGTCGCCTTCCTTGATCAGCCCCATGGCGATGCCGGCCACGTGCTTTTTCATGGGCACGCCGGCGGCCATCATCGAAAGGCTGCCGCCGCAGATCGAGGCCTGCGAGCTGGAACCGTTGGACTCGAGAATGTCGGAGACGACGCGCACCACATAAGGGAATTCCTCTTCGCCGGGCACCAGCGGCGCCAGCGCGCGCTCGGCGAGAGCGCCGTGGCCGATCTCGCGCCGTCCGGGGCCGCGCATGGGCTTGATCTCGCCCACGGAATAGGGCGGGAAGTTGTAGTGCAGCAGGAATTTTTTGTTGGGCTCGTCGAGTTTCAGACCGTCGATGATCTGATCGTCTTCGCCCAGCATGCCGAGCGTGGTGACTACCAGGGCCTGCGTCTCGCCGCGGGTGAACAGCGCCGAACCGTGGACTTTGGGCAGCACGTTCACTTCGCAGGAAATCGGGCGGATCTCGTCGGTGGCGCGGCCGTCGGCGCGGATCTTGTCGCGGGCCGTGATCGTGCGCATCGTGCTTTTGACCAGCGTTTCCACCGCGCCGGCGATGTAGCCTTCGGCGTCGGCGTAAAGATCAGCGAAATGGGCCGTCGCCTTCTCCACCAGCGCGGAGATCGCGGCGCCGCGCTCCTTTTTGCCGTGGATCATCACGGCCTTCGCGGTCTCTTCGCTCAGGTTGTCCTTCACCCAGCGGTCGATCTCTTCGATCGCCAGCGGCGCGGGCAGCTCCGTCTTGGGCTGGCCGATCTCCTCGCGGATCCGCAGCTGGAACGCGACGATCTTTTTGATCTCGTCCTGCGCCGTCTGCAGCGCGTTGACGAGCAGTTCTTCGGGAACTTCCTTGGCGCCGGCTTCGACCATGGTGATGCCGCCGGCGTGTCCGGCCACCGTCAGGTCGAGCGTGCTCTCGGCCATCTGCTCCTCGGTGGGATTGACGACGAGTTCGCCGCCGATGCAGCCCATGCGCACGGCGCCGACCGGGCCGCCCCAGGGGATGTTGGAGATCGTCAGCGCCACGGAAGCGGCGTTGATGGCGAGGATGTTGGCGGGATTCTTCTGATCGACGGCCAGCACCGTAGCGACGACGTGCACGTCGTTGCGCATGGAATCGTCGAAGAGCGAACGGATCGAGCGGTCGACGACGCGGGCGCTGAGAATGGCGGTCTGGGAAGGACGGCCTTCCCTCTTGATGTAGCCGCCGGGGATCTTGCCGGCGGCGTAATAGCGTTCTTCAAAATCGACGAGCAGGGGAAAGAAATCCAATCCCACGCGGGGCTTGTCCGACATGCAGGCGGTGGTGAGAATGGTCGTTTCTCCATGAGACGCGACAACGGCCGCGTTGGCCTGCTTGGCGACTTTTCCGGTTTTGAAAACCAGATTCTGGCCGCCGACGTTCAGTGTGTAGGTCTTTTCCATATAAAAGACTCCTCCTCTTTCTTTTCGATCGCGATATATAGTAGCGTAAGAATAACACAATTTCATATAAATGCGAGAGTCGAATTTCAAGATCGGCGCATAAATCCGAGGGAATCGCCCTTAGAATCCCTGAAAACTTTTTGTCAAAAAAGAAAGAGAGAGTTCCGAACGAACGGGACTCTCTCTTTCCGTTGGGCTTAATGGCGAAGGCCCAGGCTTTCGATCAGCTGCTTGTAGCGGTTGAAATCCTTTCCGCTCAGGTAGCGCAGAAGCTTGCGGCGCTTGCCGACAAGGGTCAGAAGGCCCTTCTTGGAATGGTGGTCGTGGATGTGCACGCGCAGGTGATCGGTCAGATCGCGGATCCTCTGCGTGAGAACGGCGATCTGCACTTCGGGCGAGCCGGTATCGGTGGGATGCACGCGATACTTCTCGATGAGCTCGGTTTTGACTGACTTCTCCAACATAATGCTTCACCTCATGGGGCAATAATCCTGAAACAACGTAGCTCCTCTCCGACTTTGCGCTCCATGGAAGCAAAGCGGAACGGGAAGCTCCCGAGGGGGAGCAACGGAGTAACAGGTCGAAAAGCATTGTAGCATCGCTTCGCAGGAGTTGCAAGCTCTTTTTCGCGAGGGTGTCGTTGTTCAGTGATAAAGTCACCCATAACTGTTCCAAGAAAATGTCACTCTGAGATAATACCGTTCATGAAACAGGAGCGAATGACATTGTCACAAAAGGAACTGGATCGTATCAGGATTATCGGAGCGCTTGTCGAGGGACGCATGACGAACAGGGAGGCGGCGGAGAAGCTGGGGCTCTGTCAACGGCAAATCATCAGGATCAAGAAGAGGTTCGTCGCTCAAGGGGCGGCGGGGCTTGTTCACGGCAACCGCGGCAGAACGTCTCGGCGCAGGATCGGAGATGAGGTTAGGGAGTCGGTGCTGAAGGCGTATGAGGAGGTCTATTACGATTTCAACTTCTCTCACTTTGCGGAATGCCTGAACGAACGGGAGGGGATCGGGATCAGCCGTTCGAGTGTCGTCCGCATTCTGAAGGACGAGGGGATCAGGAGCAAGAAGAGTGTGCGGCGGCGGCCGAAGCTTCACCGTTCCCGACCGCGGAAGGTGGCCGCGGGGATGTTGTGGCAGACTGACGCCACGTCGTTTGAATGGTTTGGCAGGGGGAACGGGCGCGCGACGCTGCACGCTTATATTGACGATGCGACGGGGATCGTGACTGGCGCCTGTTTCACTGAGAACGAATGTATGGCGGGCTATGTCGCCGCGCTGGGGATGGGGATCGAGGGGTATGGGCTGCCGATGGCGATTTACAGCGACCGGCATACGATTTTCCGCTCTCCAAAGGCACGGGCGCAGGATGATGAGGATCGGATCGAAGGGAATGAAAGAAATGAAGGGAATGAAAGGAATAAAGGAAATGAAGGGAATGAGGCGGGGAAGGGGGAGCCGTTAAGTTGTTTCGGACGGGGGCTGAAGGATCTTGGGATCGGGCAGATCTTTGCCTTGACGCCGGAGGCGAAGGGGCGTGTCGAACGTCTTTGGAACACGATGCAGGACAGGCTGCCGGGGAGCTGAGGCTGCTTGGCGTCTCGGATATCACGGCGGCCAACGAGGTTTTGC
>NZ_MUHX01000034.1 GCF_002007215.1 Pyramidobacter sp. C12-8 | reverse complement strand
CCAACGAGGTTTTGCCCAAGCTCATCGCCAGGCACAATCGGAAGTTTGCCGTCACGCCGGCTGAGGGAGAGGACGTTTATGTGAAGCCGGAAGGAAAAGTCGATTTGGATTTTCTCTTTGCGCGTCGCGAATCTCGCAGGACGGATCACGGCGGCATGATTTCCTATGGAGGTCGTCGGTACGTTCCGGCGGCGGACGATTGCCTCGGGATGGCCAAAACGACGGTTGAGGTGCGTGAAACGTCGACCGGGCGGATCTGGGGTGTTTCCAAGGGCAGACGGATCGAGATGAAGGAGGTTGAAAGTCAAAAACGAGTCGACTCCGATGAGGCATCGGCAAAGAAACGGAAAAGCGGGCTTGTGAAAGCGCACACCGCCGGAATCCTCATTCCCAGCGTCAAAGAAAGCGTGGCTTACCCGCAGCATTGTCCAGGGAAAGCGTCCCAATGGCCCGTCCGGTGCCACTGCCGCGACGCCGGGGGTCGTTTGCGAAGGAACTAGGCACGCGAAGCAAGATACAGTTTGTACAGCGCCTGGGTACCGTCGTTTTCGCCGCCTTCGTCAGCCAGGCGGCGGTAAAGTTTGTCGGCCAGCTCCAGCCCGGGCAGGTCGAGCTTCATCTCCCGCGCGCAGTCGAGGGCGATGCCCATGTCCTTGATGAAGTGCTTGACGTAAAACCCGGGCTTGAAATCGCCCTTCAGCATGCGCGGCGCCAAGTTGCTCATCGAAAAGCTGCCCGCCGCGCCGCCGGAGATGCTGGTCAGAACCGACTGCGGATCGAGCCCGGCCGTGCGCGCGTAGGCCAGCGCTTCGCAGACGCCCATCATGTTGGACGCGATGGCGATCTGGTTGGCCATCTTGGTATGCTGCCCCGCGCCCCATGTGCCCTGAAGCCTCCATTCTTTGCCCATGGCGGCGAACAGCGGCTCCGCCAGCTTGAACGCCGCTTCCGGGCCGCCGGCCATGATCGTCAGCTTGGCCTCGCGCGCCCCTACGTCGCCGCCGGAAACGGGCGCGTCGAGCGCCTCGCCGCCCAGCTCCCGCGCTTTGGCGCCGATTTTCGCGGCCAGCAGCGGCGACGAGGTGGTCATATCGATGACCAGCTTGCCCAGAGCAAAGCCCGCGAACAGACCTTTTTCGCCGAAGTAGACCTGCTCCACGTCGCGCGGATAGCCGACGACCGTGATCACCGCCTCGGCCGCGCGCATCACCGCGGCGGGGCTGTCGGCCCATGCCGCGCCGGATGCCAGCAACGTTTCGGCGGAAGCTTTCGTGCGATTATAGACTGTCAGCTCGAAACCGGCTTTCATCAGGTTCGCCGCCATCGCTCTCCCCATCACGCCCAGCCCGACAAAACCGATCTTCTTCAAAGTCATCAGAATCTCTCCTTTTTCATCAGATCCCGCGCGGCGCAAGCCGCGCTCGTCTTCCTTTTTGTTTTATTCTAGCACGGATCGTTCGCATGAAGAGCCACGAGTTTTCTCCGCTGGATATTTATCAAGCCGGTATGAAAATGTTATAATGGCGCAAATTTGAAAAACCCAGTCAGGAGGCCTGACCATGGAATACAGACTCAGTCACCGCGCCCAGAACCTGCGCCGCTGCATGATGGACGCCTTTCATCTGCGCGACGCGAAGGACATGATCTTCTTCAACTCAGGACAGCCCGCGGCGGATCTTTATCCTCGCGCCCTGCTGCGCGCCGTCCTCGACGAGCTGCTCGCCGAGGAGCCGCAGATACTCGCCTACCCCGGTTCGCAGGGCGACGAAGAACTGCGCAAAGCCCTGGCCGAACGCCAGAACCGCCTCGACGGCGGCGCCGGCATCCGGGCGGAACAGATCGTCGTCACCAACGGCGGCACCGGCGGCGCCGATCTGCTCGCCCAGTTATTTATCGATCCCGGCGACACGGTGCTGAGCGAAACGCCCACGTTCCCGGAGACGCTGGACTGCTTCACCAAATCCGGCGCGCGCCTCGCAGGCGTCTCCATGGATGCCGGCGGGCCGCTGCCCGACGAGCTCGAACGCCTGGCGCAAAAGTGCCGGCCGCGCTTCTTTTATGTCATCCCCAACTTTCAGAACCCCACGGGGCGCTGCACCTCGCCCGAACGCCGCCGCGCCGTCGCGGAGATCGCGCGCCGGTACGGCTTCTTCATCGTCGAGGACGATCCCTATCGCGAGCTGAGCTTCGACGCCGCGCCGCCGCCTTCCTATCATTCGCTGGCGCCCGACTGCACGATCTCCATGGGCAGCCTCTCCAAGACCATCGCGCCGGGAATGCGCATCGGCTGGCTGGTGCTGCCGGACGAGCTGGTCGAGCGCGCCGTGATGACGCTCAAGGCCACGGCGCTGTGTTATCCCGCCCTGCTCCACCGCGCCGCCGCGCGCGTGCTCGAACATCCTCAGTTCGACGCTCACGTCGCCGAGTTATGCCGCGATCTGAAGCGACGTTACCAGCTTTTGACTGGATTGATGAGCGCACAGATCCCAACGGGATGGCTGACGTGGGAAACGCCGCTGGGGGGAATGTTCCTGTGGTGCCGCCTGCATGACGGCGTCTCGGCCATGGACTTCGCCGTGCGCGCCCGCGATCGTTGGCACGTGGCCTTTTTCCCCGGCGTGTGTTTCACACCCAACTACGAAGGGGAAGACTTCTCGCTGCGCCTTACCTTCGCGCGCCAGACCGACGCCCAGATGGCCGAAGGCGTACGCCGCATCGCCGCGGCGCTGAAGAGCTTCGCCGCGAACTGACGCAGAGTTTCGGCGCCGTGGGGACAGGACTCGCATAAACATGCGTCGCGCGGTTTGCGGCACAGCCCTGTGAAAAGGACGGGACCGTACGGTCTCTATTCAACGGGAAACGATGAAGCGCTGCTTCTTGACATATTCATAAAATATATGTTAGATTCATTGCACCTTGTTTCACAAAACGAAAAGGAGGCAATGCAATGTCGAAGAAATTTTTAAGCGTTCTGCTCCTTCTGATCGGAATCACCTGTGAAGCGGCTCTGGGCTGCACCGTTTTTGGCGTCGGAAAGAATGTGTCCGCGACGGGGCACGCCATGGTTTCGCATTCCTGCGACTCCATGTCGGACACGTTTCAGCTGCACCTGATTCCCGCCGCGTCGCATGAAGCGGGCGCTGAGCGCTTTTTGCTCAAAGAAGGCAAAGGCTGCGACGCCGGCGCCGATCCCGGCGTGATCGGCAAAATCCCCGAAGTTCCGCAGACCAATCAGTATCTGACCAGCCGCTACTCGTTCCTCAACGACAAGGGACTGGCCATGGGCGAATCGACCATGACGATGACCGCCGACGACAAACGCAGCGAAAAAGTGCTGGAAGTCATGGAAACCAACGCTTTCGGCATGACGAACTGCCATATCGTTCAGGACATCGCCCTCGAACGCGCCGGCACCGCCCGCGAGGCCGTAAAGGTCATCGGCGATCTGATCGACGAATACGGCTGGTACGAGGCCGGCGAGACCATGCCGATCACCGACGGCGACGAAGTATGGATCGTCGAAGCCTACGGCAACAAGATGTGGGCCGCCTGGCGCGTGCCCGACGACGAGATTTTCGTGGCCGCGAACCGCGCCCGTCTGCGCGAACTCGACCTGACCGATACGGAAAACGTCGCCTACGCTCCCGGCATGGTCGAGTACGCCGTCGAGCAGGGCTTCATCGACGCCAAAGACGTGAACATGAAGAGCTTCAGCCCCGCCGACGTGTTCTATCCCACGCTGCGCCTTTACTCCGCGCTGCGCGAATGGCGCGCGCTCACCCTCTTCGCACCCTCCCTCAAACTCGATCCCTACGCCCACTATTTCCCCAAGTCGGTCAAGCCCGACAAACCCGTCACCGTCGCCGACCTGTTCCGTATTTACGGCGACTGGTACGAAGGCACCGAGTTCGACCTCAGCAAAGGCCCCGCCGCCGGTCCCTACGGCAATCCCAACCGCTACCGCAAAGAGATCAAACTGGGCTGGAACGACAACGAATTCCCCCGCGCCATCAACGACTACCGCCACACCTACGTGCAGATCTGCGAGGTCGATCCCACCCTGCCCGAAGCCGTGCGCGGCATCGTCTGGTTCGGTTACGGCGCCGCCGACACCACCTATCTGACGCCCTTCTGGGCCAGCATGAAAGCTCTGCCCGAGCCCTTCACCACCGGCACGCGCAAAGGCCCCTTCGACCCCAAGTCCGCCTGGTGGGAGTGCATCCGCGTGCAGCACATCGCCGAACTGCGCTACCAGGACATCCGCAAGGAGATCATCGACTACCGCACGCCCCTCATGGAAGCCGATTACGTCAAGGCGCACGAGATTCAAAAGCAGGCGGCCGAGCTGATCAAAAACGGCCAGAGCGACAAAGCTCTCGACTTGATCACCGACTACGCCTGCGGCAACGCCGTCGCCCGCCACAAGGGCTGGAACGAACTGGGCAACCGTCTCTTCGCCAAATACTGCCTGAACGGCACCAACATGGAGTACAAAACCTATCCCGAAGAGTGGAGCCGTCTGATCTGGAAAGGCCCCTTCCTCCGTCCCGACGGCACCAAGTAACCTAAGAACGCAACGGAGAAACGAAGACACAGAGAAAAGCGAAAACGAAGACGACAACCGACACAAATCCCCTGACGGGCGACGACCGTCAGGGGATTCTCTGAGCAATGAAAAGAGCCGATGGTCACGTTGATCATCGACTCTTTTTCTGTAATTGATCATTCAATTTTCGCTTTTCTCCGCTTCGCCGCTTCTCCGCAGTCGGTTCCGTTTAAAACTGACTGCGCCCGGCTCAATAACATTCGGTGAGGATGTCGAAAATCTCGCCGACGGTGAGCTGGCGGCAGCAGCCTTCCTTGATGTTGGTGCTGCGGGCGACGGCGTTGTAGAAGGAGCGGTCGGCGATGCCCATCTTGCGGAAGCTGTTGGGCAGGCCGACGTCAATCACGAACTGTTCCAGCGCGGCGATGCCGGCCAGCGCGGTCTCGCGGTCGTCGCCGCGGTCGGCTACGCCCCAGACGTTTTTCGCCCAGCGCGCGAAACGCTGCGGCGCGGCCTTGTAGAGGTGACGGTAGAGGATCGGCTGGATCACGGCCAGCCCCATGCCGTGGTTGCAGTTGGTGTACGCGCCGACCTGATGCTCGATCTGGTGGGCCTGAAAGTCGGTGACTTTGCCGATCTTGAGCAGACCGTTTTCGCTCACGGCCGCCGCCCACATCAGCTCGCCGCGCACGCGCAGATCGCCCGGATCTTTCACGAGGGCGCGCGTGCTGCGGATGACGTGGCGCATCATGGCCTCGGCGATCTCGTCGGTGAGGTTGTCGTCGAGCGGCTTGCCGAAGTAGCTCTCCATGCAGTGCGAGAGCGTGTCGAACGCGCCCGAAAGGACCTGCGCCCTCGGCGCGGAGAGCGTATAGGCGGGATCGAGCGCCGCGAAGGACGGCGCCGCGCCGGTCATGCTGCCCTTGATCTTCTTCTCTTCGTTGGTGATCACGGCGATGTCGTTTTGCTCGGAGCCGGTACCGGCCACGGTAACGACGACGCCGAGGGGGATGAACTGCGCCGGGGCGGCCTGAAAGCGGAACTTCATCTCCCACAGGTCTTCGTCGGTCAGGGCCTGAGCGGCCACGACCTTGCAACAGTCGCTCACCGAACCGCCGCCGACGGCGAGGATCAGGTCGACGCGCTTCTCGCGGGCCAGGCGCGCGCCCTCCCGGACTTTGGCGTACGTCGGGTTGGGCATGATGCCGCTGAACTCGACCACGTCTTTATTGGCTTCGCCCAGAAGCTTCATGACCGTACCGTAGACGCCGTTTCTTTTGACGGAGCCGCCGCCGTAGGCGAGCATCACCGTACGGCCGTACTTGGGGAGTTCGGCCCGCAGCGCGCGGACGGCGGCGTCCGCGCCGAAATAGGTGACGGTCGGATAGGAAAAGACAAAATCGCGCATGAGAAAGACCTCCTTTGCAGATCGGGATCGTTTGCACCTATCGTCAGTTTAAGGGGAAAGCCGCGCAAAGTCCACCGCCAGGATGTCGCGGCGTGAAGAAAAAATCGCCGCCGTCTGCGGCAAAAGAGGAAACGTTTTTAGCGTTCCACGTGGAACATTTTTCTTCGTTCATGTATTTACAACGAGTCAAAAAGCATGTCATACAAATGATATCTTTTTCGCGGCTTAGCGGCGACTTTTATTCCGCGAGGACTCAAAGCGGATTGACGTGGACCATCACGTGCTTGACCTGCGGAAAGTTCGTTTCGACCGCGTCATGGACCCTTTCGGCGACGGCGTGGGCGGCGGCCAGCGAACAGCGGCCGTCCACGCCGATCTCGATGTCGACGTAGACGCGGCTGCCGAACTCGCGCGTGTTCATCAGGTCGATGCGGCGCACGCCCGCCTGAGCGGCCACGCACTCGCGCAGCGCCCGTTCGGTAGCCTCGTCGCAGGCGTGATCGACCATCTTGTCGGTGGCGTCCTTGAAGATGTCGACCGCCGCTTTGACGATGAACAGACAGATGACGAGGCTGGCCGCCGGTTCCAGCACCGGAGATCCCATGCGCGCGCCGCCGATGCCGATCAGAGCGCCCACCGACGACAGCGCGTCGGAGCGGTGATGCCACGCTTCGGCTTTCAGCGCCGTGGAGTCGATGCGCCGCGCCCGCAGCCACGTGTACCAGAACATCGACTCCTTGACGGCGATCGACAGAGCCGCCGCGAAGAGCGCGATGCCGCCCGGCTGCGGCATGTTCCGGTACGCGCCGCTCCAGATCTTCTCCACGGCGCCCCAGCCGATCAGCAGTCCGACCGCCGCCAGGATGCCGCCGAGGATCAGACCCGCCACGCATTCGAGCCGCTCGTGCCCGTAAGGATGCGAGCGGTCCGACGGCCGCGCCGAGACTTTGACTCCCGCGACGACGATGACGCTGCCGAGGATGTCGGACGTAGAGTGGACGGCGTCGCTGATCATGGCACCGGAATGCCCGATCGCGCCGGATGCGAACTTGAACGCCGCCAGCAGCAGATTGCCCGCGCCGCAGACGAGGGAGACGCGCGTGGCGATTTTTTCGAACTGAGTTTTTTCCGGCGCTCCGGCGCGCGTTTCCCGATTCATGACAATTTCCTCCTGAACGGATGGTTTCATGAGATCCGCCCGCCTTGCGGAGCACGAAAAAATCCGCGGGACGCGCTCGAATCGCTTCCGTCCCGCGGATCGTCGTCCGCTGCCGCGCCGCGGCGGCCCGGCCCGCTCCCCGAGGGGACGGCCTGTTCAGTTTATGCTGTGTCGAAGGCCGTGTCAAAGCCTTAGATAAATCTTAACAACCGGCCTCGGGATTAGTCAAGGCATATCGCCGTGCGCTTGCCGGAACGAGGGGGCGCCGCTATAATGAACGACAAGATCCCGCCGCGCCGCGGACATCGCCCAGAGGAGGGGACCCCTTATGAACAGATTGAGACTGATCCGTCCGGACGCGGCGCACGAAGCGCAGGTCATGGACTACCGCCGCGTTTTTCTGGAAAACGGCGAATATTTCGCCGGCTGCGCCGGGCTCGAAGACGTCGAAAACTACGCCGAGTGGCTCGACTTCGAAAACCGTCTTTCGAAAAAGTACGGCGACGGCTACATTCCCTCCACCGTGTTTCTCGCCGTGAGGACGGAGGACGAAACGCTCGCCGGCATCCTCGAGATCCGCCACCGCCTTACCCCTTTCCTGCTCCGCTACGGCGGGCACATCGGCTATAGCGTCCTGCCCTCGCAGCGGCGCCGGGGCTGCGCCACAGAAATGATCCGCCTCGCCCTGGAAGAGTGCCGGAAGCTGGACCTCGATCGCGTGCTCCTCACCTGCGATAAGGCCAACGTCGCCTCCGCGCGCACGATCGCCGCCAACGGCGGCGTGCTGGAAAACGAGATCGAAGACGACGTCGGCATGGGGCGCTCGGGCACGATCCAGCGCTACTGGATCGCCGTCGAGTGACGCCCGTTCGCCGGGAAGGAGACCGCCCATGCTCGACCATATACGCACCGCCGGCGCGGAAGACTTCGGCGCGCTCTGGCGCTTTTACGAAGACGTCTGCCGCGCCCAGGAACGCGACGAATACGGGCCCGACTGGCACCTCGGCGTCTATCCCGCCGCCGCGGACCTGAAAGGACACGTCGCCGCCGGCGAGATCCTCACCGGCTGGAAAGACGGCCGCCTCGCCGCCGCCATGGCCGTTACCGGCGGCGAGGACGAGATGTACCTCGGCGTGCCGTGGCCGCTGGGCGCGCCTCCCGAACAGGTTGCGGCGCTGCACCTTTTCGCCGTCCACCCGGACTTTCGCGGCCGGGGCGCGGCGCGGGAAATGCTGGCATCCCTGTTCGAGCGCGCCCGCGCGCGAGGCCTGCGCGCCGTTCACCTCGACGTGATCGAAGGCAACCTGGCCGCCGAAAAACTCTACCTCGAAGCCGGCTTCGCCTTTGCGGGAACCCGGCGCGTCCACTACGACGACCTCGGCGACACCATCGTGCGCCTCTTCGAATACGCGCTGTGAAACAAAGGCCGCCACGAAGACGCGGAGGCACGGAGAAAAACAAAAGAAAGGGCGGGACTGTCGCTTCGCGGCAAAGTCACCATAATTGAAGATCAGTACCGACAAAAAGGCACGACGCCCAATCGAGCGTCGTGCCTTTGACGCAATGTCAAGCCAGTTCCGTTTTTCGCGGCGAAGCCGCGGTAAGGTCTTTGACTTTCTCCGTGCCTCCGTGGCAGCTTTTGTTTCCGCCGTTCGGTTTTGACGAAGCTACTTTCTTTCCCCCCGACGATGGTTTAGTCACCGTCACTACCGGCAGCTTGGGGAATTTCGGCGTCTTCCGGTTCATCTCTCTCATCACCGCAGAAGTGAAGTCAAGCCGCGGATCGACCGTGAGGAACAACTGCCGCCCCATCACCGCCTGATACCTGGCGTTCTTCTTGCGCCAGATCTCCGCCTCCGCCGTGTTCTCGCGGCCGCGGTACAGTTCCCGCAGATCATCGTACCCCTTCTGCAGCACCTTCTGCACCGCCTTCAGATGCTCCTGCCCCTTCCTGCCGGGGAGCGACTGATCGAGAATCCGCTCCGCGTTCACCACGGCGATCTCAGTACCCCGCGCCGTTCCGGCCATAGCCGCCACCAACAGAACGAGAAACACCAAACGTTTCATGTCACGCAACCGCCTTTTGCCTCGGCAAAACGTGCTGCGGCGCCGCACGGCGCCGCTCCCGTCGGAAAAAAGGCAAACATTCCTTCCGCTTCCCGAAAAAACGGAACTCGTTCCCCATACCACAAGAAAGGCGGCAGGCCATGACGCCGCCGCCCTTCGCATCCAACGATAAAGGTTACTTTCTTCTGGAGTCCTCCAGCATGCGCTCGAGTCTCTCCACGCGCTCCTGCATCGTCGCCTTCAGCTCGGCAATCTCGTGAGCCTGTGACGCCACCTGAGCCTGCAGTTCGGCGTTCTCCTTCTGCATCACGTAAATGCTGCTGATCGGGCCGGAACGGTAGCGCTCCGGGATCGCATCGCGCTCCGCCTTGCGCCCGATCTTCCAGGTAAAGCCGGCGTTGGCCATCGACTCGCCGTGGTCGGCGATCGCCACGCCCGCGTGCACCATGAAATCTTCTTTGAGATAATGGGCAAAGCCAAGCGCCAGAGCCCATTCGCCCCGGTAGCTGCCGAAGCCCGCCATCAGCTGGCTGGGAGCGATCGGGTCAAACTGCATCGGCTTCAGCCCCGACAGCGCGGAGCTGAGCGCGCCCACGTTCTTGATGTCTTTTCTCAATTCGCCCATCTGATTATAGACATTGTCGAAGTTGTCGTATACTTTGCCGAACTCACGGTCCACGGCGCTGAGCGCATCGCCAACATTGTCGTAAGCGCCGCCGCGGATGATGTAGCTCGGCGCGGAAACCGTGCCGTCGGCGTTGACCGCGGAGCCGCCGCCGAAGTGGTTGGAAACGTTCGACGAGAGGCCCCAGAGCTGGGAACCGTTGATCGCGTCGGTACTTGTCTCGCTAACGTCCCCGGCTTTGACGTTTTCGATCTTATTGCCCGCGGCGTCGAAGCCTTTGGCCGTTACCCTGCCGGCGAATACGGGCGCTTCCGACATCCGAAGCTCGAGCCCGCCGTCTGTCGCCGCCGTCTTGAGATTGTTGCCGCTGTACTCCCCCGCCGTCGTGGCGCCGCCGTAGATCTTGAGCTTCTCGCCCAGTTTGCGGTCAAGCTCGTTCCCTTCGTTGTCAATAAAGGTCAGCGGCGTGTCGGCCAGAACCTTGAGCTGGTCTTCCGTCGCCGCCTGGCCGCGCACAATGGCGCTGGGATCCCAGGTCGTGTTGCTCAGCCCGGTGATCGTGCCAGCAGTCCCCGTACCGTTAATCGTGATGCCGCCGATCTTTGCCGTACCGTCGCCGATGATCGTGTTGCTGCCAATCTTCAGACCATCCTCATCCAACGTATTGATACCGGCCTTCAAACTACCCTCGGGAGTCAGGTCGACGTTTTTGGCCAGAGCGATGGTAACATTGCCCGTCTTCGCTCCGCCGCCGATAGATTGATTCAATCCAATCGTAAGATTGGAATCCGATGATGTGAAATTAACATTGTCACCGTTTTTCACATCAAACGATTGATTGCCAACCCTCAGCTTCCAGCTCTGCATGGCGCTGCTGGCCTTGTCCTCGACTGCCTTGAGCTGGGCATAGTTAACCGCGTCGGTGTCTTCCGTACCGGCGAGCACATTGACAATCTTATTGTCGGTAGCGTCGAAGCCTTTGGCCGTCACTGTACCGTCAAAAGTGGGAGCGTCAACAACGTTGATCTTGTTGTCGCCGATGGTAATATTCTTCCCCGCATTGGCCGAGCTGATGCCGCCGCCCAGGCCGCTGACTGTGACATCACCATTCGGGGCCTGTGTTACCGTGGCACCCTCAAAGATCAGCTGCGCAGATGGATTGCCGCTCGTCAACAACTCCTTCGAGGTAGAACCACCAACAATATAAATACTATTATTCGCATATCCTGCGCCGACCGTGAGTAGAGCCGAGCTCAGGGCCAATGCGGCAACAATGCCGGCTTTTCGCTGCCTGTTTCTGTAAATCCTTGTGTTTTCTGCCATGTGTTCTTCCTCCTGAAAGTTCTTCCAACTCAGCGTCGCGGTGTTGGCGCGGCGTTGTTTCCACGCGGACGGGCCGCGGTCTTCCCAAAGAGCGTCCTGCGGCGCGGCGCCGAAGGCCGAAGCGAGGGGGCCTTCCGGCGGCGCAGTGCGTAAGCTGGCTGTATGGTTGCGGCATCGCCTCCTTGCAGCGCATGATGACGAACTCGCCGCACGGGGCGGCGTTTTTTCGACCGTTTTCGCTACGAGAGGGTTTCGCGCCGGATCACGGCGACGGCGTCGCCCTGGCTGCGTAGCCAGAAGTCGATGCCGGAGCCGAACGCTTCGGCGGCGATGGTATTTTCTGCTTCAGGATTTTTGCCGTGGGCAGACGGTCGAGGGCGGCTTCCGCGCCGGAGGTCCGGCAGGTGAAAATGACGCGCTGCAGGCGACCGCCGGACATAAACTGAATACGCTTGCGCAGTTTGTTCTCTTCAAAGCGGTCTCTGTAGGGAACGCCGAAGGTCCCTCCGAGGACCTTCAGATTGATGATGCGGTCGACGCGGTAAATGACGGGAAAATTTTCGCGAGGCCCGCCCAAGTCGCGGCGGATCTCTTCGTCGTCGATGAAGACGGCCACGTAGAAGTAGTATTCGGAGAACATGACGGCCACGGGGCGCAATTTGCGCGTAACGAAAGTTTTATCTTTAGGGAGTCGATACTCGATTTCGATGTAATGCCGGTCGCGGATAGCCTCGCCGATGGCCCAAAGTTTGTCGATAAAAGCGCGGCGATGACGCAGCTCGACATAATGAAGGGCCTCGTTACGGATCAAGTCCTCGATCCGTTTGCGCTCTTCCTTCGGAACGGAACTGTCGATCAACTTCTGCAGCACGGCAAGCATCTCGCGCCGGGCAAAGGCGCGGCTGTCCAGCAGAATTTTGCAGACGGCAAGGATTTCGCTGTTGCTCAGTTTGATGTTTTCGCTCCGTCGCAGGCGATAGCCTTTGCTGCGCCGGTCATATACAACGTCGTTGAGTATCTCGCCTTCGGCCGCCGCGTTGGACAGATAGGCTCTGAGATCGTCGATGTCGCGCTGAATGCTGCGTGCGTTGACGCAGAAGCGCTTGGCCTCGTCGTTCTTGTTGACGGTGGAGCCGCCCATCAGGCGTTGGTAAAGGCTTAATACGCGCTGTATCTTGTTTCGACTTCCTGACTGTTCCATGCCCCTCTCCTTTCACGGAACTCTTTTTTCGCCATTATAGTGTTTCGCTATGACAGCTTCTGTCACTTAAAATTGAAATAAAAATTTTCCGCTGAGTTTTTGCGAAACATGCGCCGGAACAAGAAAGGCACGTTCTCGATTCTTACGGCAAGCCAGCGCCGCGGCTCTGGGCAACATAAGGTTTTCTGGAGAAGGAAAGCGCGGAACAACGGTTTCTTCGTCACGGATACGGTCGTGAATCCGGCCCGGAAAGGGAGAAATAGAAATTGCGATTCTGCCGGAGAAGAAACCGCAAGGGATTGTGAGAACGCAAGAGGCGTTTTTAGAAGTTCCGCCATTCGGCCGAGAACGCGTTTTCGCATTGGAAGCGTCGGCGCTGGCCCCAGGCGCTATGCCAAGAATGCCCTTCTTTATTATTGCCGGGCACGACATAACGCCTGATACGACACGGTTGGGCGGCACGGCGATAAAAAACGAAAAAACACAGCGCCCTGACAGTGTCTGTCAGGGCGCTGTGTGATGACGCGCGCTTTTTTCGCGGCGGCTGAAAAATCAGCCGAGTCTTTTTTCCATCAGCTCAGTCAGCTCGGCCATGGCGGCGTCGATGGCGCTCAGGGCGGCGTTCATGGCGGCGCGTTTTTCGGCGGCGTAAGCCTCGTCCTTGATGCCGAGCAGGTTGATGCGCACGTTGTAAGCGGCGCAGGTGCCGGCGGCGCGGGCGAACTGGCCGGCGGTGCCGGCGTCGCTTACGGCGTTGACGTTGCCCTCCCGCACAGCCACGAGCGCCAGGTTGGCCACCTCGGCGCAGAGGTTCAGCGTGCGCAGCGGCACTTCTACGGTGCCCTTGGCGGCCTCCTGCATGGCGGCCTTGCGGGCGGCTTTCTGTTCGTCGGTGTCCTTGGGCAGTTTCATGGCGGCCATGAAGTCGTTGAAGGCCGCGGTGTCCTCGTCGATCAGCTTCAGCAGCGTTTCGGCGTATTTCTTGCCCTTGGCGCAGAGCGCGTCCATGTCGGCCTGGACGGCGGCGTACTTTTCGCGGCCGCGGGTGAGCTCGCCGACCATGGAGACGAGGCCGGCCGCCAGCGCGCCGCCGAGCGCGGCGATGCTGCCGCCGCCGGGCGCGGGCGAGTTGGAAGCCAGTTCCGTGACGAAAGCGGGAAGAGTCATCTCATGAAGGATCATCGCGGGAGCCTCCCTTAGTCCTGCTGCATCAGGTCGAGCAGCTTCAATTCGAGCACCTGCTCGTTGTGGAAGTCGTCGACCTGCAGGTAGTAGGCGGCGCTGTCGAGCATGGCGCCGGCGGGGATCATGCCGTAAACTTCGGTGCCGTTGACGGTGACGCCCCAGCGGGCCGCTTCCATGCGGATGAACTCGAGCACGCGGTACATGGCCGTTTTCTCGTAATCGACGAGATTCATGGAGACCTGAACGAGGCCTTTCTCGGGCAGGTCGACGCCCATGCCCTTGACGCAGGAGAAACCGCCGTTGCTGGCGCGGACGCGCTTGCCGATGATCTTGGCGATTTCCACGTTGGTGGTGTTGAGGTTGACGTTGAAGGCGACCAGGAACTTGCGCGCGCCGATGGCGGTGCCGCCCGCGGTGGGATGCAGCTCGTTGGGGCCGACGTCGGCGGCGCGGGTCGGGTCGGTCTTGACGAGCTCTTTCAGAGCTTCGTACTGGCCCTTGCGCACCTGCTCGAGGCGGGTGCGGTCGGGGCGCACGGACGACGCTTCGTAATAGAACACAGGCACTTTCAGCTCGTCGTAGAAGCGCTGCGCGAACGTGTGCGACAACTCGACGCATTCGTCCATGGTGATGCCTTTGATGGGCGTGAAGGGGATCACGTCGACGGCGCCCATGCGAGGATGCGCGCCCTTGTGGGTGTTCAGGTCGATGTTGGCGACGGCAACTCTGCCAGCCTCGATCAGGGCGTCGCAGATGGCGTTCGGTTCGCCGCAGAGTGAGACGACCAGACGGTTGTGGTCTTCGTCGGCACGGTAGTCGAACAGATAGCAGCCTTTGCGGTTCTTGAACGGGGCGACGATCGCCTCGATGACGTCCTTGCGCCGTCCTTCACTGAAATTGGGTACGCATTCGATCAGTACAGACATGTGTGACAAAACCTCCTCGATTTTTACGAAAATACCTCCCGCCGTCGCGGGACGGCTGATTCAACCGATATTACGCCTCCGGCTCGGCCGTGGCCGCCGTCATCGCGGCGACTTCCTCGCGCAACGGGCGCTCCACGTCGCGCGCCACGTCCAGCCCGAGCAGACGGCCGTCTTCCATGGTTTTGCGCCCGCCCACGTACACGTCGCGTACCATGCCGCTCCTGACGACTTGCAGGTCGGCCCAGCCGCCCACGCCGAGGGCGCCGATATATCCGGCGCCGAAGTCGAAGCGCTGGCGGCCGAAGCCTTCGATCACCCGCGGATCGATCTCGCCGCGGTAGCGCGCCTTGAGGAACTCGCGCTCGCCCTGCACGTTCAGATCGTCGTTGCTGGCCTCGCCGTCGGTGCCGCACCACAGAGGGATCTCCGAGGCCAGCAGCGCCGGCACGTCGGGGAAGCCCGTCTTGACGCGCGCGTTCATGCGCGCGTCGAGCACGACCTTCATGCCGTTGCGGGCAATGAGGCGGCGCTCTTCGTCGTCGAGCCAGCAGCAATCCGACAGGATCACGTGCGACAGCGACGGCACGCGCCCCTCGTCGAGCAGGCGCTGCAAAAACACCATCGGCCGGCAGCCGTGCCGCTTCAGCGACAGATCCACGTCGCCCCGATCCTCAGAAAGATGGAACTGCACGGGACGGCGCAGTTCCCAGCCCAGCGCGATGCCGCGCGCGATCGCGGCTTCCGTGGAGGCGTGCATGCTGTGCAGCGCCGGACAGATCATCAGCGCCTCGTCTTCGAGCGCCGTCAGCTCGCGCAGATACCGCTCCGCCGTTTCCGGCGTCTCGTAATAGGAGCGCTGCGAGGCTTTTTTGCCCGCGGAGGCGTCTTCGTTGACGACGTCGTAATTCATGCGGCCGAAGACCAAACGGATGCCTACCGACCGCGCCGCCGCCAGCACCTCGCGGTCCAGCTCGTTGCCGCGCCCGCCGTGCAGATAATAACTCGCCATCACGCTCGTCGTACCGAAAGCCATCATGCGCGCGAAGGCCCGCTCGCAGGCCAGACGCACCCGCCGCGGCGTCATCGCCGTGGAATAGCGGTAGATCGTGTGCCGGCACCACGTCCCGAGATCCCAGCTTTTGTCGGCGATATCGGTGTAGATCGACTGCTCGGGATGAGAATGGGCGTTGAAAAGCCCCGCCCGGATCACGGCGGCGTCCGACGGGCATTTGCCCGCGCCGCCGAGCGGCGTCAGTTCGGTCACGAGGCCGCGCTCGTCCCACCCGATCCGTCCGTAAAAGACCGACGCGCCGTCGTCGATCCAGCCCGTGAGCTGAACCATGGTCATCACTCCTTCGAAAAAATCTTTTTACGAAGTTCCGTTTTCCCGCGGCCGCCCTGAAATTTTTCGGTCAGGCGCGCCGCCGACACGTCCCTGTTGTCATTTAAACATTTTATTATCAACTATGCAAGTCTCCGGCCCTGCGCGGCTTTCCGCAACGAATGGCGTTTTCCTCGCCGGCGGCGCGGCGCGTTACCGCCTTTCAAGTGATTTTATGCCGTGAATTTTCCATTGTATTGAATCTAACAATATGATAAAATTTTTTCGATTTCAAGATTTCGATCCATTCGGACCGTGCGGCCCGAAAAATATCTTTTGATCCAGGAGTGATGTCAATGTCGTGGAGTTTTGCCGAAAACGTTTTATCGCTCAAGTTCGACGCGCTGTGGACCACCGCCGTCGCCCTGCTGCTGCTCATCGTCGGCTATGGGCTGCGCCGCCGCCTGCGCTTTTTCGAAACGTTCTGCATCCCCGCGCCGGTCGTCGGCGGCCTGCTCATGGCCATCCTCGCCCTGGTCCTGCATCATAACGGCGGCGCCAGCGTCAAGTTCACCACCTCGCTGCAGTCGCCGATGATGCTGGCCTTCTTCACCACCGTCGGCATCGGCGGCAGCTTGGCGCTGCTGCGGCGCGGCGGCAAGGCGCTGATCGTCTATCTGGTCTTCTGCTGGATCCTCGCCGTCGTCCAGAACGGCGCGGGCGCGGCGCTGGCAAAGCTCTTCGGCATCCATCCCGCCCTCGGCGTCATGGCCGGAGCCGTCTCGCTCGAAGGCGGACACGGCGCGGCCGCTTCTTTCGGCCCTCTCACCGAAAATCTCGGCGTCGCCGGCGCGGCCGCCGTCGCCATCGCTTCCGCCACTTACGGCCTGATCGCCGGCGGCCTGCTCGGCGGCCCGATCTGCAAATGGCTGATCGACAAAAACCACGTCGACATCCAGGCCAGCGACGACGCCATCTATCAAAAGAGCGCCGCCGAAGTCATGCACGAGGGCGGCAACAGCGAGGTCACCGCCGACGGCTTCATGAAATCGCTGTGCCTCGTGCTCGTCATCATGGCGCTCGGCTCGCTGCTTTCCGGCTATATCGCCCGCTTCACCAAGGGAACGAACTTCAGCCTGCCCGGTTACGTCACCGCCATGTTCGTGGCCGTGATCTTCCGCAATCTCAACGATCATCTCCATCTGGTCAAGATCAACACCCGCTGCGTCGACCTGATCAGCGACGTCGCTCTCGGCGTGTTCCTGACCATGGCGATGATGAGCCTGCGCATCTGGGATCTGTACGATCTGGCCCTGCCGCTGATGGGCATCCTGCTGTTCCAGACGCTGCTGATCGCGACGCTCGGCGCCCTCGTGCTGTTCCCGCTGCTGGGCAGGGATTACGACGCCGCCGTCATGTGCGCCGGCTTCGTCGGCCACGGTCTGGGCGCCACGCCCAACGCCGTCGCCAACATGGGGGCCGTCTGCGAACGCTACGGCGTGATGTCGCACAAGGCGTTCCTGATCGTGCCGCTCTGCGGCGCGGTGCTGATCGATCTGGTCGGGCTGCCCAACATCGTCTGGTTCATCAACTGGTGCACGGCCGCGGCCAAGTAACTCGGAATTTTTGGAATCCTGCAAGCACGCTTCGGCAGCAGAGGCACCTATGTCGGGTCTGGGTGACCCAAAAAGGAGATCGTCCAATTGAGAAAAGCGGTATTTGCGATCCTGTCAGTCGTCATGTTCTGTCTGCCGGCATGCGGAACGGAGGAAGCCCCGAGGCATGCAGAGGCGCGCGCTGGGTTGAAGCCCAACGGCATCTGGCTGACTCCTTTCTATTATAAGAACAGCATCGACGGCTTCCACTCAAACGCTGGAACTTGGGACTCCGACACCAAACTCTATGGCGTCACGTTGGGCTACAGCAAGCTCACTCCCGCAGGTCTGCTGGGGGCCGTTCTCAACCTCGGCAGGTACGACGCTCAAGGGAAAGGCAGGCTGACGGGCAGCAGCGCGGAGGGCAACGTCGCCGGCTTCGGTACGTTTTTCGGCACGCGGCTGGGCACGTGGAACGTCACGGCCAGCCTGTCGCATCACTGGCTGGACGGCAATCTGCGCGGTTCGGTGCGCGGCATTCCTTTTCAGTCCGACGCGGTGAAGGCGCGCATTTTCACGGCGGGGCTGAAGGGGTCGTTTTTGGGGCTGCATCGTACAGGCAGTCTCAAGGTTACGCCATTTCTCGGCGTCAACTACGCCCATTACGGCGAGGACGCCTTTACTGTCTCGATAGCGGCTCGTCCCCTGATCGACACGGGCAGCGGCTCATTCAGCCAATGGACATTTCCTCTCGGGCTGCATTTGGACTGGGATGCCGCGCATACGCCGACGGGCTGGTCGCTCAGACCGTCGCTCGAGCTGGCTTACGTGCGCGCGGCCGGCGATGTGGACTTCCGCACCAAGCTGCGCCGCATATCGGGCGGCGCAGGCGCAGTGGATTTCAACACGGCGATGGCCGACGAGAACAGTTTCCGCGCCTCTTTAAACCTCGAAGCTCAGAAAAAATGGTTTTCGCTGGGCGTCAAACTAAGCGGCACGCTGAGTTCCCACCAGCACAGCTTCGGTGCCGCTCTGACGGGGAAGTGGCAGTTTTAGTTTTTCGCTTCCCGGCTGAAAAAACAGACGACGGGCATCGTTTTCCAAGACCCGTGAAGCACTGATACTAATTCTTGATAGAAAGTATTAACATAGTTTCCCGGGCGCTGCGGGGGAGTTCAGTCGCTCAGGACTATTTCGACCGCTGTACGGTCTGCGCAGCTCGCTTTATGAATCTCCCCCGCAGCGCCTCTGTATTCGGCATTTTAATTGAGAAATAGTATGGGGATCTTTGATTGGATCAAGAACCGCGAGTCCTTCGCCGTTTCCGCCGCGCCTCGGGACTCCTCCCGTCACATGACAAAAATGCCCGGCGCTAACGGTTGACATGTTAGCGTCGGGCATTTATTTCACTCCGCGCGGAAAGAAAAACTTTCCGCCGCCTCTTTTTTTCATGGCGGCGTCCCGTGGGACGTGGGAGGCCGCTCTTGTTTTCGATTTACTCGGTGTTCAGCAAAACCGCGGTGGCGCGCTCGGTCACTTCCGCCTCGAGCGGGTTGTTCGGCGCGTCGTCAAAAACCGCGCCGGCGCCATTTTTCGGGGAGTTGCTCTTGGCCTGAAAAATGTTTTTATGTCTTGGCAGATACGACGAATCATCTTTCTCTTTTTGCAGAAAATTCCCGCAGCGCCTCCAGCGACAGATGTACATAATTCCGCCGCGGATCCGGCAGCACGGAACGAAAACCAAGCCGCCGCGCCAGCGCGCAGAAACGCGCTTGTTCGCGGGCGCCGATCGCCACGTCGGCCGCCTGGCCGGTCAGATGCCGGCTATGCGGCACGCCGCCGACGCGGGCGTTATGGCGGGGGCAGCGCCGCCCGCTGGTAAAGGTCAGGCGCTTTTTCCAGCTCGCCTGAAGCTCTGCCAGCTTCTTCAAAAAAACGGCGTCCATGCCTGCCGCGCCACAGCAGCGGCAGCACAGCGATTCCATCTGGCGGGCGTCCAGTTCCGCCAGAGCCGGCAGCATGCGGCTCGCTTCCGCTGTCGCCTTCGGGCGGCGCCCCGGCGTGCCGCCCGATTCTCCCGTCAAAAGCGGGACCACGAGCGCCGCCAGAGCGACCAGCAGCTTCCACACCTCCATCACGATCACCTCCTTCCGCGTGAAGTCCTCGCACGAGGGCAATATAAAAGAGTGCATTTCGAACGATATAAATACAAACAGATCGATCAAAACGACGCGAACCGACAGTGCCGCACAAGGCAAAACGCGGCGAAAGCCCGGAGATGAAAGGCGGGGGGAACGGATTTCTTGCGTTGATTTTTTCGCCATCATCAGGTATCATCACTTTCAAATAATACAGAGCCGCCGTGCAAGCCGTTTTTACGGTGGCGTGGCGCGCGGTGGGAAATCAAATATGACCAAGGGGGAATCAGGATGAAAGGACTCAAAAGGCAGCTACTGATAGGGGCGGCACTCGTCGTTGTGCTCGCCGGCGTCGCCGGAGGCGTTTACGGCACACGGCTGAAGACGGTCGCGTCGATCCGGCGCATCACTTCTTACGACTCCGGCTACAATCTCTACCGTATGAACGTCGCGTACGACTACCGTCTCGACGATGTCATCGCGTCCGGCATCGCCGACGACCAATCGATCGTCGACGCTACGATGTCGGAAGCGCTTCCTTTCCTGCCGCTGCGCCTCAAGGCGCCGAATGCGCTTTCAGCGTCAAGAGCGCCGACGGCGACGCGCTGATGGGGCGAAACTACGATTTCAAAAACAACACTTCGGCGATGCTGGTCTACGCAACGCTGAAAGACGGCTACAAATCGGTCGCTTTCGCCGCGCTTGACAACCTCATGGCCAATGCTCCCGATCAAAGCCTCAAAGCCAAACTCTCATGCCTGGCCGCTCCCTTCGTCTGTCTCGACGGCGTCAACGAAAAGGGCGTCTCCATCGCAGTGCTGACGCTCGACAGCCCGCCGACGCGCCAGCACACCGGCAAGCCTGTCATCGCCACCACGCTGGCCATTCGCCTCGTGCTCGACAAGGCGGCCAGCACCGCCGAGGCGGTCAAGCTGCTGGAAGCTTACGACATGTTCGCCACCAGCGGACGCGATTATCATTTCTACATCACCGATGCCGCCGGCGACGGCCGCGTCGTCGAGTTCGACTGTCTCGACGAAAAGCGTCCGCTTGTCGCCACGCCCATGCGCGCCATCACGAATTTTTACGCGCTCTACAAGGACAAAGTGCTGCCCTATCAGAAGAACGGCGTATTCGGACGCGGCCGCGAGCGCTACGACACCATCGAGAAGATCCTTACCGAGCACGAGAACAACGTCACGCCGCAGATCGCCTGGAAAGCCCTCATCGACGCCTCGCAGGCTCCCAAAGAGGGGGACGTGACCAGCAACACGCAGTGGTCCGTCCTTTACAACAACACGCAGTTGACCGCCGAGATCGCGATCCGCCGCGACTGGCAGACCGTACACACCTACAGTCTGAAGACAAACGAACTCCAATAACCTGCCGACGGAGCCTGATATTATTTCTTACTTAAAAAGCCGAACGCAAGAGCGCTGCGGGGAGAGATTCACAAAGCGAGCTGCGCAGCAGTCGAGCTCCTTCTGAGCGACTGAATTCCCCCGCGGCGCCCAGAAAACTATGTTAATACTTTCTATCAAGAATTAGTACGAAGGATTATGAAGGGCTTCTTTATCCGTGCCTGAAAACGAACGCAGGGCGGAGCGAACGGGTATCGTTCGCTCCGCCCTGCGTTTTCGGAAGGTCGGCAGATTCTTCGCAGCGGCGGCGTTCCACGCGGAACACCGCCGCTCGACGTTTCTGTTTTTCCCGGCGCCGCGGCGGACTGATTTCCTCTATCGGCCGAAGAGCGCCGCAATCTGCTTGACGGTGTCGTCGAAAACGACGCTGAAAGGTTCGCCGGCGAAGAGGCGCTGGAAGGGGACTCGGCTTGCGGGGAAGAAGTAGCCCACCGCGGCCACGGCAACGACAACGACAGCCAGCCAGAACCAGAAGCGGCTCTTCCGCGGCGCTGTGTCCTTTTTCGGCGCCACGACCGCGGCGGCTTCGTCAACGCGCACGCGCTTGGGATCGGTCTGCAGAGGCGTCTTCACGACGGGCTTGGGCTGTTCGACGGGACGGGTCGCACCGCAGTAGGGGCAAAAGTGCTGCTCGTCGTTTTCGAACTTCTTTCCGCAGGATGTGCAGTAAATTGCCATTCTCATCTCTCCTTTGAAGTGATGCCGGCCAAACTGGCTTTTAGTTTTTATGATCCGCCCGCGATGCGTCCAGCAAGGACCGGATCAGCGCGTGCATTTCGCAACAGCGGTCGCACTCGTCCAGCTCCTGCCGGGTGCGATAATCGAGCGCGACGGGCGCGTTGAGGCCGAGGTCGGTAAGAAGCCCGGCGGGAGGCAGCTCAATGTGCGCTTTTACCTCGTGATACGCGTCGAGATGGGGCTGACGGCGCGCAATGCCTTCGGCGTGCAGCGGCAACGAAGGACCGTTGAGACGGAAGCGGATCCGCTTCGCCCATGGGTGGCTGGTCGTGATGACCTCCCAGAAATCGAAGTAATGAAGAAAACGCGGCGGTTCGTAACTCTGCTTCTTGCCGTCGATCATGCGCTTCTCCTCGTGGCTGATGTGCTCAACCTCCAGCTCGACGCGCTCGACCTGCGCCAGAGAGACGAGGTCGGGATTGACGGCCAGCAGGTCGTCATCGGCATCTTCGAGCACGACGAAGCGTCCCCCCGCTTCGTCGATCATCAGCCGCCCACCGTTACCGACTTCGCGCGAGCTCGAGAAGCCGCGCAGTTCCTCGAGGTTACGTTCGCGGTCCCGAAGCTGTTCGTCGATCTGCGCCACCGTGCTCTCGCGGCGCTCATCGAACCATGGCGAAAGCTTCTGTGCGCACTTCTTGCACAGATTGCCGTCCGCCAGCCTGCGATTGCCAAGCAGGCCGATCTCGCCGCCGCAGATGGAACAGATCTTTTTCTCGAAAAGTTTGCCGAAGAGTCCCATCCCCATCTCCATCTCCCCTTGTCTTCCAGTTTTGAAAGCTCCGCACATTCGCGCCGCGGACGATCTTTCATAGTCGCATTATACCCTATCCGCCGCCATTCCACATCGCCCGATCGGGTGAAATGCGAAAGATCCGCAAAAGACGCTCGAGATCGAACGCAACAGCAGGAATCAACCACAACTGGTAAATCAGCCCAGCTAAATTCGCGCGTCCGTGAGGGTGCGACACAGCGGCGTTTTGTCGGCCCATTCGTCGTCGTTGCTGCTTCAATTCGCGCGCTCCTCACGGAGCGCGACGCGTTGTAGACCGCCAGCGGCGACAGTCGTTCGCAGTGTTTCAATTCACGCGCTCCTCGCGGAGCGCGACCTGTCAATAGCCAGTAAAAAAGTCACCATAACTGCTCATTGAAAAAGTCACCCCCTCACACTCCCATCACAGCAAGACACCTCGAAAGAACTCCCCATCGTGCCGCCATAACAACGTCTACGCGAACGTACATTTATCCCGACATGTGCTATGATATCCCTGCCTTTTGACGACGCCACGCCGCCATGGGTGGTCCGGAGCGGGCTTGTGCGCTTTCACAAGCCCGCTTTTCCGTTTCTTTGCCGATGCCTCATCGGAGTCGACTCGTTTTTGACTTTCAACCTCCTTCATCTCGATCCGTCTGCCCTTGGAAACACCCCAGATCCGCCCGGTCGACGTTTCACGCACCTCAACCGTCGTTTTGGCCATCCCGAGGCAATCGTCCGCCGCCGGAACGTACCGACGACCTCCGTAGGAGATCATGCCGCCGTGATCCGTCCTGCGAGATTCGCGACGCGCAAAGAGAAAATCCAAATCGACTTTTCCTTCCGGCTTCACATAAACGTCCTCTCCCTCAGCCGG
>NZ_MUHX01000033.1 GCF_002007215.1 Pyramidobacter sp. C12-8 | reverse complement strand
AGAGGTGTTACAAAGGGAAGTAACGGAGCAGTCATACCGGTGAAGGCAGCAGTTTGCTGTCCGGCCATAACAGCCTTTGAAGACAGTCTCTGCATGTTTTCTGATCTCTCTGGAGATCGTACTCGGCGACTTCAGAACTGTTGAGGCAATACTTCTGAGAGATTCTCGCCGGTTGAGGGCGCTTTCAATGGCTTTTCTTTCAGCCAGAGTCAAATGTTTGTTCATGATGATGAACTCCTTTCCGAGATCTGTTGTCTCGTAAGAAAGGTCTTTCATCAATTCAGACTAAATGCAAGCTTCTTTTAATTCAGATTTAATGCAACGGGGTACCGGATGTTGGGTTGCATTTACCTTGAAGAATTTCAACGCAAATTCGGTCGGCTCCCCGACGGCAGAAACAACTAGGCAAGCTCTTCGGTTTGTGCTATAATACCCTTCGTCTGCGGAGGGATGGCCGAGTGGTCGAAGGCAGCTGACTCGAAATCAGCCAGGGGTTCACGCCCCTCGGGGGTTCAAATCCTCTTCCCTCCGCCATGTTTTTTGTGAAAATTATAAAAAGCCCCCTTCGCGGGGGCTTTTTGCTATACTGGCGCCAGGGGGAATCAATAAGTTTCAGGGGGGATCATCGTGCAGCACAGTTGAAGACTGCGGCGAGTACCGCGTGCTGAAAATCGACTGATTCCATCAAAAACGGCCGCGTCTGGCGCAATCTCTCGACTTTGTGATATAACGGAACGGTGAATTGTGATGAAGGGTGAGGAACGAATGGCGGACGATGAAAAAAGCGTTGCGGCGGCAGAGGTGCAGCCGGAGCCTGGGAAAGACTTCTGGACGCTGTGCGTCAAAGGGACGGTCGAAGAGATCAAGGGAAGAGTCGCTGCGGAGCAAATCGACGTCACACAGTCGTTTCGCGACGGGATTACGCCGTTGTACCTGGCGGCGCAGAATAACTCGCTGGCAGTGGTTCAATATTTTCTCGATGCCGGGGCTGACGTCAACGTGCGGACGACGGGCGAATACGGTGATACGATCCTTCACGCCGCGGTCTGGACGAAGGATCTTCGCGTCGTGCAGGCGCTGCTCGAGCACGGAGCGGATCCGATGGCGACGAACGCCAAAGGCTGGACGCCGCTGCGGCTGGCGCGTTACCACGTGCGCGGCAAGGAGATGCTTCAGCTCCTGATCAAACACATGAAACTGGAGCCTGCCGAGAACGGCCGCTCGTATGAGGGAACGATCGAGTATGTGGATCTCTGGTCGAAAAGATGTTATCAGCTGTGCGGCACTACGCTGATCGAACATTCCATGGATCGCCTGAACACGTCGAATATTTCTCTGGGAGAGACGGACCGGATCACGTACGGCTCTTCGCAGAAGCGCAAGGCCGTGGTCGTGAATACGGTGCCGGCAGGATAGGCGTAAATTGACTGCGACGGACATGATACTAATTCTTGATAGAAAGTATTAACATAGTTTCCCGGACGCTGCGGAGGAGTTCAGTCGCTCAGGACTCCCTCGACCGCTGCGCGGTCTGCGCAGCTCGCTTTGTGAATCTCCTCCGCAGCGCCTCTGCATTCGGCATTTTAATTGAGAAATAGTATGAGATAAAAGCGGCGCGGGCCGTGTAGATTTTTGCGAGTCCGGCGCCGTCTGGGTTCCGCGGCATCAAAAGGCCGATAGGAGAGGAAGAATCTCTCCTATCGGCCTTTTGCATACTTTGAATGCCGGTTACTTCACGGCGGCCGGATCAGCGGCTTTGTTTGCCGCATCCTCGGTGAAAGCCGGTTTCAGTCCGTCCAGCTTTTCATCGGGAAGGGCGTCGGCAGGCGGAACGTCGTCGCTCTTGACGGTGAAGAGTTCGGGGGCGACGATCTCCACGTTCATCTTATCGGTCAGCCCCTTGATGTAGTTGCGCTGGGCCTCCATTTTTTTGCTCTGAAGGAGCATCGTCTTGATGCTGTCGGACACTTCGGAGAGAGGACGCACGTCTTCCGAGACGGCCCTGATGCGGTGCACGACGAAATAATCCTGACTGGTGATCTCGATAGGGGCGGAGGTTTCGCCGTCGTTCAGCGCGGAAAGAGGCTCGAGCTTGCCGACCATCTCCGTCGCGGCGATGCGCTCGTGAACGTCGCTCGAGGTCGCCTGGACAATGTCGGGCGAAACGATCGTAAGGGCCTTGTCCCAGTCCTTGTCCGCCTTCACTTCTTCGGCGAATTTGTCGGCGGCCTCTTTGTTTTTCAGCTGGACAAAGTCGGCTTCGATGCCGGCCGGCAACGTGAAGTTGCCGCGCAGCGCGTCGTACAGGGCTTTGATCTCGTCGTCGGAAACGACCACGCCGCCGGAAACGTCTTCCAGCATCTTGTTGATGGCCAGCTGGCGGGCGATCTCGGCTTTGACCTGTTCGAGGCTGCTGCCCTGGTTCTTCAGCGTCTGCATGAAGGCTTCTTTGGTCACGTACTGATTCTCGACCTCTTTCAGCTGCTTGTCGACGTCGTCGGCGGGGGCGCTGATTTTCAGGCGGGCGACTTCGTCGATGACGGCGCGGTTGGACACCATTTCGTCGAACACGGCTTTGTAGATAAGCGGCATTTGTTTGTCGGACAGGTCGCGGATGCCGTTGCGCTCGACGAACGAGCGCAGGTGTTCCTGCAGCTGGCTGATGTGCAGTTCTTCGCCGTTGACTTTGGCGACCACGAAATCGCCGGTGCGCTGATTGTCGGAGTCGGAGGAACTGCCCGTGCCGTACATGAATCCGACGGAAGCGGTGAAGATGACGATAAACAGGGCGAGGATCCACTTGATCTGAGTGCGAAGCGCAGTAAGTATCTGCAAGTGACTTTACTCCTTTCGAATTGGCAGCGTGAAAAATTCTGTTTCAGCCCAAGAATTATACCATAAAACATTAAACCGTGGCGAGGGATGTGCCGACGGTCCGTTCCGTTTTCAAAGGAACGGAGAGCTGAACGGCGCTTTCCATGACCTGGCCGAGCTCCATGGCGGTCTGTTCGGCCCGATCCTGCGGGCATTCGCAGACGATGGAGTCGTGGACCTGGAGCACCATGGCCACGTCGCGGCCGGCAAAATGCGCGGCGACTTTGTTCATGGCGATCTTGGTGATGTCGGCGGCCGTCCCCTGGATCGGGGCGTTGATGGCGACGCGTTTTTGGTGGTCTTTCGTCTGGTTCCCGGTGGCGATCTCGTCCATCGGGCGGCGGCGACCGAAAAGCGTGGACGTGTAGCCGACTTCGAGAGATTTTTTCTTGCTCGTTTCCATGTATTCCCGTACGCCCGGGAGAGCGGCAAAGTAGGCGTCCATGATCTGGAACGCGGTGTTGCGGTCCGTCCCCAGCCGGGAGGCGAGGCCGAAAACGCTCATGCCGTAGATCAGGCCGAAGCTGACGGTCTTGGCGCTGCGGCGCAGCTCCTTGGTGACGGCGTCGGCGGGGAGGCCGAAGATCATGGCGGCGGTTTCGGTGTGGATATCCCGATCCGACTTGAAGATCTCGATCAGCTGCGGATCTCCCGAGAGATGGGCCAGCACGCGCAGTTCGATCTGCGAATAATCGGCGGCGGCGAAGCAATGCCCCGGCCGCGACGGGATCAGACATTCGCGGATCCTCTGTCCCCAGCCGCTGTAAGCCGGCAGGTTCTGCATGTTGGGATCGCGGCTGCTGAGGCGCCCCGTGCCGGTCGTCAGCGATTCGAAGGTGCTGTGGATCAGACCGTCCTCGCCGGCCGCGCTCAGCAGCGGCTGCACGAAGCCGGAGGCCATTTTCTGAAGCTCGCGGTATTCCAGGAGCTGCCCCGGGATTTCGCAGCGCGCGCCGCAGATCTCCCGCAGCTGTTCAAGCACCGACACGTCGGTGGAGTAGCCGGTCTTTGTTTTCTTGACGACGGGAAGCCCCAGTTTTTCAAAGAGAAGCTCCCCGATCTGTTTGGGCGAGTTGAGATTGATCTCGCATCCGGCCGCTTCGTAGACTTTTTCGGTGATCGCGTTCAGCTGACGTTCCAGCTCCCGCGAAAGCGCCAGCATTTTTTCGCGGTCGAGGCGGATGCCGCGGCGCTCCATGTCGACCAAGGAGGGGATCAGAGGCAGGTCGATCTCGTTCATGACCCGCGTCATGTCCTGTGCGGCGATTTTTTCTTCCATGGAGCGGGCGATGGCCAACAGGCGCAGCGCCCGGCCGGGCGAAAGTTCGAGGCCGATCTCCTTCGAGATGTCGTAGCTTTCTAGATCGGGATGGAGCAGGTACCAGGCGGTCTTGACGTCCCAAAGCCCGCCGAGGCGCGGCCGCTCCATCAGGTAACACAGCGCCTTGGCGTCGAGACAGACGACCCTGTTGTCCAACAGTTCGTCCAAACGCGGCGCCAGTTCGGCCAGCGTGCCCTGCCACCAGCTGCCGTCGGGGGCGGCGAGGATGACGCGGCGCGACTGCAGCGTTTCTTCTTTGATCGTGTATGGAACGGGCGCGCCGGATTCTTCGAGATCGAGCGCGATCCTTGGCGCGCACAGGATCGTGTCCAGCGGGATCGCGGCAGCGGGGGGGACGGCCTCGCCGAAGTCGTCCCCGGTACTGACGGGCGACGGCCGCGCCGCCTCCGCCGGCGGATTCCCGGCGGGGGATTTTTTCTTTTCGGCTGCGGCGCCGAAGGATTCGGCCGCCTTTTTCATGCCCAGTCGGGCGCAGAAAGCGCCGAACGCTTCCAGATCGACCGCCGCTTCTTTCGAGATGAATTCGCTCAGGTCCTCGTCGCATTTGAGCCGCGTCAGTTTGCGGTTCGCGACGGCCTGCGCGCCGTGCTCGCTCATTTTTTTCTGCAGCGCCGGCTTGAGTTCGCCGGCATGTTCCAGAATGCTTTCGATGGAGCCGTAACTTTGAAGCAGTTTCGAAGCGGTCTTCTCGCCCACGCCGGGCACGCCTGGGATGTTGTCGATCGAGTCGCCCATCAGCGCCAGATAATCGACCATTGTGTCCGGAGGGAAACCGTATTTTTCGGTAAAGTGAGGAACGTCGTATTCCTCGAAAGACGAGACGCCCTTGCCGGGGCGGAGGATCTTCACGCCCGGACGCAGCACCTGCATGATGTCCTTGTCCGAGGTGAGGATCAGCACCTCGTCGCCGCGAGACGCGAACTGCACGGCGGCCGAACCGATCAGGTCGTCGGCCTCGACCGAAGGACGCTCCATGATGTGGACGCCCAGAAGCGGAAGCATTTCGTGGAGCAGCGGAACCTGAATTTTGAACTCCTCGGGCGTCGGCCGGCGCGTGGCTTTGTATTCGGGATAGAGCTGGTGGCGGAACGTCGGTTCCTTCATGTCGAACGCCGCGTAGATCTCGTCGGGACGCCGGTCGTGTCTGACTTTGGCGAACATGTTGAAGAAGCCGACCAGCGCGTTGGTGGGCGTGCCGTCGGGGGCGTTCAGCTCGGGGATCGCGTAAAAGGCGCGAAAGGCGATGCCGTGTCCGTCGATAAGCAAAATCTTTTTTCCAGGCATTTCCATAAACCTCCAGGACGGGTTATAATGCTCTCTGAATCTCTGCGGATTTTCTTCCGCATCCGTTTGTCTATTGTACACGCGATGAACCAATTATGTGAGGAGGAACTTTTATAAATGGCGGATGAAGTGAGAGTACGTTTCGCGCCCAGCCCCACCGGCGCGCTGCATATCGGCGGCGCTCACACGGCGCTTTTCAACTGGTTGTGGGCCCGTCATACCGGCGGAAAGTTTATCCTTCGCATCGAGGACACCGACCGCGTCCGTTCGACCGCGGAATACGAAGAGACGATCATGGCCGGGATGAAATGGCTGAATCTCGACTGGGACGAAGGGCCCGACGTCGGCGGCGATTACGGACCGTACCGTCAGACCGAACGCCTCGACCTTTACAATAAATACGCCCGGCGGCTTCTCGACGAAGGCAAAGCCTACAAGGACGGCAGCGCGGTCATCTACAAAGTGCCGCTTGGGCTGGACATCGGCTTCGACGACGAAGTCTACGGCCACGTGGACTACAAGAGCGACGCGCTGATCGACGGCCGTACCGGCGTGATGAAGGACATCGTGCTGATCAAAAGCGACGGTTTCCCTACCTATAATTACGCCGTCGTCGTCGACGATCATCTGATGAAGATCTCTCACGTCATCCGCGGCGAAGACCACATCTCCAACACGCCCAAGCAGGTCCTGATCTACAAGGCGCTGGGCTGGGAGATGCCCAAGTTCGCCCATCTGCCCATGATCCTCGGCAAGGACAAGAAAAAGCTCTCCAAACGCCACGGCGCCACCAGCGTTTACGAATACCGCGACATGGGCTACCTGCCCGATTCGATCTTCAACTTTCTGGCGCTGCTGGGCTGGGCTCCGAAGGGGAACGTGGAAGTGTTCGGCCGCGACCTGGCCATCAAGGAATACGAACTTCGCAACATCAACCGCAAGTCCTCGGTCTTCGATTTCGACAAGCTGAATTTCATCAATCAGGAACACATCACGGAAATGCCCGTCAGGGAAAAATTCGAACTGGTCCGTCCTTTCTGGGAAGAAATGGGCGTGGACTGCGACAAACTCGATCTGGATTATCTCGGCAAATGCTTCGAGATCATGGCCGGCCGCGGCAAGACGATCAAGGAGCTGGCGGAGTTTTCCGACTATCTCGTGACCTTTGCGCCCGTGGCGGCCCGGTACGACGGCAGCGACCTGACGGACGAACGCCGCGTCCTGCTGAAAAAGTTCAATACCGATTTTCTGTCTCGTCCCGAGCTGGTCACGCCCGATCAGATGCTGGCCTTCGCGCGCGAGTGGTGCGACGCCAACGGAGCCAAACTCAAAGACATCGCCATGCCGCTGCGCTACATGCTGACCGGCTACAAAGTCAGCCCCGGCATCTTCGAAGTGATCGAACTGCTGGGCCGCGACGAGGTGTCCAGGAGACTGCGGCATTATAACGTCCTCTGACTTTCGTCGCGCGGTGCAAAGACTGCTTTTGAAAATGCACGTGCGCTTTCTCTGCCGAGGAAGGGAAACGCAATGTATAAAAATCCTTGAAAAAACGTGTGCGCGCTAATTTCAAGTTTGACATTTCAGAAGAATCGTTGTATATTTTCCCCGTACTCGGAGAATCTTCCGGGCGCTCCCGAACTGGTCGGGATTTTTCATCACGTTTTTTTTGGAGGCATGTACTTTGAAGGGCAAAGTGAAATGGTTCAACAGCACCAAGGGCTTCGGTTTCATCACCACCGAAGAGGGCAAGGACGTTTTTGTCCATTTTAGCGCTATCAAGATGGACGGCTACAAGTCCCTTGAGGAGAACGAAGAAGTCGAGTTCGACGTCGTCGATGGTGAAAAGGGCCCTCAGGCTGCTAACGTCGTCCGTCTGTAGGACGACCGTTAGTGATTGAACCCTTTTTAGATTAAAAAAGAAGGCCGGCAGATCTGATCTGTCGGCCTTTATGCTATTACGCAAAAAAAAGCGAGTTCTCCCCAAGGAGAATCCGCCGTGGAACAAAACGCGCTATCGACTCTTTTTTGATTTTTGATTTGTTTTCTGGCGCCAGACGTACACTGCTACGACAACTGTGCAAACAGCGCAGAGAGCGAAACTGACCTCCGAAAGATGCCGCCGGATCAGCGTTTGATTGGCGCCAAGCCAGTAACCCAGCAGCGTCAGGATGACGACCCAGATGCCGGCGCCAAGCGTCGTGTAGAAGCAGAAGCGCGTCAGGTTCATGCGGGCGATCCCGGCCGGCAGCGAGATATACTGACGGATCACCGGGATCAGACGGCCGACGAACGTGCTGATATGGCCGTGACGCTCGAAGAACGAGTCGGCTTTGTCAAGAACTTCCGACGTGATCCCGAAGTGTTTGCCGTACTTGATGAAAAAGGGACGCCCAAAACGCAGCGACAGCCAATAATTAAACAGCGCTCCCAACAGACTGCCCGCAATCCCCGTAAGAAGCACCCCCAGCAGCGACATGTGTCCTCCGTGGGCCAAAAAGCCGGCCGGAGGCATAACGACTTCGCTGGGGAAAGGGAAAAAGGACGATTCCAGGAACATCAGTGCGACGATTCCCGTATATCCCAGCGAGCCGATCGTATCCACCAGCCAGCTGACCAAACTGCCAAAAACATCGCTTAGCATGACTTCACCCCGCTCGACGATTTTTCTAAGATCCGTGATCGATTAAAAGTCTAATCCGTACGTGCTTCGAGGCCCAAGGACGCACGTCGCGTCGAGACGAGTCCTTGACGGACCGCTGTCTCTCGCTTTTTTCGGCGCCTCCCCCGCGCGGGAAAAAGAGCGGCGGTCTTCTTTCCGAGAAACAATACGAAGCACGGCGCTATTGTAGCATCATCGGACGTCTTCCGGAAAAAGACCGAAACAGAGAACTTAAAAATATTTCTCCCACTTGAGGCGTTCTTTATGGGATAATAATATACGGATTTTTCGAGAAGGAGACTGTGCCGTGTGCCTGCCTTATTGGAACAGCGAACTTGACGTAGAAGTGGGATGCTGGAGTTTTTCCCGGCGCGAGCACGGCGCCATCTCCATGGCGGGGCTCCATAGCGAACTGCTGCGTGATCTGTCTTTTCAGGCGCTCTCTTTGGAGAGCGAGCTGTTGTATCTCTGCGGCAGCGAATGCGGCATCGCCGGCAGCATGATCTGGGATGAAGCCGTCCTCGAAAGAAGGATGGCTTCGGATATGTCTCCGTTTACCCTTGTATTCGGCTATAGCCGTGAGATGGAGCGCTTTGCGGGGCATTTTCTTGCCCAGCGCCGGGATCTGAAAGCCGGCGTGACGGAATGCACTTTTTGGAATGGGCAGATTGCTCTCATACGTTATAAAGTCATCGCCTATATGGCGGCGCTTCCGGTTTTTAACGAGCTGGAAGGACTCGCGGAAATGCGTGCGGACATGCAGAAATGGAAGAAAAGCAGCGCCCTGGTCCCTTTTTATGCGGAACGCTTCGGTTTTCTGCGCGCCCCTTTACCGTATGAGACTGACATTCCAAAGGACATGCTCGTCGTGAATAAGCTGGAGAACTTTCAGCTCGACGAGACCCGTTCAGTGATCGGACCGTCCCCGTCTATCCCGTTGCCGGCTTTTTATGAGCTGACCATCGGTGACGGCAGCGAGGAAACGTGATATTGTGAAACCCGTGAGAATTTGAAGCTGGTTGTTCGTGAGAAGATCTATCGGCCTTTTCGTCGTGGACGAAGAAGTGAAGGAGGATGTTCGATGGCTGTTCACAAAAAGAACAAGACTCTTGAACCCAAAGTGAGAGATTCCGCCGGGAGCGTACCGGAGCAGGTCCAGTTAACCAGACAATCTCCTTCCGCTCCGAAGAGTCCGAAGGCGAAAAAGGCGTCATCTTCCGACAAGAAAAAAAACGCATCCGGCTTTGAATCGGGAAATAAGGCGGTTGAAAAACACGTGAACAGCGAAGAATCCAAGGTTCATGAGAAAAAGAAGGCTCCCGCGGCAAACGCGCCGGTTCCTGCAAAGAAGAAAACCGTAAAGAAAGAGGTTGACATCCAGGCGGGCGTTTCGTCTGAAGGGAAGGGCGCAACGAAGAAAACCCCGAAAAAGACCGTCGAGACGTCTGAAAAAGCCGTCAAGAAAAAGAAAAAGGTGACGGCGAAGGGGAGCGATCCGAAAACTCCCGCCGCAGAGAAGCCGGAGGAGCAACCTCTCACGAAAGACGACGCGAAGAAAAAGGGTATCAAAAGAAAGAGCGCCCCGGAGCGTATCAAGTTGACCGCCACGCTGGACGCGCTTCCCAAAGAACCCGACGATCCGTTTGACGAGGTTCCCGCAGACGAAGACCTCGACAATTTCAGCGACCCCGACGCGGAGGATCTCGCCGAGGTGGGAACCGACGATGAGCTCGACGAAAATCTGGCCCTTGAGGGAGAACGGGGAGGAGACGATTCGGAGGAATCTTCTCCCGGCGAAATCTCGGAAAGCGATCCGGACTATCTGCGTTCCATGATGAGCCATATCCGCGGGCTCATCGTGCAGGGGCGCAAGAATGGCTACGTGACTCACAAGGATATCGAGAAATATATTCCCGCAGATTATTGGAGTTCCGAGATCCTGGACAATGTTTTCATTAATTTGACGGAACTTGGCATTCAGGTACTGGATGATTCCACTCAAGTCACGTCAAAAGATAGTAATTCAGCCAAGTCGAAGCGGCCTTCGAAAAGCAAGGCAAAGATTTCCGATGAAGGAGAAAGTCCCGACGTTTCGGGCGACGACGACAGTGCGTCCGATTTTGCCTCGTCCGGCGGCGACGAAGCCCCCGGTTACGGTGAAGAGCTCGGACGCATGGAAGACGTGCCTCTGTCCGACCCCGTGCGCATGTATCTGCGCGAGATCGGCAAGGTCCCCCTCTTGAGCGGAGAGAAGGAACGCGAGCTGGCGATCAGGGTCGAAGCCGGCGACGCGGAGGCGAAACAGCAGATCATCGACGCCAATCTTCGTCTGGTCGTCAGCATCGCCAAAAAATACATCGGCCGCGGCATGCTGTTCCTCGATTTGATCCAGGAAGGCAATCTCGGTCTGATCCGCGCCGTGGAGAAGTTCGATTACCGCAAGGGTTTCAAGTTCAGCACCTACGCCACGTGGTGGATCCGCCAGGCGATCACCCGCGCCATCGCCGACCAGGCGCGCACGATCCGCATCCCCGTGCACATGGTGGAGACCATCAACAAGATGGTGCGCATTTCCCGCCAGCTCGTGCAGAAACTTGGGCGCGAACCCAGCGACGAGGAGATCGCGCACGAAATGGAGATCGAGAGCGGACGCGTCGAAGAGATCCGCCGCATCGCTCAGCTTCCCGTCTCGCTGGAAACTCCCATCGGCGAAGAAGAGGACAGTCAGCTCGGCGATTTTATCGAAGACCGCAACATGCCCAGCCCCGAGGACGCCGCCGCCGGCAACCTGCTTCACGAACAGATCGAAGAGATGCTCGACGCGCTCTCGGACCGCGAGCGCGAAGTGCTGCGTTACCGCTTCGGGCTGGAGGACGGACGTTCCTATACGCTCGAAGAAGTGGGACGCCGATTCGGCGTCACCCGCGAGCGCATCCGCCAGATCGAAGCCAAGGCGCTGAGGAAACTGCGCCACCCCAGCCGCAGTAAAAAACTCCGCGATTTTCTCGAATGATTCTTTATTTCAAGAGTTTGTCATGAGACAGAGCCCTTTCCCAGGCATCAAGCCTGAGAAAGGGCTCTTTTGCGATCTGCCGCCGCGGAGGCCTTCGGCGGAGTACGCCGGAAAAACCGAAAAGTTTCGTGAAAAGTCCGTCACGGCGCTGTTTCTCCCGCCACGGGAGGGGATTTTCGTTCGCCTCGTTCCCATAACCGGCGGTAGCAGCCGTCCTTTTGGGCGAGCAGGGTTTCGTGCTTTCCCGCCTGTACGATCGCGCCGTTCCTGAACACGAGTATCTGATCGGCGGAGCGTATCGTGCGCAGATGGTGGGCGACGACCAGCACGGTCCTGTTTTTTGCAAGTTCCGATATGGCTTCCTGAATCAGGACCTCGTTGACGGGATCGACGCTGCTCGTGATCTCGTCGAGGAGCAAAACTGGCGAGTCTTTCAAAAAGGCCCGCGCGATAGAGATCCTCTGTTTTTGTCCGCCCGAAAGTCCGACGCCGTTTTCGCCGATCGGAGTTTGATAACCTTTCGGCAGCGAGCGGATGAAATCATGGATCCGTGCTTTTTTTGCCGCGGCCACAATCTCGCCGCTCGTCGCATCCGCTTTTCCCAGGCGTATATTGTTCTCGATCGTGTCCGCGAACAGCTGCACGTTCTGCATGACGATGCTTATCGAATCGAGGAGTTCGTCGTAATCCATGTCCCGAACGTCCGTGTCCCCGATGCGGACGCTCCCGCCTTGGACGTCCCAAAAGCGGAGCAGCAGGTTGGCGATCGTGGTCTTGCCGGAGCCGGACTCGCCGACGAGCGCGGTCAGCGAGCGTTCCGGCGTGTGAAACGAAATGTCTTTCAGGATGAAGCCGTTTTTTTCGTAGGCGAAGCGGGCCTTGTCGAACGTTATGGAGAAATCTTTCGGCTTCTTGGGAACGGCCGGTTCTACGACGGTCGGAGCTTCTGTGATCTTTTTTATTCTTTTGAAGCTGTCCGTTACCTTGAGATAATTCATCCAGTGACTTTCCATCGCCGTAAAGGGCTTGTAAAACTCTCGGCTGAGAATGACGAACGTCAGATAATGACTCATCGGCAAGGTCTTGTCCATGATGAGGAACATTCCTGCCGTGGTCATGACCCAGAAAGCGGCGTCGATGAGAAAACCGTACAGGGACAAAACGACCGCTTTGTTTTGTGCCGTCTGCTTGCTGTGCTCCCCGAAGGACCGCGCCGCGGACGCAAGCTTTTCGTCAAATTGCCTGCTTTCGGGAAATGCCTTCAGCAGCGGGATCCCTTTTACGTATTCCACAAACAGGCTGACCATATCCGCAAGGCTGTTCCCCGTTTCCGCCTCCTGCCGTCCGGCTTTTTTCAAACCCGCGGCGAGCCACAGAAGCGCGGGCGGGAGGAGCGACAGCATCAGCAGACTCATTTTCGCGTTCAGACAGGACAGGAAAAGGAGCAGCGCCAGCGACACGATAAAATCGGCGCACATCCTCGGCCACATATGCCCGACGACCATCTCCATGCTGTCGACATCTTTGTGGATGATGGTGCTGATCTCGCCGAGCCTTTCGTTCGTGTAGAAGCCGAGAGAAAAAGTCTTCAGGCAGCGGATGATTTTCGATCTGATCTCGTAGACGATATCGAAACCGGCGAAATGCTTCTGTACGTCCGCCAGTATGTTGCTGCCGCATTTCAGCACAAGACAAAGGGCCAGCAGCCGCCAATATTTTGGTAAATTCACGGTCCGGCTGGAGATATCCCCCATGATTTTCAGCGCCAGCAGCATCATGGCCGCACCGGAAAGCGCATACGCGGCGAAACTGAGGACGCTTATCAACAGCGAACGCCTGCCTCTTGGCGTGAGAGTGTTCCATATTTCCCGCACCATGCCTATGCCTCCCTGATATTCCAGTTGTCGACCTTGTTCTGGGCGCATACCATTTCGCGGTACAACGCGCAGCGTTCCATGAGTTCGGCATGCGTGCCGCTGTCGATCAAAGCGCCGTCGTCCATGACGGCGATCTGGTCCGCGTTCCGTATCGCGTTCAGATGATGGGCGATCGTGATGATCGTCTTTTCCCGGCTCAAGTCGGCGATCGCCGCCTGGATGCAGGCCTCGTTTTCCGCGTCTACCGCGGCCGTCGCCTCGTCCAGAACGATGATCGGCGCGTTTTTCAAGATGGCCCGTGCGATGGAGAGGCGCTGTTTTTCCCCGCCTGAAAATTTCACGCCCGCTTCTCCGACGGCCGTGTCGTAGCCACGGGGGAGTGACATGATGAAGTCGTGGAGCTGCGCTTTTCGAGCGGCGGAAACGATCTCTTCATCAGAGGCGTTCGGGTTGCCGATGAGGATATTTTCTTTCAGGCTCAAGTTGAACAGAAAAACTTCCTGCTGGACGATGGAAAACAGCGAATTCAGCTGTTTTTCGGAGAGTTCTTGAATATCCCGTCCCGCGATGCTGATCGTTCCCGCACCCGGCCGCCAGAACCCCATGAGAAGGTGGGCGAGCGTGCTTTTCCCGCAGCCCGAAGCGCCTACCAGCGCGTTGCGGCTGCCTTTCCTGAATGTGAGATCGATGTCTTTGAGAGTGTCCCGCTTGCCCTTGTAAGCGAAACTCAAACGGCGGATTTCGATGTCGCCGTTTGCCGCCGCGGCATCTGCCGCGCGGCTTTGAGGCGCGGGGACGTTCAGGATGGAGCCGACGCACGACATCGCCTGATTGAATACGATCCTGTAATGCTGAAACGTCGCCGTCTTGGCTATGGACGAGGTGAACGCCGCGCCTAAAATGACGGCCAGCACGAATCTCGATACGGACAATCTGTCGATGGAAAGAAGCCACGAGCCGAATATCATGACCAGGACGACGCCGGATTCCATGAAGAGATCGATCAGCCCCATCGGGACGGAAACGCCCGCCATGGATCTCTTGACCCAATACACGTAATCTTTTGCGGAGCGAAGCGTCTCTTCGGTTTTTCTTTCCTCTTTCCCGAAAGCCTTGACGACGGAAATATTTGAGACGTATTCCATGAGGTTCCCCTGCATCCGCCTCATGCTGTCGGTGAAGATTTTGAAGTTCTTCTTCCACAGCGGGGCGGATATCTTTCGGGTAAGCCACATCAGAGGCAGCCCCGCGATCATGAGCAGCGCCAGGCGCCATTCGAGCGCGAGCATAACGACGAAGATGACGACGGGCAGAAGCGCGGCGGCCATGATCTCGGGCAGTCCGTGCGCCAGATAAACCTCCGCCTGTTCCACGTCGTGCTGTACGATGTTCGCCAGCTCGCCCGCTCTGCGTTCCTGAAAAAATCCCAGCGGAAGCTTTTTCAAATGGGCGATGATTCGAAGGCGAAGTTCCGTTAGAGAGTTGTAGGCAGCCTCGTGAGCCTTCCATACGGCTCCATAGGCGCAGACCGCTTTCAGAGCGAAGCATAAGAGAATGCAGCCGGAGTCTTTCAGTATGAGATTTCGAGAGAGGCTATGGGAATAGGCGATTCCAATCATGTGTATGACCAGAACCTGCGGGATGATATCCAATGCGGCCTTTAGGCAGATCATGATATTCGAGAGCCTATTTTTCGATGCGACGTGACGGGTAAGTTCTTGGGAAGACGGCATAACGTTGATCTCCTTCTTGAATTTTGAATTTCTATTCGGTATTTGCGAGAAAATATTTTCCGCATCGGAACGAAGCCTTCGATGCAGAAATCGGAGTTGACGTCAATCTTGAAGGGCTGAAGGAACGTGCAGTGAGTTCACCCCCTCGTAATAGCATTTTGTCACGAGGGCGAGCATTTCCCGGGCAAACGCCCTGCTTCTGTAGTGTCTAGCGACCTCCAGCAAACTTTCTGTGAAATTGTTGGCCAAAATATGGACCAGCATGTCATGATATGGAGTGCCCGCGTTTTTCGACAGGGCCCTTTTTATATGCGCTTCTATGGAGCGGATCAATTCTTCTTTGGCGTTCGCGAATTGGGTGCCGCAGCTTTTATCCATGAGGATGACGAACACCTTGTGATGTTCGAGGATATTCAAAAAATAGCTTTCCGCCGCTTTTTTGTATTTTTCAGACGGAAGCCCCGTCTCGGCTTCTTCCGCCTGCGCGATCCGGTCGACGTCTATGGGGATAGACGTCGCGATCTTCTCGAACAGCTCTTTCTTGCTCTTGAAATAGCTGTAGATGAGCCCGACGGGGATCTGCGCTTTCTCCGCGATATCCTGCATTTTGGCGCTTCTGTAATCCTTTTCGTAGAAAACGCCGATCCCGGCGCGAAAAATGCGATCGCGGATCTCTTCTTTCAAGACTTGGGGCACGGCGGGTCACCTCATAAATTGAATTTAAATTCACTATTATGGTACGATATGGCGGCTGCCATGTCAATATAGGGAACGCGAGGAAAAGAGACGGGAAAATAATTTTTTCGTCGTAAAGGATATTTTTGCGTTTCGATAAACTTTGGGCGCGAAAAATGAAGATTCTTTGGCTTTCCTGTGATATACTTATCCGAGTCGTTTTTTTATCACCATTGAGTCCAGGTTTTGAAAGGAGTGCTTCTTGTGAAATCGGAACTGCTGTCACAAGAAAAAAATATCGTAACCATCAAGGTAACCGTGGATCAGGCCGGTTATGCGGCTCAGCTGAAGAAGACCTATGCCGAGATCGCCAAACGGGTCAACATCCCCGGCTTCCGTAAAGGGAAGGCTCCCAAAGCGGTGCTGGAAATGCGCCTTGGCAAAGACTCGATCATGAGTCAGGCGCTCGAAGACATGCTTCCCAAAGTTCTTGACGAAGTCTGCGCCGAGTACGATCTTGAGCCGATCGCTTCGCCTGTCGTCGACGATCTCGACATCAAGGAGGGCGAGGACGTCACTTTTACCGTGAAGTACGAGGTCGAGCCCGAGGTGACTCTTCCCGAGCTCTCGGATATCACCGTTGATCTGCCGGTGTTCGCCGTCAGCGAAAGCATGGTCGACGAAGCGCTCGAAAACATGAAAAAGAGATTGGCCACCTATCGGCCCGTCGATCGGCCCGCTCAGCATGGCGATAAAGTCCGCGCCGCCTACAGCCTGGTCGTGAAAGACGACGACGGCAAAGACATCGTGTCTCACGAACCCCAGATCGACACGTTCGAACTGGACAATCTTTCCATGCGCCCCGAGATCGTCGAGGCTTTGACGGGGACTGAGGCGGGGACCAAAAAGTCCGCCGACATGAACGTCGCCGACGATTATCGTGACAAGGCGGTCGCCGGCAAAACGGCTCACTACGAGTTCGACGTCATCGAGGTTCAAGAGCCGGTCGCTCCGGAGATGAACGACGAGTTCTTCAGGAAAGTCACCTCGGAGGACGTACACAGCGAGGCGGAACTGCGCGCCACGATCCGCGAGAACCTCGACAAGCGCCTGAAGGCTGACGCCCGTACCGCGGCCGAGAACGAAGCGGTCGCGAAGATCACCGAGGCTTCCCAGGTGGAACTGCCCGACTCGATGGTGCGGCGCCAGCAGGAACATCTGCGCAAGCGTTTCGAGGAAAACGTCAAACAGCGGACGAAGATGAGCCTTGAGGAATACTACAAGTCCGAAGGGCATGATCTCAAGGAACTCGAAGAGAATCTCGAGAAAGACGCTCGCCGCGACGTGATGGGGTATCTCGTGGTGGACGCCTGCGCCAAGAAATTCGGCGTCTCCGTGCGAAAAGAGGATCTGGACGGGGAGATCTCCCAGATGGCCGCCAATTACGGCATCTCCGGCGACAGCATCAAGGACATGCTGAAGAAGCGTCCGGAGGACTTCGAGAACATGATCTCTCAGGCGCGTTACCGCAAGACGCTGCAGGCGATTATGGAAAAAGTTAAAGTCAACGAAGTGAAGAAGGGTGTTGACGCTGAAGCGCCTGCCGCTCAGAATTAAGGATTTTCCCTCGTTGCTGCGGCAGATACGATGCCGCGGCAATTTTTTTTGAATAGAGAAGCAGAAAGGAGCCTCGATTTCAACATGTATATTCCTTTTGTAATAGAGCAGACCGGCCGAGGAGAGCGCTCTTATGACATCTACTCGCGGCTGTTGAAGGACCGCATCGTTTTTCTGGGCGACGAGATCAACGACGACGTGGCCAACGCGGTGGTGGCGCAGCTGTTGTTTCTGGAAAGCGAAAGCCCGGAGCGCGACATCAGCATCTATATCAATTCCCCCGGCGGCTCGGTTTCGGCGGGGCTGGCGATTTACGACACCATGCAGTTCGTGAAATGCGACGTGTCCACCATTGTCGTCGGCATGGCGGCCAGCATGGCCGCGGTGCTGCTCTCGGCGGGGGCTGCCGGCAAGCGCATCGCTCTTCCGAATTCCCGCATCATGATCCACCAGCCGCTCGGCGGCGCGCAGGGACAGGCCAGCGACATTGAGATCCAGGCCCGCGAGATCGTCAAAACCAAGGAAACGCTGAACAATATTCTTGTGAAGCATACGGGACAGAGCATGAGAAAAGTCAAGGGAGACACTGACCGCGATTTCTACATGACGGCGCAGGAAGCTCTCGCCTACGGCATTGTGGACAAAGTGATCGACAAGCGATAGAACGGAGCGGAATGACTTTGAGATTCCTGCCTCTCTCTCTCGTGTTGTTTATGATAAAACAGGCTGATATCGAAAGGGATGGCTGCCATGGCACGCACTGACGACAAAAATCGCAAGAATCCGCGCTGTTCATTCTGTGGCAGAAGCGCCGAAGACGGGATCACTCTGATCTCCGGTCCGGAAGGAATCAACATTTGCAGCGAATGCATAAAAATCTGCAATTCCTATCTGAGAAATACAGCGGATCTCGACGAAGCTTTTAATGATGCCGGACAGCACGACGACAAGATGATGACGGCGCTGAAAAATCCCCCGCGCCCGAAAGAGATCAAAGAGTATCTCGATGAGTATGTGATCGGTCAGGATTACGCCAAAAAGGCGATTTCCGTCGCCGTTTACAATCACTACAAACGGATTGTCACCGGTTTCAGCGGCGGCGAAGTGGAACTGCAAAAGAGCAATCTGCTTCTGCTGGGGCCGACGGGAAGCGGCAAGACGCTCCTTGCCCAGAGTCTGGCGAGAAAGCTCAACGTTCCCTTCGCCATTTCGGACGCCACGACGTTGACGGAAGCCGGCTATGTGGGCGAAGACGTCGAAAACGTGCTGGTAAGGCTCGTCCAGGCGGCCGATTATGACGTGGCCGCCGCCGAGCGCGGCATCGTTTACATCGACGAGATCGACAAGATCGCCCGCAAATCGGAATCTACGTCCATCACTCGCGACGTCTCCGGCGAGGGGGTGCAGCAAGCGCTTTTGAAGATTCTCGAGGGAACGGTCTCCAATATCCCTCCCAAGGGAGGGCGTAAACATCCTCAGCAGGAATTCATTCAGGTCAACACGGCCAACATTCTCTTCATTTGCGGCGGCGCTTTCGACGGGCTTGAAAACATCGTCGGCCGCCGCGTCAATAAGAAGGTCATTGGCTTCGACAGCGACATTCGCAACGGCACCGCTGCCGACCGCTACGACCTGCTGAGACAGGTGGAACCCGAAGATCTCGTTTCTTTTGGCTTTATCCCCGAACTGGTCGGGCGTCTGCCGTTGCTCGTACCTCTTCAAAGTCTTGACGCGGACGCGCTGGTGCGCGTTTTGACCGAGCCGAAAAATTCCCTGGTAAAGCAATATCAGAAGAGCTTCGAGATGGAGAACGTCAGACTGGACTATCGGCCGGAGGCCATCCGCGCGATCGCCGAAAAGGCGGCCAGCAAGGGGACCGGCGCCCGCGGCCTGCGCGCGATCATGGAAAACCTGATGCTTGATCTGATGTATGAAGTCCCTTCGTCCAACGCCAAAGAACACATCGAGAAAATCATCATCACTCCGGAGTACGTTGCGGGAACGGGGCAGCCTGAATACATCAAGAACGCGGAAGTGAAGGAGTCTTGACCGATGCTGTATGTGCTGCCTGCCCGCGATACCGTCATTTTCCCCGGAGTGCTCGTGCCGATTTTCGTCGGACGCCCTTCGACTCTGAAGGCCATAGAAATCGCGGCTACCGCGGAGAAACGTCGCATCTTTGTGGCAGCTCAAAAAAATCCTGAGGAAGAAAATCCGGGCCCCGCGGATGTATACGATGTCGGCACAGTGTGCGAGATGCTGCAGATGATCCGCATGCCCGACGGTACGATGAAGCTGCTGCTCGAAGGAAAAGAGCGCAAACGCTGCCGCGCGTATGTGCTGCAGGATTCCATGCTGACAGCTGATCTTGTCTCTGTGCCGAGCGGCTACGTGGATGACGACCGCCTGGAAGCCCTGCGCCAGGAAGTGCTCCGCGAGTTTGAGGGCTACGTGACCTATCACCCCCGTCTGCCGGCCGAGCTGATCCAGCCGGTCAGCGCCATCAAGGATCCCGGTCTGGCGGCTGACATGATCGCGGCGCACATGACCCTTGACGTTCAGCGCAAACAGTCGCTGCTTGAATGTTTTCGCGTGGACAGCCGCCTCGAGCTCCTTCTGAAATATTTGATTTCGGAGACGGAAATGCTGAAGCTGGGGCGGGAAATCCACTCCAAGGTCCAAAAGGAGATCGACCAGAACCAGCGGGAGTATTTTCTCCGCGAACAGCTGAAAGCCATTCAGGAAGAGCTGAAGATCGACGATTCGCCCGAGGCTCAAGATCTGCGCGACCGGGCCGCGAAGAGCGAACTGCCCGGTTACGTCCGTTCGAAGGTCGAGGCCGAGCTCAAACGCATGTCGAAAACGTCGTCCATGTCGCCGGAAGCGACCGTCATTCGAAACTATGTGGAATGGCTGCTCGACGTGCCATGGCTGAAAAAATCGGAAGAGCAGCTCGACATCGGCGCGGCGAAAAAAGTCCTCGACGCCAATCATTACGGTTTGAAACGCGTTAAAGACCGACTGCTGGAATATCTGGCCGTGCGGAAATTGGCCGGCAAGTCCTCGCGGGCGCAGATCTTGTGCTTGGTCGGACCGCCCGGCGTCGGCAAAACGTCGCTGGGAAAATCCGTCGCTCAGGCGCTTGGGCGCCGTTTCGTCAATTTCTCTTTAGGCGGGATGCGCGACGAGGCCGAGATCCGCGGGCACCGCCGCACGTATATCGGCGCGCTGCCGGGACGCATCGTGCAGAAATTGAAAGAGGCCGGCTGCAACAACCCCGTCATGCTGCTCGACGAAGTGGACAAGATCGGCTCGGATTTTCGCGGCGATCCTGCCAGCGCTCTGCTTGAAGTTCTCGATCCGGAGCAGAATTCCCATTTTACCGACCACTATCTTGAAGTGCCCGTCGATTTGAGCGACGTGCTTTTCATCACGACGGCCAACGTCTCTCATACGATCCCGGCGCCGCTGCTGGACCGTATGGACGTGATCGAGCTCTCCAGCTATCTGCCCGAAGAGAAGTATCACATCGCCAAGGACCATCTGCTGCCGCGCATCTATAGGGAGAGCGGCCTGACGAAGAAAGACGTGGTCCTTTCGGCGCCCGCGTTGAAAGCCGTCATTGCCGACTACTCTCACGAGTCCGGCGTGCGCGAGCTCGACCGGCGCCTGTCCACGCTGTTCCGCAAGATCGCCCGCGCGGCTTTGGAACGAAAAGAGCGGGACGGAGCGCCGCGAAAAGTCAGCGTTGGGGTCAAAGATCTGGCAGGCTATCTGGGCGCGCCTCATCGTCCGGACGTGAGAATCCCCAAGGAACCGCAGACGGGACTTTCCGTCGGACTGGCCTGGACGGCGTCCGGCGGCGACGTCCTGATCATCGAAGCCGTAAAGATGCAGGGCAAGGGAGAGCTGCAACTGACCGGCAACCTTGGCAAGGTCATGCAGGAATCGGCGATGACCGCGCTGGGATTCATCAAATCCCATTGGCGTAAGCTGACGGATCAGGCTGAACCGAAATGGGGCAGCGTAGGACTGCATCTTCACGTCCCCGAAGGCGCCATCCCCAAGGACGGGCCTTCGGCCGGCATCACCATGTCGATCGCGCTTTTCTCCGCGTTGAGCGGTGCAAAATTCCGTCCCGGCTGCGCCATGACCGGCGAAATCTCTTTGCGCGGCGACGTGCTGCCGATCGGCGGGCTGCGCGAAAAAACTCTGGCGGCCAAACGCTACGGCATTTATAATCTGTTTATACCGGAAGCGAACCGGGCGGACGTGGAAGACATGGAACCCTGGATCAAACAGGGCGTTCATTATGTTTTTGTCTCTCGGGCCGCGCAAGTTTTTGAAGAAGCGTTGGAGGGCGGACGATGATCACGTGGAAGGCGTCGCTGCGCTGCACCGCCTACAAGATCCAGCAGTTTCCCGCAGGCAGTCTGCCCGAAGTGGCCCTGGCCGGGCGCTCCAACGTCGGCAAATCTTCGCTGTTGAACAAACTGGCCGGGCAGAAACTGGCCCGCGTCAGTTCGGAGCCGGGGATGACCCGCAGCGTCAACTTCTTTGACGTTCAGGCGCCCCATCCCTTTACGCTCGTCGATCTGCCGGGGTTTGGCTACGCGTCCCGCAGCAAGGACGAACGCAGGGGCTGGGCCTCGCTGATCGAGGGCTATATCGAGCGCCGCGAAAATCTGGTCCTGGTGGTTCATCTGGTGGACGTCAGGCACGGCCTGCTGGATAAGGACCGCGAACTTCAGGAATGGCTCAAAGCCTTGAACGTGCCGATGCAGATCGTTTTCACCAAAGCCGACAAGATCGCAAAAACGAAACGTAGGAGCGTTGTCATGAAATATGTCGAAGCGGGCCTTTATTCGTGGAACCTGCCTTTGGCCTGTTCAGTCGACGAACCCGAGACGATTGAAGCTCTGAAAGCGCAGATCGATCTGTATCTGACCACTGCGCTGAAATAAGTTCAACTTTGACTAGGGAGGAAAAATAAATGGCCTCGCGCAACGCAGAGCTGTCGAAAACATACGACCCCGCGCCTCTTGAGGGAAAATGGTATCAGTGGTGGCTGGATCAGGACCTTTTTGACGCAAAGATTGATGCGGAGAAAAAAGCTTTCTCGATCGTGCTTCCGCCGCCAAACGTTACCGGGGCGCTGCACATGGGACACGCCTACGACCACACGTTCCAGGACATTCTGGCGCGTTACAAGAGAGCGTGCGGGTACAGCGTGCTCTGGCTGCCCGGGACGGATCATGCCGGCATTGCCACGCAGAACGTGGTGGAGCGCCGCCTCGCCAAAGAGGGCACGTCGCGCCGCGATTTGGGGCGCGAGGCCTTTGTGAAGCGGACGTGGGAATGGAAAGAGGAGTACCGCAGCCGCATCGTCAACCAAATGAAGTGTCTGGGCGATTCCTGCGACTGGAAGCGCGAGCGTTTCACGATGGACGAAGGGCTTTCCAAAGCCGTCCGTACGGTGTTTTGCCGTCTCTATGAAAAGGGTCTGATCTACAAGGGGAAGTACATTGTCAACTGGTGCCCGCGCTGCCACACGGCGCTCTCCGACATCGAAGTGGAACATTCCGAAGAGATGGGGCACATGTATTATGTCCGTTATTACTTCAAGGACAGCGGCGAGTACATCATGATCGCCACGACGCGCCCCGAGACGATCATCGCCGACGTGGCGGTGGCGGTGCATCCCGGCGACGAAGCGCACGCTTATGCGGTTGGCCGCGAGGTGATCGTGCCGATGACGGGCGGCCGCCTTGTCGACGGCACGATGAGCGGCGGTCGGGCGATCCCCGTCATCGCCGACCGCATGGTCGATCCCGCTTTCGGGACCGGCTTCGTGAAGATCACGCCGGCGCATGATCCCAACGACTTTCAGGTCGGCCGTACGCATGGCCTCGAGCCGATCCAGGTGATCGACGAGGACGGGCACATGATCAACATGACCGAAGCCGCCCAAGAGATGGAAGGCATGTCCGTAGCCGAAGCGCGCGTCAAGAGCGTGGAGATCATGCAGGGCGAAGGCGTGCTCGAAAAGATCGAAGAGCTGCCTCATCAGGTCGGCCATTGCTACCGCTGCGGTACCACCGTGGAACCTTACCTGTCGGAGCAATGGTTCGTCAAGGTGGCCCCGCTGGCCGAGCGCGGCGTCGCGGAATCGAAGGCCGGGCACATGCGCTGGGTCCCGCCGCAGTGGGATAAGACGTATTATCAGTGGATGGACGGCGTGCGCGACTGGTGCATTTCCCGTCAGCTGTGGTGGGGGCATCGCATTCCCGCCTGGACCTGCGGAGACTGCGGTCATATCGTCGTTGCCGAACACGATCCCGAGCGCTGCCCGAAGTGCGGTTCCAAAAGGCTGAAACAGGACGAGGACGTTCTGGACACGTGGTTCAGCAGCGCGCTGTGGCCGTTTTCCACGATGGGCTGGCCCGAAAAGACCGAGGAACTGAAATATTTCTATCCGACGTCGGTCATGGTCACGGGATTCGACATTATTTTCTTCTGGGTGTCGCGAATGATCATGATGGGGCTGGAGTTCATGGACGAGGTACCTTTCCATGATATTTTCATCCATGCTCTGGTGCGCGACGAAAAGGGACGCAAGATGAGCAAGTCCTTGGGCAACGGCATCGACCCCATCGACATGATCAAGCTGTACGGAGCCGACGCGTTGCGTTTTACCGTCGCGGCTCTGACGGTGCAGGGCCGCGACATCCTGCTTGGCCCTGCGAAGATCGAAAACTACAAACGCTTTATCAACAAGATCTGGAACGCCAGTCGTTTCGCGCTGATGAGTCTCGGCGACGAGGACCATGAAGGACAGCCCGATCCCAAGCACATGCGCCTCCATGACCGCTGGATCCTCGAACGGCTGCGCCGCCTTGACGACGTCGTGACGAAGGATATCGACGGATACTTCATCGGCGAAGCCGCGCGCGAACTTTACGAGTTCATGTGGGGCGATTTCTGCGACTGGTACATCGAGCTTTCCAAGCCGGCGCTGTACGGCGACGAAGGCCCCGAGCGCCAGGAGACGACAAAACGCGTGCTGCTGCGCGTGTTCAAGGACGCTCTGCGTCTGCTGCATCCTTTTATTCCTTTTGTGACCGAGGAACTGTGGCACGCCTTTGCCTTTGGCGAGAAGCCGATGGAGTTGGAGTCCTGGCCTGACGCTGCCGCCTACGCCGTTGACCGGGCGTCGGTCGCGGAGATGGACGAGCTTCAGGAATTTATCCGTTCCATCCGCAATCTGCGCGCCGAAGCGGGGCTGCCGCCCAGCCGGAACGTGCAGCGCATCGTGCTGCGCGGTCCCGACCAGGCGTTCGAGCCGGTGCTCGAGGCCAACCTCGATCTGATCAAACTCTCCGCCAAGGTCGACGCCGTTGAAGTCGTTGCCGCCGAAGCCGATAAGCCTCATCTGGCGCTGAGCTCGATCGTCAGGGCCGGCCAAGTGTTCCTGCCGGTTGGCGACCTGCTCGATCCGAAAGCGGAGGTCGAACGTCTGCAAAAAGAGTTGAAGCAGGTCGAAGCCAATCTGGCCCGCAGCGAGAAGAAACTTTCGAGCGAGAGCTTCGTGGCCAAAGCGCCGGAGGACGTCGTCGAGACGGAACGTCAGCGCGCCGACGAATCGAAGAGCCGCCGCGTCCGCATTCTCGAAAACATTGCCAGCTTGTCCGAGGAATAATCAATTAAAATGGACCGTTTCGAGTGTTGGGATGCTGTCGAAAAGCGCCTGAACTCTCTGACAAGCCCCGAATCGCTTCAGGGGCTTGTTTTTGTAGAGAAAGTTTTTGAGGAACTGGGAGATCCGTCGAGATTTCCTGCCGTTCATATCGCCGGAACGAACGGCAAAGGTTCTACGGCCGCCTGCCTTGATTCCATGCTGCGCGCCGCAGGATACAGGACGGCCTTGTACACAAGCCCGCATCTGACCTGTTTGGGCGAGCGGCTTTTGGTCGACGGGCGGATGTTGGGCTGCGAGAAATGGCTGGACGCTCTGGAGCGGGTCAGCGCGGTCTTGAAAAAGCTGCCGGAGGTCCGTCTGGGATATTTTCAGGCGCTGACGGCGGCCGCTTTCTGGCTGATCGAGCGGGAGAAGGTCGATGCCGCGGTGATCGAAACGGGGCTGGGCGGACGGCTCGACGCCACGAACATGCTGCGCCGGCCTCTGCTGAGCGTTATCACGCCGCTGGGGATGGATCACATGCATTTGCTCGGCGACAGCCTGAGCGAGATCGCCGCGGAGAAGTTCGGCATCGTCAAGCCGGGCGGAAGAGCCCTGTACTGCGGCGGCGAGGCGGCGCTGAACGAACAGTTCCGCCGCCGTTGTGCGGAAGTGAACGCGGTCGGCGAGATCTTTTCCGAGCGCTGTCGGGTTGCCGGCGTGCAAACCTCTTTGGACGGGAACCTCTTCACCTATGCGGGACCGCAGGGAACGCGGCGCTGCTTCGTCCGGCTCGCGGGGCTGCATCAGCCCGAAAACGCCTCGCTGGCGCTGCGGGCCCTGGAAATGATTTCCGACCGGCTGCCGGTCGGCGCCGGGGCAATGGAAAAGGGGCTGGCGGAAGTTTCCTGGCCGGGACGTATGGAGGTCATGCATCGCGGCCCCGACGTGATCCTGGACGGGGCTCACAACCCCCACGGCACGGCCGCGCTGATCCGGTCGCTGAAAGCGCTTTACGGCGACCGCCCGCTCAGCTTTGTCTACACGTCCATGGCCGACAAGGATTACGCCGCCTCGTTGGCGCTGTATGCCCGGGCGTTTCCGCAGGCGCGTCTGTTCTGCGTGGAGCTTGAAGGCGCGCAGCGCTGCGAGAGCGCCGAGGTTTTGGCGCGGACGGCGGCCGCTTTCCCGTGGGGAGGCGAGCCGCTGGCGGTGAAAGATCCGCTGACGGCTCTGAAAGCCGCCATGGATCTGGGCGATCCCGTGATCCTTTGCGGAAGTCTGTACTTCGTCGGCACGATCAGGAGGCGGATAAAGGACGATGGATGGCTGTAAAACTTTTACGATCGCGTCGCATCGCGGGTTTTATGATTATCCGCTGCCCCCGCAGGCTCCCTTTCATGTGCGGATCTCTTTGAAGGGCGTCAGCGCGCAGGACGAGATCGAGCGCCTGGCGGCGCGTGCCCCGTTCGTCCTGCCCGGCCAGGTCCACGGCACGCGCGTCCTTTCCGCAGACCGGGCGCTCCGCTATCCCGAGAAGGACCGGGCCGACGGTCTGCTGATCGCGCCCGGAGACGCAGCCTGCGGACTGCGCTTCGGAGACTGCGCGCCGGTCGTAGTTCTCTCGCTTGGGGAAACGCCCTGGATTCTGGCGCTGCATTCCGGTTTCAGGGGGACTTTGAAAAATATCTGCGCTTCGGGAATGGATTTGGCCCGTCAAAGATTTGGCGCCGCCGCTCTGCAGAACCTTTATGCGTGGGTGGGGCCGTGTATTTCCGGAGCGTGTTACAGCCGCCGCATGGACGATCCCTCTACGGCCGGAGCTCTGAAAGTCTTTGCTCCGGAGGCCGTCCGCGTTTCGGCCGATTACGCGCTGTTCGACCTGAAAAGACAGATCGCCGGCCAGCTGCAGGAACAGGGCGTTCCCGCCGAACGCATTTTCCTCGAGTCCCAGTGCACGTGCTGCCGGACCGATCTGTTCTACTCCCACAGGCGCTCCACTCGGGAAAACGATCCGCGGATGCTTCTCACGATACAGACAGAAAGGCCACAAAAAGCGGAATGCACGTGATAAGATAAAAAGAGCAGTGCAACATATAAAACGGGGTGAATCATGTGGGGAGCATCCGAGTTGGCGTCATCGGAGTAGGACATCTTGGCCGTATCCACGCGCGCATATACAAAGAACTGATGGGAGCGAAGCTGGTTGGCGTTGTTGACAGCTCTCTCTCAGCCGCGGAGGAGATCGGCGCGCAGTACGGCGTGCCGGCCTATACCGACGTAGAACGATTCGTCAGCGAACAGAGGCCCGAAGCGATCAGCGTTGTCGTGCCGACCGTTGCTCATTTCGACGTGGCCAGCCGTCTGGCCCGACAGGGGATCCACCTGCTGATCGAAAAACCGGTGACGAGCACGGTGGAGCAGGCTTCGGCGCTTTTGGACATCGCCCGGGACAACGGCATCGTTCTCCAGGTCGGGCACGTGGAGCGATTCAACAGCGCGATCCGCTATCTTGACGGCGAGATCAAAAACGATCCGCTCTGCATACAGTCGCGCCGCCAGGGCCCCTTTTCGTCGCGGATCGGCGACGTGGGGGTCGTGCTCGATCTGATGATTCACGACATCGATATTGTGCTTTCGCTCGTGAAGTCCGAAATCGCGGCGATCAACGCGATGGGACGCAAGATCCGCACGAATCACGAGGATCTTGCCGTCGCCCAGATCGCTTTCGAGTCGGGAGCGGTCGCCGACATTCAGGTGAGCCGGGTGGCGGAGCGCCGCCTGCGCCAGATGGATGTCATGTGCCGCGACAAGTATTATTCCGTGAACTTCGAAACTCAGGACGTGATGGTCCATCATGCACCGCAAACGTCGGCTGCCGGAAGTTTGATCGAAGTGATCGAACATCCTTTGTTGCCGAAAGGAGAGCCGCTCAAGCAGGAGCTCCAGCATTTCATGACCTGCGTGCGCGAGGGGCGCCAGCCGCTGGTCGGGATTTCGGACGGCAAGCGGGCGCTTCAGGTGGCCGTGGACATATTGAAGCAGATTCATTTTCAGGATTGATACCGGTTTCGTTGAAAAGGCTCCGTGCCCTTTTGTAGCGCAAAGGCGCGTCGAGAACAGTAAAAAAGACAGGCAGAAAATTTTTCTTTCTGCCTGTCTTTTTATATTGTAAAACGAAAACCACCGGCAGTGCCGGTGGTTCCAAAAGGCTTTAGCTATGG
>NZ_MUHX01000032.1 GCF_002007215.1 Pyramidobacter sp. C12-8 | reverse complement strand
GAAGATGCCCCAAGGGGGCTTGTGCAAACCACCGGCACGGCCGGTGGTTATGATTAAATTTTGCCTTTCATCGCATGTGCGGGGTTTTGCGGGCATCGCTGGAACGGGCTCGCCGACAGCGAGGTTCATCCCCGCATGTGCGGGGTTTTGTTCCGCAAGCTGTTCGCGCGTCAATCCAACAGAGGTTCATCCCCGCATGTGCGGGGTTTTGATATGCTCAACATGCCCCGTCCCCTCTCCTATAGGTTCATCCCCGCATGTGCGGGGTTTTGTCATTGACGAAGCCCGTCAAGAAGCGCGAAGAAGGTTCATCCCCGCATGTGCGGGGTTTTGCGGTGTTCAGCGTTGAATCGCTGATGTTGAAGAGGTTCATCCCCGCATGTGCGGGGTTTTGCCGGCAGTAGCGCTCAAGCCATTCCTCGGCGACGGTTCATCCCCGCATGTGCGGGGTTTTGCTAAAGCGGCTCTGTGAGACAAGCCTTTTTTGAGGTTCATCCCCGCATGTGCGGGGTTTTGTATATCCCGCGCGCCTGATGCCGTTGTACATAAGGTTCATCCCCGCATGTGCGGGGTTTTGTTTTTGCCGATGTTCGAGACGTGCAAATATAAAGGTTCATCCCCGCATGTGCGGGGTTTTGGGCGGCGGCGAAGTCACCGGCCAGCTGGAACTGGGTTCATCCCCGCATGTGCGGGGTTTTGAACGCCTCGTTGACGGCGCGCACGTGGCGCGGCGGTTCATCCCCGCATGTGCGGGGTTTTGTATCCGATTTGGATTAAACATGCTTGACTTATCGGTTCATCCCCGCATGTGCGGGGTTTTGGCGCTCGCGTAGTCGATGACGCCGTCTTTGACGGGTTCATCCCCGCATGTGCGGGGTTTTGGCAGCCACGCCGTCGAGCTTTGCCTTGTCCGTAGGTTCATCCCCGCATGTGCGGGGTTTTGCGGTTTGAACGACGGCGGCACGATCGGGCTTCAGGTTCATCCCCGCATGTGCGGGGTTTTGGCGTGCCACGCCACCGACAAGTCGCCGCGCCAGGGTTCATCCCCGCATGTGCGGGGTTTTGAGAGCAATAAATCGGTTCTTGCAATGCGTCGGGGGTTCATCCCCGCATGTGCGGGGTTTTGATTTGGATTACAGCGGAAAAATCAAAGTGGAAAGGTTCATCCCCGCATGTGCGGGGTTTTGAACGAAGGTGAGGGCAAAAAGCAAAATATTAGGGGTTCATCCCCGCATGTGCGGGGTTTTGGAGAGTTCCAGATAAACATCTATTTCTGCTTTAGGTTCATCCCCGCATGTGCGGGGTTTTGTCTTCCTGTTGTACATTATTAGGACAAGTCTTAATATCTTCCTAAAACGTAATTTATCAGCATTTAATTGATATATAAAGTGTTAAGGAGAATAGATATGATTGATTTCTATGAGTTATTCATAAAAGACGCATCGCCTATTTATCAGAATATTCATATTTTTTATCCACGATCTTTCGAAGCTGTTGTTTCTGCTGCTCCGTTTCTTGATCGCCGAGGCGACTCAGCAGGATCCCGTCGCAGTCGAGAACAGTCCGAACTGGTATTCCAAGACATTCTACTCCTTGTCCGCCAGATCGGGAGGAATCACTCCAAATCAGCATAATAGAACTGTTTCCGATCTCTTGTTCATTGTACCACTTTTCCATAACACTCCACATCCGCTGGCGAATTCCGGCGGACATCTTAGGATGACTGTAGACGCCCGGAGCCAGCTCTAGCATGCAAGAGGCGAGGAATCCCCGATACTTCATGGGGACATTGTTAGTTATCACAACGGTCATCGGCATGTCTTAAGATTCCTCGTCTTCGTCAGCCAAGAGCGTCTTGATCGTTTCGATCATCTGATGGATGAAGTGTTCCCTGGCAAAAACGGAACCTGCCATTTTTCTTACGTGCCGTTCGATACCCGTTTGCGGTTCTTCCAGATTGCGTCTCAGCCCTTGAAAAGCGATGGGAATGGTGATCTTCATACGAAAAATATCGGCGATGTCAAGACCAAACGCGTCATAAGCCGCTTCATGAATAAAACCAAGCTGCGGGATCGTTGCCGTCGCGGCGACGGCAATGCTTGCAGCCGCATAAACTGCGGTCGCCGCATGGTTGACGGCGTTGTTTATGTCGTCGTTCTTTTCGGGATGAGCGCGGTCGAATTTCCGCTGCTGCCAGGGAATGCCGTATCTTTGCGCCAGCAGTTTGTAGCTGGAACGCACTCGTACCCCTTCAATGCCCCGCAACTCTTCCACGTTTGTGGTGGGCAACTGTTCGCCAAAGCGCAGTTCGTACATTTTAAGAACGGTTCTTAGCCGTTCTTTCGGCGACGACCAGAGTGTGACTTGCCGGCGGGCGAGTGTGCTGCGGTCGGGACTGAGCGGAGGGGCGGTGTACATGCGCACGCCGCCCTGTCCTACGGCGACAAGTCCCACGCCGTGGCTGCCGGCGAGACGAAATACGTCATGGCTGACGGTCGTCCCCGGTCCGAGCAGAAGCATTGACAGGGTTTGATAGGGGATGTCATAGGCCCCGGCTTCGAGATTGACGCTGCCGGCTGAAAGAAAGCGAAGCGTTCCTTTCTCGACGAACAGGTTGCCCCGCTCAAGCCAGAGCAGTCCGTAACGATCCGCGTGAGGAACGTTGGCGCTTTCCAGTCCCAATCTTACGAATGCCATGTTATTGAACTGCCTTCAAAAGCAGCATACCGAAGCCAAAAGCACAGTGGCGCCCTACGCCGTGACGGACAAGGCGTTCAAAGGCCTGCGGCTCGGTCACGCAGAGTTCGCCGACAAATGTTGTCTCGGGATAGCTGCGCCGTTCGGAATGAGTCGGCGCGCCGCGGTGGTCCTTCGCGCTCCGCGTGGTCAGATAGGAACTGCGGCTGCCGGCGATGACGACATTCCGTAGTTCCGCCGCGGGAGCGAAGCGGCGTTGGAGCCACTGACGGTACGTTTCCTCGATCTCGCCTTTGTGGAGTTGGCGAAACTCATGGATCGTTCCGTCAAATGTGCCATTTTTCCTGGCTTCTTCACAGGCAAAGTAATTTTTCATCAGCCACACGTCGCTCTCCACTTTGCCGCGCCTTATAGTAGGACGGCAATAGACGCTGAAATGATAGCGGCTGCCTTTGCTCCACTGTTCAGGCATGACGCGGGAACAAATTTCCGGCAGATTGAAGACCGTGGACAGCAACGAATCGGGACCTTCATCGGAGCGGAAATTTTCAAGACTCCGGAGCAGAAAAGTTTCGTCGGCCGACGTATAGCCGAGCACCTGCGACCGTTCGCTCTGAACGAAGAAGGGCTGCGGTCCCAGTTCTCCAAAAATCTTGCGAGTCGCCGCATGCACTAGGTAACCGGGATCATCGCCCAGACGACGCTGATGTCCCCAAATCGAAAGTGCCCGCAGATTCAGATCGAGGCAGATCATATTAAGGCTCAACGGGAGTCCCCTCCTTTCCGCTGTCAACGGGCATCGCCGAGTGTTGCGCTGTCGTGTCGCGCCACACATAGCGCCGTCCGCCGTGAGTGTTGGCAACCCAATTCCGGCAGTCGCAGCGTTCGATCACGTGAACGCTGTCGTCTCCGTGTACACTGAGGGCTTCGGCAGGCGTGAGCGGCCATTCGACGAGCGCCTTGTTCCAAGAGGCAGGCTCCCTTTTTGTCCGCGCGCCAAGAGGCGGGCGCGGCGGAATATGCATGATAGCCTCTTTTAAACTGTCGGTATGGATGATTTCGCGCCCTTCCGGTTCGAAACAGAGCGGCTGTGAGGGCGGACAGCCAATGCGCCCGATGAACAGGGGACGGGCCGGATGACGCAGGGCGTCGCGAATCTCTTCCAGCGCAGGGGCTTCGTCCGCGGGCTCGAGGGCGATCAAAGCGGTGACGGCGGCGTCGGCCCGGTAATGACGGTAGCGCTGGACCGTAAATTCTCCTTTGGAACCGCCGCCGCGTTCGGCCACGATGCCGTCCGTACGCCAGAGCGCGTCTTCACTGCTCAGACGCGCCGTCTGGTAATCCCGCAAAGGAGCACCTGCCCGATCTTCGCGCGAGGCAAGACGCAGACGCTCCTGAAGGCGCTGGAGTTTTTCGACATCCTGAAAAGTCCACCCCAGGGCATTGGCGATCAAGCCCGTCATCTCCGACAGGCCGGGCAGGAGATCCGTCGGCCTGATCTCGTCGACGGCGACGTCGCCGAAAGCCATCAGCGGACCCCGCAGGCGCAGGATCAGCGCGTCCATTTTAAAGCTCCAGAGAGACGACCGCGCGCTCCAGGCTCTCGCCCATTTGATCGAGAGAAGAGTTCTCGCCCCGCGGGATGCTGACGTCGTACATGGAAGCGATCCAGCGCCGCTCGTCGCTTCCGTACATTTCATCGCTCTTCCCGACGTAGTCCTCCAGCTGACGCAGCGCCTGAGCGCGCATGTCGCCGCGGAGCGGAACCGGCAGATAAAAAGCGTCGGCCAGCGTGCGGGGCTGGCTCTCGCCGGCTTCGGCCATGACAAACCAGGGACGGGCATAGGGCGCGGTCGCCCCCAGCTTGGCGCCGGGCGTTACGGTGGCGATCAAATGCAGCAGATGTTTGACCAGGCGTCCCGCCACATCCCGCGGTGCTGTCTGCCATTGTTTGGACGGACAGCCTTCGATATTCGAAACCAGCTGAGGAACGTCGACGACGACATAATTGTAAAAGATCCCGCTGGTCAGTTCGGCCGCGTTGATGTGGGCGGAACCGGAATTGTTCAGGTCGTCGACGGCCGTGAAATAATCCGTCTCGGACTCCTCGGCGTGGACGGTAAAGGCATGCGCCACATGAACGGCCGCGGAAACGCGGGCGTCGGTATCGCCGGAAATAAAGCGTCCGAACATGGCGGCGTCAAGGCCGGCGCCGCATTTCAACGCCTGAAAATCTTTTTTGTGTTTTTTGAACCACTCGCCCGTTTTTTTGCTGACATCCGCGGCACTGCCGTCGGCGGAGGCCATTTCACGAACGATCTTGGACAAAAACTGGATCTCCGGGTGTCCCAGCACGACCAGCTCGCTCCGTTCCGGGCTCAACTGGGCATCGATGCTCGGATTCAGGGCGTCGGCATCGTCTTTGGCAGTTTTTTTGTTTTTGGCGGCCGCTGCGGTTCCCTTCTCGCCGTAAAGCTCGCTCTGCAGCGCCTGAGACGCGGCGACGACTCTTTCTGCGTCAAGGCCTTCCTTTTCGATCAACGGTTTCTCGATTTTCTCGGGGAAAATCCTGCGGGAACGGATCGATGTGGCGATATCCTTGTCCACGTTCTGCAGGCTCCACAGCCCGTCGGCCATGCGCCAGTGACGTTTCAGGCACTGAGAACTCACTCGGGTCCGGCTGACGCCGCCAAAGGGGATCCTCTTGGAAAGGCCGGAATCGTCGCGGTTCAGCAGCGAAGCGGGGTAGGTCGTCAGCGTCGAGATCTGGATGAAGCGGGGCAGCATTGTCATTCTGATTCATTCTCCTTCACGATCGATTCGCCGTTTTCTCCGGCGGTGTTTTGAGACTTCCACAGCGCAAGGTAAAAGGATTTGGTCAATGCCGAACGCACTTTCGAGCGTTCGTTTTCTTCCGGTGCTACGCAGAGGCACGCCAGAGCCGTCCACGAAAAGGCACAATCCTTCGAACACGCCAGTTTCAGCTGGTGACGGAGCAGGTCGAAAAAACGGTCGCCGTCCGTCCGCATCAGCAGGTCGAATCGCCGTGCCAGCGCGTCGCCGGCGTCTTCCAGGCTGCCCAGGGCTGCGCCGAAGTCGTCTTGCGCGCCGCGGCAATTTTGCGCCGTCATGGCCATGCCCTGAAGGACAGCGGCCCAGGCTTTCTCCGCGCCTTCGCTCAGGGAGTTTTCCGCATCGCCGAGGATCCCGTACTCGCAGAGCAGCCTCCAGAAGACGGGGGGACGGATGTCGTTCTTCGTCGGGTTCATGCGGCGAAGTTCGGCTCGCTCGCCTCGAGTCAGCGTGTAACCTTTCTTCTGTTCTTCCTCGGCTGTCGGCGCCATGCGCATAAGGAGCTCGCCGGTTCTTTCAAAGAATTTCTCGTACCGCGACATCACATGAAGCGCGTTTTTCTCCGCGGGCATTTATCCTTCCTCCTCTTCAGCGATTTTCAGGTAAATCGCGAGCAGACGGCCTAACGTAAGCTCGCTGAGCGCCCGAGCTTTTACGGATTGACTGACGCTGCCGGGCAGCGACGAGACGCCGATTTCATAGTATTTTCGAACCAGCCGCCGCAGGCACGTTTTCCATGGAACGAGCCAGCTCTCGTCGGTGATCTCGCCGTCTGTCATGCGGGAACACGTATCCCAGAGGTACCGGAAAAACAGCGTCTCGACCTTGTCTTCCATTTTGTTCTTGACGACAGGGATCCAGTTTTTTACGGCAGACGAGTTCCAGTCGATCGTCCCGTTGCCATCGGCGCTTTTTCCGCACTGCATGAATCGCGCCAGAGCTACTCCCAGGACGGTGTTTTTAGCCGTTTTCACCAGGGTGATCATGGCGCCGGCAGCGCGCCACAGGGTAAATTTATCGCTCACGCCGGCGACGCTTACCGGAATCAGCCGTTCCTCGTAACCCTCCGTTTTTCCCTGTCCCTTCCTGAGAGCGCTGCACCATGCCTGCGTCGCCTCGGGATCGTCGATTCCTTTGTGATAGCGCAACAGCAGCGGTTTCTGCATTCCCTCGGCCTCGGCAAGGATCCTGGCGAGGTTGGCGTAGTTGAGGTTCGAACCGAAAACATGGCTGCCTTGTTTGTCGAAAACGACCGGTTCCCACGGGTCGCGGAGGTTGCCGCCCGTTTTCTCGATGTTCACGCGGGCGCACGCCGAAGCCGCTTTTTTCACGCTCACCGAATTTCCGGAACGTACTGCGCGGACGCGGCGGCAGATTTCGATGAAGAGCGGATGAAGGTCGCGCAGCGCGGAGGACGTTTTCCCATTCCACGGCTCCAGCCACAAGAGCCGCGTTTCTTTTTCGCTGCGGCAAAAGGCGTAAAGTTCCCAGTCGGGGGGGCAGTTCAGAATGACGCGGGCGTCCCGCCCCCATCTCGCTCCAGGCGAAGAACTGCTCTGCAGCGTCAGAATCGGGCGAATGGACCATCCGCCGTTCTGGCGAGCCACGCCGTAATTCCCTCTTCCCAAAAAACCGCTGTTCGTCTGCAGCGAGATCAGCGCGAAGATCCACTCTTCCGCGGAGGGGCGCTTCATAACGCCGGATTTGACGTCAAAGTTCTTGGCGGATATCAGCAGATCCAGATCGTCGGGGAGCGGCGCCTCGCCCCTGTAATCGGCAAAGTCTCCGTCCGGCGCGGGGACCTGCATAAACGCGGGTTTGTTCAGATCGTCCGTGACAAGGCACCACGGTTCGTCGAGCGGAAATTTTCGCGAATAGTCCGGCACGACGCCGCGGATCATCTCCCGCCATTCGTCGGGAGAATGACGCCCCAGCATCGCCCACGAGCTTTTGGGGTCGGGGGGGGGCAGGTTTTCAATCTGTCCCGCTGTCTCAAGACAATGACATGCCAACTGAACGAGAAACACATGCCATGGACCTGCCTGATGCGGCAGCAGCGCCGGGAACGCGGCGACCTCGTTCCGTTCGAGCGCGGAGAAAAGTTCCGGCAAGGAAAGCCGCCGCACGGCGCCCTGCGGGTTTTCGACGCTCAGCCATCGTTCTGTCAAAAGGTTGTTCTCCACATTCACACCACCTTATTAATGCACTGTTTATTTTTTTCTATCCAACACAAAGTTTATATGGCAATTAAAAATTTGTCAAGCGCTTTTTTTCGCTTTTACAAAAAACGCGTGGGATCATTTATAATGGATCCAGCTTCGCCACGCGGGGATGTACCCAGTGCGTTAATCGCCCAAAAACAAATCCCCGCGCGAAGCGCTGGCTGAACGCTCTCCTTCCGCAGCGAAGGATCGTTTCGAGGCAACGACGCCGCAGGGGACTGAAAACTTTTACGCGTTTTCAGTCCCCTGCGGCGTCGTCATTCTTTATCTCTTTCATTGAGATCGAACTGCGAAAGCAGTCCCTCGGAATCATAAAAGTACTTGCGGCTGCCAAGCGCGAAAGACAGCAGACCGCTCTCCGGCCGTGGTTCTACCAGATACGTTCCGTCTTCTTTTTTCTTCTGCATTTCCAGTGCGGCAGCGTCGGTTCCTAGGAGCCAGGCGGGGATCGAAAAGCTTTTCAGTTTTTCCCCTTTCAGCGGGCTGGCAACCGGCTTGTCGCATTCGACGGAGAGATCCATCGCGCCCAAACGGGTTGCAATGCGTTCCATCTCTTTGCCCCAGGCGATCTTGACGTCCTTGAACGCCTCCCCCCATCTCAGCCGGGCCGTCCTGGCGATCCAGCCCTGAGCCAGTTTGAGCCCCTCGACTTCGTTCAGCGCGTTCTGCCATTTTTCGGCGCCTAACTCGTTCGCTAGACGCCGCAGCGCTTCTGCATGAGTGCTCTGCTCCACGAGAAATCGGTTTTGCTCCGGAAGGTTCCACACCTCGTTTTCTTCGAGCAGACGCCAGGTCGCCGCCAGCGAAAGCAGATCGACATAAGCTCGCTCGGCCCCGTAGCCATACGAGCGCGCTTCTGCGCCGAGCAGCCAGTTGCAGTCTGTATTCGGCAGCAAAACGACACAGCGCGGCCGCTCAAAGCCCACGGGGCGCCGGCGCTGATGCCGAAAAAGACGCCCGATCCGCTGCAGCATCACGTCAGCGGGGCACAGATCGGTGATGATCAGGTCGAAATCTACGTCCAGCGACTGCTCCAGCGTCTGCGTCGCCACCAGAACGCAGCAGTCGCGCAGCTGATCCAAAGGCACGAACTCTTTACCGAAACGGCGCTCGACTTCGCGATCAAGGAGCCGTCGGTCTTCGGGAGAATAACGGCTGTGATGAAGCGTCGGAATATCGTTGACGCTGAAAATCTTTTCCGCCGGCAGGATCTTCCGCAGTTCGCGGAAGGTCCTCCGCGCCTGGCGGACGCTGTTGCGCAGGATAAGGATGCAGGGCCCTTTTTCTCCGAAGGGAGCGGCGCACTGTGCCGCCAGCTGCGCGACGGCCCACGGATCCTGCTGGATTCTCTCGCATTGCATGGACACGCGTTTGCCCCGCGGCGGGGAAGGCACCGTCAACGGCGGTTCCGCAGAAGGCGTCAGCAGCGGATAGGGGACTTTCACAGCCTCCGTCAGCGATAGACGCTTCGTTTCCGTCTGTTTCGACCGTTGCGGCCCATTCTCGTTCCACACCTTGAGATAGCGCTCGGCGCTCTCGGAACCCAGCGTTGCCGACATCAGCAGCACATGGCCGCCGACGCGGCGAAACAGTTCGATGAGTCCGCAGATCAGGGCGCTCATGTAGGCGTCGCTGGAGTGGACCTCGTCGACGACCAGCAGCGAGCGCTGAAGAGCCGCCGCCCGCATGTGGGCATGGGGCACGCGCAGCCCTGCCAGCAGCGCCTGATCGATGGTGCCGGAAGCGATCGGAGATGCGAGGAAGCGCTTGGGCTGTTCGGCGTACCAGCCGACGGCCCGGTCGTTCACTTCCCGCCAGTCCACTTCGAAACGCCCGACGCGAAGCCCTTCTCGGTCATTGACCCGCAGATATCCAGGCACGGCCAGCGTCACGGGGATCTGTCCTTGTCCGAAGGACGAGGCGGAAAATTTCACCATGCGCTCAAAAAGCTGCGTGGCGGCGAACCGGAGCGGATTGGCAAAATACAGGCCGTCCACATACCCGGCCGCCAGGAGGCGGGTGTAGAGGCGCAGCGCCGCTTCGGTCTTGCCGCTGCCGGTCTCCGCTTCGAGGATATACAGGCCGCCGTCGGGATGCAGGACGAGCTTGTCGACCGCCCGCTGGATCCCGTTGGGAGAGAAACCGAATTGTTCCGCAAAATCGGGCGCTCGGTCGGGGCGTTTGTCGCCGAGCTTCCAGACAAGAGAAGCGAGGACTTTTTCCGCCTGACGGCGCGAATACGAAAGCGAATCTTCCTCTTCCGGCGCCGGACGCCGCTCGTCCCGGGCGTCGCATTCTCCGCAGTAGGGAAACAGACTGCGGTCGGAAGCGATCCAGTCTGCGAGCATCAGCGTCCCCGCAAAAAGATGCTGGAAGCAGGGCTCCTCCGGCAGCCCTCCGCCGGCGACAAAAGCCGCCGGATACCAGCGTTTCGAAAGATCGGCCAGCTCACTGAGCGCTTTGTGGGGGTCGAAGTCAACGCTGCACTCCCAGCATTTCTTCGACGAGTTGTCCTGGGCCATGTCGCAGCGTTTCTGCGTGGGGACCGCTCCGTGATGGGCGAGGAGCACCCACGTGAGGTAATCGTGCAGGATCTTTTTCTGTTCCTCGTTTTCCCAGAAATGCATCGCGTTCAGCAGCTCATTCCAGATCTTTCCCTTGTAGCGGATCGAAGAGAGATTGAACGCCGTGTCGATATGGTTGATCGAAGTCTTCTTTTTCAGTTTTTCGATTTTTTCGCGATATTTCAGCTGAAATTTCGGCGATATTTTCCCGTAATCGTGCCAAAGCGCCAGAACGCAGAGACGTTCACGCAGCGTCTCCGACAGCGGCTGCCCGAGGACACGCTGGAAGTGACGCTGGAAAAGGGGGCCGTTCATGATCTGCTCGAATACCGCGGCAACGTCAGTCAAGTGGGCGATCAGAGGCTGCTTTTTACCGCTTTCTACGTCAAACTTGCCCCAAACTTTACTCAGTTCATTCTGGCTCATAGAGATCGGCTCCTCAATAGGCAGGAATTCAAATACGCTTTAAATTATAAATCTTATTTTTAGAAGAGACAACCGCATAGAAAAGACAAGGAGCTCGGCAACGACGCCGGCGAACAATGAAGCCCAGGGAAGAGGACTGTATCTCTCCCTGGGCTTTATTTTTAGCAAGAGAAAAACTCACTTCCCGCCGGCCGTGATGTTTTTGATCACGCTGCAGCGGTCCAGCGCGAAGACGGCGTTGCGGACTTTGGTGCGGCGGTAGGCGCCCTCGATGATCAGCAGGTCGCCTTTGCTGCATTTGGCCAGGTCGCCGCGATCGTCCGCGTCGAAGTAGCAGAGGATCGATTCGCCGCCCTCTTTCTCGGACTGCAGGAGCACGGTGTACAGGTCGCCGGACACGCCCATGTCGCCCATGCGTCCCTGCACTTGCGTAAGCGCGTTTTCGTACTGGGCCTCGAAGCGGGCCACGTTGGCACGGTAGGCTTCTATCATCGCGTCGACTTTCTCGGCTTTCTTGGGCGAGGAAGACTGCGGCGAATTGGCGTCCGCCGGTTCGACGGGCGTCAGTTCGAGCGCGGACTTGGGCAACGGATCCGGTTGATCCAGCAAGCGGCTGGCTTCGGCCAGCGCTTTTGCAGGCAGCAGCGCCGCGGGGTTGGTCGTATCGAACCAATCGTCGGGATTGACGCGCAGGCGGCGGATGATAGCGCCGTTGACGTCGGCGTAGCGGTCGTAGCGGCGCTGGTATCGGGCGCCATCGTTGGAATAGCGCAGGCAGAAGTCGTTGTACTTCACGCCGGCTGCCTGGTCGGCGGGAATATCCTGCTTCACCATCAGCGCGGAGAGCCGCTGGATCTCGCTCTCCGAGAGGACGCAGCGGATCACGACGGAGATCATGCCGCTTTCGGCGTCTTTGGAGTATTCGTTGAGGTAGAAATTATTTCCCGTGCGGGTCGTATCGAGCAAAACCGGCTCGGCGGGCACGGCGGCGAAAGCCGCGGTGCAGCTCATAATGAACAGAAGCGTAAAGATCAGTTTCTTCATAGCTCACGGTCCTTTCAAATGGATTTGTGACGTGGTCAATTATAGCATGACGCGAACTAAGGGACAAAAAGAGCCCCGGTCGAAACCGGAGCTCCAAATGTCTTTCATCTGCCCGCGAGCAGGTCGAGGATATCCTGGCCGTAGCCGCGGCGTTTGGCGATATCCAGCGGCGTGCCGCGGACGGTCTCGCCGTTTTCCATGTCGCCTTCCCAGATCTCGCCTTCGAGCTCGATGTCGGCGCCGTTGGCGACCAGCAGTTTGATCAGGCGCGGGTCGGCCTTGGCGTTCAGCGCTTCGAGCAGCATGGAGCTGTTCTGATCGGCGATGTCGTTCACGCTTGCGCCCGCTTCGATCAGCTTCCGCGCTAGAGCGTCGCCGGGATAGGGTTTGACGGAACAGGCCAGCAGGGCCAGATTGAGCTGCGCTTTCAACCTGGCCATGCGGTCCACTACGGCCATGTCGAGCTTGCTGCCCTGCGCGCGGATGTAGTTGGCCAGCGCTCGAGGCTCGTTCTCGAGATCGGCGCCGGAATCGAGCATCAGCCCGAGGATGCGCGCCGCGTCCTTGTCGGTGCGCAGAGCCACGACGGCGACGGCGTATCCTTCCAGCTCGTTGCCTTCGGAGTCAGTGTAGGGGATAAAGGCGTTGACGTCGGCGCCCTTTTTGATGGCGGCCGCGACGGCGACGTAGGAACTCTTCGCCCAGTCCAAAGGTTGATCGTCGCCGGCGGTTCCCTTGTTGGAGTCACCGACGGCGGGATTCTCCGGCGGCGCGTCTGGGTCGGGTTCGGTGCCGGCTTCCAGAAATTCCAGCGCGACGGAGTAGGCTTTCCCGGAAGTGAGCTGAGGCTTGACAGGTTCCCATTTCTTTTTGTTGACGGGCACGTCGGCGACCAGTTCGCCGTCTTCGTCGAAATAGCGGTCGTACACGCGCTGGAACTTGTCGCCGTTTTCGTCGAAGCGGAAGCAGAACACGTTGTTGCTCAGCTTGCGGGCTTTGACGAACGGCACGCCCTTCTTTTTCGTCAGCCATTCAATCGTCTTCAGCTTTTCGGCGTCGCTGTAATGCCCGTTGATGACGACGGTCATGCGGGAGTTGGACTCGTTGTAGTCGTATTCATCAAGAAAAAACTCGGTGCCGCTTTTCGCCGTGACAAGCAAGACCGGTTCGTCGAGCACTTTCGCCGAAACGCCGCTGGCGCAGAACGCGCAGAAAAGAAACGCTAACAACAGTTTTTTCATAGAGAATCTTCCTTTCATTCTATACTGAATTAAGGTTATTTTAAAACATGGACGTTGAAATTGGAAGCCCCGCCTCTTTCGCATCCGCGACGATCCTCGGCAGACATAAGAATGCCGCCGGCCTGGGGGGCAGGCCGGCGGCATTCTTATGGGGTGTTTGTGTGTTGGAAGTGCTGTACTGCATTTCTGCCGGCATGCCACGGCGTTCCAGCGCATCTGGGGGGAGATGCGAAAACGCACGAAAGCTTTGCATGGACAGCCAATTTTTTAAGGGGGGTGGCGGCCCGTCGCGCCCGCTGCCGAGCAGGCAAGAGAAAAGGGAAATCCGTGACATAAGCCGCCGGGGGGAGGCGGCGAACATCCAATGAAAAGAATAGGCTCAGAGCGACTTATGAACGAAACGGCACACCGCCGCAAAGCTTTCGTCGGAAATGACGTGTTCCACTTTACAGGCGTCTTCCGCCGCGACTTTGCTGTCCACTCCAAGTTCCCTGAAAAAGGCCGAAAGCACTTTGTGACGGTCATAGATCCGATCGGCGATCTCCCTGCCCGCGGGGGTCAGAGTGATCAGACCGTCCTTGTCCATGAGAATGTAATTGTTCTCACGCAGGCGTTTCATCGCGACGCTTACGCTCGGTTTCGTCACGTTCAGCTCCGTAGCGATGTCCACCGAGCGGGCATAACCCAGCCGTTCGTGGAGCATCAAGATCTTTTCCAGATAATCCTCCGCAGACTGATGTATTTGCATGTCTACCCCTCGCTTTCATTCTTATAAGCTAACTTATATGATGCCATTAAAGGGCGAGTTTTGCAAGTACCATCACCGCGAAAGAACATACAAAAACCTTGCGGCACCTGAAAAATTTGCAGTTAGAGGTAAAAACAGATTTTGGGAAAAGAAACCGCTCTTTCTGCCTTCAGGGAAAACTTCCAGCGCCGCCGGAAAGGAATCTTACCGCTAGACGAGCGCGCTCTTGAGAACGCCGCACCACGCTTCGATGCGCGCGTCGGTCAGTTCGGGCTGATTCTGCGAATCCAGCGCCAGGCCGACGAACTTTCCGTCCGTGACGATCTCGGAGTCGATGCTGTCGTAGCCTTCCACCGGAGCTTCGCCGATCAGGGTCGCGCCGGCTCCCGCGGCCGCTTCGCGCAGCTTGACGAGAGCGAGACCGAACGTGTCGGCGAAACCTTCGTGATCGCCCGTGCCGAACACGGCGACCTTCTTGCCCTTCAGATCCATGCCCTCCAGCTTGGGGAGGAACGCGTCCCAGTCGTCCTGAAGGTCGCCGGCGCCCCATGTGGAGGAACCGAGGATCAGCGCGTCGTACCCCGCCAGCTGCTCGGGAGAAACTTCCGCAACGTTCAGACAATCAGCCTGAAGGATCGACGCGATCTTCGACGCGGCTTCTTCCGTCATACCCGTCGTGCTGCCGTAAACAACTGCTGTGGACATTTCTATAACCTCCTGCATGAGAAACTTTCGTACTGTGTTAGATTACGCTAACTATTTTAGCCGGAAATTTCATTCTGTCAAGAGGCTATTTTAAAAATTCTTCAAGGCCAGTTACAACAACATTTTAGAGAGTATTTTCGAGGTTTCGGCCGCTCGAAAAAAACGATTCATCATTTTCCTCCCGCTGAAATTAACTCCGCCAAATCCCGTTGACATCGCATCCAAGTTGCTTTAGAATTTTCGTGACTGAATTAGCTTTAACTAATCAAAAGCGTGCCGCGGCAGTTTGTGGGAGAAAGGAGCGACGGCGTATGGAAGTTTTTCGCCACCATATCTACGAGTTCAAAAAAGGACTGAGAAATCTGATCCTCCATACGGCGCCTCTCGGCGACGTGCCGGAGATCGAGCGCACCCTTCAGGCGCAAGGCATCGCCTATCGTCTGGCCTACCTGAAAAACGGCCACGTCAACGTTTTTTTCGGCAGCTCGGACTGCATTCGCGTGCTCGAGATCATCGGCAAAAACAACCTCTGCGACTTCACGAAAGAAGAAGATTTCATCCTCGGCATCATGCTCGGCTACGGACGTCTCGAAGAATGCCGGCGCTTCATCTCCCTCAGCCCCCGAGGGGCCGCCGAAAGCTGCGCGGCCGATTGACGCCGAATAGAACGATAAATACGGCGTTGCACAAAGAGAAAATCTCTCCTCGATGTTATACTAATTCTTGATTAGGAAGAGGACATTCAGAGGCTTCTCGACGAACTCAAGGCAAATACGGGGATCGACGGCGTCTACTACAGCGTTCAGATGTTGCAGCATCCCGAAGCGGATGAAGCTTTCCACGACAAATGGATCGTCCCCAGCGACCTTGCGATCCTGAACCATATCAACCAGCTTTGGAAGTACAACATGCTCCATATCTGCGGGTACGAGCATTACCACAACAATGTGTGCTTCTATGCGAAGTATCCCTGTAAGGCGTATAACTGGGCGACACATACGGACAACATCACGATGAAACAAGGAAAGGAAATTTTCGCGGCCTGCGTGTGCGGAGGGTTCGACAACAACAAAGGGGTCTTGATCGACAAAGGAACGATTGAGGAATTGACACAATACACAAAGGACATCATCAAGGATGCGGGCAGGGAAGGTCTGATCATCGGCGCCGATTGCACGATACCAAGCGATATCGACTACGCGCGGCTCTGCGCGATCCGCGACGCGGGGAAATAATTTCCGGTAGGCAAGCGTCTTGCTCGCCGGAGATGAACCAAGGCAGGAAGCCCGGACGCGGACGCGTTGTCTATCATGCTGGCTCCCGATGAAAAAAATCGCCTGACAATGGGGGGAGGATATATGGCGTTCAACGAGAAAGTCCACGCTTATATCGCGGCGAAGTACTATGCGTATCTCACGCAGACTTTCGGGGAAAGAGGGCGGAAGGCTTTCGTCCACGCCACACAGTATTACGCCGGGCAGCGCGGCCGGCGCATGGCGCAGCGCGCGATACGGGACGGGAAAGAACTCGATTTTGCGACCTACGCTTGCTACGGCGAGTGGGCGAGCAGCCAGGAAATGATCGACGAAGGCAGTGACGTCAAAGCTGAAATGAAACAGCTCGGCCCGGACGCAGTCATATTCATTTCGCGCTGTCCGTGGAACCAGCAGTTTAAGGAGATGGGGCTCGACAAGACCGCCGGCGCCGAATATTGCAAGCATCTGGACGTTGCGATCGTAAACGGATTCAATCCTTGTCTCGAATACAGGGTGCCGGAAACTTTGCAGACGGGCGATCATTGCGAGCATTATCTGAAAGACGCCGATTACGCAGGGAAGCGGCTGGCGAAATCTCCCGAAAACATGAGAGATTTCGAATTTCACTGCGCGCATTCTTATTGGGCGTACAACGAAGTGACCGCCGCGATCTTCAAAAACGAAGGCGAGACGATAAACGCAAAAATCCTCGAAGATTTCGCGAAAGACTACGGAAAGGAAATGGCGGACGCCTTGCGCGCGTGGAAGAACACAAACTTCAACGTCTGCGACTGAGCAAAGAGCAAGCGTGCACGCCGTAAAAAAACGGGCTGCCGCGGCCGCAAAAACAAAATCGAATAACAACGGACGCGAAGGCTGTCTCGAGAATTGCTCGAGGCGGCCTTCGCGTCATTGTTGCAAACTGACTTTTTCTCTTCCGATGAAATCAGCGCAAATCCTATGTTTTTTTCGCCGCGGGACCGACGTTCGCTTCCGCTTAGTGGAGAACGTGCGGCTGAGCCGCATCCGGAACGACTTCCAGCGACTGGATCACGGCCATGCCGCGCCAGACTTTCACGGTCGCCCGCAGGCGGGACTGCCGCGCCGATTCTTCGAGCTCGCGCCCGGTGTCCTCTTTGACGTAAAAACGTTTCAGTCCCTCGCCGTAGTCCATCTCCGCCGTCATCGAGCCGTCGGCGCGCTCGGCCAGATACTTTACCGTTCCCTTCAGGTACGGCCCTTCGGGAACTTCCGCGAAAACGCCGCTGGGAGCCCACAGCCCCTTTTCGTCCGGAGCCAGCGCCACGAACCATGTGCTGAGGTCCAGTGCGGCGTATTCCGATTTTTTTTCGTCGGGAGCCGGAAACAACTCCAGCGGCACCGATTCGGCTTCGAAGCTGAGCGCCACGTAATCACCGCGGAACAGGTCGCGCGGGTCCACGGGGCGCCCCGCCAGCACGACCTCCGCGCCGAAGCGCGACACGCAGGCGGGGCGCAGCGGCAGCGCCAGCAGGATCAGCACGGGCAGCAGCGATGCCGCCAGATATTTAAACGTTTTCATGGCTGCCGCCCTCCTGGCCGCGTTTCGCCTTTTTGCGGCGCGCCGAGCGTTCCCACCAGAATCCGGCGATCAGGCACAGCAGACCGAGTCCCGAGAACGCCGCCGCCTTGGACATGAAGCCGAAGAAATGGTCTACAAAGTAACGCAGGACCAGCAGGCCGAGGAACACGCCGCCCAGCCGCGAGCCCCGGTAAAGACGCCAGCCCATGACGACGGCCGTCAGCGCGGCCGCGCCGTTCGCCGCCAGGCGCAGCGCGTTCAGTTCCTGAGCCGCCGTTCCGTCCAAAACGCGCAGGTAAGGAAAGTCGTACCAGACCTCCGGGACCGATAGCGCGACTCCGGCGACGCCCGTTATCAGAATCCCCCAGCGCGACAGCGAAGTTCGCCAGCCGGCCGCGGCGTCCGCGCGCGGCCACGCCGTCAATGCGACCCCCGCGGCGAGGAACGCCAGCAGCGCTTCCGTCAGGCTGAAATACCATAGCAGCCGCGTGAACAGGAAAAGAATCGTCAGCTGCACGTTGAAATTGAACGCGCGCAGGTTTCCGCGCGTCTGCCGCCACAGCCACCAAAGCGCCAACAGCAGCGCTCCAGGCAAGGCGTCGCCGCGGAACGGCGCGAGATCGGGCGTTCTTCCCCAGAAAAACATTCCCCGACCGCCGACGTAAAACAGCGAAACGGCCTGCAGCAGGTACATCTGCCAGGCGTCGCGGAAGAGCCGCACCGCCGGGATCAGCCCCAGTGCCCACCAGCCGAACGCCGTGGACCAGTGTCCGTCCTGGTGGTACATCTGCGCGACCAGGAAGATGCCGCCGCCGAAGATCAGCCCGGCCAGCAGACGCAGCGCCCGGGCGCCGGACGGCGAATCTTTTTCGCAGAAGCAGGCCGCGCCCATCGACAGCGCGTACGCCGCGAGGACCAGCGCCGTCCGCAGCAGGCGCGGGATCGTCCACCAGTTGGCCGCCACCGCGCTGATGGTTCCCAGCCCGACCAGCGCCGCGCCCGCGCAGAGCAGCGTTTGCGCGAAACTGCGCGAGCGCGCCGAGTAGAGCGACGCGATCCGCGCCGCCGAGTCCGCGCCGATCAGACCTTCCTGCTGCCAGACCTGCAGTTCTTCCCGCAGAAAGTCCAGCTTCCGTTTTGAAATAGAGCGAGTCATCTTTTCCGGCTCCCTTCGCGTTCATGGATCGTCTCGCGGCCGTTGGCCGACGTATACAGCTTAAAGCATTTTCTTCCGGCGCGCAAGATGACACAAACGTCGTGACAGTACTATGTTTCTCGAAGCTTCATTCGGCCGCCGCGCCGGCAATCCGGCAAACGGGGAAAGCGGGGCGTGTGTCGCGGCAAATCCCCATCCGTCATATTAAAAATTTTGCGTTCGCGATCTTTGCACCAAAGGAGAAATAGGTTTCTATGGAGAAGCGGAATTCATGATAATTGTATTTTAATCATATCACGGTATAATGAAAAAGCTCATCAGGGGGAAAACAACACATTAAGGAGGATTGTTCATGCGGATTGTGACCTTGATGGAGAACACCTCAGGGAGAGAATGCTGCCGCGCGGAGCACGGTTTGAGTCTGTACATCGAGACGGATCGCCACAAAGTGCTGTTCGACGCGGGCGCCAGCGGCCTGTTCGCGAAAAACGCGCTGGCGCTGGGCGTCGACCTCGCGGCCGTGGATACGGCCGTGCTGTCTCACGGCCACAGCGACCATTCGGGCGGCATGACGACGTTTTTCCGCCTGAACGATCACGCCAAACTTTACGCGCGCGCGACTTACGACCGGCCGCGCTACAACCGCGACGGCAAATACATCGGCGTGGAACCGCGGCTGATCGGTCATCCCCGGATCGTGGTCGTCGGCGAGGATCGTCTGCGCCTCGACAACGAGCTGACCATCGCCAGCTACGCGGGCAAGCCCTGCGAGTGGCCCGTCGATACCTGCGGCATGATGATGGAGGCCGGCGGCGTGTTGGTGCCGGAACAGTTCGGCCACGAACAGTATCTGTTGGTCAGCGAAGGGGCGAAAAAGGTCCTGATCAGCGGCTGCAGTCACCGCGGTATTCTCAACATCATGGAATGGGCTTCGAAAGAAGGGGCTCAGGCGGTCGTCGGCGGCTTTCACTTCAAGGACGTGCCGGAAGATCGGTTCCGCCGTATGGATGCGGCCGCGGCCGAACTGAAACGCTGGCCCGTGACGTACTACACCTGCCACTGCACAGGGGTGCCCCAGTATGATTACCTGCGGCAGAGGATGGGCGAGCAGCTGCGCTATCTGGCGGCGGGCGATGAACTGGTGCTTTGAGCCTGGCGCGACGGAAACGGGCGGCGGATAAAAATACGGCAAAGACGGAGCGAAACCGGTTCGAAACAGATCGAACGGTTTCGCTCCGTCTTTTTTCGTCTCTGGTGAAACGAACGGTCAAGCTATTTTCCGGTTCCACTTTCAAGACGACGCGCCGCCGTTCAGCGCGCTTTGTCGGCCGGTTTGGAAAGTATTCTGAAGCAGAGAGCAAATTCGTCTTTTTTTCTACGTTGTCTCCTGCAAAAAGAGGCAATGAGCGGGTATAATATTTGAAAGTCCTGGAGAAAGCTCCGAAAAGAACGAACAAGCGCTGACAGTATCTCAGGAACGTTCCAGTGCAGGGGGGATTTTCCGTGCGCAGAAGAAGTGTGTTTGCTCTTGCAGCCGTGCTGACCGTGGCGGCGGGATTATGGCTGTATCGGAAGTTTGCCGCGCCGCCGGTGATCCGCGTGTACACGACGATCCCGGAAAGGGATGCAGCGGTCCTGTTTCAACGCTTTACCGATTATACCGGTTTGCAGGTCAACTTTTCACGGCTCTCGTCGGGCGAGATGCTGCGGCGCGTCATCGCCGAAAAGGTGTGTCCGCAGGCCGACCTGATCATTGGCGGCCCGGCCGACATTTACGATGCCGCCAAACGCGAAGGCGCGCTGGCCCGGTACGTTCCCGAAGCGGCCAAAGCGATGCCGGTCGGATATCGCGATCCTGACAATCGTTGGTTCGGCATCGGCGTGACGCCGTTGTGTTTTCTCGTCAACAGGAATTTTATCGAGAAAAACGGGCTGAGGATGCCCGATTCCTGGCAGGATCTGCTTGACCCTGCGTATCGCGGGGCGCTGCAGATGGGTGACCCCCGCGCGTCGGCGACGGCCTCGGAACAAATCTATTCGCTCGTGCGCATCTACGGCGAGAGAGAGGCTTTCGAGTACCAGAAGAAGCTGGCGGAAAACGTGCGCGCATACGCCGGAAACGGCGTCGGCGGCGCCACGCCCGTCGCCTTGGGACAGGCGGCGGCGGGCGTGTTCTATTACGTGGACGCGATGAGCCTGAAGCTGGAAGGTTATCCCGTGGAAATCGTTTTTCCCAAGGAGGGCGTGACGTATGCGGTGGACGGCTGCGCGCTGCTCGACGGCGCGGCGTACCCCGAGGAGGCGAAGTATCTGCTGCAGTGGCTGGCGTCGCCGGATTTCGCACGCAGCCGTATGGAGCTGAAGCCGTGTTACCTTCCCGCTCGCCCTGAGCTGCGGGAGCTCAACAAGCTGCTCGATCTGAATTCGATCAGGCTGCTCCAGTGCAGCGTGCCGTGGAAAAGCCAGAATCGCCTGCGCCTGATCGACCGCTGGACCAGCGAAGTGGCGCGGAGCGATCGGCTGGAAGACTCGCAGGACACGGTACGAAGCGCCTCGGTTCTGCAGAAATAACCGTTGAAAAACGAATCGCGGCAGTCCGTCGGATCTTTTCCGGCGGACTGCCGCGATTCGTTTATGAAAATCTTTCAGGACGTGAGGGGATGGTAAGCGCCGGCGACGAACATGTCGTCGAGAAGGCGCTTTCCGGCGGCCGTCCTGAAGATGCGTTCGCTGACCTTTGCGGCGGGACCGTAGCGATCGGGGCTTTCGAAAAGGTTGACGAGAAAGTCGGCCTCGACGAGGATCTGGTAATCGACGCCATCGATGTCGCTGTAGGTGTGATGATGGGCGATCAGATATTTGACGCGCTCGATCTGCGCTTCGCTGTAGCCGCCCAGTTCGCGCAAGATCGCCTCGGCGACGCCGGGGCCCTCCCGTTCCTGATACGTGCCGTGGCCGTTGCCGTGCTTGGCTTCGGCCTGATGGATGCCGATGTCGTGGAGAATGGCCGCCGTCTCGAGAATGAACTGCGTCTCCTCGTCCAGCCCTTCCAGCGCGCCGATCGCCGCGGCCAGATCGTGGACCTTGACGAAATGCTGGATGCGCCGGGCGTCGCCGCGGTCATAACGAATTGCCGCAGCAAGCAGGCGCGCGTGCTTCGAATTCATGCCAACACCTCCTGCGGTGTGATGCGCCGATGGTACGCGACGGGTAAAACAGCGCCCCCTGTTCCGCAAACGAAATTCGCTCTCAGCCGTCGTGCGCCAGGCGGCGTTTCAGCGTTTCGATCTCGGCGACGGTGAGGCCGATGCTGCGCAGATAACGCTCAGCGCCCCGGCGAAGCGGCTCTTTCGGAGTCCAGGCAATGGCACGGCAAAAGGATTCGATGCCGTCGTCCACGTGCGTGACGTAACGGGGCTCGCCGCGTTTCAAATGATAATAGTTGACGAAGCTTTGGCCGTAGTCGTCCTTCAATTCGTCCAAGGAAGCGTCCAGCAACGCGGCCAGCAGAAAGCTGACAAAGCCGGCGCGGTCCTTGCCCTCGGCGCAGTGGACCAGATACGGGGCGGGGCGCTTCGTCATGAAGCGCAGTTCTTCGGCCAGACCGGCGCGAAAGGTCGCGTGCTCCGGCGCGGCGGGCAAGGCGCGGGCGATCACGTTGCCGCCGCGCCAGAGCATGCGATAATACGGCGACCGGCAGGCGGGGCTTTCCATGTTCTTCTTCAGACGCTCGGGCGAGTTGGCCAGATTCAGCACGGTGCGGATGCCGGCTTCTCGCGCCAGCTGGTCGGCGTAGGGCGCGCGCGGGCGCTCCGTGCTCGAGGGAATGCTGGAGCGGTACAGAGAACCGCGCCTCAGGCGGCCGCCGCGAACTTCGCGAAAGTTGGCGAAAACGGCGTCGCTGTCGTAATCGCCGCGCACATCGGTGGCCCGCAGGCGCTCATGCGGTTCGGCAGAGCCTTCTTTTTCGGATACAGTCGGCATGCCCCGCAACGATTCGAGCGGACGATCGTGCGGATTCCGCCCGCCGTCTTTCAACGCCGCCAGACCGCGGTCTGCCGCGAAGGGACCTTCGTTGACGGCCAACGTCAGCGCGGCGGCACAGAGCAGCAACAGTTTTTTCAGCATGGTCTTCTGACTCGTCCTTCCCAAAAACGCTCCGAACTGATTGTATCACAGCGGCGCAGCGGCGGTTTGGCCGCCGCGATGTTCCACGTGGAACATCGCGGCGGAACGCGAAGTGCTAGAATGAGAAACAGTGAACGCTCCAACCAAAAAAGGGAGGTCCTGAACGATGTCCTATGAAGAAATCAGGGTTCTATCGGCACAGGCTGTCGGCGAACTGCTGGCCGTCGCGCGCACGGAACCCGGCGAAATTTTCGTGGTCGGCTGTTCCACCAGCGAGATCGGCGGTTTTCGCATCGGCAAAGGGTCGAACGCGGAGATCGCCAAGGCCGTTTACGAGGGCGTGATGCCGGCGTTGCGCGAGCGCGGGCTCTTTTTGGCGGCGCAGTGCTGCGAGCACCTCAACCGCGCCCTGATCGTGGAAAGGGCGGCGCTGCTGCCCGGCGCGGAAATCTGCAACGTCGTGCCGCAGCTGCACGCCGGCGGTGCGTTCGCGACGACCGTCTACGAAAACTGCGAATGCCCCGCCGCCGTCGAACACCTTCGCGCCGCCGCAGGCATGGACATCGGCGATACGCTGATCGGCATGCACTTGCGCGACGTGGCCGTGCCCGTGCGCGTCTCCGTGAAGAAGATCGGAGCGGCCAACCTGGTCTGCGCGCGCACGCGCCCCAAGTTCATCGGCGGCGCGCGGGCCGTCTACGACGACGCGCTCTCCGGCGGCGATATCAAGCGGTAAGCTCAAGTAAAAACCACTATGGAAAGCGAAAAGAACAAAGGGTGTACCGCCAAGGCTTATTGGTGGGCCTCGCTTTTGTGGTTCTTGTAAAGCACACAAATCTGCGGATGAAGAGGTGAAAAAATGCTTTATTCCCGAAAAGCCCGTGACGGATCAGACCGGAGAGAAGCTCTTGCAGATCATGTTCGGCTGGTTGCAGACTTATGCGAGCAAAACTGTCGAAAAATCGGCATACCATCTTTGGGACGTCTGGTGGGGCTCGTTCATGACGCGGGAAAGAGTTCCGAACAATGGCAGCGATATCTGCTGAATGATGAACGGGATGAAATGATTCCTCACGCGCCGACGGGGGCAAAACTGATCCGCCGGACGGCGCAGGAATTTTCGGAAACATCGTATGAGCAATATGCGGCCGAGATTGCCGAGCTGGTTGTTTGGGGCCACCACAGCGGACTTTCTGACGTGATCGAACCCGACGGGGCGGCTTCCTATGAAGAGCGTCTTCAAGAGCCTCCCGACGCGGTTCAAGCGGAAGCGCTCGCGCGATTTCAGCAAGGGGTTGTTCCGCAAGACGATATCCGTAAACTGCTCGAGTCGGCTGCCGAAGAACTGCGAACGATAATGAAAGTTTTTACGGAACGCTGCAATGCCGACGTTTATCCAGAAGACGTCAGACAAGAAAACCGTTCCTCTGGAGAAAAACGAAAAATATTGCAGCGCCGCTTGGAAAAACGGGAATTTTTCAAGGGTCTGCTGACGCGAATGGCGTTCTCCTGCCTTTGCGACGGCGACAGGTACGCTTCGGCCTGCTGGGAAAATCGTCTTGAGGCGGCGACGTACACAACGGATCCGAAGCTTTGGGGGGAACTGGCGGTAAAACTTGAAAAACGCCTTGACGGTTTTCCCGATTCTCCGATAAACACGGCGCGCCGTCAGATCTCCGATGAATGCCTGGAATCGGTGAAGAAGATGCGGGAACCGTCCGGCATTTACCGTCTCAATGTCGTCACCGGCGGCGGCAAGACGTTAGCTGTAATGAGAAGCGCTCTGTATCTGGCACGAAAGTTTGGAAAAGATCACGTATTTTATGTGGCGCCTTTCACGACGATTATCGATCAGACAGCGCAGATTTTGCGCGAGACGTTCGGCCGCGGCGACATCCTTCTTGAGCATCACTCGAATCTTATCAGCTACGGCAAGGATGAAAACGAAAACGAGAAACAGCAGCGCGAAAAAGAAGACCAGCTGGACACGTTCGCGGAGCGTTGGGATATCCCGCTCATTCTCACCTCTCAGGTCCAGTTCCTCGACGCCCTTTTTTCCGGCCGCGGGCAGTGCGTGCGCCGCATGCACCAGCTGTGCAATTCGGTGCTGATTTTCGACGAAGTGCAGAGCATTCCCGTCAAGTGTATCAGCATGTTCAATCTGGCGATGAATTTCCTTGCCGGCTTTTGCGGCTGCACGGCGGTCCTCTGTTCGGCGACTCAGCCCGCTTTGGAAGAAATCGCCCGTCCGCTGCGCCTTTCGGAACCCGCCGATCTGGTTCGGGACGTCAGAAAACGTTTCCCCGTCTTTGATCGCATTCAGATCATTGATAAGACACAGGAAGAACCTTATACGGCAGAAACTCTTTCCGAATTCGTTCTTCAACTTCCCCGTGAGGTCAAAAGCGTCCTGATCGTTCTCAATACGAAGAAAGCGGTGAAAGAAGTTCACGCGCAGCTGAAGGCGAAAGGCCGCGCCGGCGTCGCTCTCTTCCATCTGAGCACCAACATGTGCGGCGCTCACCGTCTGGCGAAGATCACCGAGATGAATTCGCTCCTGGCTCAGCATAAAGCAGTGATTTGCGTCAGCACCAATCTGATCGAGGCCGGCGTCGATATTTCTTTCGACGCGGTGATCCGTTCCAAGACAGGGCTGGACAGTTTGACGCAGGCGTCCGGCCGCTGCAACCGGAACAAGTTTGTGGAGCGCGGCTATGTCTATTTTATCCGTTACCAAGAGACCGGTCTTGCCATGCTGCCCGATCTGCGCAGGGCGCAGGATGCGATGACCCTCGTTCTTTCCGATATGTCGTTTTTTCCCGTGCAGGATTACTTTTCTGAAGAAACGCTTCGCGCGTATTATCGTTACTATTACCATGAGCAGCGCGGATCGATGGACTATCCTGCGCCTCATGACGCCGGACGGACGCTTTTCGATTACCTCGCGGCGAACAGAAAAGCGCTGGTAGGATATGAAAGCAGGCACGAAAGGGCGCACCATGGAATCCTGCACCAGGCGTTTCGCACAGCTGGCAGGGAGTTTCGCGTCATCGACGAGAACACGACGGGGATCCTTGTCCCGTACGGCAAAGGGATCGAATTGCAGCGGCAGCTGCTTTCCGCTTCGGATTATCTTGATAAAAAGACGCTCTTTCGCGAGTTGCAGCGGTATTCGGTCAGTGTCTATCCGGACGGCCTGAGGAAACTGGAAAAAGACCACAAACTGCGTTTCTTTGAGAACTTGGGAATTTATTGTTTGCTGGACGAAGAGTCTTATGATGACGAATATGGTATAGTTTTTGAGGGCGGCGTCGATCCGGCCAAGTATATTTGCTGAATCGGCAAAAAAGAACAAGGAGGCGAACGCATGCAAAAAGCCAACAGGGTTGCTTATCAAGTCTGGGGGGAGTATGCGCTGTTCAGCGATCCCCTGACGCGGGTCGGAGGCGAGAAAAGCACCTACCCGATCCCGACGTATCAGGCGCTTGTCGGCATTACGGAGAGCATCTATTGGAAGCCGACGTTCATCTGGTACATCGACCGAGTGCGCGTGATGAATCCCATCAGAATGCAGACGAAAGGAGTTAAGCCGATATTGTATGCGCATGGACCGAATGCGGCTGCGAACACGCTTTCGTACTACACGTATCTGTACAAAGTCCGTTATCAGGTCGAAGCCCATTTCGAATGGAATCCGAACATGCCCGACCTTGCTCCGGATCGCAACGAAGACAAACATTTTCAGATCGCGCAGCGAATGATCAAACGAGGCGGACGGCGGGATATCTTTCTCGGCACGCGTGAATGCCAGGGATATGTCGAACCGTGTACGTTTGGAGAAGGAAGAGGGGCTTACGATCAGACGCCTGAACTGGGCTTTGGCATGATGTATCATGGATTCAATTATCCTTCTGATACTGGCAGGGAAAAGCTGGAACTGAGACTTTGGCGTCCTGCAATGGCGTATGGAATTATTAACTTTATGTTGCCATATCAATGCACCGAGGTCAGAGAACTGTGTGATTGGGAGAAAGAATCCTTTATGTTGAGGCGCAACTGCCAACCTGTGGAAGATCTGTGCAGGGATGTGATACAAGCATGAGTTGGTTGCAAAAACTGTATGATACCTACGACAACTGTGCGGAGGTACTTAAATCGAATCGAGAGATTGTCGATGCTCCAATGCTTGCACCTGTAGGGCAGATGATTCAATCCGTTCAGGTCGAACTGACGCTTGATGCCGGAGGAAAGATTATCAATGCACGAGTAATAGAAGGACACGAAGAACAGAGCACGTTCATTCCATGTACGGAAGATTCTCAGAATCGAACGAGCGGTGCATGCGCGCATGTGCTCTTCGACAAGCTTAAGTATATGGCTGGTGACTACTATGATTACCTTTGGCTCAAAAGCAGCGAGGAACCATCAGATAAACTTCGTAAGAAGAATGAAGAAAGCCGCCAGGAATTCCATGAAGCCCGTACACTTTATATGCAACGCCTGAATGAGCTGGCGGCACGATGTAATGGAATTGTCAAAAAGCATCTTGACGTAATCGTGGCTTATTTAAAAAGGAATACTCTGGTATCGGACCTCATTGCACGGAATATCCTCAGTGGCAGTATTCCGGAGCATATTGTGGCTGTGCAGGTTCCTCGTAAAGAAATCGTAAAATATCCTCTTTACAATAGAAAAATCGTCCCTGATGTATCTGAGGCTTTTGTCCGAATTTGCGTTCATTACCCGGGAGAAGTGAGAGACAAAATTTGGGAGGTGCCGGATTTCTGGCAGTCCTATAAAGAATACTATCTGGAAAAATTGGAGGCTGAACGCAGTACGGACTTATGTTATGTACAGGGGCGGGAAGTTGTCCCCGGGCTGAAACATCTTTGTCGTATCCCATTTACGAACTCAAAGTCGAAACTGATCTCCTCAAATGATTCTGAAAACTTTACCTATCGAGGCCGCTTCGCTACGTCCAAGCAGGCTATGTGTGTGGGGTATGAGACTTCGCAAAAAGCTTTTAACGCTCTGCGATGGTTGGTACAGAAACAGAGTTGGCATGAGAAAGGGCAGATTTATGTCATCTGGGGAACGAAAAACCAGAGAATCCCGGCCTTTGACGATGACAGCGCAGACCTTTTGACAGAGGATCCAACGGATAATTCGGCTTTTGACGGCGATATTGATACCCGTGAGGGATTTGCGAAGCGTCTGATTCTTGTCATGCAGGGATACAAAAAAGAGCTGGATGGGGCTTCGCAAGTTGTCGTGCTGGGGCTGAATTCAGCTACAGACGGTCGGTTGGCCGTAACCTATTATCAGGAGATATCTGGTTCTGATTTCTTGAGTCGAATCGAAAACTGGCACAATACCTGCCAATGGCTTCATGCGTATAAGCACGACAAGAAAGACGAAAAGAAAACTCATGCCTTTTTCGGAGCCCCCGCTCCTCTGGATATCATCAAGGCGGCATACCAGATTTCTCCGGCCGATCCCAGGCCTAAGCCCCAACACCCCGTCCCCGACCATCTGCTTCATGCCACAATGGACCGGCTGATCCCCTGCATTTTGGAAAGCCGGCCGTTACCGGGGGATCTTGTCAAGACGCTGTTCAGGCGTGCTTCAAATCCGGCGGCTGTAAAGGAAGACTCCGATCGAGAAATGATTATGACGGTCACCTGCGCGCTTGTAAGAAAATACTATAACGATCGAGGACAAAAGGAGGAGATAACGGTGGCGCTTCAACCCGATTATCCGGATCGCAGTTATCAGTTCGGCCGCTTGCTGGCGTATGCTGAGAATATCGAAAGTTATGTGAACAAGCTCGACGGAGAGAACAGGCAGACCAATGCAGAGCGTTTGATGCATCAGTTCTCCAAGCGTCCCATGAAAACATGGCAGATTTTGGAATCGCAGCTGCAGCCGTACACTGGAAAGTTACAGAGCTCAAGATTCGGACTAAAAGCAAGACTTATAGCGGAAATAAATGAGATCGTTTCGGGCTTGTCTGAATGGACAGATGATTTGGACAAACCTCTGACGGAACTTTTTATCCTCGGGTACCGCTGCCAGTTGGAAAAATTCCAGCAGGATATGAAAGCTGCCGCAGAAGCGAAAGCGCAAAAGGAACGCGAGAAAAAAGCCGCTGAGCAGCAAGATTCTGGAGAATAAATAACAACGGAGGAGATAACGATGTCAGTTTTGCAGAACAAAATCGATTTTGCCGTGATACTATCTGTGAATAATGCCAACCCCAATGGCGATCCGCTGAATGGCAATCGCCCCCGCGAGAATTACGACGGATATGGCGAGATTTCTGACGTCTGTCTGAAACGCAAAATCCGCAACCGCTGGCAGGACCTTGGACAAAGAATTTTCGTTCAGGCGGCTGAACGCACGGACGACGGTTATAACAGTCTGAAAGAACGCGCGGAGAAAGAGTTGAGCGAAGACGACAGGAAAGATCGCGAGCGCTATGCGCGCGAGGCCTGTAAGAAGTGGCTCGATGTAAGAAGTTTCGGGCAGGTGTTCGCCTTCGGCAACAAAAGCGGCGACGAAGAAAAGAGCAAAGGCGTTTCCGTCGGCGTGCGCGGGCCCGTAACCGTTCAATCGGCCATGACCGTTTTGCCGGTTAATATCGACAGCATGCAGATCACGAAAAGCGTCAATGGAGAGCCGACCAAGGACGGTTCCAAATCGCCGGATACCATGGGTATGAAGCACCGTGTCGCACACAGTGTCTATGTTTTCTACGGCAGCATCAACTGTCAGCTGGCCGAAAAGACGGGTTTTTCCGAGGAAGATGCGGAACTGCTTCATAAAGCGCTGATCACGCTCTTTGAAAACGACGCGTCGTCAGCTCGTCCGGACGGCAGCATGGAAGTGAAGCGCGTCTATTGGTGGAAGCACAACTGCAAGACAGGGCAATATAGTTCCGCGCAGGTGCACAGAAGCCTGTCGGTCACGGCTCCTGAGGATGCGACGAGCTGGAAGGAGTACAGAGTCGAAGTGAAACCGCTTGATGGTTTGAACCCAGAGGAATACAGCGCGGTGGAGTGACATGCCTCTCTCCGACGAGTACATTTTGATCTCCGGACTTCAGCATCTGTTGTTCTGTCCGCGCCAGTGGGCGCTGATCCACATCGAGCGGCAGTGGCAGGAAAACATCTTCACGGCGCAGGGCCGCCTGCTTCACGAAAAAGCCCATTCCGACGAGAGCGAGAACCGCCCCGGCCTGCACGTCGCCCGCGGCCTGCCCCTGCGCTGCGAGCGCCTGAAGATCTCCGGCGTGGCCGACGTCGTCGAGTTCCATCAGGACGACGCCGGCGTGCTTCTGCCGGGACAGAAAGGAACATGGCGCCCTTACCCCGTAGAGTACAAACACGGCCGCCCTAAGGCAAAAGACTGCGACCGCATCCAACTCTGCGCTCAGGCCGCCTGCCTCGAAGAAATGCTCGGCTGCCGCATCGAAACAGGCGCCCTCTTTTACGGAACCCCGCGCCGCCGTGAAGAAGTCGCCTTCACGCCTCAGCTTCGCGCCGAGATGGAAAACGCCTGCGTCCAGGCTCATCAACTCCTCGACGCTGGCGTCATCCCGCCGGCTGTGCTTTTGCCCCACTGCAAGAGCTGTTCCATCAGCGACATCTGCCAGCCGAAAATGAGCCGCACCGTGGAAAACTACCTGAAAAAACATATTGAGGAGACACTGCATGAGACACTGCATGAGACACTGCATGAGACACCTGCTGAATACCCTCTACCTCAACATTGATGGCGCCTACGTCGCCCGCGACGGGGAAACCGTCGACATCCGTAGCGAAGGGCGGACTCTGCGCAAATTCCCCATCCACCTGTTCGAAAACATCGTCTGCTTCGGCCGCGTCAGCCTCAGCCCCGGAGCCATGCAACTGTGCGCCGATCACGGCGTCGCCGTCTCCTTCATGAGCGTCTACGGCCGCTTCATCGCCAAACTGACTGCTCCCGTACATGGCAACGTCCTGCTGCGCCGTTTGCAATATCGAAAGGCCGACGATCCCATTCAGTCGGCCCAAATCGCGCGAGCCATCATCGCCGCCAAAATCGCCAACAGCCGTACCGTTCTCCAGCGCGCCGCCCGCGACGGTAAAGAATCAGAACCCTACGAACAGCCGATCAGAAACCTCGCCGTCCAGCTCCAGAAAATCCGCGTCCATGCAAAACCGGATCTCGACACCATCCGCGGAATCGAAGGCGACAGCGCCGGAGAATACTTCAGCTGTTTCGACCACATGATCCTCGGCGAAAAAGAACAATTCTACTTCCACGGCCGAAACCGTCGTCCTCCGACGGACCGAATCAACGCCCTCCTCTCCTTCGGTTATTCATTGCTCGCCTCGGAAATAACCAGCGCCCTCGAAACCGTCGGCCTCGACCCCTGTGTCGGCTTTCTCCACCGCGACCGTCCCGGTCGCCCCAGCCTGGCCCTCGACCTCATGGAAGAACTACGCGCCTACCTCGTCGACCGCTTTGTCCTCAGCCTCGTCAACCTCAGAAAAATCGCTGCCGCCGACTTTACCGTCCGGGAAAACGGAGCCGTTCTCCTCAACGAAACGCCCCGCAAAGAAACCTTCCTGCAAAATTGGCAAAATCGCAAACAAGAAGAAATTACTCACCCCTATTTGCAGGAAAAAATCCCCCTCGGCTTGCTCCCCTACGTCCAGGCGATGCTTCTTGCCCGTTTTCTGCGCGGCGATCTGGACGGTTATCCGCCGTTCTTTCTCAAATGAGGGCTTGCCATGCTCGTAGTCATCGCGTATGACGTCAGCACCGACAGCGCCGGCGGAGCCAAACGCCTGCGCCGCGTCGCCAGGTTGTGCGAGAACCACGGCGCCCGCGTCCAGTTCTCCGTGTTCGAATGCAAACTCGACTGGGCCCAGTGGATTACCCTGAAAGCCCAGCTGATCGCCCAAATCGATCCAGAAGTGGACAGTCTGCGTTTTTACCTCCTCGGCAACAACTGGGAAAAACGAGTGGAACACATAGGCGCGAAGAAAAGTTACAACCCGGAATCGGCACTCATTCTGTAAGCGCGAACCCCAAGCGCGCAAAAATCGGTGATCCGGCAAACGCACGCCCAACCATTCAGCTGTGAAGAAAATTCGTCATACTATTCCCTAGGCCGTCGCGGTTAATGGGAACACGGAAAATCCCTGTAAGATACACTGTGAAAGCCACAAGGAAATAGAGCTTGCGACGAACTTCGCGGGAACGCTTCGAGAAAGCGGGGAAATACCCGTCTCAAAAGTACCACTGTCGCGCTCCGCGAGGAGCGCGTGAATTGAAACCGGACGCCTCGCCGAGCAGATTGAGACCTTCTTCGTCGCGCTCCGCGAGGAGCGCGTGAATTGAAACTCCTTTCGTTTTTTTAAAACCCCGTTGAGATCATTGTCGCGCTCCGCGAGGAGCGCGTGAATTGAAACGTCTGGCAGTCGGAAAAGTCAATTACATTGCCAGTCGCGCTCCGCGAGGAGCGCGTGAATTGAAACCGTGGGGCGGACGAATGTATATGCCTGAAACATGACGTCGCGCTCCGCGAGGAGCGCGTGAATTGAAACACGGAGCCGGCCGAAGAAGAAGCGAACGAGGGCGCGTCGCGCTCCGCGAGGAGCGCGTGAATTGAAACGTGGCAGGAATCGCGACGCTGCGGGGAATCCCCGTGTCGCGCTCCGCGAGGAGCGCGTGAATTGAAACATTTTGCAGAATGGAATAATCATTTCACCGTTAACGTCGCGCTCCGCGAGGAGCGCGTGAATTGAAACGGTTTTACGTCAACGCGGCGCGTGCAGCAGCTCGGTCGCGCTCCGCGAGGAGCGCGTGAATTGAAACAGAAAGGAGAACAAATAACCATGTCCAACAGAATGGTCGCGCTCCGCGAGGAGCGCGTGAATTGAAACACGCGCGGCGTCAGCGACTACGCCTTTCAGGACAGGGTCGCGCTCCGCGAGGAGCGCGTGAATTGAAACGTCGCTTACGCGCTGAATAACCCTCAAAGCGGCGGTCGCGCTCCGCGAGGAGCGCGTGAATTGAAACATGAATCTTAGCATACAGGAAATTGACTGTCAAGGTCGCGCTCCGCGAGTGTCGTTGTTCAGTGATAAAGTCACCCATAACTGTTCCAAGAAAATGTCACTCTGAGATAATACCGTTCATGAAACAGGAGCGAATGACATTGTCACAAAAGGAACTGGATCGTATCAGGATTATCGGAGCGCTTGTCGAGGGACGCATGACGAACAGGGAGGCGGCGGAAAAGCTGGGGCTCTGTCAACGGCAAATCATCAGGATCAAGAAGAGGTTCGTCGCTCAAGGGGCGGCGGGACTTGTTCACGGCAACCGCGGCAGAACGTCTCGGCGCAGGATCGGAGATGAGGTTCGGGAGTCGGTGCTGAAGGCGTATGAGGAGGTCTATTACGATTTCAACTTCTCTCACTTTGCGGAATGCCTGAACGAACGGGAGGGGATCGGGATCAGTCGTTCGAGTGTCGTCCGCATTCTGAAGGACGAGGGGATCAGGAGCAAGAAGAGTGTGCGGCGGCGGCCGAAGCTTCACCGTTCCCGACCGCGGAAGGTGGCCGCGGGGATGTTGTGGCAGACTGACGCCACGTCGTTTGAATGGTTTGGCAGGGGGAACGGGCGTGCGACGCTGCACGCTTATATTGACGATGCGACGGGGATCGTGACTGGCGCCTGTT
>NZ_MUHX01000031.1 GCF_002007215.1 Pyramidobacter sp. C12-8 | reverse complement strand
AGAGGTGTTACAAAGGGAAGTAACGGAGCAGTCATACCGGTGAAGGCAGCAGTTTGCTGTCCGGCCATAACAGCCTTTGAAGACAGTCTCTGCATGTTTTCTGATCTCTCTGGAGATCGTACTCGGCGACTTCAGAACTGTTGAGGCAATACTTCTGAGAGATTCTCGCCGGTTGAGGGCGCTTTCAATGGCTTTTCTTTCAGCCAGAGTCAAATGTTTGTTCATGATGATGAACTCCTTTCCGAGATCTGTTGTCTCGTAAGAAAGGTCTTTCATCAATTCAGACTAAATGCAAGCTTCTTTTAATTCAGATTTAATGCAACGGGGTACCGGATGTTGCGTTGCATTTACCTTGAAGAATTTCAGTTTTCATATATTTTGTCTTCCTCGTGAGAATGATTTGACAAAAATTCATAACTTGAGTAAAATAACATGTAGAAAGAGCGATGCTCTTTTGGCAAGTGCCCTGCCGCTTTGAGAGCAGATCATCGATGAGAAGCGCCCTGCCGCTTTGAGAGCAGATCATCATGAAAGGCGCGCTGCCGCCTGAAGCGCAGCTGTAGTGAAAACAGGAGGGGCTGTGGCCCCTCTCTTTTTATCTCTGACTTTGAGGCCCGCATTGATGGAAAAACTCAATTTTTACTACGTGGACTTTGCTTATACCAACTATTTGAAAAATGCAGAGATAGAAAAGAGGGGCGTAAGCCGCGTCCCTAACATGGATTATGGAGTAAGTCGAAAGAGAAAATTTTTATGCGGCGTTGTGCTTCAGGTGCGTGAAATGAACTATTACGTGCCTGTGACTTCTTTTAAACAGCAAAAGCCCGATAACTTCCTCATTCAGGCTGACAATGGTCAGATTGTCGCTTCGCTTCGGTTTAATTATATGTTTCCTGTTCCCAAAAGCGCACTCTCGCTCCGTTCCATAGACGACGAACCCGATCGAGCTTATCGTGCCCTGCTTGCGCAGGAATTGAGGTTCTGTATCAAAAATCAGGAAAGGATCCAGTATCTTGCCGAGCGCACTTACAAACGAGTGCTGTTGGGCAAGAATCCCGGACTTGTGGCCAACAGCTGCGATTTCCTCTTGTTGGAACACAAATGCCAGTTGTGGGTCACTCAAAACACAGACGGATAAAAAGCGGCGAGCCTCGAGTGAAGCGAGGTTCGCCGCTTTGCTTTTACCGTTTGAACGCGGGGTCTTTGCGCGAAGCGGACAGGTCGGCGTAGGTGTTGAAGGCGACGCTGTCGACGACGCGTTTTTGCTTTTTGTCGTAGACGACGATGTTCATGCCCAGCGACTGCGTGGAATATTCCGCGCCGTCGATCCGGATCGACGACTCGTAGCCGGCTTCCATGCCCGTGCTGACGAGCCCGATCTTCAGCCCCGCGGCGTCGATAGTTATGTCGATGCGGCCGGGCGCGCATTCTTCGTAGACCTTTTTGCCGCCGTCGCTGACGGCCGCGTAGCTCCAGCGTCGTTTGCCGGACAACGACAGGTCGAGCCCGAGCGGCGCGAAGAGCTTGCGGTGCGTTTCGGTGAGGCGGCGCGCGCCCTCGTCGAGCACGGAGATCAGCACGACGTGATCGGGATTGGCCAGCCGCCGCAGATAGCGGCAGAAGTCCGTTTCCAGAAAAAGCGGCGTCAGGTCGACGGACTGCGCGTGTTTTTGCCCCTGCCCGTCGATGAAGCCGACGTCGGCGGACGCCCCTCGCGCCGGCAGGGCGGAGATCACGCCGTCGAAACCGGCCGACACGGCGCGGTCCAGCGGCGCGATGCCCGCGCTTTCGGAACCGCCGAGCAGTTTGATTTTGAAGACCTGTTCCCACGGTGTCTGGAAGTAAAGGCGGCCGCCGGAGCGCGCGACGTATGGGCCGCCGGGCCAGGAGGCGAGGAACGCCCCCTTTTCGATGGGGACGCGGTGATCGACGGGGCAGTGGAGCAGTTTGGGCGCTTCGCCGCCGGTCCGCCGCGCCGTCTCGGGCTGTGCGCCCGCGAGCAGCGCCGCCAGTTCGTCCAACGGTATCGGCGTGGCACAGGCAGCGCGGTCGAGCGCTTCGCCGCAGGCGGGATCGAAGACGACGAAGTTCGTTCCCTGCTGCGCGCAGGCGTATTCGAGGCCGTTCACGCGGATCGACAGCCGCGCGCGCGTGCGCGACTGGGCGGCGGTGGCCTCGTCGTACGTGTTGAGGTCGAGGTAAACGCCGCCTTCCTCGCCGTCGAAGTGCAGCGCCGTACCGGGCACGCCGCGCTGAAGCGTGAGGATCTGCCCGTCCCGCATGGCCAGTAGGCCGGGCTTTTGCTCCGGGGCGTTGACGGCGGCGAGGATCAGCGCCTTCGACCGCGACAGTTTGCGCGCGTAGGCGTAAAAATCCTGCTCCTCGCGCAGCGGCGCGCTTTTCGCCGCGGGAAGGAGGCTGAACGGACGCACGTTTTCCGCGCCGCCGCGCCGCCAGCCCGCTTCCAGATATTCAAGACCGGCTCCGTCCAGCGGCGCGGCGGCCCAGCGGAATTTTTGGTCGGAAGCGCGGCGCAGCTCGCGCGGCGTCAGTTCGACCGTCTCTCCGCCGCGGCGGGCGCGCAAAATCAGATCTTTTGCGGACAGTCGGCCGTCCAGCAGCTTGCAGAAGAGCGTGTCCCGATGGCAACAGACTTCCATCGCGCCCGCGAAGGCGACGCAGGGCGCGCCGCCGTCCAGCACGATACGCTCGTCCTGCGGCACACCGCCGTCTTCGGCGGCGTACCGCCACTGCGCCGCCGTCCGCAGCGGCGTTTCGAAGGCGGCGGCGAGCGGCCGGTCCTTTTCGTCGACGAATTCCAGCCGCAGACGGTACGTTCCTTCCGGCGGCACGGGGATCGCCGCCTGCAGGTATTCGGCGTCCTGCGGCGGCAGATCGCGCGGCAGCGGGAACGTGCGCGCGTATTCCGGCATGTTGCGGCCGTCCGCGGCGCAGACCGACGCGCGGATCCGCAGCGGCGAATCTCCCGCGCCGGACAACAGGCTGTCGCTTGAATTGAAGACCGCGCACTGAAAAGCGCCGCTGCCGCCGGTCCTCATGAACAGTTCCGGTTCGGAAAGGGCGAGGCGCGGCGCGCCCGCGGAAAAGTCGTTCGTCTTCAGCGGCGCGCGCCGGTCGGGCTTCCCCTCGGGACGCTTGAAGAAACGGTTGTAGCGCGCCGACGTCTTGCCCAGCTCGGCGACATAAGCCTTTTCGCCCAGTTCCTCGATCATCGTCGGGCGCCCGCTGAACAGCGACGTGCCGATGCCGAAGCGACGCCCGGGCAGGGACGCGCCGATGGCTTCGAGAATCGTCGGCGCGAAATCCGGCGCGCTGAAAAGTCGTTCGATCCCGCGCTCCGGGCGCGGGATCGCGTTGATGAACAGGTTGAACACGGCGCGTCCGTCCCCCAGCGGGCGCCCGGCGACCGTGTCGCCCATCCAGAGGTGGTCGCCGAGAACGACGATCGTCAGGTCGCGGGCGAACGGCTGCGCCTGCACCCAGTCGATGAATTCGCCCATCATCAGGCTGCCGGCGCGGATCACGTCGCGGAAATCGTGCCAGCGCGTTTCCGGGCGGACGTCGGGGTCGAGGAAGTAATACGTGTCCGGCCCGTGCGTGTCGAGCGTCTCGACGAAAAAGGCGTAGGGCGCGCCCGAAGCGGCGCGCAGCGCCAGATCCTCCTTGAGCCGCTCGTAAAGATAGCGGTCGCGCAGGCCCCAGCCGTTGCCGCGGTTCTGTTCCACGTCGGAACGGTACTGGCTGAACCAGCGCAGATCCTTGACGACGGGGCGCGCCGCGTGCGTGCGGATCAGGTTTTCGATGCCGCCGAACGAACAGTCGCTGGAAAACATGAACTCCAGCGCGTAGCCGCTGCGCTCCAGCACCTCGAAGATGCTCAGCGCTCCGGGCAGGAACGACTCGTAGTCGCCGTAGTCATTGTGCCCGATCGGCAGCAGCAGCGGCAGCCCGAAGTCCGAGGCCGTCACGCCCGCCGTTGTCCAGGTCGTGCCGCGTACCTGGCGGAAACCCTTGAAATGGAGATGCTCCTTCCGCAGCCGCGCCAGCTCGGGCAGCAGCGGGGCGCCCATGACCGCCGCGTCGTTGAACGTGTCTTCCATGGATTCCATGTGGATCACCAGCAGATTGCGCTTGGCGCCGGGGAACGACCAGCGTGCGTCCTGCGGCTCGGGCACCGCGTCGAACAGCGCCGTGGTCTGGAACTGGCGCAGAACGAACCCGGCCACGCCGACGCTCCGCTCCGCGTACAGCGCGAATCCCGCCAGAGCCAACGCCGCCAGCAGCCCCGCCCCGCGCCGTCCGCGCCGCAGGCAGAAGCCGCAGAACAGTCCGTACAGCGCCGTGACCGTCGCCGCGCCCGCGGCCGCGGCGAAAATGAGGCGGCGCAGGTTGGCGTCGACGCCGCCCGTCAGCGGCACGTTCAGATGGAACAGGATCTGCTCCATCGACACCGGCCCCCAGACCCGGCGCATCAGCGCCAGCGCCGCCGCCCCCGCCGCCGCGAAGGCGAAAACGCCCGTCAGCGCCGCGCCCTTGAAAAAACGCGCATGATTTTTTATGAATGGCATAAACATGATCTCCCGGTTGAATGTAACGTGGCGGAACGGTTATTTATACCGATTCCCGACAGAAAATATTGGTATGGCTCGCAACGTCCTTGAGTTTGGCTTTTCAATCAAGAAATAGTATCAGTATCGGAATATGTCCGAAATCTTGAGAACAACTCACGCACGAGTAAACGAAACGGCAAGGCGCCGCCGCAATATCCGCGGCGGCGCCTTGCCGTTTACGCCAAATGGCGGACGCGAGTTTTACTCGCAGATAGCGAAAACACGGACAGGAAGTCCCGTCGCTCCCTTGATGTTGGGATACCCCGCGAAAAGGAGCGCGCCGGCGGGCGGGAGCATATCAAGATTGCAAAGCACTTCTATCTGAAGTTTGCCCTGCTGAAGGACATATCTCTCGCAGGCTAGGTCGCCAGCCTTCGCCGCTTCGGCCGACGCATCGGTGTCAAGGGACTCGTGCCCGTTCGCAGCCGCGGAGCGGAACTCGTAGATATATTTGAGCGCAGGCAGCGACCAACCCGGGAAGTTTTCTGAGCCGTCCTCTTTTATTTTCGTTCCGGAGAGGGCATCCATGTCGGGCCAATTTTTGCTCCAACCCGTATAAAGAGCCACAAACGCACCGTCGGGTATGGCTCCGTATTTCGCTTCGTATTCCTTAATGTCGTCTACCGTCACGGCATAGCAGGGATCGGCTTTTACCTTTTTCGAAATGTCGACGACGCAGAGCGGGAACACGCAGTCTTTCACGCCGAAGGCTTCCGACAGCGGTGCGCCTTTAACGAAATGCCCGGGGAAATCTATGTGTGTTCCGAACTGCCCAGGAAATTTAAAAGTCTGAATGAGACATTCAAGCATCGGATTGTCCCAGTCGAACACAGTTTTGCAGAGTTCGACGGATCCATCCGGTATGCCGCTCCAATAGGGGCTTGTATTATCGAGAGGATGCGAAAGGTCTATCCAGCGCAGCTTTTTCAGTTCCTGAAGCTCGTTCCAAAGCTTATACACAGAAGATCCATCCTTTCAGTAATAATATTCATTGTTCGCTAACTTATTCAATTATATTTTACCTCTGTTCGAAAAACAAGTGTCTTCTGCGCGGATTTTTTTCTTGGCGCATGGCTGGGATGCCACGCTTGGACAGGGATACGTTGAGCATAAGGGACTTGCAAAATATAAACGATCAGGCCAAAGTTGACGCGGGAGCTTCGGGCGCCGCGGCAGGCGCGGCGACGTCGCCGAAAGTCCGCTCCGCGCCCTTGGCGCCACGTCGGCTGCGAAACGGGAGAGCGGGATATTGTGTTTTGATGTATTATATTTCTGTGTCAGGCTTGCGTCGGAAAGAATGCTGACTGTAAAAAAATCAATCGCGACGGGGCGCGCTGCGTTTTTTCGCCGCGGGAGACGTTGCCCGGAAAAGCCGGACGATGGGAACGACAAGGAGAGGGCTCGATGAGTTTGATGACGCTGGCCAGCGGCGCCTCGCTGTGGAGAGGATACGAATACTATAAGGAAGGGTCCTTTCGTGCGAGAAGACCGGCGATCTCGAAGCGAGCGGGAGCGTGCGCGGGAGCGGCACCGTCTACGAAGTGCGCATCGACGCGGAGCATCCGCGCAAGTCTTCGTGCACCTGTCCCCATGCCGCCGGCCGGCGCGTGATCTGCAAGCACATGATCGCGCTGTTCTTTGCGGCGTACCCGGAGAAAGCCCGGGAATACTACGACGACATCGTCAAATACGAAGAGGAAGAAGAGCGGCGTCGGGAAGAGCTGGACGAAAAACTGCGGCGCTACATCGACGGACTGTCCAGGGAAGAGCTTCGGCAGGAGCTTTACAGCCTTTTGTGCGACTGCGAAGACACATGGATATTTGAGCAGTTCGCGCGCAACCACCTTGACCTTGACTGGTGAGATCTCGCAACGAAAGCCGGCGAAGGCTTTGCGACCCCGACGGCAGTCCGGGATAAACGACGTCGCGCTCGTCGCGTTTTGAACTGTTCCTTCAAAACATGACGGGCGCGACATGTTCTTAATGAGCCCCTTGATGTTTTTATCGCAGCGACTTCTTCCCCCAGTTCCAGGAATCGCGGCACATGCGCTGATGTTGCTCAGACTAATTCTTAATAGAAAGTATTAACATAGTTTCCGGGCGCTACGGAGGAGTTCAGTCGCTCAGGACTCCCTTGACCGCTGCGCGGTCTGCACAGCTCGCTTTGTGAATCTCCCCCGTAGCACCTCTGCATTCGGCATTTTAATTGAGAAATAGTATCAGACCGTCGGCGGTCGCCGTAGGGGTATTCTCCATTGAGGAGGGAGGTGCCTCGCCTTGTTAATAGTGACGTAAATGTCACTATATGATATGATGACGTCACTTTATAACGGCGAGGGAAGCGGGAATGAATCTGGGAAAAGAAACGGAAACGTTGGAATTCAAAAAGACAACTGCCGAGATCCGAGAGGCGATGATTTCTATTTCGTCTATTTTGAATAAACACGGGATAGGAACCCTTTATTTTGGGATCAAACCGAATGGTGATGTGAGCGGGCAGGCCGTTTCGGAATCGTCGCTTCGTGATGTTTCGAGAATGGTATACGAAAGCATCAGACCTCAGATATATCCTGCTATAAACGAAACGGTTCTTGACGGAAGGCATGTAATCAAAATCGAATTTAATGGCAGTAATGTCCCATATTCTGCGTTTGGGCGTTATTACCTCCGAACTGCTGATGAAGATCGTGAGGTGGTGCCGGAAGCGCTGAAGTCCTTCTTTGTATCAAATGAATATAAGGAAAAGTGGGAGAAAACACCGTCTTTGGCGACATCCAAGCAAATTGACAAAACGGCAATCAGAGCTTTTTGGCAAAAAGCTGTTTCGGCGGGGAGAATACCGGAGGGAAAATATACATGTCCAATCGTTCTGAAGAGGTGCGGCTTGCTGGATGACGATCATTTGAATAACGCTGGAGAATGCCTTTTCGGAAATACGCATCCGGTCACATTGAAAACTGCTGTATTTGCTACGGATGAAAAGCTTACTTTTATTGATATGAAGCTCTATGAAGACAATATATATAATTTGCTGAAGATATCTGAAGATTATATTTTGAAGAATGTCCGATGGAGAAGCGAAATCATCGGGACAGAAAGAGAGGAAATCCCGGAGATCCCTGTTGCGGTCATTAGAGAGGCATTGGCTAACAGTTTTGCACATGCAGTATATAACGAATCCACAAATCATGAAATATGCATCCACCCAGGGAAGATAACAATCTATAGTCCCGGACGATATGCAAGCCGTTATAAACCGGAGGATTACATTAAAAGGAATGTAGAGTCAGAGATACGTAACCCTCTTATTTCGAAAGTTCTGTATCTGAATAAGTCTATTGAGCAATTCGGAAGCGGCTTTAAGCGAATAAACAGTCTTTGCAAGGATGCGGCTATTCGATATTCGTATGAGACAGGCGAAAGCGGATTTAAGTTTATTATTTACAGACCAGCGTTTCAAAGTGACATTCAGAATGTCACTTTTAATGTCACTTTAAAGGGGACGGAAGTGGCTGTGCTGGCTATATTGAAAAACAAGCCGGATTCAACCCGGGACGAGATGGCTGAGAAGATATCAAAAACAGTCAGAACAGTTCAGCGTACGCTGGATTCGTTGAGAGAGAAAGGCTATATTCGAAGACTTGGCTCCAGGCGTGACGGCACGTGGGAAGTTATCGAAAAATAGAGAAATGTTTGCTGCAGTTCTCAGAACAGGGCATAATAAAATCCATCGAGTGGGTCTCGCCGCGGTCGTAAAACTTCTTGGTGCTCCTCTTTTCCCTACTCGACAATAATCCGATAAAACGAGCATGCGGCATATCCATCATTTCCCTTTCGATCAACTCTGCTGATGAGATTGCGAGGGAGGAATGACTGGGTATGCCTATCTTAATATGAATAGACTCGTTGGAGGAGGTGAACATCTTCAGTTCGACGCGTGTCCCCCCAACGTTTATTATAGAGCCGAAATGAGATTTCTCACCGAAAGCCGGCGGAGGCTTTGCGACCCCGACGGCAGTCCGGGATAAACGACGTTGCGCCCGTCGCGTTTTGAACTGTTCCTTCAAAACATGACGGGCGCGACGTCGTTTTTTATGAGCCCCTTCGATACTTTTATCGCAGCGACTTCTTCGTCCAGTTCCAGGAATCGCGGCACATGTCGTCGAGCGATTTCCGCGCTTTCCAGCCCAGCAGGCGCTCGGCTTTCGAGGCGTCGGCCCAGCACGCGGCGATGTCGCCGGCGCGGCGCGGCGCGATCGCGTAGGGGATTTTAATGCCGTTGACCCGTTCGAACGAACGGATCAGATCCATCACGCTGCTGCCGCGCCCCGTGCCGAGATTGAATACCTCGGCCCCTTGGTGCGAGGCGGCGTAAGCCAGCGCCGACGCATGCCCTTTGGCGAGATCGACCACGTGGATGTAGTCGCGCACCCCCGTGCCGTCGGGCGTGGGGTAGTCGTCGCCGAAAACGCGCAGCTGCGGCAGCTTGCCCGCCGCCACCTGGCACAGATACGGCATCAGATTGTTGGGGATCCCCTGCGGCTGCTCGCCGATCAGCCCCGACTCGTGCGCGCCGATCGGGTTGAAGTAACGCAGCAGCACCGCCGACACCTCCGCGTCCGCGGCGGCCGCGTCGCGCAGGATCTGCTCGATCATGAACTTCGTCCAGCCGTAGGGATTCGTGCAGCCGCCGGCCGGCGTCTCCTCCGTGAACGGAACGGAGTTCGTCATCCCGTACACCGTGGCCGACGAGCTGAAGATGAAGCGCCTGCAGCCGTGCGCCGCCATCACTTCCAGCAGCGCCAGCGTCGTGTCCAGATTGTTGCGGTAATAGAGCAGCGGCTTGGCCACCGATTCGCCCACCGCTTTCAACCCCGCGAAGTGGATCACCGCGTCGATATGACGCTCCGCAAAAAGACGTTCCAGCGCCGCCGTGTCGGCCACGTCGATTTGGTAAAACGGCACGCGCACGCCCGTGATCCGTTCCAGCCGCTCGATTACCGAAGCCGAGCTGTTGCTCAGATCGTCGGCGATCACCACGCCGTGCCCCGCCGCGATCAGTTCGACCGCCGTATGCGACCCGATAAAACCGGCCCCGCTGGTAAGCAAAACGTTCATGGTGTTTTCTTCCCTGAGAAAGCGTCAGCTGTAGCGCACAATGTGAACTCTTGCTTCTGTGAGAAAATTATACACTGAATCAGTTATTTTTTACTGACGCTGAGAAAAGCTCGCGGCGTTCTTTTCGGTTTTGCTCGAAGGCGCTTTCATGGTGCAGTACTGCCCGAGATCCTTCTTTTGCCAACAGCTTGGCCAAGGTCTTTTTTAATGCGTTTTTGCGTTGGAAAATTTGATGCTAACGCAAAATGTGTGTTAGAATTGCGATGGAGGTGTTGAAATGCTGCCCAATAAAGAAACGTTGACAATAGAGTTCAAAAGCGATCAGAAGAAGTTGCCGGACGCCGATGTTTTTGAAGCGGTCGTGGCGTTCGCCAATACGGAAGGCGGCGATCTTTATCTTGGCATCGAAGATTCGGGAGAAATAACGGGCGTTCATGAAGCGCATCGGAACGTGACGACGGTCAGCGCTTTTATTGCGAACAATACCGTACCACCTGTCTCTGTCAGGGCGGAAATCGTCGGCGATACGAAACCCGTGCTAAAAATATCGGTGCCGAAGTCATTCGGCGGAATTGTTGCGACCGCATCCGGAAAAGTTCTTCACCGGCGGCTCAAAGCCAACGGAGAACCCGAAAACGTGGCGATGTATCCTTATGAATTCGCGACGCGGCTCTCTGATTTACGTCTGCTCGATTATTCTGCCATGCCCTTGTTCCAAAGCAGCATCAAAGATTTCGATCCCCTGGAAACAGAACGCCTCAAGCGATCGATCTCGTCCTTTAGCGGAGACAAGACGCTGTTGGAACTGGCGGACGAAGACCTGTACAAGGCGTTGGGATTGGTTCGGGAACAGAACGGCGTCCTGTGTCCCACGGTCACGGGTATTCTCTTGATCGGAAAGTTGGAAGCCATTCAGCGCTTTGTGCCGACGCATGCCGCTGTATTTCAGGTGTTGGAAGGAACTGAAGTCCGTCGTAACGATGATTACGTATTGCCGATTTTATCGACAATAGAGAAACTCTATAACGGTTTGGAAGCTCGAAATCCCGATCGGGAACTCGACATAGGATTCTTCAGACTCTCCATTCCGGAATTCGATAAAAGAGCGGTCAGAGAAGCCGTCGTCAACGCCTTCAGCCATAGAGACTACGCCAAAAGCGGCAGGGTCCGGGTCGCATTGAGCGATGAAGGATTGACGGTCGCCAATCCCGGCGGATTTGTCGAAGGCGTCTCCATAAACAATTTGCTCACGGCCGAGCCGCATGGGAGAAACCTTCTGTTAGCGGACGCGCTGAAACGTATCGGTTTGGCAGAACGGACAGGAAGGGGGATCGACCGGATCTTCGAAGGCTCGTTGCTCTATGGCAAGCCGTTGCCCGATTATTCTGCGTCGACCTCGGCGACGGTATCCTTGTTTATTCCGCGGGGAGAGCCCGACAGACGGATCGCGGAGCTGATCGCGAAGGAACAGAACAGATCGGGACGCCCTCTTTCGCTCAACGCTTTGCTGATCCTGAACGTCTTGAAGGATAGTCCGAAGTCGACAGTCAAACGGCTGGCACAAGAGATAAATATTCCAGAAAACACAATAAAAGTTATTCTGGATTCAATGACAGCGACCGGACTTGTCGAGGAATATGGCAGCGGTAGAACTGGAACCTATGCGATTCGTTTTAAAGCATATGCCACGAAGGCGGGTAAAATCGAAGACGTACGCCGAGCTGACGGAGACAAGACGAAGTATCGTGAATCAATCGCAGAATTCGCCAAAGGCAACGACTTTATTTCCCGGTCAGACGTCATGCAGCTACTGCATGTCAGCGCTTCCCAGGCGTACATTCTCCTGAAGGCTCTTGTGGCGCGAGGGCTTCTGGAACCGGTGAACAAAGGCCGCTACGCAAAATACCGCTATGTTGGGCGGTGAGCGTTTGGGGCTCGTAACGGCTCTATACGTCACAAAAAGAGGTCGTCTCGATTGACTTTCGAGACGGCCTCTTCGTGTTCTCGACGAACTCTTTCGCTGATCCTACAGCAGCGACTTCTTCGTCCAGTTCCAGGAATCGCGGCACATGTCGTCGAGCGATTTCCGCGCTTTCCAGCCCAGCAGGCGCTCGGCTTTCGAGGCGTCGGCCCAGCACGCGGCGATGTCGCCGGCGCGGCGCGGCGCGATCGCGTAGGGGATTTTAATGCCGTTGACCCGTTCGAACGAACGGATCAGATCCATCACGCTGCTGCCGCGCCCCGTGCCGAGATTGAATACCTCGGCCCCTTGGTGCGAGGCGGCGTAAGCCAGCGCCGACGCATGCCCTTTGGCGAGATCGACCACGTGGATGTAGTCGCGCACCCCCGTGCCGTCGGGCGTGGGGTAGTCGTCGCCGAAAACGCGCAGCTGCGGCAGCTTGCCCGCCGCCACCTGGCACAGATACGGCATCAGATTGTTGGGGATCCCCTGCGGCTGCTCGCCGATCAGCCCCGACTCGTGCGCGCCGATCGGGTTGAAGTAACGCAGCAGCACCGCCGACACCTCCGCGTCCGCGGCGGCCGCGTCGCGCAGGATCTGCTCGATCATGAACTTCGTCCAGCCGTAGGGATTCGTGCAGCCGCCGGCCGGCGTCTCCTCCGTGAACGGAACGGAGTTCGTCATCCCGTACACCGTGGCCGACGAGCTGAAGATGAAGCGCCTGCAGCCGTGCGCCGCCATCACTTCCAGCAGCGCCAGCGTCGTGTCCAGATTGTTGCGGTAATAGAGCAGCGGCTTGGCCACCGATTCGCCCACCGCTTTCAACCCCGCGAAGTGGATCACCGCGTCGATATGACGCTCCGCAAAAAGACGTTCCAGCGCCGCCGTGTCGGCCACGTCGATTTGGTAAAACGGCACGCGCACGCCCGTGATCCGTTCCAGCCGCTCGATTACCGAAGCCGAGCTGTTGCTCAGATCGTCGGCGATCACCACGCCGTGCCCCGCCGCGATCAGTTCGACCGCCGTATGCGACCCGATAAAACCGGCCCCGCCGGTGAGTAAAACGTTCATGGTCCTTCCCTCCAATAAAAAGTTGTCAGCCGCCACGCATCACGCGAACTCTGACTTCCAATACAAAATTATACACTGAAACAATTACGCGACGGCTGTTGCTTTTTTTCGTTGAGCAGAATACAATAATTATGTGATAATAATACACATAAACATCAATAATAATGTGAGGGATGTTGCATATGGAACGAGTGATTTTAAAACAATTGCTGGAATGGAAGCATTCACCTTACCGTAAACCTTTGATCCTAAAAGGTGTTCGCCAAGTAGGCAAGACATGGATTCTCAAAGAATTTGGCACACGATACTATGAAAACGTTGCTTATTTCAATTTCGACGAGAACGAAGAATACGAACAGTTCTTTGAAACGACAAAGGACGTTGATCGTATCTTGCAAAATTTGATGCTGGCCAGCGGTCAGAAGATTACGCCTGAAAAGACCCTCATCATTTTTGACGAGGTACAAGACTGCCCCAAGGTCATCAATTCCATGAAATATTTCTGCGAGAATGCACCGCAGTATCACATTGCCTGTGCCGGTTCTCTGTTGGGGATCGCCTTGGCCAAACCTTCATCATTCCCTGTGGGCAAGGTCAACTTTATGCAGATTGATCCCATGACCTTTGCAGAGTTCCTGCTCGCCAACGGCGACGAGAATTTAGCGAGGTATCTGGACAGTGTGAACATCATTGAGCCAATCCCCGACGCCTTCTTTAATCCTCTTTATGAAAAACTCAAAATGTACTACGTGACCGGCGGCATGCCGGAATCCGTTCTGATGTGGACAGAAGCGCGAGATGTATCCGCCATGCAGGAAGCCCTGTCTGGGATCATCGGCGCCTACGAGCGTGACTTTGCCAAACATCCTAATATCAATGAGTTTCCGAAGATCTCTATGATCTGGAAGTCTATACCGTCCCAGCTGGCAAGGGAAAACAAGAAATTCATCTACAAGGTCGTCAAAGAGGGCGCAAGAGCCCGTGAATACGAGGATGCCCTGCAATGGCTGGTAGATGCCCGTCTGGTGCACAAGATCTATCGCAGCTCCGCGCCTGGCCTGCCTGTGGCTGCTTACGACGACCTCTCCGCCTTTAAGATTTATTTGGTCGATGTGGGACTGCTTCGCCGTCTTGCGCAGCTGGCTCCTACGGCCTTTGGCGAAGGCAATCGCCTGTTCACCGAGTTCAAAGGCGCACTGACCGAGAACTTTGTGCTTCAGACCCTGGTCACCCAGTTTGAAGTTGTTCCCCGGTATTGGAGCCAGAACAATCCTCCTTATGAGGTGGATTTCCTCATTCAAAGAGAAAACGACATTTTCCCTGTAGAGGTCAAATCCGAGGCCAACACAGCCAGCAAGAGCCTCAAGAAATTCAAGGAACTGTTCCCGGATCAGGTGAAGCTCCGTGTGCGATTCTCTCTGGATAATCTGAAACTGGACGATGATATGCTGAATATCCCGCTGTTCATGGCAGACCAAACGGATCGGCTGATTGGACTGGCATTGGAACAGCGCCGGAGTTCATAAGCGTAATGAACTCTATGGAAAATCGTGGATGTCCAATGCCGCAGACGGAATAGAATTATCTAAAGACCGCAGGTTAGAGAGCGCCAATGTCAATAATAGTATCGATTATGTATTTTAATTGGAAATCAGTATCAGCGTAACTTAGCCGCTTGATCACCAAAGTTAAGCTGTTTACCGGATCGTCAGTAATCACCACCCATGCCGCGCCGCAATCAGTCCGACCACTGTGCGATCCGATAGAGCGGGCTTGTTTCTCTCCCGTTAATATTGGCGCATATGGATCGTTCATTTGGACCGAATCGACTGCGCAGCCCGCGCTGCCGTCTGCAGGCTTCATGTTATAATAACCTTGCAAGTAACATGACCTGCGCGCTCTCCATGGTGCCGCTCATAGACAGAAAATCCCGGGCGTCGGTCTTCAGATTTATTCTCGACGGAGTGCGCTCTCAATGAAGAATACGAATTCAGGAGTTCGCATGTCAAAACGTTGCGAAGGGAGGAATCTGTATGCCAAAGGTCGAATTCACAGTGACGCAGCCGGTGCTTGACTGGGTCGTTGCACAAACGCAGGATGAGCCGGTCAACGACGCAACGCTTCTTCGTTTGCACGCATGGAAGGAAGGCAAGGCTGTGCCAACGTTGAGGCAGATTGAAGAAGTCAGCAAAAAGACAAAAATTCCTTTTGGCTACTTTTTCCTGCAAAAGCCGCCTAGAGAAGACTTTCCGTTGATCGCGTATCGGACGATCGACAGCGGCAATGTACCCGCGCCGAGCAGAAATCTGCACGATATCGTCTTTAATATGGAGCAAGCGCAGGACTGGATGTCTCGATATGCCCAGGATAACGGTTATGACCCTGTCGCATGCGTTGCCCGCTGCTCGCCCGCTTCCGGCGTTTCTGCCGTGGTGACGGATATTCGAGAGATGCTCGGATTGCAAGAAGACTGGTTTCGGGTAAAAAAAGCGCAGCGGCCGGACGATGCATTCAAATATTTGCGCAGGAAACTTGAAGCGTGCCGTATCATGGTGATGATGAGCGGCATTGTTGGCTGCAATACTCATCGTACGTTACGGCTGGATGAGTTTCGGGCTTTTACGCTTATTGACGCCTATGCGCCTCTGATTTTTATTAACGCGGCAGACGCGTGGGGGGGCGTGTCTTCTCCCTGCTTCATGAAACGGCGCATGTGTGGATAGGACAAAATAGTCTTTACAATCTGCCGACGGAGAGCACGCAAAAAGTTAGCAGAACTGAAGTCCTGTGCAATGCCGTGGCGGCGGAAATATTGGCGCCTGTCAAGCTTTTTGCCGAGGCATGGGAAAAAGAATTTGCTGAAAATCTCGAGGCACGGATTGGCGCGGTTGTGCAGGGCTTCCCTTGCAGCCGCGAAGTGATTGCCCGTCGGGCAGCAGACCTGCGCTTGATTACAAAAGCTGATTATGCGCGGCTGGTTACCGCGTGGAGAAATTGTGCCGCAGAAAAGAAAAATAGTTCCGGCGGAAATTTTCTCACCGCGGTCAAATCTCGCCTCGACCCCAATTTTGTTCTGGCACTGGATCGTGACACTCGTACAGGCCGGACGATGTTCACAGAAGCGTGCGAACTTACCGGCTTAAACCGCAAGAGTTTCGACACTCTTGTGCGGCAGTTGACGGAGGCATAAAGCATGACGCGCGACGCTTATTTGCTTGATGCCAACGTCTTTGTGGCGGCGTGGAAGCTTTACTATCGCCGCAGTTTTGCCCCCCGCGTTTTGGGAGCATCTCGATTCTTTGGTTCGGCGGAAATCTGCGTTCATCATTGAACCGGTATTCTTGGAAGTGTGCAGTGGAAATGACGCCCTGGCGAGTTATGTAGCCGAATACAAAACTCTTGTCGTCAAGCCCGATCAAGGTACTTTAACTGCCTACGCAAAAGTGTTGCAAACCCTGTTGGACTGCGTGGAGCGTCAGCGTTATTATAAAAATGCAGCGCTGAGAAACTGGTCGCGGCCACATGTGGCAGATCCTTGGCTCATCGCTGTCGCAATGGCCAAGAATGCCATTATCGTCACACAGGAAGTTGGAGTTCTGCGCGGCGCGGGGCAGAGTTCCGGATTGATGGGCAACGCGAAGATTCCCGACATGGCCTGGATGATGGGCGTTCCCAGCATGGACATGTTTGACTTTATGGAGCGGACGGGTTTTCTCTGGCGACAGAATGGATAAAGCTATACTGCACCTGTAACGTCAATCAACCAATGACAGCAAATCTTTCAATTCTATGGAGGGTTGTCTCAAAACTACGGAACTGCCTTTAAAGACACATAATGTCACTTTGTTTTTTTGCGCGTATATTGTGTTTTAATGCCGAATAGAAATTACCAAAGGACAGCAAAAAGGCCGTCTCGATTGACTTTTGAGACGGTCTCTTTTTATAAATGTACCGTATCGCATATAGACACAGCGTAAAATTGTTCCTTCGCCATCAACCGCAGAAAATGTGTTAAAATCACGTTGACTCTGCGCTGGAATTGCGATGAAGGTTGAAATCCTGCCCCATAAAGGAACGCTGACAGTGGAGTTCAAAAGATCAAACGGTAAAACAAGGCGCCGCAACGCGTATTAAAGCGTTGCGGCGCCTTGATCATACCGCCTCGTGTTTGTCGGTTTTATTGTCTCCCACGTCCGGCGTCATTCACCCGCTCGATCACCGAAGCCGAACTGTTGCTCGGATCGTCGGCGATCACCACGCCGTGCCTCGCCGCGATCAGTTCGACCGCCGTGTGCGACCCGATAAAACCGGCCCCGCCGGTGAGTAAAACGTTCATCGTTATGCCTCCAGTGAGAGATGATCCTGCCTTCCATATCGACATGAAGGACAAAGTTGCGCATCTGTGCTATACTCTGCAGGATTCGCGAAGTCCGTGACAGCCGTAGAGATAACAAGCGCATGAGATGTTGAGATGATTGCGATGGCGTTCGGGTAGAAATATTATAATGGCCAGTTGAAGTAAAAAGAAGTCTGTGCGCCAAGGAAAGACCATATTACTCTGGGCATCGTGTTCTTGCAGTGTACGGAGCATGACGAAGGCTCTCGGATCTGATAACGTTCGATTAATCAAGAACGAGCGCTCAATGTTTGGAGCGGAGCATAGGACAAAAGGAGGGAACGAGAACAGTGCAAAGGAGTGGTCGTTGCTATGCTAAAGATGCGCGAACATAAATCAGCCGATCCGAAAAACGGCACGCTGAGCGTCGCCGAAGCGGCGTCGGAATCCGTGCCTTTCGATATAAAAAGAGTATACTACATTTATGGAGCTCGAAACGGCGTCCAGCGGGGAGCTCATGCGCATAAAACGTTGAAGCAGGTTTTGATCTGCGTTTACGGCAAGATTGAAATTTCGTTGGACGACGGAAAAAGCGGCGTGCGGACGACGGTGCTGGACGATCCCGGCAACGGTTTGTTCGTCGGCCCCGGCATGTGGCGGACGATGAAGTGGCTGCAGGACGACAGTGTTCTTCTTGTCCTGGCGTCCGAACATTATGATGAAGCTGACTATATCCGCGACTATGACGAATTCATTGAATACGGCAAAAGAAGGAGTTGAACGCATGTTGAACAACGCGATCCCCTGCAACGCTTTGAAACCCGGCTTTGACAGATACCGAGACGAATATGTCGCTGCGGCCGCGCGCGTCCTCGATTCCGGCTGGTACGTGCTTGGGCATGAAGTGGAAGCTTTCGAACGAGAATTCGCCTCATACCTCGGCGCGCGCTGGTGCGTCGGACTGAATTCTGGATTGGACGCTCTGCTGCTTGCCGTGAGAGCGCTTGGAATCGGCAAAGGCGACGAAGTGATCGTGCCGGCCAATACGTACATCGCCACAGTCTTGGGAATCACCGAGAACGGCGCGACGCCAGCCTTCGTAGAGCCCGACGAATATCACAACATCGACCCCGACAAGATTGAAGCAGCGATCACCCCTCGTACCAAGGCGATCCTCGTTGTTCACCTGTACGGCCAGCCGTGCCGGATGGACAAAATCATGAAGATAGCCGCCAAGCATCGCCTGCCCGTCATTGAGGACTGCGCTCAAAGCCATGGCGCGGCGTTCGGCGGAAAGATGACCGGGACTTTCGGTGCCATTTCCTGCTTCAGCTTTTATCCTACAAAGAACCTGGGCGGCTTCGGCGACGGCGGAGCCGTCGTCACCGACGACGAGTCGCTCGCCGCCAAAGTGCGGCTGTACCGCAACTATGGCAGCGAGAAAAAGTATTATAACAAAGTGCAGGGCGTGAATTCCCGCCTTGACGAGATCCAGGCAGCGCTGCTGCGCGTCAAGCTTTCTCACCTGAACGAACTGACGGCGGAACGGAAAGAACTTGCCACAGTTTATAACGACGGCATCACGCATCCATCGATCGGCCTGCCGCGGATCGCTTTCGGCGCGGAACACGTGTGGCACCAGTACGTCGTGACCTGTCCCAAACGCGACGAACTGCGCGCGTACCTCGAGGGCAAAATGATCGATACGCTGATCCATTATCCGATCCCGCCGCACCTGTCGGAAGCCTATCGCGGTTTAGGGTACGGCGGAGGCAGCTTCCCCCTGGCGGAAAAGGATGCCGATTCGGTCCTCAGTCTGCCCTTTTTCAACGGCATGTCCCTCGGCGACGCAGGATACGTTGTCAGGACGCTGAACGAATGGAGAGGGTAATCATGGAAGACGTTTTTATCCATCCTCAGGCACTCTGCGAATCGATAAACGTCGGAGAAGGCACGCGCATCTGGGCGTTCGCGCACATCCTGCCCGGCGCGCGGATCGGCAAAAACTGCAACATCTGCGACGGCGTCTTCGTGGAGAATGAAGTCGTCATCGGCGACAACGTCACGATCAAATGCGGCGTGCAGGTGTGGGACGGAATTACCGTTGAAGACAACGTTTTTATCGGCCCTAACGCGACGCTGACCAACGACATGTACCCCAAAAGCCGCAACGAAAACTGGAAACTGCTTCATACCGTTCTGCGAAAAGGCTGTTCCATCGGCGCCAACGCGACGATCCTGCCGGGTATCGAAATCGGCGAAGGCGCGATGATCGGCGCGGGGGCGGTCGTGACCAAGTCCGTGCCGGCTCATGCTGTCATCGTCGGCAACCCTGGGCGAGAGGTCGAAACTAAAGTCCCCCCCCCCCAGGGAGTGTGAACTTAATGTCAGACATGCCTTTGCCCGAACCCTACAAGAACGACTATCAGCAAGCGCCTTTGCTTAGCGCTATCGTTTTTGACTATGGTTCCAGCGAATACATTTTTGACGCGTTGCACTCCGTGCTGACGCAGACCTATCCCAACATAGAGCTGATTGTTGGCAGTATGCGCCTTGGCGGGGACTTCCCCGCGGACGAAATTATCGACTACGTTACTAAGCACCGCGGCAATAACATCAAGCGCGTTGTGATTACCGAGAACAAAGAGAATTCCGGCGTTATTGCGTGCTTGAAAAAAGTTCACGCAATATGCGCTGGCGAATATGAGCTTTTTATCACCTCAGATGACGTATGGAAGTACTCATGCGTTTTCGCCGACATGATGACCTTTGTGAATACTCATGACGACGAGCCGGAGTGGATCGTTGCGCAAGTTGAAATGTACAATGAAAAACTGAAACGCGGCCGTCTGTCGATGGACGCCGATATTGCGGAACTGCTCCGACGCGGCGACGTCGCAGCCTTGCGCGATAAAGCCGTTTCCGGAGTTATTCTGCCCATTGTCGGCTGCATGTATAAACGGACACTGTTCGGCAGGCTCGGTTCCTTGCAGGGATATTCCCGACTGGCAGCCTGGCCGTTGCAGCTTCGGGCACTCAGGATGAATGTTCGTCCTTTCTTTTTGGAAAATGTCTCTGCGAGAAGGAGACAAATTGAAGATGCAAGAGACGAATTTATCGCTGACGCCGCTGTGAATGCGTGCGAAAACGACGTCAGAGGGATCTTTGAACGCGAAGTCAGGCCCTATCGTGCCTTTTTTTCGTCTGACGCCTATGCGCTCGCCGGACGCGTCGCCGCCCGGTATAGAACAGCCGCCGTCGGTTTAGACTCAGACGCTGACGCGTCATGCGGCAGTGAAGACGCGAGTTCCGGTGCTGCGCTGAACAATCCTTCGCATCGGAAAAAATCAAATCTGCGTATGGTAAGCTTTCGTCAGCTCACAAAGAAACTTCTTCTCTTTGCGAAAAACAATAAAGACGCGATTATTCGCTTTTCTTTGAAGCGGGAGATTTTTACAAGCCTGCTGCGGGGAATCCCGTTCCTTGTTTTTGCCTGGCTTTTCGACAGGTATACGGACGTGCCCCCGGTCCTATCTTCCTTTCTGTTGCTGCTGGGAATTATTGAGTGCGGCGTCTCTCTGCTCAAGCTTCTCCTGAACGTGGGTGTCAAGCTGTACTATATGCACTCCTACATCGCCGGCAAGAGAAAATAACGAGGGAGGATTCCAGGCATGAATTACTCAGACAAAACTTTTTTGATGAATCTCTACGCTATCATCGGCGATCATGCTGCGGCGTCTCCCTCGGTCCTTACCTTGATGAAGGAAGATATAAAGCATTATGCCGACGCTTTGCAGAAAAAGTGCGAAGGCATGAAGTACTCGCCGCGTACGCGTCCCGCATCAGAGAGTAATATCGATCTTTTATGCGCCCTGCGCGAATTGATCGACGTTATCGGCTACAATACTTACGACAGCGTCGCTGTTTTGCAGGAGTACGTCGCGGAAAAAACAGCCGGCCTGAAAGGTGAAGAAAGCAAAGTCAAGGCCGCGTTCTTGACGCATGAATATTCTTGTTGGCCTTCGTTCAAACCGGTGTACGAGCGTTTTTCAGTGATGCCGAACGTTGAGGTGCAGGTGATTGTAAGTTATTCGATCAACGTCCATTTCGGGGAGGTGTTTTACGATACAGAATTTTACCGCCGTATGCTGGCTGAATACAGAGACGCCGGCGTTGAAGCATATTCGATGTATGAGTACAACATCGCCACAGAGTCGCCCGATATCGTCTTCTACATGAAGCCGTATTACTGTCGCGGCAACATGCCCTATTTCCAGGTCAACGATGTCGAGAAGCACACTCCCTACACGGTGTATATTCCGTACTGCCTCGATACGCAAGGAGGCGCGGAGCTGATTAAATACTTCTATCAGCTGCCGCCGTTTTATCATTTCTGGCGCATCATTGGCTATAGTGATATCTACAAAAAAATGCACGCTCAGTATGGCTACAGAGATGCTGAAAATGTCGTTACGTTGGGGCATCCCAAGTTTGATATCGCATATAATGCCGCGCAGGCCCGAGCATATAATTATTGGTCTGATGTCGTTAAAGGCAGGCCGGCTGTGCTCTGGAACACGCACTTCAGCATAGAAGAGAATGTCGGCGTCGGAACATACTTTTTGTATAAAGACGTGGTATTTGACTACTTTAAGCGCCATAACGACATCGTGCTGCTATGGCGTCCGCACCCGATTTTCTGGCAGCGTATCATGAAGCAGAGTCAAGAGGTCGTCAATGAGTTTAACGAGACGATGAACGATATCGCCCGTTACGAGAACATCATCGTCGATAAACGACCGGATTATCTTGATGCTTTTAGCGTTTCAACGGCGATGATCAGCGACGCGACGACGTTCTTGCTTGAATATCGCGCTTCTGGCAATCCTGTGATTTATACGTCAAAACCTGGCGGCGAACGTGTTTCGCATGAAGAGTATCTGAATGGCATTCCTGAAGCGACTGTTCCTGAAGACGTTCTGGACTTTTTGGAAGCGGTACGCACGAACCGGACAGCAGAGATGAGCGAGCGTTCTGTTCAAGCCTTCAGCAGTGTGTTAGGCGATTCTGATGGGCACATAAGCGAACGCATCTGCGATTATGTGCTGAAAGAAATGGATATCGACCTGCAGCGACGCGCAGAAGAGCTTTTTGTTTCCCTGCAGAACAAAAACTGACGGAGGTGTGGAGATGAACTCTCAATACCCTTTGGTCAGCGTGATTGTTTTGAGTTACCAAAACAGCCAGTACATGACGCGCTGTTTAGACTCCATATTGGCGCAGGATTACGAGGCAATCGAGCTTATCATCACGGACGACGGCTCGGAGCATTTTGACGCTACTGCCGTTAAAGAGTTACGCGACTATATCGATGCGCATAAGCGTGATAATATCAAAAACGTACAGATTTTAACGTCGCCGAAGAACCTCGGTACGGTAAAAAATCTGCGCAAAGCGCTGGCAATATATACGGGCGATTACTATATCAATCTCGGTGCTGACGACGTACTTGCTTACGGCTCTGTTATTTCCGATTACATGTTCATGATGAAGATGTATCATTATGATCCGTGGCTGCTGTGTGCCCAGTGTGCGCGCACTGACGCCGAATTGAACGTCAAAGGATATCACATTACTAACCAGGATAAGTTCGACATTTTATCGCGTGACCCCAAGCTGCTCTTTAGCCGGCTCTCGCATCGATGTCTTCTGATTTCTCTTTCTTCGTGTTATAAACGCGGCTTCGAGCAGAAAGTATCAGCCTACGACACGGCGTATAAATACGCTGAAGACATGCACACGTTTCAGCGTATGGCGCGGCGGGGCATTACCCCTGTCTTCATGAACAAATGTACGGTACTGCACGCTCAGGGCGGCATCGCCAACAACGGCGGCGATTACTCGATTGATATCATCGAACAGTTCAGCAAAGACAAGCGGCTGATGTTTAAACAGGAAGTCGAACCGTATCTTGATGAGCTTTTTCCTGAAGACAAGAAAGCTTTCCATAAGCGGCTGCAATGGGAGCAGGATTCGCTTGTCAAGGCGCGCCTGTTGTGGATCAAAAAGCTGTCGCTGTTGCCGCTGCTTAAATTTCTGGCACAGCGTCCTAGCTTCTTTTTTGAGTTGTTGCGTTCGTTGACGCGATTTTCGTATCAAAAAATGGGCGCTGATTTGTCTAAAATGCCGATAAAGAGCATTTTTATCGCTGTTTTCGCGATGCTTTCAGCGTTGTTTTTGCTGAGTGTCGATTCCAAGCTCCTGAAAGAGTTGCTGGAAAAGTTGCTGTTATGGGGGATCGGAGCAGGTATCGCCTGTCTCGCTGTGATGCGCGGCGTAATGCTTTTGGGCCGTCTGCATGGCAAAGGTTAAGAATTGTATATCATATATCAATGTGTCGAGGAGTGTCTCTATGCAGGTCTCAGTGTTTATCGAGCAGCTTAAAAGAGTTGGCGCATCCCATTTTGTCGGGGTCCCCGATTCGCAGCTGAAAGCGCTGTGCAACTATCTCTACAAAAACTGCGGCATCTCGCCGGACCATATCATCGCCGCGAACGAAGGCAACTGTACCGCTCTGGCGGCGGGGTATTATCTGGCGACGGGCAAGGTGCCGGTCGTTTACATGCAGAACAGCGGTTTGGGCAACGTCGTCAATCCGATCGCTTCGCTTCTGAACGACCGGGTGTACGGGATCCCCTGCGTTTTCGTGATCGGCTGGCGCGGGGAGCCGGGGCTCAAGGACGAGCCGCAGCATGTTTTTCAAGGCGCGGTCACTCTGGATCTTCTGAAAGTCATGGACGTCGCCTCTTTTGTCGTGCGCAAAGACACGACGGAGCAGGAGCTTGCGGTAAAAACGGCGGAGTTTCAGCCGCTCCTTGCCGCCGGGAAGAGCGTGGCGTTTGTCGTCGCCAAAGAAGCCTTGACTTATGACGAAAAAGTTTCTTTCAAAAACGATTTCACGATGACGCGCGAAGAAGTGATCCGTCATGTCACCGCGGTTTCCGGCGAAGATCCGATCGTTTCCACGACGGGCAAAGCGTCGCGCGAACTGTTCGAAATCCGCGTCCAGAACGGACAGCCGCACAAGTACGATTTTCTCACGGTCGGTTCGATGGGGCACAGCTCTTCCATCGCTCTGGGGATCGCTTTGAGCAAGCCGCATACCAAAGTCTGGTGCATCGACGGCGACGGCGCCGCGCTGATGCACATGGGGGCGCTGGCTGTGATCGGTTCGCAGCATCCCCGCAATCTCGTGCATATCGTGATCAACAACGGCGCGCACGAGAGCGTCGGCGGCCTGCCGACGGTCGCAAATCATGCCCGCCTTGCCGATGTCGCTAGGGCCTGCGGCTACGGTAATATCAAAGTCGTGAGCGCGCTTGAAGAACTTGACGAGAGTCTCAAGGAAGCGAAAGACGCCGGCGCGCTTACGTTCATCGAGACCAAGACGGCGATCGGTTCGCGCGCCGATCTCGGCCGCCCTACGACCAGCGCCATGGAAAACCGAGACAGCTTTATGGAATATTTGAAGGAACTGCGGTAGCGAAGATGAAAGCGTTGATACTGAATTCCGGGATCGGCAAGCGCATGGGGGCGCTGGTCAAGGATCATCCCAAATGCATGACGCCTTTACTGGGCGACGAGACGATCATCGGCCGTCAGCTCCGTCAGCTCGCCGCATTGGGAATCGGGGAGGCGGTCATAACCACGGGGCCGTTCGAGGGGCTGCTGCGATCCCATTGCCGGGAACAGAAACTGCCGCTGAAGCTGAACTTCGTACATAATCCCGAGTACGAGCAGACCAACTATATTTATTCGATTTATCAGGCGCGCTCTCTTCTCGACGACGAGATCGTCCTCATGCACGGCGATCTGGTGTTTTCCGATGCCGTTTTGGCGGCTGTGTTGAACGGTGCGTGCGACTGCATGACCGTCAGTTCGACGGCGCCGCTTCCGCAGAAAGACTTCAAGGCCGTCGTTCAAGGCGGGCGCATCCTCAAGGTGGGCGTTGAATTTTTTGACAGCGCTCTGACGGCGCAGCCTCTGTATCGTCTGTCGCGGGACGGCTGGCGCCGCTGGCTTGAAAACATCATTGTTTTCTGCGAGAGCGGCCGGAGAGCATGCTATGCGGAAGCCGCCCTGAACGAAGTCCTGCCGGAGCTGGAGCTGAAGCCGTTGGACGTCAAAGACGATCTCTGCCGTGAGATCGACGACGAACGAGATCTTATTATGATCCGCAGCAAGATGGCGGATCTGCCAAAGGAATGAAAGGACGGAGATTCTTCGATGAAAAGCGTTTATATTTGTTTTGGCACCGATGTCATTCACGGCGGTCACATCAGGATCGTAGAGAAAGCGGCTCAGCTGGGGCGCGTCGTCGCCGGCGTGCTTACCGACACGGCGGTCGCCAGTTATCGCCGTTATCCGCTGCTGCCTTATGAGGAGCGCAAGTCGATCATCGAGAACCTGAAAGGCGTCAGCGAAGTCGTTCCACAGGATTCGCTGAGCTATGCCGAGAACATCCGCACACTGCGTCCCGATTACGTCGTCCACGGCGACGACTGGGTGAAGGGAGCTCAGAAACCGATTCGCGACGAGGTCGTCGCTCTGCTGAAGGAGTACGGCGGAGAGCTGGTCGAATATCCCTATTCCGACAGCGAAAGTCACAAGCTTCTGGATTCGAATGCGCGCGAGATGCTCTCGCTGCCTGATGTGCGCCGCAGCCGCCTGAAAAAACTGCTTGCCATCAAAAAAACCGTTTCGGTTCTCGAAGCGCATAACGGCATCACGGGGCTGATCGTCGAGAAAACGTGCGTGGTCGAAAACGGACAGGCGCGCCAGTTTGACGCGATGTGGGTGTCCAGCCTCTGCGATTCGACCGCCAAGGGCAAGCCGGATATCGAACTGGTCGATATGACCTCGCGCCTGCAGACGATCGACGAGATCATGGAAGTGACGACCAAGCCGATCATCCTCGACGGCGATACCGGCGGCAAGACGGAACATTTCGTCTACAACGTGCGCACGCTTGAGCGCATGGGCGTTTCGGCGATCATCATCGAGGATAAAGTGGGGTTGAAGAAAAATTCGCTTTTCGGCACTGAAGTCAAACAGACGCAGGACAGCATCGAGAACTTCAGCGCCAAAATCGCCGCCGGCAAAAAGGCTCTGCGGACCAAGGACTTCATGATCATCGCCAGGATCGAGAGTCTGATCCTCGAACAGGGCATGGAAGACGCCCTGCGGAGAGCTTTTGCCTTCGTCGCCGCCGGCGCCGACGGCATTATGATCCACTCGCGCAAAAAAGATCCCGCCGAGATCTTCGAGTTCTGCGCCAAGTTCCGCGAGAAAGATGCAACGACGCCTTTGATCGTCGTCCCGACTTCCTTCAACGCCGTTACGGAAGAGGAGTTTGCCAAACGCGGCGTCAATATCGTCATCTACGCTAATCACCTGATCCGCAGCAGTTTCAAAGCCATGCAGAAAACGGCCGAGATGATTCTTGAAGCGCACCGCTGCAAGGAAGTGGACGACAACTGCATCTCCATCAAGGAGATCCTGACGCTGATCCCGCAACAGTGATCGCGCGCGAAAATGGCTGAACAGGCTCTTTTCGATCCGCTGTGCAGCGCCGCCGTGGCGTTTATGGACAAGGAAGAGCTGAAAGACAGGCTTTCGGCTCTTCCCTGTTCGCATATTCTTTTTTTGTCAAGCCCGTCGGCGTTGGAGCGCTGGGGGCTGCAACCGTTGATCGAAGCGATGCGGAAGCGCGCTGCTGTGCGCTTTGTAACCGCGGCGGTGGCCAATCCGACGCCGAAGGATATCCGCGAGGCGCTGCTGAAGTTTGCCGGCGAGCCGATCGACTGCATCGTCGCTCTTGGCGGCGGCAGCATCATCGACCTTGCCAAGGGCGTCAGCGCTTTTTACGACCCTGAATCGGTCCCTGACGAAACGCGGATCGTCGAAGGCATTCGGCGGCATGGCTATCGCCTTCGCGATTCGCTTCTTCCGATCGTCGCGGTCCCGACCACTGCGGGGACCGGCTCGGAACTCACGCAGTGGGGGACGATCTGGAACCTTGACGAAAAGAAAAAGTATTCGGTCGACGCGCCTGCGCTCAAGCCGAGGGCGGCGTACATCGTGCCGGAACTGACGCTGACGCTCTCGCCCGCGGTCACCTTGAGCACGGGCGTCGACGCGCTATCGCATGCGGTCGAAGCCTACTGGTCAAAACGCACTTCTCCGCTGGTGCGGGCGCTGGCGTCGCAGTCGATCGGAATGATCCTCGGCTCGCTCGAGCCGTTGCTCGCGCAGCCGCAGAACGTAAAATTGCGCGAAAAGCTCTGCTGCGCGTCGGTACTGGCGGGATTGGCTTTCTCGCAGACGCGGACGACGGCGTGCCATTCGCTTTCGTACCCGCTGACGATATTTTTCAATATCCCTCACGGGGTGGCTGCGGCCATGACGCTGGGCGCCGTGGCGCGGAGAAACACGGGACACTTTCCCGACGACGCGGAGCTCTTCGAGCTGTTTGCCCCCTACGGCGGGGTGCAGGCGTGGCTTAACGAGGTGTGCGCGCAGTTCCGCCCTCTGCGGCTTTCCTCGTTCGGCGTGAAGGCGGACGACCTTGACATGCTGTGCGCTCACGCTTTTACCGCCGGGAGGATGGACAACAATCCCGTCGCGTTTTCACGGGACGACGCGCTGGCGATCCTCCGCGAAGTGCTGTAGCCCCGTTCATCCCTTGTTTTGCGCCGGAACGACAAAGAGCGCTTTTCTCCGCGGCGCGCGAAGAGAAAGCGCTCTCTAAAAAAACAAGAATAAGTTTGTGATACGGCTGGATAAACGGCGGTCAGGGGCGCTTGCCCCTTGCCGAAAGACGGGCGATGAAATGCAGGAGCGACCGCAGAGGGGGGAGTATAAATTTTCGGATGCCCAAAGCGTGCAAAATATTTTCGTACGCGACGTATTTGTAGTGGAGCTTGTGCGCGTAGTAATTTTGCATCGCTTGCACGGCTTTCTCCTGGGGCAGCAGGTTTAAATACGGGATGATCTCATTTTCGTAGAGCGCGATGAAGTCGCGTCGGTATTTTTTGTATGCCGAGAATGTATTATTCGAGTTCCCGTGCGAAATGCCGCCTTCCCTGTGTTTTATGGACAGGATGTCGCTGTATTTGAAGCGGACTCCCGCCCGCGCCAAGCGCAGATAGGCCGGCCAATCTTCTATCATCGTGTATTGATCCGTTAGCGTCCCGATTGCGTCGAGCGAAGAACGCCTGAAGACGACTGACGGCGCGGCGATGAAGCACTGTAAGGACAGCTCCGAAAACAACAGCGACAGGTCGTCGGAGTTTATGATTTCCGCGAAGCGTTGTTCCGTGAACAGTCTGTCCGTGACGCGCAGGTCTTCTTCGCACATCACGGACTGCGACACGAGGACGCCGACGCCGTCGTCGAATTTTTCAAATTCGCTTACAAGGCGGGATATCGTATCGTCGCTGTATAATTCATCGTCCGCGGCCAAGGTCATGACATATTTGCCCGAGCACAGTTTCAGCGCGATCTCGACGTTTTTTACAATGCCCAGATTGGCTGGGTTGCGGTTGACGCGCGTCTTTACGAACCTTGCAGGCGCGCTGCGCCCCAGGTACGTTTCGACGGCCCGAGCCGAAAAATCTTTGGAGCCGTCGTCGCTGATAACGAGTTCTATCTCGCGATAGTCTTGATCGATGATCGAATCGAGCATGCCACGGATATATTGGGAATTGTTGTATGACAGCACAATAAGAGAGATCGTCGGGTTGCTCATGAGGGCGCCCCTTTCTGTCGTTGTTGCGGCGCGGGACGAAAACGAACGGTCGTTGGCAGGACCGGTACCGCGTTTGTAATTGTACCGCGCCGCGCTTTTTTATTCCAGCTCTTTGACCCTGCGTCGAGGAGCGCTTGTCAGTCGCGGCGCTGCAGAGTATGTGTCGAGTGCTGACCGCGCATCGTATAACTCAAGCCAAAGGAGTTTTCTCCCATGAAAGGAATCATCCTGGCCGGAGGTTCCGGCACGCGTCTGTATCCGCTGACCCGCGTCACTTCCAAGCAGCTTTTGCCGATCTACGACAAGCCGATGATCTATTATCCGCTTTCAACGCTTATGCTGGCCGGCATCCGCGATATCCTGATCATCTCCACTCCCGTGGACCTGCCCAACTTCGAACGTCTTCTCGGCGACGGCTCGGCATTCGGCATCTCGCTGTCCTACGCCGTTCAGCCTTCTCCCGACGGTCTTGCCCAAGCGTTCATCATCGGCGAAAAGTTTATCGGCGGACAGGGCTGCGCCATGATCCTGGGGGACAATATCTTCTATGGCAGCGGCTTGGGGCGGCTTTTGCGCACTGCCGCTTCCCGGACGGAAGGGGCCACGGTGTTCGGATATTATGTGGACGATCCCTGGCGTTTCGGCGTGGTGGAATTTGACGCGCAGGGGAAAGCGATCTCTCTGGAAGAAAAACCGCGGTACCCGAAGTCGAACTACTGCGTGACCGGGCTCTATTTTTACGACGCATCCGTCTGCGAGCTGGCGAAGCAGGTGAAGCCTTCGCCGCGCGGCGAATTGGAGATCACCGACCTCAACCGGCTCTATCTTGAAAAAGACGAGCTCGAGGTTGTCACGCTCGGGCGCGGTTACGCCTGGCTGGACACGGGCACCGTGGAGGCTCTGTCGCAGGCTTCGGAATTCGTGCGCGTCGTCGAGCGGTCGCAGGGTGTGCAAATCTCCGCCGTGGAGGAGATCGCTTATATCAACGGCTGGATCGCGCGCGAGAAGCTCCTTGAATCGGCAAAACTTTACGGCAAGTCGCCCTATGGCGCGCACCTGAAGGCTGTCGCCGAAGGAAAGTTCATTTACGGGAAGTAAAGTTCTGATCCCCGACATCATACCGCATCCGGAGGCGCATAATAATGAAGATCGTTGTCACCGGCGGCGCCGGTTTTATCGGCGCCAATTTCGTCTATTATCTGCTGCGCACATATCCCGAGGATCGGGTCATCTGTTTTGACGCCCTGACTTACGCCGGCAACATGGAAACGTTGGCGAGCGCCGCCGGCGATCCGCGTTTTTCGTTTGTCAAGGGCGATATTGCCGACCGCGGACAGGTTGAGGCGATGTTCGAAAAATATCGGCCCGATGTCGTTGTCAACTTTGCCGCTGAAAGCCACGTCGACCGTTCGATCCTCGACCCGGGATTGTTTTTGCGCACGAACGTGCTTGGAACCGGAGTGCTGATGGATGCGTGCCGCAAATATGGGATCGCCCGCTTCCATCAGGTTTCGACCGACGAGGTCTACGGCGATCTACCGCTCGACCGTCCCGATCTGTTTTTTACGGAAAACACGCCTCTGCATGCGTCGAGCCCTTATTCGGCGTCCAAGGCGTCGTCCGATCTGCTTGTGCTTGCTTACTGCCGCACGTTTGGACTGCCGGTCACGATCTCGCGCTGTTCTAACAATTACGGCCCGTATCAGTTTCCCGAGAAACTGATCCCGCTGATGATCGCCAACGCCTTGGCGGACAAACCGCTGCCCGTGTACGGCAAAGGCGAGAACGTACGCGACTGGCTGTACGTCGAGGATCATTGCGCCGCCATCGACCTGATCGTGCGCAGAGGGCGCGAAGGGGAGATTTACAACATCGGCGGCCATAACGAGCGGACGAATCTGCAGGTTGTGAAAACGATCCTCAAAGAACTTGACAAGCCGGAAAGCCTGATCCGCTTCGTGACCGACCGCCCGGGGCACGATCTGCGCTACGCGATCGATCCGGCCAAGATCCACGCGGAATTGGGCTGGCTGCCGGAAACGACGTTCGACGAGGGGATCCGTAAAACCGTGCGGTGGTATCTGTCGCACACGGAATGGTGGCGCCGCATCGTCAGCGGCGAATATCGGAATTACTATGCCAAGATGTATGAGGAACGCTGAAAAGTTCAACGCAAACAAAAGGCGCTTGCCCGGCAGGATTTTTTCGGGTGAGTGCCTTGTTTTTTGACGGCTATAACTGAATTTTTTTATCGAGGAAATCTTGATAGCGCGTGCAGATGTCGTCTACCCGGTCCCCGAATTCGACCTGCCGGCCCTTGTGCAGCCACAACACTTTGTTGCACAAGGCGCGAACCTGCTCAAGCGAATGGGATACCAGAATGGTGGTCGCGCCGCCGCGGATGATCTCCATCATTTTTTCTTCGCTGCGCTTGCGGAACGCGCCGTCGCCCACGGACAGCACTTCGTCGAGAATGAGGATGTCGGGGTTGACGAGGGAGGCGATGGAAAAGGCAAGGCGCGATTTCATTCCCGAGGAAAGCTGCTTGAAGGGCCGGTCCTGAAAATCGGCGAGTTCCGCGAAGTTGACGATCTCTTCGTATCTTTCGTTCATGAACTTGCGGGTGTATCCCAGCATGGCGCCGCGCAGGTAGGTGTTTTCGCGGATGGTCAGCTCGCCGTCGAAGCCGCTGGCAAGTTCCAGCAGCGCGGCGATGTTCCCCTGACACTGGACGCTGCCTTCGGTCGGGGTCATGATGCCGGCGATCGCTTTGAGCAAGGTCGATTTTCCGGCTCCATTGGCGCCGATGATGCCGAGCATATCTCCCTTTTCCAGAGAAAACGTGACATGCCGGTCGGCCCAGAACTCCTGAACGTGGTAATTCCGCTTGATTTTGCGGATGACGTACTCTTTGAGCCCGATCGCTTTGAAATCTCCCACTTTGTAACGGATCGAGACGTTGTTCAATTCGATGACTGACATGCCGATCACCCGTTATACGTAATAAAGGAATTCGGTGTTGTACCGGCGGTACATCCAACAGCCGAAAAGAACGACGACCGCGACGTCGAAAGCCATCAGAAGGTGGAAGCCCGCGTTGGGGACCGCCGCGTCGATGACGATTGAGCGGAAATAGCGGATGAACAGATAAACCGGATTCAGCAGAAAAACACGCTGGGCCGCAGGGCTGAAGCTGTCGATGCTGTAAAAGATGGCGGACATGTACATGAGCAGCTGGGAAAAAATGGACCACAGATATTGAATGTCGCGGAAAAAAACGTACAGCGCCGACAGCACCAGGCCCATGCCGATGTTGAACAGCATCAGCAGCGCGACGGGATAGAGGAGAAAGGCAAATTTCCACGTGAAGACAATGTGGTCGAGCAGGCAAAAAATGAAGAAGACGACAAGAGTCAGGCCAAAATTGATCAGGGTCTGACAGTTTTTGGAGAGGAGAAACAGATACTTGGGGACGTTGACCTTGGTAAAAATCGCGGCGTTGCCGAGGAGCGAGGTCATGCCCTGCGACGTGGATTCGCTGAAATAGGCAAAAACCAGGTTGCCGCAGAAAAGGTACGTCGTGTAGTGCGACATGGTGCGTCCAAAAAAGTGGGTGAAGACAAGCCGCATGACCAGCAAGGTCACGAGCGGCGAAAGAATGCTCCATCCCATTCCGAGAACGGTTCGTTTGTATTTTTTCTTGAAATCGCGCTTCACCAGTTCCTCAAAGAGGAACTGGTGTTTTTTGTATTTTTCAAGCATGAGACGCTCCTTGCTTTGGCATGATATCTAACGGTTATGGGGATAGCTGTTTTCGAACTGAGCGGCGTTGTTCCGCAGCCGCTTTTTATGGCGGCTTCATATGTCCGGTACGAACGGTTTCCCTTACTTCGAATCTTCAAGACGGCCTGCATGGATCTTAAATTGGCAGGCGGCACGACGTGCTCATTATACGCAAGGTTCCGGAAAAATGCCAGTTTGCACCGATCGGATCCTGTTTTGTCGGGCGCGCTGGCGCGGCGTCCGCCGGTCGGTTCGTTTCACGGGCGCACCGCCGCGCGAAGTGGCGAGGCGCGGAAGGGAAAATTCTCTTCGGAAAAGACAACTGGTTGTAATTTAGACGATGGAAAAGCACTCTTGGTGATGTAACGGGAAAGGAGGTGAGAACGATGGCTGCACAGATTGTTCTTGCGAACTGCAAACTGCGGATCAAAACTAAGGCCGGCACGTTGGAGAACGGCGCCGACAAGGTAAAGAGCATTTCCCTGGCCGGCATCCGGGAAGGGGCCGAAGGCCAGCAGCTGCTCGACGTGGCGGGCGCGATCGGCACGGTGATCAGCAACCCGGTGCTGGAAGTGCTGCGCGTTGACGAGAACGTGGTTTCCGCCGAATAAGGCGGTTTGTGACGGGAAAAACGAAAGGAGGTGACGGGGATGCCCAAGACCCTTGCGATGAAATTCGGCCTGGCCAGCGGCGGCAAGCGCACCATTTCGGTATCCGATGTGAAGGACGATCTGAACGCGGAGACGGTGACCGGCTGCATGAACGCCATCGTCGGAGCCGGCGCGGCGTTCGACGACGCGCTGACCGGCGCGCTCAAGGCGGAAGTGACCGAGCGCACCACCACGGTGCTGCTGGATAACGAGTAAAACGGATAACGGATAAACCGAAAACAAGAGCGGCGCTCCGCGGAGCGCCGCCATAAAAATAGAGGCGCTGGAGAGTTTTTCCTTCCGCGCGCGATGACAAACGCCCGAGGCGAACGGACACAATGCGTTCGCTTCGGGCGTTTTTTTATGTCTGCGGCCGTGAAACTCTAAAAAAAGCGCCGGTCACGCCGGAGCCCAAAAGCTCGATGACTGTTCGGGGACGCCCCGAGTTTAGATATATTTCAAGAATCCCCGGATCGCGTATCCGCACATGTACTCTATTGATCGGAGCGCGCTCAGTCCCAGATGTTGCCGATAAATTTCCCATACGCCTCTGGCGGCGCGGAGCTTGCTGTGGTTGCGGGAGCCGGGGAGGATCAGGGTATCGGTCAGCGATTCCTGGCAGGCAAAGCAGTCGCACTCTTGGAGACACTGGAGCCAGCACAGGTAATCTTCGTGAATGGCGCGGGCGTCCATGGGGTACTTTCGCGCCAGTTCGCTGCGGAGCATGACGGTGGAGCAGCCGATGGAGTTCCATTTGATCAGATCGCCGCGGGCGATCCGCGGGGGAACACGCGACACTTTGCACAGAGTCCGCGCCGGGTAAGAAATCATGTTGTAGGCGCTGCACAGGAAGGAAGCGCCTTTTTGCTCCGCCAAGGCAAGCTGCCGTTCGAGCTTGTCGGGATGGAAGACGTCGTCGCTGTCGAGAAAAGCGATCCAGGGGGTCTTGGCGGCACGGACGCCACGGTTGCGGGAGTCGGCGGCGCCGAGGTTTTGCCGGTTGCACAGGACTTCAAAACGACGGTCACGCACTGCGTAGTCGTTGGCGATCTTTAACGTTGCATCGTTGCCTTCCGGGCCGTCGACGATGACGAACGCGCGCCAGTCGGGGCAGGTTTGGGCGATCAGGCTGTCGAGGGCGAGCGAGATCGTTCTTTCCGCCTTCGAAGCGGGAATAATGACCGAGCAAAGCGCTGGATTCATGCTGAACCATCCTTTGCGAACAAGAATCGTTTTGACGAAAAGCAAAGTGGAAGTCAGTATCTGATTGAAGTCAGTATCTGCAAGATTTGTTCATTATACGAAAAGTTCCGGAAAAATGCCAGTCGAGCCCTGAGCCGGGAAAAGTCGCTGTGCATATTTGAAATTCTTCAAGGTAAATGCAACGCAACATCCGGTACCCCGTTGCATTAAATCTGAATTAAAAGGAGCTTGCATTTAGTCTGAATTGATGAAAGACCTTTCTTACGAGACAACAGATCTCGGAAAGGAGTTCATCATCATGAACAAACATTTGACTCTGGCTGAAAGAAAAGCCATTGAAAGCGCCCTCAACCGGCGAGAATCTCTCAGAAGTATTGCCTCAACAGTTCTGAAGTCGCCGAGTACGATCTCCAGAGAGATCAGAAAACATGCAGAGACTGTCTTCAAAGGCTGTTATGGCCGGACAGCAAACTGCTGCCTTCACCGGTATGACTGCTCCGTTACTTCCCTTTGTAACACCTCT
>NZ_MUHX01000030.1 GCF_002007215.1 Pyramidobacter sp. C12-8 | reverse complement strand
AAAAATTTAACGGAAAATCTCCTGCAGAGATCTTTATCAACCTGTATGGCGAGGATGTATTGCATTTACTCGGACTCGAACTTATTCCGCCACAGGATATCTGTTTAAAGCGGACTCTTCTCGCCGGTAAATAACGGCTCCTTTTTAATTTCTTGATTGCATTAACTCTGAACTGAAAATTTTGCTTTCAGTTGAGGATCACTTTTGTATGCACTTTTTTCGGACAATTTCCTCGTAACAGCTTTTCATCCCCTTGAATTTGTTCCGTTAGCGCAATCTTGATCGTTATTATGTGTTCGTAATGACTGCTTGCTGCTTTTGTCCTGTCAAAGTAAATGCAACCCCGTCGCATTTACTTTGACGAGGTTGCATTTACTCTGAAAATTTACCCACAAAAAAAGGATCCTGAAACAGAATGAAACTGCCTCGGGATCCATACCGTCCGTTTATTTCTTTTTCGCGCTTTTCTTTTTGGCGGCGGTTTTCTTGTTGCCGAAGAGTTTGTCGAACAGGCCTTCCTTTTCGCCGGTAGCGACGTCCATTTCTTCGGCGAGCTGTTTTACCAGCTCGGCGGCGCGCTCGGAGAGAACGCTGCCTTTGGGGACGTCGACGGTGACGTGCAGGTACAGGTCGCCGCGGCTGGAGCCGCGCAGGCGGGGCATGCCCTTGCCTTTGACGCGGATGGTCTGGCCGGGGGCGGTCCCCTCGGGGATGTCGAAGGGAACGTCGCCGTCGATCAGGGTGCCGACGGTCGACGGGCCGCCCATGACGGCGAGCGGGAAGGGGATGGAGACGGTGCGGTGCAGGTCGTTGCCGTCGCGCTGGAACAGCGGATGGTCCTTGACCTGCATGACGATGTACAGGTCGCCGGGAGGGCCGCCGTTGGCGCCCAGTTCGCCGGCGCCGGGAACGCGCAGGCGCGTGCCGGTGTCGACGCCGGGCTGGATCTTGATCTCCTGCTCGCGGCGGCGGTGGATGCGGCCTTCGCCGCCGCACTCGGTGCAGGCTTTTTCCACCACGGTGCCGCGGCCGCCGCAGGTGGGGCAGGTGCTGACGCTGAGCGTGTCGCCGAAGAGGGTGCGCACGCGGGTACGGACCTCGCCGGCGCCGTGACAGGTGGGACATTCCCGCGGTTCATGCCCCGGCTCGGAGCCGCTGCCGTGGCAATGGTCGCAAGGTTCCCAGCGGGGAATGGCGACTTTCTTCGCCACGCCGGTCGCCGCCTCTTCGAGGGTGATGGAAAGGACCATCTGCAGGTCGCTGCCGCGGGCAGGGGCGTTGGGGCGCGAACGGGGACCGCCGAAGCCGCCGAACATGCTGCCGAAAAGGTCGCCGAAGATGTCCTCGGGGCCGGCGCCGGCAAAGGGATTGCCGGCGTCGTCGGCGGTGCCGAAGCGGTCGTAACGCTGTCGTTTTTCCTGATTGCCGAGGACGGAAAAAGCCTCGTTGATCTCCTTGTATTTCTGTTCCGCTTCGGGATCGTCAGGATGAGTGTCGGGGTGGCAGTCGCGGACTTTCAGGCGAAAGGCGCGCTTGATCTCGTCCGCCGTCGCGTCGTGGGCGACGCCAAGAACTTCGTAGTAGTCCCGATGCGTTCCAGCCATTGCCTACGCCCGATTATTCGCTGAATTCAGCGTCGACCGTGTCGCCGTCTTTCTTGGTGTCGTTGTTGCCGCCGGCTTCGTTTTTATCCGCGCCGCCGGGGTTCTGCTGGGCGTTCTGCTGATAGAGGCGCACGCCGATGGGCTGCATGGCGGTGTTCAGCGCCTCGACGGCTTTCTTGATGGCTTCGGGATCGGCGCCGTCCTTGGCCTTTTTCAGCTCGTCGATCTTGGCGTTGACGGCCCCCTTCTCCTCGGGCGTGACTTTGTCGCCGAGGTCCTTGAGGGTCTTTTCGGACTGGTAGATGATCGAATCGGCCATGTTCTTGGCTTCGATCAGCTCTTTCTTCTTGGTGTCTTCGGCTTCGTGCGCCTCGGCCTCGGCTTTCATCTTCTCGATCTGGTCCTTGGTGAGGCTGGAAGACTGGATGGTGATCTTCTGCTCCTTGCCGGTGCCCTTGTCCTTTGCGGAGACGTTGAGGATGCCGTTGACGTCGATGTTGAAGGTCACTTCGATCTGCGGGATGCCGCGGGGCGCGGGGGCGATGCCGTCGAGCGAGAAGGTGCCGAGCAGCACGTTGTCGGCAGCCATGGAACGCTCGCCCTGAAGGACTTTGATCTCGACGGAGGGCTGATTGTCGGCCGCGGTCGAGAAGACCTGGCTCTTGGACACGGGGATGGCCGTGTTGCGCTCGATGATGCGGGTGCACACGCCGCCGAGGGTCTCGATGCCCAGCGACAGGGGCGCGACGTCGACGAGGACGATGTTCTTGTCGGTGTCGCCGCTCATGATCGCGCCCTGGATGGCCGCGCCGGAAGCGACGCATTCGTCGGGGTTGATGCCCTTGGTGGGTTCCTTGCCGAGCAGCTCTTTGACCTTGGCCTGCACGGCGGGCATACGGGACGAGCCGCCGACGAGCAGGATCTTGTCGATCTGCGAGGCGTTCAGGCCGGAGTCGGAAAGGGCGTTCTTGACGGGAGCGACGACGCGCTGGAGCAGATCGGCGGCAAGGTCCTCGAATTTGGCGCGGCTGAGTTTCATCTCCAGGTGCTTGGGGCCGGTAGCGTCGGCGGTGATGAACGGCAGCGAGATCGTGGTCTCCATCATCGACGACAGCTCGATCTTGGCTTTTTCGGCGGCCTCGCGCAGGCGCTGCATGGCCATTTTGTCGGCGGACAGGTCGATGCCCTGATCTTTCTTGAACTCGGCGACCATCCACTGCACGATCTTCATGTCCCAGTCGTCGCCGCCCAGATGGTTGTCGCCGCGCGTGGCGAGGACTTCGAACACGCCGTCGCCGACGTCGAGCAGCGAAACGTCGAAGGTGCCGCCGCCGAGATCGAAGACGAGGATCTTATGGTCGCCGCTCTTGTTCTCGCCGTAAGCCAGCGCCGCGGCCGTGGGCTCGTTGATGATGCGCAGCACGTCCAGCCCGGCGATGGCGCCGGCGTCCTTGGTGGCCTGGCGCTGGGCGTCGGTGAAGTACGCGGGCACGGTGATGACGGCCTTCTTCACTTCGGTGCCGAGGTAATCCTCGGCGTCGTGCTTCATCTTCTGCAGGATCATGGCGCTGATCTCCTGGGGCGTGTACTTCTTGCCCTCGATGGTGACGGTGTAATCGCTGCCCATGTGGCGCTTGATGGACATGATGGTGTTGTCGGCGTTGACGATCGCCTGACGTTTGGCAAGCTGCCCGACGAGGCGCTCGCCTTCCTTGGTGAACGCCACGACGGAGGGCGTGGTGCGCGCGCCTTCGCTGTTGGGGATGATCGTGACGTTCTCGCCTTCCATCACGGCGATGCAGCTGTTGGTGGTGCCAAGATCGATACCTACGACTTTGCTCATAATGAATCACCTCATGAAAAATTTTGTTCCGTTTTTATATATCGCTGCGGTCTTTCCCGCTTATTACCCTGTTACTGCGGTTCCCCGTTCCCTTCCGGCTCGTTTTCGGCGTAACGGCCGACCATGACCAGCGCCGGACGGATGACCTTCTCGGCCATCTGAAAGCCCTTGCGCACGACCGTGTGGACGAGCCCGTCCTGAGATCTGTCGCTTACGGGAACCATGCCCATGGCGTCGTGCTCCGCGGGGGAAAACGGTTTGCCCGCGGGATCCAGCTCCGTCACGCCAAGATCTTTGAGCGCGTCGGCGAACTGCTGCCGGACCATGCGCACGCCTTCTTTGATCGAGGCGGGATCGGCCTCGGCCGAATCGAGGGCGCGTTCGAGGTTGTCGAACACGGGCAGCATGGCGAGAATGGCGCGCTCGCTGCCGTAGGCCTTGAGCCGCTTCATCTCGCGTTCGGCCCAGTTGCGGTAGTTGATGCCGTCGGCCTGCGCGCGGGCGGCGAGTTCGCGCATCTGCTGATACTGCGCCGTCAGCTCGTCGATTTTCCGCTGCGTCTCGTCCGCGGACGTTTCCGCCTCGGGCGCGCTCTGGTTCTCGGGGCGCTCTTCCGCTGCGGGGTTCTCCGCCGTCGTTTTTTTCAAATCGTCTTCCATATCATGGCTCCTCCTTCTCGGTCACGGGACGGTTCAGTCCGTTCAGGACGGCCTCCAGCACCGCGATCGAGTTCTCGTAATTCATGCGCAGCGGTCCCACCAACCCCACCACGGCCCTGCGCCCGCCGCCGGTGGCGGTGGACATCATGACCGAACAGTTCTGCATGGCAGGGCGCTCGTTCTCGTCGCCGATGGTCACTTTCAGCCCCTCGGAAGCGGCGTAATCGGAAATGAAGTCTTCCAGATCCTCGCGCGTGTCCATCAGCGAAGAGATGGCCTGGATGCGGCCGCGCCGCTCGTCGGACGCCTCTCCGCCGTCGGAGATGAAAACTTCGCGCATGCCGCCGGTGGAAAGGGTCAGGCCGTCGCCGCTCATCATCTCGTCGATGGCGATAAAGATATCTTCGACGTCCTGCCAGCGTTCGGCCATCGCTCTCGAAAGATACTCGAGCAGCTCGCCGCGCGCGCTGTTCCACGGCACTCCGCCCGCGGCGTGATCGATCACCGCGGCCAACTGCTCCAGCTGCTCCTGCGTCACGTCGGGGGAAACGCGCACGCGGCTGTGATGCACCGCGCCGTTTTCCACCACCAGCAGGATCAACAGGATCTCCGGCGCCAGCCGGATGAAATCGGCCTTGCGCAGCTTCAGCCCTTCGAGCGCGGAAACGGCGGCGACGCTGAAACAGCGCGTGAAGCGTCCCAAAAAGCGGGCCGCTTCGGCCAGACGCTCGTCCAGACTCTGCAGCTGATCCGCGACCTGATGCACCCAACGGCTGATTTCCGGCGGGGGCGACGAAGGCCGGTGCAGGATCGAATTGACGTAGACCCGGTAGGCCATGGAAGTGGGAAGGCGTCCCGCCGACGAGTGGGGCTGAGTGAAATAGCCCATCTCCTCGAGATCGGACATTTCGTTGCGGATCGTCGCCGCGCTGTGGCTCTTGAGGAACTTGCGCGAAATCGTGCGCGATCCCACCGGTTCGCCGGTCTTGATGTACTCGTACACCACGGCGAAAACTATCTCGAGCTGCCGTTCTGTAAGCACGGCCTCGCACCTCCTTCCATGTTATTAGCACTCAATTAAAAGGAGTGCTAACGCATCTATTACGCATGAGAGAATAGCAGGAAGTAGATTTAATGTCAAGTCTGGTCAGACATATTTTTTATTTGTTCAAACAAATGATCAAAACACACACGGTCGCAGGGCTCGAAATACCCTGAACGTTCTTTCCATGGAACGCGATCCGCGCGGGATGTTTTCCATGAAAAAAGCTTGATGATCCCGGAATCATCAAGCTTTTCGCCCCGCCTCGCGCGGATTCTTCTGCGGCGCGGCGGCGATTTTTCGTTATGTGGGCGCGGAGGCTCATTCCGCCAGATGGCAGGCGACGCGCCGCCCGCTTTCGAGGCGGCGCAGCGGCGGCGTTTCCGCAAAGCAGCGTTTTTGGGCCAGAGGACAACGCGTGTGAAAAACGCAGCCGCGGAACGCGTCGTCGTGTAGCGGCGGCTCGCCGCGCAGCGCCGGCCGGGAACGCCCCGTTCCCTTGTAATCGGGGACCGAGTCGAAAAGCGCGCGTGTGTAGGGATGCAAAGGACGGGCAAAGAGTTCGTCCGTCGCCGCTTCCTCCACCAGCGTTCCCACGTACATGACGCCGATGCGGTGAGACATGACGCGCACTACGCCGATGTCGTGCGAGATGAACAGCATGGTCAGCTTCATGCGCCGCTGAAGTTCCAGCAGCGTGTTCAGCACCTGCGCCTGAATGGAAACGTCCAACGCCGAGACGGGTTCGTCGCACACCACGACGCGAGGTTCGACGATCAGCGCGCGGGCGATGCCCAACCGCTGCAGCTGGCCGCCGGAAAGCTCGTGCGGCCAGCGAAAGTAATATTCCTCCGAAAGGCCGACGCCCCGCATCGCCGCAACGATCTTTTCGCAGCGCTGCGACCGGTTTCCCATACGCTGCGCAAGCAGCGGCTCTTCGAGCAGTTCGCCAACGCGCTTGCGGGGATTCAGCGACGAGAGAGTGTCTTGAAAAACCATTTGCAGATCGCGCCGCAGCGGTCGGAACTGGCGGTCGGAAAGCCGCGTCAGTTCCCTGCCCTCGTAAAGGACTTCGCCGCCGTCGGGTTTAACCAATCCCAAAATCGAGCGCGCCAGCGTGCTCTTGCCGCAGCCCGACTCTCCCACAAGGCCGTAGGTCTCGCTGCGCTCCAGATCAAGCGAGACGTCGGCCAGCGCTTTCTGCCAGCCGCGCGGCGGCAGGAATTTGCCCCAGAGTCCGTAAATCGGATACGACTTCCGCAGATTTCTGATCTGCACGACGGCGTTCATAGGCAGTTCCTTTCCGAGACAGCGTACTTCCAGCACTTCACTCGGTGCCCCGGCGCCGGTTCGAGCATGGGAGGTTCGGCGCTGCGGCAGCGCTCGTCCGCCTCCGGACAGCGCGTGCAGAAACGGCAGCCAGCTGGCGCTCGGTACGGGGAAGGCACGGTGCCGGCAATCGTCGGCAGGGGGCCGCCGCGCCGCGAGTCAAGATGGGGTGCGCACTGCAGGAGCCCGCGCGTGTAGGGATTGAGCGGGCGCGAAAAGAGCTCTGCGGCGGGGGCTTCTTCGAGAATCTGGCCGAGGTACATGACGTGCACGCTGTGACAAAGCTGCGCGATCGCTCCCAGATTGTGGGAAATAAAGAGCATCGACATGCCCAGCTCGCGGTTCAGGCCTGCCAAAAGCTCGAGAATCTGCTGCTGCACCGTCGCGTCAAGAGCCGTCGTCGGCTCGTCGGCGATGAGCAGCTCGGGCTCGCAGCACAGTGCCATGGCGATCATCACACGCTGCTGCATGCCGCCGGAAAGTTCGAAAGGATACTTGCGCAGGCACGCCTCCGGCGCGGCGATGCCTGTCCGCGCCAGAAGCTCGGCACAGCGGCGGCGGGCCTCGATTTTCAAACAGCCCCGGTGCAACGTCAGCACCTCCGTCATCTGACGGGCCACCGTATGTACGGGACTCAGCGACGTCATCGGATCCTGAAAGATCACGGCGATGCGGCTGCCGCGCAGACGACGCATTTCAGCCTCCGGCAGCCTGAGAAGATCCTGTCCCGCGAAAAGGATCTCCCCTTCGCAGCTTTGCGTCGAGTCGTAAGCGCCCAGCCGCAGGATCGACTGCGACATCACGCTCTTGCCCGAGCCCGATTCGCCCGCCACGCCGGCGATCTCTCCGCGCGCGATGGACAGATCCACGCCGTCCACGGCGACAAGTTCGCGACCCCGTTCAGGAAATTTTACTTTCAGGCCGCGAATCTGCAGAAAAGGTTCGCGCGCCTTCCATCGTTTCGCCGTCATTTTTTCCTCACTCGGCTTTCCGTGAGCGGATCAAGATAATCACGCAGCCCGTCGCCCAAAAGATTCAGACTGAGCACGCAGAACACGGCGGCGGCGCTTGGAAAGACGATCGTCCATGGCGCGCGCTGAAGCACCTGACGACTTTCCTGAAGAATATTGCCCCAACTCGCCGCCGGCGCCGGAATTCCCGCGCCGAGAAAACTCAGCGAAGCTTCGTCGATGATCGCCTGCGCGAAAATAAACGACAACTGCACGGCAAGCGGCGAAACAACCCCAGGCAGGATCAGCCTCCAGAGAATTGCCGCGCTGCCGGCCCCCTGCACCTTCGCCGCCTCGACATAAAGCTGCTGCTTCACAACAAGCGCACGGCTGCGCACCACCCGCGCCACGCCCGGCGTGTAAACCGCCGTCAAGGCGAGCGCCACGTTCCAGCTTCCCGTTCCCAGCGCCGCCATCAAAGCGATGGCCAGCAGAACCCCCGGGATAGCCGTCAAACCATCGCAAAGGCGCATCAGCACTCCGTCGAGCGCCCTGAAATAACTGGCGCAGAGCCCCAGCGCCGCACCGCAGAGCCCCGAAAAAAACGCGACCCAAGCCCCCACGCTCAGCGACACCCGCGCGCCGTAGACAACGCGAATGAAGAGATCGCGCCCGAAGCGGTCCGTTCCGAAAAGGTGACGCACCGAAGGCGGCTGAAGCCGCTCCGTTACCGCCATGACATTGGGATCGAGAGCGCACAGCTCCGGAACGAGAAAAGCCGTCAGCAGCACCGCGGCGCAACCGCAAATCCCGGCAAGCAGCGCCGTGTTGGCGAACAAACGTTCCCGCTCCCGCCGCCGCGCTTCCGCCAGAATCGCATCGCCGCCGCGAAAAGAAATCCTTCGTCCGCTCCAAAACACGGCAAGCCCCCCTATCGTCGTCCCAATTGAATCCGAGGATCCACAAACGCACACAGCAGATCCACCGCCAGATTGACAAGCACGTAAATCAACGCGACAAAAAGCGTCACGCCTTGAATCACAAAGACATCGCGCCGGCTGATCGCCCCCATCGTCAGCATCCCCAGCCCGGGAATGCCGAATATCGTCTCGGTGACGATCGTGCCCGTCAGCAGACTGCCGAAAGACTGCCCAGCCACGGTCAGCACTGTAGGGGCGGCGTTTTTCAGCCCATAAACCAGCAGTACCGCCGTTTCGCTCAGCCCTTTGGCGCGCGCCGTGCGAATGTAGCCGCTGTGCAGCACGTCAAGTAGCGCCGAACGCGACATGCGCGTGATGTAAGCCGCTTGCACCATTCCCAGCGAAAGCGCCGGCAGCAGCAAATAACGCAAATGCTCCGCGAGCCCCCGGCTGAGCGGCGCATACCCCGCCACCGGCAGCCAGCGCAGCGACAGCCCGAAAAACAGCATCAGGAAAAAACTCAGCAGGAACCCCGGCACCGCCGTCCCCAGCAACGACGCCGACACCGTTGCCGCGTCGAAGAACGTACCGCGCCGATACGCCGCGGCGATGCCCAGCGGCAGCGCGATCAGCAGCGCGACGCACTGCGCCAGGACGGCAAGGCTCAGAGTCGCCCCGAAATATTCGCGCAACGCCGACAGGACCGGCATGCGCAGAAAGAAAGACTGCCCCCAGTCACCTCGCAGCGCCCGCACAAGCCAGTCGGCATACTGCGTCAGAAACGGACGGTCAAAGCCGAGCTCCGCATTCAGGGCGGCAACCGCCGAAGGCTCGGCCTCCAGCCCCAACAGAGCCGTCGCCGGGCCGCCGGGAATCAGGTAAACCACGAGGAACACCGCCGCCGACACGACAAAAAGCGTTGGGATCAACGCCCAGATCCGCCTGCATATATAGGAAGGCATCCCCTTGTCGCTCCCTTCTCTTACCAAGTCTTCGTTAAAAAAGCGCGGTTTCTCCGGCCTTCTCAGGGCGCCGGCGGCGCGTCGAAAACTGCGTGAGATCGCGTGACGTACGTTCTTTGCGGCACGGTCGCCGGCGCGGCATTTTCAATAATTCTTTTTCATCGAAAATCAATATCAAAAAAATACGCCACCCCTCCACGAAAAAAGCGGCGAGAAATTTCCCGCCGCTCGTAAAAACCTTCGATTATCCGCGCCGCTATTTCGCGACGCGCGCGTTCCAGTACAGCGCAAATCGCTGCAGATCCACGCCTTCCGTGCGCGCGCTCTCGCCGAACACGTCGCTGTAATGACCGAAGACGATGGCCGCGCCATATTCATAGAGAAAACGCTGCAATTCCGCCCAGGCTTTCGAAGCCTCTTCAGGAGAAGCGGCGCGGCGGATCGCGGCGATCCCCTCGGGGATCTCGGGGACATCGAGCCCAGCCCAGTTCTTCATCAGCACCGCCAGCTGTACTGGCGTCATGTTGTAACCGTTGCTCGTAATGAAAAGGCTGAATTTGTCGGGATCAGACCGACGCTCCATGAACGTGGCGAAGTCGTAGCTTTGCACCTCGGCATTGATGCCCACCTTCCGCAGCTGGTCGTGCGCTGCCAGCGTTGCGTTGTACATCTCCGCGTAGTCGGCCGTCGTCACCAGCACGATCTTTTCATTCTCGTACCCGGCCTCCGCCAGAAGTTTTTTCGCCTTTTCGGGATTGTTCTGATTGTAGTACTCCCTGCCAGCATCGCTGCCCCACAGAGCGTCGTCGGGATTGCACCAGCCGGGGTCGAGAATGTACAGATCGGGTTCGCCGTAGCTGGCCAGCATGACGTCGCTGCAGTTCATCGCCGCCAGAATGGCCTGACGCATCTTCCGGTTCGCCATGATCCCCTTGGTCGTGTTGAGGAACATGTTCAGCGTGCCGGACGTCTTCGCGCGGAGCACCATGGACTTGTCGCCGGCCACTTCGGCATAGCGATCCGCAGGGAAGTCCTCCACCACGTCGAACTGCCCAGTCTGCAGCCCGGCAACGCGCGTTGCCGGATCGACCACCACGCGGAAACAAAGCCTCTCCGTCAAAGCGCCCTTTCTGCCGGCAAAACCCGACGGCTCGCCGGCCGGCTGCCGGTAACTGTCATAGCGTTCGAGCAGCACGTACTGATCCTGCTTCCACTCCTTCAGCCGATACGGGCCGGTGCCCACGCAGGTAGAAAGCCCCTTGCCCGCGGCAGCTTCTTCGGCCAGGGCGCGGGGATAGACGGCCGCGAACTGAACAGGGGCGGCCAGCACCGAGAGCGCGTCGCCGTAAGCCTCGGGCATCGTCATCGTCACCGTGTAATCGCCGTCGGCCGCGAAAACCGTCCCGCCCAGAAGCGCCTTGGCTTTGCCGGAAGCGCCGAGCCAGTGCGTCATCGACGCCGCCACGTCTTCGGCCTTCATCTCCTGACCGTTGTGGAACTTCACGCCGCGGCGCAATTTGATCGTATAAACCTTGCCGTCGGCACTGACGCCGTAGGACTCGGCCAGCACCGCCGTCGGTTCGTGGCGCGCGTTCATGGCGAACAGCGGCTCGTAGATATGCGAACCGATGGCGCCGACGATATTGGAGTTCACGCTGTGCGGTTCCAACGACGGCGGATTCGCCGTGATCGCGATGTTCATTTCCTCGCGATATTCCGTCGCCAACGCTCCGCCCGGCAGAACAAACGCGCCGCACAACAGCGCCGCCAAAGCCAAAATGCCGTATGCCTTTTTCATCACTGGACCATCCTTTTTCCGTAAAATTCCCGAAATCATTCTTTCGGGATCAATAATAAATATTATTCTAAACGAGTATATCACAAATTACAGCTTTCCTTCCCTCTGAAAATATCCCAGTCTAAAATATTTCTCCGCTCCTTTTTGCACATACGGCCGGCTTTTTTCGCATGGCGCGGGGGCGGATAAAAAAAATTCTGCGAACCGCAAAAACGGTTCGCAGAATTTTTTCGTCCGGATCGCAAAAGCTAGAAGTTCTCGGCGATGTACTTGTAGGCGGACATGCCGGCTTCGGCGCCGTCGGCGGCGGCGGTGATGACCTGGCGCAGGGGCGTGTCGCGCACGTCGCCGGCGACGAGGATGCCGGGGACGCTGGTTTCCATGTTGCTGTTGGCCACGACCCAGCCGCCCTTTTCGGTGCACTTGACGAGATCCTTGACGAGCTCGTTGTTGGGCTCGGTGCCGACGAACATGAACACGAACTCGACGGGCAGGTCGCTGATCTCGCCGGTCTTGACGTTCTTGAGCACGACCTTCTGCACGAAGTCGCCGTCGCCCTCGATCGACTCGACGACCGAGCTGTAGACGGGCTGGACTTTGGGATTCTTGAGCATGCGCTCGACGGCCATCTCGTCGGCGCGGAACTGGTCGCGGCGATGGATGATGTAGACTTTATTGGCGAACTGAGTCAGGTAGCAGCCCTCTTCGACGGCGGTGTTGCCGCCGCCGACCACGGCCACGTCGACGCCTTCGGTGAAGGCGGCGTCGCAGGTCGCGCAGTAGCTCACGCCTTTGCCGGTGTATTCGGCTTCGCCGGGGCAGCCCAGCTTGCGGAACTCGGCGCCGGTCGCCACGATGACGACCTTGGCCTTGTAATCGCCCTTGCTGGTGCTAACGACCTTGAACTTGCCGTCTTCCTTGATGCTGTTGACGGTGCAGTCGATCATCTCGGCGTTGAAAGCCTTGGCGTGCTCGACGAACATCTTGCCGATCTCGGGGCCGCTGCTGTGCTTGATGGCGGGATAGTTCTCGATCTCCTCGGTGCGGTTGATCGCGCCGCCCCAGTTGCCCCGCTCCAGCACGACCGTTTTCAGTCCGGCACGCCGGCAGTAAACGGCCGCAGCCATTCCGGCAGGGCCTCCGCCAATGATGACAACATCTCTTTCTTCCATCTAAAATCTTCCTCTCTGCACGGAGATTTTCCGCTGACGTCAGCGGGTGTAAACAAGAAACATATTCGAGATTATATCAAAGTCAAGAAACGTTTCATTGCGGCAAAACATCGGCAAAACGCCACCCGATCACTCTATCACAACCGGCAATATCGCGCAAGAGAACCGTTTCACGAAAAGCTTTCGGCGCGAGCGCGCGCAGCGCTGCCGTCTGCGCGCCGCCGCCGTACTCGACGCAGAAGAAGCCGCCCGGGCGCAGCACGCGCCCGCAGAGCTCAAAAAGCCAGCGGTACGGCTCCAGCCCGTCGGGACCGCCGTCGAGGGCCAGCCGCGGCTCGTAACGCGAGACTTCGGGCATCAAACGCTCGATTTCGTCGGAAGGGACGTAGGGGGGATTGGACACCACGAGCGAGACTTCGCAATCGGGAATGTCTTCGGGCGCCTCGCTGGCGATCAGGCGGGCGCGAGGAGAGAAGCCGAACTTTTCCAGATTGCGTCGCGCGCAGTTCAGGCTGGCGGGATTCTTTTCCACCATCAGCGCCCGCGCGTTCGGAAAGCGGTTCAGCAGCGCCAGCGCCACGCAGCCGGTGCCTGTGCCCCAGTCGAGGAACGCGCCGCCGTCGAAATTTGCCGCCGCGCATTCCACCAGCAGCTCCGTTTCGGGGCGCGGCACGAGGCAGCCCGCCTCGACGAGCAGCGAAAGGCCGTCGAAATCGCAGCAGCCCAAAATGTATTGCAGCGGCTCGCGCGCCTTGCGCCGGTCGCAGGCCGACAGCGCCGCTTCCGCCACGGCGGCGGGCGCGGCGTCGGGCAGATGAGCGTGGACCCAGGCGCGCCCTTTGCCGGCATAATGAGCGAGGATCAGGTCGGCTTCGAGAAGCGGCGAATCGAGTTCCTTCAGCTCGGCGGCCAAAAGCGCGCGCAGTTCGCCCAGCGTGCCGGGCTTATACGCCATCGAGCGCTTCGAGCCTGGCGGCCTGCTCGGCCATGACGAGGGCCTTGATCATCTCGTAGAGGTCGCCGTCCATCATGTATTCGAGCTTGTAAAGCGTCAGGCCGATGCGGTGGTCGGTGACGCGGTTCTGCGGATAGTTGTAGGTGCGGATGCGCTCGGAACGGTCGCCGGAGCCGATCATGCCCTTGCGCTCGGCCGATTCGGCGCTGCGCTGCTTCTCCACTTCGGCGTCGTAGAGGCGGGTCTTGAGCACCTGCAGAGCCTTGGCGCGGTTTTTGATCTGCGAGCGCTCGTCCTGGCAGGTGACCACCAGCCCGGTGGGCAGGTGCGTGATGCGCACGGCCGAGTCGGTCATGTTGACGTGCTGGCCGCCGGCGCCGCTGGAGCGGTAGGTGTCGATCTTCAGGTCTTCGGGACGGATCTCGATGTCGATGTCGTCGGCGACGGGCATGACGACGACCGTCGCCGACGAGGTATGGATGCGTCCGCCCGCTTCGGTGGCGGGGACGCGCTGCACGCGGTGCACGCCGCTCTCGTACTTGAGCTGGCTGTACACGCCGTGGCCGTGGATCTGCAGCACGATCTCCTTGTAGCCGCCGACGTCGGTCTCGTTCTCGTCGACGATCTCGAGCTTCCAGCCCTCGCGCTCGGCATAGCGCGAGTACATGCGGAACAGGTCGGCGGCGAACAGGCTGGCTTCGTCGCCGCCGGTGCCGGCGCGGATCTCCATGATGACGTCTTTCTCGTCGTTGGGATCCTTGGGCAGCAGGGCGACGCGCAGCTGCTCCTCGATCTCGGCGAGCAGAGGCTCCTTTTCTTCCAGCTCCATCTTGGCCAGCTCGGCCAGCTCGCGGTCGCCGCCGCCGGCCAGTTCTCTGGCCTCGGCGATCTCATCCCGGACCCGACGGTAGCGGCGATAATCGCCGACGACTTCTTCCAGTTCGGCGTGCTTCTTGCCGAGGTTCTGCATCTCCTTGAGATCGGAGACGACGGCGGGATCGGCCATCTTCCTTTCAAGTTCGACGTAAAGCGCTTCCAGTTCGCGCAGTTTCGGTTCCAGGTTCATTCAGACGGCCTCCGTGCGGTCAGAATCGAATTTCAGATCGAGAGCTTCTTCGAGGGAGCGGATGCCCACTTCCACCTGATCGGCCCCCGGCTCTCTCGTGGTCAGATACTGGAGCGACATGGCCGGCGCCATGACGCAGCGCCCGGCGCGCCCCAGCCGCGACATGGCGCGGATGAACTCGTAGGACACGCCGACGACCACGGGGATCAGGCAGACGCGCGAGCCGACGCGCCAGACGATGCCGCCGGGGCCCGCCAGGGAAAAGACGACGATGCTGACGATCACGACGATGAGCAGAAACGACGTGCCGCAGCGGGGGTGCAGGCGCGAGCAGCGGCTCACGGACTCCACCGTCATGGGGCGGCAGGACTCGTAGGCGTTGATAGTCTTGTGTTCGGCGCCGTGGTAAGCGAGCACGCGGGCCATGTCCTTCCACAGGCCGATCATGCCCAGATAGGCGACGAACACCCCTCCGCGCACGCAGCCTTCGATCAGGTGCCCGCTCCAGGCCGACAATCCGGCGGCGCGGCGGATCCAGTCGGCGGCGTAAACCGGCAGCACGATGAAGAGCCCGATCACCATAATCGCCGCTACGAGTCCCGTCAGAAACACGTCGCGGGGCGTCATCTCGTCGTCCTCGCCGAGGGAGAGGCTGGCGGACTTGGACAAGGCCCTGAAGCCTTCGCGCAGCATCTCGATCATGTTGAGAAAACCGCGGACGACGGGGATCTTGCCCCAGCCGGTCTTGCTCCAGTTTTTGGCGGGCCAGTGCTCGGTGACGATCTCGCCGTCGGCGCGGCGCACCGCCAATCCCCAGCGGGTGTAGCCCTTCATGAGCACGCCTTCGATGACGGCTTGCCCGCCCACGGGCATGGGAGCGGGACGTCCGTCCTCCGTTTCCGCGGCAAGGGCCGCCAGCGAGGCGGTCAGCGCCGCGGAAAATTTTTTCGCCGCGGAAAAGGTCACTTTGGCGAGACTCCTTCGAAAACGCCGGCCAGCCACGGTTCCTTCTCCACCAGCAGTTCGGCCATGCGGCGCACCATCTCGCGCACTTCCCACTGCGCGCCGGAGACGAGCACGCGCTTTTCGTAGATGTCGAGCAGCGAACGCAGGTTCAGCGTGGTGACGAAGTTCGTGCAGATGCCGCCGGGCAGCGCGAAGCGCGCGTCTTCCATGGGCGCGCCGGCGGCGACCAGTTCGTCGTAGCCCTTCTGAGCGGCGGCCATGGCGGCCTGGTAAGCGGACAGTCTCGCCGGATCGGCGGCGATCGTGGGCGGCGTGACGTACTCGAACGTCTGCCCGCGCTTCTCCGTGCCTTCGGAGACGTAACGCTGACTCTGCACCGACAGGGAAACGCCGATGCGGTGGCGGCTGTACTGCGCCAGCAGCGTGCGCGACACGCCCGCCACGGCGTAGGTCACGGAGCAGTGCTCCAGCGTGCTGAGATGGCGGGCTTTCAGCAGAAAGTTCACCAGCTTGAGCATTTTGCCCTCGCTCTCGTCGAGTTCGAAAAGCTCCTGCGGCGCCATGGTGCTGTGGCAGGTGCGTCCGGCCGTCCAGATCGTGCGCAGGAAATCGGGCGTCTTGTTGATAATTTTGATCTCCATCGTTCAAAACCTCCTTTGAACGCCGGGCACGAAACGGATGCTCGAACGCCCGGCATATTTATGCGGCAACGCCCCGGCGGGGCGCAAAACGCAGTTGAAAAAAAAACGGGGCGCAGGCCCCGTCTTTTTAGTCCGAACTCTCTTCTCTCTGGCCGTAGTTCATGCCGGCGTACTTTCTGTTGAACTTCTCGAGGCGGCCGGCTTCGGAAACGACGCGGCTCTTCTTGCCCGTGAAGAAGGGATGACAGGCCGAACACACGCCGACCTTGATCTCCGGGACCGTGGCGCGGGTCACGAAATGGTTGCCGCAGGCGCAGGTTACCTGGCATTCAACGTAATTGGGATGGATGTCCTTTTTCATACTTTGTGCACCTCCTAGCGTACAAAGATCTTCCATTTACATTGGTAGAATTTAACACAACTTGAGCTTTCGCGCAAGAGTTGAAAAGTCTCCTCACGGAGGCCGCACCGCGCGAAACGACTCAAATGTGCATGACGCCGACGCTGACGCGCTCGTGGTGGGCGATGGCATGAAAGGCCGCATCGCCGGCGACGGCCACGGCCAGCCATTGAGCATTGCGCACGATGGCGATCTTGGCGCCGACGCTCGTTTCGAGCAGGCCGCAGGGAATGAAAGATTTGAAGGCTTCCTGCGCCGCGTGCATGAGCGCGTGCATCTCCGCGCCGTCCTTGCGCACGACTCCGCTGTTCAGCGCCGCGCCGACCAGAGCACGGCTGGCCTTCGCGGCAAGCTCGCCGGAAATGCCGCCCACTTCGGTGGCCACGCCGCGCCACCCGCAGGCGCTCAGCGCTTCCTTGATGCGGCGCTCTTCGCCGATCCCGTCCGAAAGCGCCAGATAAAGCGCCGCTTTGGCGACGTCGCCCGTATCGTTGATGCGCATGCGCACCGTCACGTCGCAAAGAGGGAGCTCCGGCGCGGCAGGGACCGTTTTATTCTCCGCCGCGCCGCCGCGGCCTTCCGCTTCGGTCTCGGCAGCCCGGCAGCCGACTTCGCCGTCGGCGGGAACCGCCGTTTTCTCGCCGACCACCGCGGTCTCCGCGGAAAAATCCATGGGGGCTTTTTCGTCCGGTGTCCTCTTCCCCGTGAAGATCCCGCTCCATTTCATCCATACCCACCCCCTTTCTCAATCCTCTCGAAAAAACGCCGCCGCCCTTTTTCACCGCCGGGAATCCATACGCCGTTTCACCGGCGGAACGCTATTCGTTCTTGAATTCCTTCTCGAACGACTGCCCGGAACTCATCAGCACGCCGACCATCTTCAACTGGTCGACGTTGTCGCAGATGATCTTGATGATACCGGCGATCGGCATGGAAAGCAGCGCCCCCGCCACGCCCCAGAGCCAGCCCCAGAGCAGCAGCGAAACCAGGATCATGACCGGACTGAGATTCATGCTGTCGCCCATCACCTTGGGCGTGATGATGTTGCCGATCGTCACCTGTACCGACAGAATCACGCCGATCGTCATGAAGACCTGCGGCGGGATGCCGAACACAGCGCCGGCCGCCGCAGGATAAAACTGTACGATCGAAATCAGGATCGGCGGCACCGAAGCGACGATCGAACCGACCGTGGGAATGAAGTTCAGGAAGAACGCCAGCACGCCCCACGTCGGTGCGAAATCGACGCCGATCCAGCTCAGCCCCAGCCAGATCAGGATCCCCGTCGCGCCGCTGATCAGCGTCATCACCGAAAGGAAACGGCCGATCTGCGTCGAGATCGAATCGAGGATGTTCATGACCTGTCCGCTCTTCTGCGGAAACGCCTTGCGCATTTTATACTCCACGTAGGGACTGCCGAAGAGGATGAACATCAGAAAGACGATCACCATCACCGTTTTGGACAGGATCGTGACGATCGACCCCGACAGCGCGATGATATAGGAACGCAGCGCCCCGCCCCAGTCCACGCCCCGCAGGTAGGTGGCGGTGATGTTGTATTTGGCCGAGAACTGGTTCCAGATGGCGACGAGCTGTTCGTAATAGTTCATGAACTTGTCGGTCGAACCGACGAACAGCTGGCTCAGGAAGCTGCCCGCCTGCGACGTGATGTACAGCAGCAGCGCCAGCAGCAGGAACGTAGTGATTTCGACCGGCACTTTCAGACGAGTCATGAAACGCACTCCCGGCGCCATGATATATGAAATGATCCAGGCGATGACCAGAGGCAGAAAGACATTCTGCGCCGCCTGCAGGACGACCCCCACGGCGATCACCGTCAGCACGGCGACACAGCCTGTTAAAATCTTCAGGTCTTTCAACTTTCGCACCCCTTCTTCAGAAAATCAAAATCTCCGATCTTTTTCATATTATATCCATATTCGCTCATAAAAAAAAGGACGCCTTCGCAAAAAGGCGTCCTTTTTTAGGTTTCGAATATCTCTCTAACCGTCGAGAGGCGCTTAGTCCTCCGTGAAAACGGTCTGCTCGGTCACCGGGGTCTGCAGGGCCTTGAGGGCGCGGGTGACCAGACGGTAACGAAGCGCGAACTCCTCCTCGGGCTTCAGCGCGGGGTTGCCGAGGGGGTGAGGAATGGCGACCGTGGGGATCAGACGGTTGGCGCCGACGCTCAGGGAGATCGGCACGATCGTCAGCATATGGACCACGGGGACGTCGGCATTCTCTTCAATAGCCTTGACCATCGTTGCACCGCAACGAGTACAGGTGCCTCAGGTGGAGGTGAGGATGACCGCGTCGACCTTGCCGTGCAGCTTCTTGCCGATTTCCGTGCCGAAGCGCTTGGCGTTGGCGACGCCGGTGCCGTTGCCGACGGTGGCGTAGAAATAATCGTAGAGCTTGCCGATCTTGTGTTCCTTCTCCAGCTTGCGCATCACGTCGACGGGCAGCACGCGGTCGGGATCCTCGTTGGCGTAGGTCTGATCGTAACCGCCGTGAGCGGTCTGATACTCGCCCTGCTTCAGGTCCTCGACGCCGGCGATGTTGTACTCGCCGTAGTTCTGGGCGCTGGAAGCGGCGATGTGGTCGGGATTGCCGAAGGGCACGATGCCGCCGGAAGTGACGAGGGCGATCGTGGCCTTGCTGACGTCCTTGAGAGCCGGCCGGGGCTCGACGCGGTCGAACACGGGCATCTTGTACTCGGTCTCGAACTTCTCGCCCTTGAGCTTGCTGATCAGCATCTTCACGGCGCGTTCGGCGCCGACTTCGTCGTAGAATTTGTTGACGCGCACGCCGCGCTCGATGTAGCCTTCGGCGGCCGGGGTGCCGAGCTTTTCGCCCTTCATCTGGCGCAGGATGATGCTGGCCATGGCGGGCACGGCCTTGCCCAGTCCGCGGGCGCTGTCGGCGGCGCTGACGATGTAGGTGTACTTCTTGTACAGGTCGACGCCGGGGTTCTCGACGTACATGGCGGAAACGGTGGGAATCTCGAGCTTCTCGCCCACGGCCTTGCAGACGGCGCCGCAGGCGGTGCCGTAGCGGCCGGCGTTGAAAGCGGGACCGGCGACGAAGCCGTCGGCGCCGTATTTCTTCACGGCCTCGACCACGAAGTCGGAAGCGGCGTCCATGTTCTCGGCGAAGTAGGAGTCGCCGCAGATGATGGTGGCAACGATATCGGCCTCGCCCTTGAAAGCGTTCTTCAGGGCCAGACCGGGACCGACGATGCCTTCGCGCACTTCGGGCGCGATGTCGGCCTTCTCTTCTCCGCCGATGCCGGCGAAGAACTGGTTGATATAGTGAACCACTTTATAAGTCATAAGTTCCCCTCCTTAAGAGTCTGTCCTTGGAAAAAGGGATTCGCGCGTCTTGGCCGCGAACTAGATCGTGTAAGCGCCCAGCTTGGTGAAGCCAACTTCGCTGGTGGCGCCGGTGATGATCTGGATCTCGGCGAAGATGCTGCCGTCCTTCTTCAGCGAGCCGAAGAAACCGCCGGCCATGACGTCGGCAAACTGGATGTCGCCGATGACCTTGTCCATCGGAGGCAGGGTGATCGTAGCGTTGGCGTTGCCGGCGGTGACGCAGGCGTCGCCTTCGGGGCAGGTGTCGGCCAGAGACTGGGAGGCGCCGTCGCGGTTGGCGTACTCGTCGGTGACGAGGACCGTCTTGATGCCCTTGCGCTCGCACTTCCAGCAGTTCATGACCAGGTCGGCGTCGGGGTTGCCGAAGCCTTCCTCGGAAATGACGGCCGCGTCGGCGCCAAGAGTCTGGGCCAGCTTGACGGCGTAGGAGCTGCTGCGCTTCTTGTCGGCCAGCGTCACGTTCTCGTTGGTGATGACGACGCCGATGAAGTTCAGATCCTTGCCGTGGTGCTCGTAAAGGCTCTTGATGATGGGGTTGTTCAGATGCACGTAAGTGCTGTTCTTGTCGCAGGCGGACACGCAGTTGCCGGAGCAGATGGCGCCGTCCATGACTTCGGTGGCGTTGATCACCGAGGGGATGATCTTCTTGGCGTCGACGCCGTAGACGTAGGTGTCGTGAAGCAGTCCCTGGGTCTGCAGCATGTAGATGTAGGCGACCTTGGGCAGTCCGGGATAGGCGGCCAGGGCGTCCTTGTAGCAGGGAGCCTCGAACGTCTCGACCTTGTCGGCCTTGAATCCGGCCTTCTTGATCTGCTGGGCGATGAAGACGGCGGCCTTCAGGCCGGCCATGCGGCAGCTCGTCTCGCGGTTGTGGTTCTCGAGCCCCTCGACGGGATTCAGGACCAGAACGATGTTCTTGGTCTTGGAGAACGGCGTCAGCTCGGCGCCGGGGCCGGACATGTCGACGATGCCTTCCTGCGGGGCGACGAGACGGCCGGTGGTGACCACGGCGGCGCCGTCGAGGACCAGAGTGGAACCTTCCCCGACGGTGTCGACGTCGCCGATCATGCCGGGGAACACCTCATTGGTGCCCTCGATCTTGCAGCGGGGCTCGACAACGTCCTTCACGGGCATGATGCGGGTCTTTTCGCCCGGATGGGCCAGTTCCACATCGACACTGGCGAGACGATCGTCATCCATCAGATGGTCGATGATGGCCTTCTTGTTGATGGTGAGCACTCCGCCTTTGACGGAGAATTCGTCCCCAAACGCGATCTTGTCAATCTTTACCTTATGGAGTTCAAGCTTCAAGATAACTCCTCCCTTCTGAATGTTACCCATGCCCCTCGTCGGGGCACTGATGCCGGAAAAATCCGGCGGCGCGCGGTACCTGTATCGTTAGATCATGGCCAGAAGAGATTCCACGCTCTGCCCAGCGGAGGGAACCGCTCCGTGCCCGGATAAAACGCTAGCGGATCAGATCGTTCTTGAGAAGCGTCTCCTTCATCAGCTCGAAGTCGATCTCGGAACAGTCGGCCGACATCCGGGGCGGCGTCTGCGCCGGAGTCAGCGGGTGGGGATCGTTCGCGTAGACGAGCCCTGCCTCTTCGATCAGGTTGAGGCCGTATTCGTCGAAGCCCGATTTTTCGTCTTTTTTGAGCAACAACGTGCGAAAGGGCTGCTGATGCGGACGAAAGTTGCCGTACAGCGGATGGTTCTGCAGAACCCATCCCTTGTGGATCAGGTCGCGCCCGGCTGCGATGACGTCTCTCCCGGCGCCGTCGACGAACTGCACGGGCAAATCGGCGCGGTCCTTGTAGCGCGGGTTGTTCGTAAGCAAAATAAAGCGACAGGACATCACGCTCACCTCTCTGGTGGTCATGAGTCTCTGTCGTACGATTCGCACGTATATTCAGAGCGGCGTCCGCTCGGGATCCTTTGTGCCTGAGAGTTTCCGCAATGAAAAAACGTTTTGCGTTGCCCCTTCGGCGTCCGACGCTCACAAAACAGGTCGGAATCTCTCTCCCGAATTTCTCTCGCCAGGTTCATTTTACAACCAACGAGAAAAATATCAAGTTTTTTACGATCGCTCAGTAATGTTTTTTATGAAAGAACAGTCGATCCAAAAGTACGAGGAATACACCAAAACCGCAAAAAGGCAAATTTATTTTGTGCATTTTAAACAAACGCCTCGAAGAAAGAAATATTCTTACGACATTCTGTCACAACATAAAGATTTACGGCCTTTATTTTTCATTTAAAAATACAAACCCATTCACGACAAAAAACATCCCGCCGCGCCCTCCTCCCCGCGCCGATTTCCGCTCCGGAACTCACGCGGCGTCCGATGCAAAAAGCCCGCGCGAAACGCGCGGGCTTTTTCGTTGGGCGAGGTTATTCGCAGAGCTTCTTGACGTTCTCTTCGATCTGCTCGATGGTGACCGTGTCACCGCTGAGACGGGCCACTTCGGCGCCGTTCTTGAAGAACAGGAAGGAAGGAAGGCTCATGACCTTGAGGGCCATGGCGACGCGGCGGCCGCCGGCGATGTTGACCTTGCACAGATCGACCTTGTCGGCATACTTCTCGGCGAGAGCTTCGACGCTGGGCATCAGGGCAAGGCAATGAGTGCACTTGGGGCCCCAGAAATCCATAAACATGGGTTTGTTTTTGCTGGCTTCGATCGCCGCTTCATACGTCTCTTTCGTAAGTTCGACTGCCATAGTGAATCCACTCCTTGAAAGGTGTTTTTGTCCGCGCAGTTCGTGCGGCTTTTACCGTTTCATTTTAACGCCAGAATCGGTTACGTCAATGACGCAAAATGAATAAGATATAAACGCCTCAAAGTTCAAACATGCAACAAATTGGAAAAACGTTTCGGGCGGGATGCAACTGCCGTGCGGCGAAAGCGTTTCGCCGTTGTATAATTGACGAAGGGTTTTCGAAAAAAAAAGGGGGCGGACAGATGTGTCTCGCAGTGCCTCACAGAATTGAAGAGCTTTGCGGCGACGGCAGCGCGATCGCTTCGGCCGGCCCGATCCGCCGTTCGATCCGCGTCGACCTGCTGGACGCGCCGGCCGTGGGGGATCTCGTGCTGGTGCATGCCGGTTTTGCCATCGAAAAAGTCGACGAACGCGACGGCGCGGAACTGGAAGCGCTCTGGGCCGAAATCCGGGAAGGCGCCGGCGATGCGGGGCAGCTTCCTTTCTAGCGCCGCGCGGACGTTGGCGGAGCTGGCCCGGCGCACGGGACCGGTCACGCTGATGGAAGTCTGCGGCACTCATACGGTGTCGATCTTCCGCAGCGGCCTGCGCTCGCTGCTGCCGGAAAACGTCGCGCTGCTTTCCGGCCCCGGCTGCCCGGTCTGCGTCACCGATCAGGCCGACGTCGACCAGGCCATCGCGGCGGCTTCGCTGCCCGGCGTGGCGTTGTGCAGCTACGGCGACATGATCCGCGTGCCGGGACGAGGCGGCTCGCTGCGCGAAGCGGCGGCCCGCGGCGGCGACGTGCGCGTGGTCATGAGCGCCTTGGACGTGATCCCGCTGGCTCTGCGCGAGCCGCAGCGGGAGTTCGTTTTTTTCGCCGTCGGCTTCGAGACGACGACGCCGCAGACGGCCCTGCTTCTTCAAGAAGCGAGGCGTCTCGGCGTCGGCAACGTTTCCGTGCTGGTCGAACATAAGCGGGTCCTCCCGGCGCTCGAACTGCTGGCGCAGGATCCGCGGACCGGCGTGAAGGGTTTTCTGCTGCCGGGGCACGTCTCGAGCATCATCGGGCTGGAGCCTTACGGGATCCTGGCCGAAAAGTACCGCCTCGCCTGCGCCGTGGGCGGCTTCGAGGGAGAGCAGATCCTGCTGGCGTTGTGCGCGCTGCTGTCGCAGATCGCGCGCCGGAAGCCGCGCATCGTCAACGCCTATCCGAGCGGCGTGCGCGATCACGGCAATCCGCGCGCCCGGGCGCTGATCGACGAGTGTTTCACGCCCTGCGACAGCGTCTGGCGCGGCCTGGGCACGATCGGGATGTCGGGGCTGAAACTGCGCGCCCCGTACTCCCGCTGCGACGCCCGCGCCAAGCTGGAGCTGCCGCCCGCCGTCAGCGCGCCCATTCCCGGCTGCCGCTGCGGCGAGGTGCTGCGCGGCCGACTCGCGCCGCCGCAGTGCGCTCTTTTTGGAAAGGTCTGTACGCCGCAGGAGCCCGTCGGCCCCTGCATGGTCTCGTCGGAAGGAAGCTGCGGCGCGTGGTACCGTTACGGCCGCCGGGGAGGAAGACTATGAGCGAACTGATCTCGTTGGGCGAAGGAAGCGGCGGCCGCCTCACGGCCGATCTGATCGCCTCCGTGATAAAGAACTTCGCCGCCTGCGACGGGCAAAAAGGCGGCTGCGAAGACTGCACGTTTATAGAAGGGAATCTGGCCGTCACCACCGACGGCTTCACGGTCTCGCCGCGATTTTTCCCCGGCGGCGACATGGGGCACCTGGCCGTCTGCGGCGCCACGAACGACCTGGCGATGCGCGGCGTCAGGCCGCAGTGGCTGACGCTGGGCATGATCATCGAGGAAGGGCTGCCGCGCGCGGAATTGCTGCGCCTCGTGCGGAGCGCGGCCCGGCAGTGCGAAGCCCTCGGCGCCACGCTGGCGGCCGGCGACACGAAAGTGGTGCCTCGCGGCGCCTGTGAAGGCGCGTTTTTCAACGTCACCGCCCTCGGCCATGCCGTCACGCCCCGGCCGCTGGGCATGAACCGCCTGCGTCCCGGCGACGCGCTGATTCTCTCCACCACGCCGGGACGCCACGGCGCGGTCATCGCCGCGCTGCGCTACGGACTCGACCGCGGCGGCCTGGAAAGCGACTGCGCCGCCCTCTGGCCCCTGCTGGCGCCGTTGTTGCCGCTCGAGGGCCTGCGCTGCATGCGCGACTGCACGCGCGGCGGCCTCGGCACCGTGCTCTGCGAGTGGGCCGAAGCCGCGGGCCTCGGCATGGAGATCGAAGAGGAACGCCTCGCGCTCCATCCCTCCGTCGCCGCCATCTGCGACATCCTCGGTTTCGATCCGCTCTACCTCGCCAGCGAAGGCTGCGCCCTGATCGCCTGCGCCCCGGCAGAAACTGAAAACGCGCTCGCGCGGCTCCGCCGCCATCCGCTGGGGCGCGACGCCGCCCTTATCGGCACCGTCACGGCGGAACACGCCGGGCTCGTGGGCATGAAGACCCGGCTCGGCGGCTCCCGCATCGTCGACATGCCCGTCGGCGAGATCCTGCCGCGGATCTGCTGACGAATTTCCCTCCGACGCGCGCCAAAATGAAAAGCGGCCGCCTCCCGAGAAGGCTCCGTCGCGCGGGACGATCTCCGACCGCCGCGCGGCCTGCGCCACCCGCTTTGCGGATCTCTCGAAGTCGTATGAGCAAAAAGACGGCAGATCAGCAAAATTTCAGCGCAATATTTTTTGCTGAAATTTTGCTGATCTGTTTGTTTATTTGGCGATTCTATCAGCTAAAACACAATTTTTCTTTGTTTATTCACTTCTATTCGTTGATTTCGTTTGTTCATTTATGGCATGATGTGTTCATCGGGAGGTGACGTTTCATGTTAAGCGAAGAATTAGTCCAGCTGATCCAGTCGCTCCGCCAACAAAAGGCGGAATCCCGGACCATCGAGGTCAAGGCAGCTCACGACGGCTGTCCGCAAAAACTGTACGGCACGCTGTCCAGCTTCTCCAATCAAGACAGCGTCGGCGACGCAGACCTGCCGATGACGGACTACGAACTGTACAGCTACGAAGCGTTCCGCCGCCGTCTGCATGACGACGAACGCCCCGTCGAACGCGCCACGTTGCAGATGCTGGATCAAAACCAACTCCATCGATATCTTTCACAAAAGCGTTTTGAACGTCCCGGCTTCAGCCAGCTTTCCGAAGCGCAGGCCTATGAAATGCTGAACATCACCCGTGGCGGAGCTCTCACTCTGGCCGCCGTGATGACGTTCGGCCTGTATCCGCAGGGATTCTTCCCTCAACTGGCGATCACCGCTGTGGTCGTTCCCGGTACGCGCATCGGCGACGTCGACGCCGGGCGCGCCCGTTTCATCGACAATAAAAGGATCGAAGGGTCTCTGTCCGCCATGGCGGAAGAAGCTCTCGCTTTCTGCAGCCGCAACATGAAGGTGCGGACCGTCGTCGACGCGCAGACAGGAGAACGGCGCGACGTCCCAGAATACCCGCTCATCGCGATCCGCGAAGCCATCCTCAACGCGCTGATCCACCGCGACTACAGCCTCCATACCGAAGGGACGCCCATACAGATCGACTTTTTCACCGATCGGCTCGAAATCCACAGCCCCGGCGCGCTCTATGGCCGCATGACCGTCGAACAGCTGGGACAGGGTCGGCCCGATCTGCGCAACTCCACGCTGGCAGTCATGGCCGAGACGCTGACGCAGGCCGAAAATCGTTATTCCGGCATCCCCACCATGTGCCGCGAAATGGCGGCCATGGGGCTGCCCGAGCCGGTTTTCGAAAATCGCCGCAACGAATTCGTCGTCACGTTCTACAACCGCAGCCGGAACGATCGGCCTGTCGGCGTAGACGAACTGCCCGACAGCGCGGCGCGCCTGCTCGAATTCTGCCGGATCCCGCGTACCCGTCGCGAGATCGCCGATTTTTTAGGCATAAAAACCGTGTTCTACGTCACGCAGCGTTACATCACGCCGCTGCTTGATGCCCGACTTCTCGCCATGACGCTTCCCGAAACTCCGAAGAGCCGGAAGCAGAAATTCCGCGCCGCCGTACAAAGATAAATCTCAAGAAACATCAAGAGGACTTCCCGTGTGCGGGAAGTCCTCTTTGTTTGTTACATCAGCCCCTGGATCAGGATCGCCAGGATCAGCAGCGGCAGCACGAACTGAAAATATGGCTTGAAGCGGCGGCTCATCTTGATGCCCACGCCCTTGTTGCACTCCGCCAGGTATTTGTCGAAGCCCCAGCCCCATTTCGTCACGCAGAACAGCAGATAGATCAGCGACCCCAGCGGCAGCAGCAGATTGCTGACGACAAAGTCTTCGCTGTCGAGCACGTCGCGCGAACCGAGGATGCGCACGTCGCTCCACAGATTGTAGCCCAGCACGCAGGGCACGCTGGTCACGAGCACGAAGGCGCAGTTAAACCACACGGACTTGGTACGCGACCAGCCGAAGTTGTCCATGCAGGCGGCCAGGATGTTTTCGAACACGGTGATCACCGTCGAGAAGCTGGCGAAGGTCATGAACAGGAAGAACAGCGAGCCCCACAAACGGCCCGCCTCCATGTTGATGAAGACCTTGGGCAGCGTGAGGAAGATCAGCGACGGGCCGGCGTCGGGCTGCACGCCGAAGCTGAAGCAGGCGGGAAAGATGATCAGTCCGGCCATGAACGCCACGAAGGTGTCGAGCGCGACGATGCGCACGGCCTCGCCGGTCAGCGTGAACTGATCCGACATGTAGCTGCCGAAGATCTCCATCGAGGCGATGCCGAGGCTGAGCGTGAAGAACGACTGGTTCATGGCCGCCATGATCACGGAGCCGAGCCCGGAAGCCTTCATGCGCTCCACGCTGGGCAACAGATAAAAGCGCGCCCCTTCCCCAGCCCCCGGCAGCAGCAGACTGTGCACCGCCAGCACCACGATCAGCGCCAGCAGGCCGAGCATCATCCACTTGGTGACCTTCTCCAGCCCCTTCTGCATCCCCATGGAACAGACCAGAAAGCCGCCGATCACCGTCAGCGCCATGCACAGCGCCATCTCCTCGGGATTGCCGAGCATGCCGCCGAAGACGCCGTTCACCTTCTCGGCCGCCATGCCGTCGAACGTGCCGAAGGTGAACTTGAAGAAGTACGACAGCATCCAGCCGGAAACCGTCGTGTAGTACATCATCAGCAGATAGTTGCCCGCCACGCAGAACCAGCCGTGTACGTGCCATTTGCTGCCGGCCGGCTCCAGCGTCTCGTAGCCCTTGACGGCGCTCTTGCGGCTGCCGCGTCCCACCGCCAGCTCCATCGTCAGCACGGGAATGCCCATACAGATCAAAAACAGCAGGTAGAACAGCACGAAAATGCCGCCGCCGTTCTGCCCCACCAGCCAGGGATACTTCCACACGTTGCCGATGCCGATCGCGCACCCGGCGCTGACCAGGATGAAACCGATCCGCGACTTGAAACTCTCTCGTTCCATACCCTTCACTCCTCAAACGACAAGATCTTCAGAACAGGCGAAAAATTCCGTCTCGCCGTTTTCCTGAAAAGTTAGCGGCATTATAGCACATGTGCCACGTTTTGAGGGGCATTTTTTTCATAATTCAGCACATTGCGAGAATACGACGAAAAAACAGCGGCGATGAAACGGCGCCTGCGGAAGGCGGCGCGGGCGGGGCGACCTCAAGAACCCCGCCGATTGAAGTGATTCGGATTTCCGGATTTCATTAAAACGGAACCGGCGCGTTTTTTCCTCACGTTCGCGGCAGACGCCGATTTTTTCCCGATGCGGGGCGTTACTCCGTGAACCAGTTGCGCCATCTTCGCATCTCGTATTCCTGCACGTTCCCGCGGCTCAGACGCTCGATGGCCCAGTCCATCCGGCGCAGCAGGAGCGCTTTGTGCTCCGGCAGACGCCCTTTCAGCGGAAAGGCGTTGGTCTTGTGGGTCCCGTCGTAGACGGTCGGTATCTCCAGCAGCGAGAGAAGACGCCGCCCCTCGCCCAGAGCCTCGAGCGGCCGAAGCCGCTTGAACTCGCCCGCGCGCACGCGCTCCGCCAGACGGGCTCCCCTGAACAGTACCAGGTTCACCACCGTCAGCTCGAAGGGATGCGCTCCGTTCAGCAGGCTTGCCGTCTCGGCGATGTGCTCGTCGGAAAGAGCCCGTCCCCCCAGCCCCAGGATGACGTAGACTGAATAGCTTATCCCGGCGGCGTCGAGCTTCCTCATGGCCTCGGCGTTCCCGGCGCGCCCCACGCCCTTCTCGTGATAGCGGAGCACCCGCTCCGACCCCGACTCGATCCCCAGGCACAGGCGGTCGTATCCGGCCGCGCGCAGGATCTCAAGTTCCTCCGCCGACTTTTTCATCACGTCGTCCGCCCGTGCGAAGCAGGAGACGGACTCGCACTCGGGAAAGGCGCCGCGCAGCTCCCCGGCGATCCACAGCAGTTTCTCCGCGGGCAAACAAAACGGGTTCCCTCCAGACAAAAGACAGCGCCGCACGGGCCGGCGGTCGTATTTGTGGAGAAAACGCAATTTCCCGACCTTGTCCCGTATCTCCGGGCAGGAAAGCTCCCGGTAGGCCAGCCCGTGATTCAGGTCGCAGAAGAGGCAGCGGCCATAGCTGCACCCCACGGAGACGGGAAGCTGCACGGCTCGGGATTCCGCCATCGGCACGTAGTAAAAGGCGCCGTATTCTTCGTAAAGCTCTTTTCTGAGCCGCGCCGCAGTCTCGACGAAATCGCGGTCCACGCCGTCAGGCCCCGTGCCCCGGCGGAAGCGATCCGGCATTTGCGCTGCGCTTGACACTAACGCCCTCACGCCACGGACCCCACGAATTTGCGCACTCTCGGCGCGCTGCGGAAAAGCGACGCGAGCTCGACGGAAAACCGCTTCAGCGCGGGAATGTTGCAGTATCGCGACGCCGCCAGGACAAAGCCGAGCAGCACCGCGAAAACGAGCGGGACGAACGCCATCGAAACCGTGTCTTTGAATCCCGAGAAGATAATCGTGAACATCCGTAAAAAATAGTCGAACTGAAAAAACATGCGTTCTTCCCTCTTTTCAATCAGCCGCCACAATGCGGCAGGCGTCCTTTTTCCGGATGCCTGCCGCATCGTCGGCAGCGATTTTTTTACGAACCAACGCCGCTTCGATCGTATTTCTGCCGGCGGCCGGAGCGATGCCGATACCCCTTCTTTTCGCCGATCGTCCGCCGCAGTTCGCTCTCGAAGCCCGACCATTCCTGAGTCAATTCTTCCCGTTCTGTATTCATTGTGTTTATTCCTATCAGGAATTCTAGTTTAAAGCCGTTGGCCTGTCAAGAGCGGCGTTCTTTTCGAAAAGCGAAGGGCGGCGGCGCGATAAAATGTGGACGGAAGCCGGCCGGCTTTCGCCCGCATTCACGCCGCCAAAAACAAAAAAACGGGCTTTCAGCGCGACTATGCTGAAAGCCCGTGAACATTCTGGCTCCTCGAGCAGGACTTGAACCTGCGACCTAGTGATTAACAGTCACCCGCTCTGCCGACTGAGCTATCGAGGAATTTTATGGAGGCGGCACCCAGATTCGAACTGGGGATAAAGGATTTGCAGTCCTCTGCCTTACCACTTGGCTATGCCGCCGGTCTCTTAACGTCAAAATGGAGCGGAAGACGGGATTTGAACCCGCGACCCCAACCTTGGCAAGGTTGTGCTCTACCCCTGAGCTACTTCCGCATCGGATGGTGGCGAGACCCAGAATCGGACTGGGGACACGGGGATTTTCAGTCCCCTGCTCTACCAACTGAGCTATCTCGCCGTGCAATGGCGGGGCTGAAGAGACTCGAACTCTCGACCTTCGGCGTGACAGGCCGACGCTCTAACCGACTGAGCTACAACCCCTATTGGATGGTGGGCGATACAGGGATCGAACCTGTGACCACCTGCTTGTAAGGCAGGCGCTCTTCCGCTGAGCTAACCGCCCCTGTATGCCGCCTCGCTAGCACGAGGAAGATTCTATCATCATGCTTTGGACCTGTCAAGTTCGGTTTCGCAAAAACCCCGCGCCGCCCGAGCGCCGCTCAGCGCTCTCTTTCAGCCAGCAGACGCGCCGCCGCGCCGCCCATGAACGCCTCTTTTTCCCGCTCGTCCAGGCCGCAACCCCGCAGCCGCGACGCGAAGCGCTCGCGGTCCAGGATCGGCCAGTCGGTGCCGTACAGCATCTTGTCCAGCGCGCCAGCGGCCTTCGCCGCGGCGAGCACGCGCGCGTCGTACAGGAACGGCCAGGCGGCCGTGTCGTACCGGGCGTTTTTGAGCGCAAGTTTCATCTCCGGCATGGTCTCGTACAGCCAGAGGCCGCCGCCGAAGTGGGCGAAGATCACCCTGACGCCGGGATGGTTCAGGCAGAACGCCGCGGCTTCCTTGGGCCCGACGTTGCCCTTGCCGTCGTAGTCGTGCCCCACCGGCTCGGCCGTATGCACGTTGAGCAGCAGCCGGCGCTCCTCCAGCACGGCGGCCAGCCGCCACGTCTGGCGCCGGTCGCCGAGATCGAAGTTCTGCCCCTGCGGAAACAGCTCGCCGATGCCGATCAGCCCGGCGTCGGCGCAGCGCTCCGCCTCGGCGGTAAACCCCCGCGTCAGCGGCGAGACCGAGGCGAAGCCCTTCAACCGCCCCGGATAACGCCGCACGGCGTCGATCACGTAGTCGTTGCAGATCGCGCACAGCCCGGGATCGCGGAACGCGAAGCCGAAGATCCACGACTGCTCGACGCCCGTCTCGTCCATGCGGCGGATCAGCTGATCCGCCGTGCCCCATTTATGGACCCTGTTGTGCGTGAGCAGATCGAAATGCGGCTCCCTTTTCGAAATCAACTCCTGATCCCTGACGAACTGTTCGGGATACACGTGGACGTGCACGTCGATTACCGGTGTCATGACCATTCCTCCTCGCCGTCTCGCCCGCATCATAACAAAAAAAAGGGGATCCCGCCAGCGACGGGATCCCCTTTTTCAGGCACATTTTTTCGTATCGGGCGATTAAGCAAGCACGACGGTCGCGCCGGTACCCTCGAACTGCTTGACGAGAGCTTCGGCGTCTTCCTTGGACAGGCCTTCCTTGATCGGTTTGCCGGGGTTCTCGACAAAGTCCTTGGCGTCCTTGAGGCCAAGGCCGGTGACTTCGCGGACGACCTTGATGACCTGGAGTTTCTGGGCGCCGACTTCCTTCAGCACCACGTCGAACTCGGTCTTCTCCTCGGCGGCGGGAGCGGCAGCGCCGGCAGCGGCGCCGCCCGCGGCCATCATCACGGGCGCGGCGGCGGAAACGCCGAACTTCTCTTCAAGGGCCTTCACCAGGTCGGCCAGGTCAAGAACGGACATGCTTTCAATCGCGGAAATGATCTCATCTTTGGTCATAGTAATTTTCCTCCTCGGGAAATTTGTTCAGGCGGCCTCAGGCCGCCGGATTCTCGGATGTGCGCTCTCGGAGCGCGGTCACGCTGCTTTTACGCAGCTTCTTTCTTCTTGTCGGCGATCGCGGACAGCGCGGTCACAAGGCCGCGGGGCAGGCCGGACAGAACCGTAACGAGGCCGCGGAGCGGGCTGGCGATGGAGCCGACCGCCTTGGCGATGAGCTCGTCGCGGGAGGGCATGGCGGCCAGAGCTTTGACGTTGTTGAGGTCCAGCAGTTCCTTCCCCATCACGCCGCCCTTGATGACGAACGCGGCGTTTTCCTTCACTTCGCTGAAATCCTTGATGGCCTTGGCCACGGCGGGGCTGTTGTCGGCGGCGACGACGTAGAGGTTGGGCCCCTTCATCATCTTCACGTCCTTGGCCAGTCCCACTTCGTCGAGAGCGATCTCGGCAAGCCGGTTACGGGCCACTTTCGCCTTGCCGCCGGCAGAGCGGATCGCCTTGCGCAGCGCGGAAGCCTGAGCCACGGTCAGACCGCGGTATTCGGCGACGAAAATCGCCTCGGCGCCGCTGAACAGATCTTTCAGTTCGGCAACCTGATCAACTTTATACTGTGCGGGCAAATCGATTCACCTCCTCAAATAAAAATCTTCCCCGCCTCCGCAGGCAGGGAAGATTGAACGCCACAATACGCGCGCACGGCGCAGCATGAAGTCGTTTTACATTCCGAACCTCGGTGGGCGGCAAACCTTTGTACCCGAAGGTACCCACTGTCTTAAGTTCACAGTTGTGGATTATACCCGAAGGGATAAAAAAAATCAACCCCTCGCTTGCGCGAGAGGTTGACGAAGGGCGAAACCTTATTCGGCGGCAGCCGCGCAGATTTTTTCCGCGTCGGCGGCGTCGATGCGCACGCCTACGCCCATGGTCGTGGACAACGTCAGGGACTTCACGTAAGCGCCCTTGACGGCGACGGGGCGGGACTTGAGCACCGCGGCGTAATAGGCCTTGATGTTCTCGAGGATCTTGTCCTTGCCGAAGCTGGCCTTGCCGATGGCGTTGTGCAGGATGCCGAACTTATCGACGCGGTACTCGACGCGGCCGGCCTTGATCTCCTTGACGGTCGAGCCGACGTTGGCCGTGACCGTACCGGCTTTGGCGCTGGGCATCAGCCCGCGGGGGCCGAGCACCTTGCCGAGAGGGCCGATGAACTTCATCATTTCCGGCGTGGCGACGACGGCTTCGAAGTCCATCCAGCCGCCCTTGATCTTGTCGACCAGATCGGTGCTGCCGACGTAATCGGCGCCCGCTTCCTGAGCTTCCACGTTTTTGTCGGTGGAAGTCAGGACGACGACGCGCTTCGTCTTGCCGGTGCCGTTGGGCAGGCCAACGGTGCTGCGCACCTGCTGATCCGCCTGACGGGGATCGACGTTCAGACGGACGTGGATCTCCACGCTCTCGTCGAACTTCGCGTTCGCGGCCGAAAGGGCCAATTCGATGCCCTCTTCGAGGCCGTACGCCTTGAGGGGCTCCAGCTTCTTGAGAAGCTCGGCGCGTCTCTTGCCAATTTTTGCCATTGTTTTTTCCTCCTTGTGGTGATGACGGCTTTCGCCTTCCACGGTACGCCTTGCGGCGGCTACTCGGTGACGTCGACGCCCATCGAACGGGCGGTGCCGGCCACCATCGCGGCGGCGGCGTCCACGTCGTTGGCGTTCATGTCGGGCAGCTTGACCTTGGCGATCTCCATGACCTGGGCCATCGTCAGCTTCGCGACTTTGCTCTTGTTCGGCGCGCCCGATCCTTTTTCGATTCCCGCAGCCTTACGAATCAGCACGCTTGCAGGCGGTGTCTTGAGGATGAAGGAGAAGCTTCTGTCCGCGTAAACGGTCAGCACGGCGGGGATGATCATCCCCGGCTGAGACGCCGTTTTCGCGTTGAACTGCTTCACGAACTCCATGATGTTCACACCGTACTGGCCAAGCGCGGGTCCCACGGGCGGCGCAGGTGTGGCTTTGCCAGCGGGCAGCTGGAGTTTGACCACGCCAATGACTTTCTTTGCCATACTTAAAGACTCCTCTCGCTAATGCGCAGATTTAGTGAAGCCCGCTCCCATCGTACAAGAGACGGCGGCGGACTTATTTATCAGAGCTTTTCCAGCTCTGCATAATCCACTTCGATCTCAGTGTCGTGTCCGAAGACGTTGGCGCTGAATTTTACCTTGCCCTTGCCGGGCGAGATCTCCGTCACGGGGCCCTCCATGCCGGCGAGGGGACCGGCCGACACGCGGACGCGGTCGCCGATCTCGCAGTCGATCTCGACCTTGGGCGCCGGGGCGGCTTCCTTCTCGCCGATCTTGACGAGGATCTCGTCGATCTCGCTGTCGGTGATCGGCAGCGGATGGTTGCCGGCGCCGATGAACCCCGTCACGCCGGGCGTATGACGCACGACATACCACGACTGCTCGTCCATGATCATCTCCACCAGCACGTAACTGGGGAAGAGCTTGTGGGAAATGCGTCGCGACTTTCCATCCTTGACAACGACTCGTTCTTCCGTCGGCACGAGAACGCGGAAGATCTTGTTCTCCATGCCCATCGAAGCAATCCGCTGATCCAGGTTGGCTTTGACCTTGTTTTCATATCCAGAATAGGTCTGGACAGTGAACCATTCATGTTTTTTTTCGGTCATAGTAAAAAAGGGACCCGAAAAACATCGGCCCCCTGAACCTCCCTGCAATGGAATTGGATGCCCGGCAAAAAGATCCTATCCAAGAATCTTTGAAAAAACTCCCGTCAGGACCAGATCGACGATTCCGAGATACGTCGCCACAAGGAGCGTTACAAAGATCACGACCAGAGTAGAATACCAGACTTGCTGTTTGCCAGGCCAAGTGATCTTGTTGAGTTCGGCGCGCGCTTCGCGGAGCGTGCTTTTGAGCTTATCCACAACCTTGGCCCCCTATTCTTTTTGTTTTGGTCACAACATAATGGCAGGCCCGGAAGGATTCGAACCTTCAACCCTCGGTTTTGGAGACCGACGCTCTACCAATTGGAGCTACGGACCTGCGACAATCAGGGATTATACACTACTTGCTCTCTTTGTGCAAGGTGTGTTTTCTGCAGTGCTTGCAGTACTTGTTCAGCTGAAGTTTGCCGTTCATGTTCTTCTTGTTGATGAAGGTCACGTAGTTGCGGTTCTTGCATTCAGTGCATGTAAGGCCGATCTCGTCTGCCATGACGTGCACCTCCTCTCAGTGAAAAAAAATTCCGGGAAAAATCCTCCCGCCGCCAGAGCAGGAGGATTTTTTCTTTCAAAGTCCTTTCCTTATAAAAGGCCCAGGGAGATCTACTCGAGGATCTGGGAGACGACGCCGGCGCCGACGGTGTGGCCGCCTTCGCGGA